>NZ_JAGGKE010000008.1 GCF_017873555.1 Halorubrum trapanicum | reverse complement strand
AGCTGGTCCTCGTGGATTTCACCGTCTGCTTGCTTGGTATTAGACACACCTTCAGCAAGCAGACGTCTCAACTAACCGGCTTTGTGATGTACTGATCATAGGTCACCTATAATAATGGTGAAATATCTGTGTAGATCCATCGGAAAATTGCGACTAGTATAACCAGCCCAGCTACAACCGCAAAGACCTCTTTGAGTCCAATATTATTCATGGCCGACATTCAACGTTCATCAGGAAATATATTTCGCAGTCCCTACAGATCGCAGTATAGGATCTGCTTCTGTATAAAATCGACATGTCGCAGGTCTTCTGGATGTCTCTCAACACTATCTTTTTCTACTTTCTATATTCATTGGTTATAATACATGAGTGAGGAAGAACCGGAAGATGACGAGAGTCCATACGGAAGCAAGAATTCACAGTCTGAAGACATACTAAAAGTTGAATATGAAAACGCTAAGCAGCGCTTGAGCACACAGCAAGAAGCAATTAAATCCTTCTCCGAGGAGGGGGCACGCTATTTGCGGCTGATTTTGGTCCTAATTGGGGTTCCTATTGCCGTACTGGGCGCTTTGGATCCGACTACGCTTACTCAGCTCGGGAATTCAATTATATCTGACAAGTGTATGTATAATGCGACGTCGTGTCCTTCAATAAGACATGCTACGGTAGCTGGTTCTATAGGATTGCTCACAACAGCCATCGCGAATATAGTCGCAGGCGGATATGAAGCATATAATACTCGCAATATGACTAATCCAAATGATATCCACAATACAATTACTTCGGAGAAATCGTCTTCAGACTACCTGAGAACCCGCCTTCAGGATTACAGAGGTAGAATTGAACAGAACGATAGGATCATATTTTCTCTGGACCGAATACTAATGGCCGGGAAGATATCTCTGCTATTCAGTATCATTATCCTGTCGATGATAGGATATAGGCTGCTGCTGGGGGCGCCGATCCCACTAAGTGAGCTACTATTGGTATTCTTGAGCGTCTTGCTAGTGTTCGGAATACTCTCTCGCGTTGTTCCGGATCGAATCTCAGGTCGAGACTCAACTCTGAGGTTCGACCCTCCATACTCACTTGAATATAAAGACGAGTTAAACGGTGAAGAAGAGGAAAACGCTAGCAGCAGTTCAGAGATTGAAAAGGAAGCTCAGAACTAAATGGTCATACCATAACGGGATTCCTGGCGAGAAGCATATCCTTCTCGCCCAACTGGCGAATAGGGGCTTAGTTTTAATACAGGTTGCGGGCAGAAGCATGGCGAACACAGCCGTCTACACGAGGTTCTCGACCTGGGAAAGAATCTCCACCCACAGCGCAACCACCTACTCGACTACACAGGGAACCGGAGGAAGCCGAATGGACTCGCGGGGGTCCCGCGAGCGAACGAAGTGAGCGAGTGGGACCAAGCGAGGGAACGACTGAACGACCGAAGGGAGTGAAGGAGTGGACTCGCGGGGATTTGAACCCCGGGCCTTCCCCGTGCCAGGGGGATGATCTACCACTGATCTACGAGCCCGCGAACGCATTTGTTCGTTCCCCGCTGGATATATTAAGGCCTTCGACTCGGGGACGTGGGCTGTTTGGCGCTGCCGCAGGGCGTCAGATTCGGTTCGAATCCACGTACACGTCGAGATCGACGTCGCGCTTCGACCCCTCCAAGTCGCGGACGGCGCGCTCGACGACCTGCTCGGCCTCGCTTCTGATCAGCGGGATCGCCTTCTTCAACACCCAGTCGAACGAGACTAGCCGCGGCAGGTCGAGCGCGTCGGCGCTGGCGGAGCCGGGGTCGAACTCGACTTCGAGCGCGACCTCGCAAGGGGCGTCGACGGTCTGGGCGGCGCTCTCGTCACCGCCGTCGGTCGCGGGCGGCGTCACCCGCCAGCAGCCGCCAGCGTCGATGTCCTTCGTAATCTCCCAGTCGATCCGCTCGGGCGGGTCGACGCCGGTCACCTCCGAGCGTGCGGTGTAGGATATCTTCCACCACGCGAACGTGAGCGCGTACTGGGTTCCGGGACCGCCGTCGCCGGTGACGGTTCGGACCTCCCGGAGGTACTCCGAGTAGTTCGCGTACCGCGGGAAATCGAGCAGGAACGCGTACACCTCCTCGGGGTCGGCGTACACCTCCGTACTCACGACAAGTTCGTCCACGTACGGGAGTTCGAGTGACGCTTATTAAACCGACCGGCGACCAGATCACTCTCGCTGGGACGGGTCGGTCACCGCTTCAGGCGTCGAAGTATGACACTTATAAATAGTAGGTGGTGGATCAGCGGAGAATACCGCCAAAGCCCCAGCCGCTTGCTTATAAACTGCCGATCGCAGATCTGCGGAGAATACCGCCAAAGCCCCAGCCGCGAGGGCGGCGCACGCTCGCTGCGGTCCTCGGTCGCTCGCTTCGCTCGCTCTCTGTGGTCCTTACGTCGCCTGCGCCGCCCTCGCGGCTGCCCCTTTGAGTCCCG
This sequence comes from Halorubrum trapanicum, assembly GCF_017873555.1. Lineage (GTDB taxonomy): Archaea > Halobacteriota > Halobacteria > Halobacteriales > Haloferacaceae > Halorubrum > Halorubrum trapanicum. Next base: position 153,230 of record NZ_JAGGKE010000008.1, on the reverse strand, counting down.
ACCCGCACAGCGCCTCACACCTCCCCAGCCTCGCCGTTCGCTCCGGGCTCCCTTCGGTCGCCCGTCGCTCACGGCGTCCCTCGCGCGTGCTCCTCGCGCCCCGTGGGCGCTCGGAGGCACGCGCCACCGCGCTCGGTCGGTTATTTATAAGTGATTGGTGGGTCGAGAACCGCGGTCGTCGGAACCCGGAACGGGCCGCCGAAGCCGCCGGATACATGGGGGTCGCCGCGTTTCTACGCCTATGTCCGCAGACGATCGCAACGCCTTCGAAGTGTACCGCGACCGGGTCGACCGACCCCTGAGTCGGCTGTTCCGCGAGTACGGGGCCTCGGAGGCCCATTGGCTCGTGATCGGAATGGTCGCCAACGTGATCGCCCGGGTCGCGGGGCTGATCCCGCCGGTCGTCCTCGGCGTCGCCATCGACGCCGTCTTCACCGGCACCGGCCCCTACACGCTCCCGATCGTGCCGGACGCCTGGCTGCCCACCGAGGGGGACGCGCAGTTCCGGCTCTCGGTGCTGCTCATCTTCGGGTCGTTCATCGTGACGGGCGTGTTCACGTACATCTACGGCATCGCCGCGAACAACTTCGCGCACCGCGTGATGCACGCGGTCCGCACCGACTCCTTCGACCAGATGCAACGGCTCGACATGACCTTCTTCGACGACAAACAGACGGGCGAGGTCATGTCCGTCCTCAACAACGACGCCTCGAACCTGGAGGTGTTCTTAGACAACGCCCTCCAGAACTCCGCGCGGCTCGGCGTGATGCTTGTGGGGATCGCGGGCGTCCTCGTCTACTACAACCACGAGCTGGCGATCGTCACCCTCGCCGCGATCCCGCTGATGGTCCTCTTTACGCTCTGGTTCATGCGCGCGGTCGAGCCGCGGTACGTCGCGCAGCGCTCGGTCGTCGGCGACCTCAACACCGCCCTCGAAAACGCGCTGTCTGGCGTCGAACTGGTGAAGACCTCCAACACGGAGTCCCACGAGAGCGAGCGCGTCGAGGACGCGTCCTTCTCGTACTTCCAGCGCACGATGTCGATCCTCCGGCTCAACTACGTCTACCGGCCCGGGATGGAGCTGCTCGCCGGGCTGGCGTTCGCCGCCACCTTCGCGGTCGGCGGCTTCTGGCTGGAGAACGGCCCGCCGGGACCGTTCACGACGGAGCTGACGGTCGGAACGTTCGTCACCTTCGTCCTCCTCACCCAGCAGTTCGTCGCCCCCCTCGCGGAGGTGTCGAACATCATCGACCAGTACGAGAACGCGAAGGCCTCCTGCGAGCGCGTGTTCGGCCTCCGCGACATCCCGGTCCGCATCGAGGACGACGACGACGCGATCGAACTCGGCGGCGACGCCCGGGGCGACGGCGGGACCCGAGACGACCGCGGAACCGACGACGGCGGCGACGCAAGCGGCGACGGCTCCGGCGAGACTCCCGCCGACCACGGCGGCGTCGTGGGGGCCGTCGAGTACGACGACGTCTCCTTCGCGTACCCCGAGAACGCCCTCGTCGACCCCGAGGACGCCGACGAAGAGGTCCTCCGCGACGTCTCCTTTGCCGCCGACCCGGGCGACACCGTCGCCCTCGTGGGACCGACCGGCGCCGGGAAGTCGACGCTGTTGAAGCTCCTCCTCCGGCTGTACGACGTCACCGACGGCGCGATCTCCGTCGACGGCCACGACGTCCGCGACGTGACCGTCGAGAGCCTGCGCTCGTCGGTCGGCTACGTCGCGCAGGACACCACGCTGTTCGACGGCACCATCGCCGAGAACATCCGCTACGGGCGGTTTACGCGGATCAACGAGGGCGGCGGTGACGGGGGTGACGACGCGCGGGGCGACGCGGAGGCGATCCGCGAGCGCGTGGTCGAGGCCGCGAAGGCCGCGGAGGCCCACGAGTTCATCTCGTCGCTGCCGAACGGCTACGAGACGCGGATCGGCGAGCGCGGCGTGAAGCTCTCCGGCGGCCAGCGCCAGCGGCTCGCCATCGCTCGGGTCGTCCTTCAGGACCCCGCGATCTTAATCCTCGACGAGGCGACCTCGGCGGTCGACACGGAGACGGAGATGCTGATCCAGCGCTCGCTCGACCGGCTCGCGGCCGACCGCACCACCTTCGTCATCGCGCACCGCCTCTCGACGGTGACGGACGCCGACACCGCGCTCGTGCTGGAGGACGGCGAGGTCGTCGAGCGCGGCACCCACGACGACCTGCTCGCCGAGGACGGGCTGTACGCGAAGCTCTGGGGCGTTCAGGCCGGCGAGATAGACGAGCTGCCGGAGGAGTTTGTCGAGCGCGCCCGCGAGCGCCACGTCGACCGCGCGGTCGAGCGCGCGACGACCGAGAGCGAGGTCGACTCGGAGACGCTCGATTAGCGGACGCCCGCTTTCTTCCGCCCCTCAGTCGTCGCCCGAGACCTGCCCGGCCGCGTCGACGCCGGCGTCCGGCACCGCGGCGGCTGGCGCAGGCGGTTCGTCGCGCACGTCGTCGCCGACGCCCTCGGCGATGACGTCGGCGTACGCGTCGGGGAAGACGCGGACGAAGTCGTCGAGCGCCGCGTCCCAGTCGTCGAGCAGGTCGGCCGCGCGCTCGCTGTCGGTGTACGCCCGGTGATTCTCGACGAGTCGGCGGAGCATCCGCTCGTCGGACTCGTCGAGCGTCTCGGAGACGGAGACCATCCCGCGGTTCACGCGGTCGTCGAGCCGGTCGTCGGGGTCGTACACGTACGCGATGCCGCCCGACATCCCGGCCGCGAAGTTGCGGCCCGTGTCCCCGAGGACGGCGACGACGCCGCCGGTCATGTACTCGCAGCCGTGGTCCCCGACGCCCTCGACGACCGCGCTGACGCCCGAGTTACGGACGCCGAACCGCTCGCCGGCGACGCCGTTGACGTACATCTCGCCCGAGGTGGCGCCGTACAGCGCGACATTGCCGACGACGACGTTCTCGGTCGGGTCGTAGCTGGCCTCCGCTGGCGTGTCGATCACGAGCCGGCCGCCGGAGAGGCCCTTACCGACATAGTCGTTGGCGGCGCCCGACAGCTCCATCGTGATCCCCGACGCGAGGAACGCGCCGAAGCTCTGCCCGGCCTCGCCGTCGAACCGGCAGGAGACCGTGTCGTCCGGCAGCCCCTCGCCGCCGTGTTCGGAGACGACGCGGTTCGAGAGCGTCGCGCCGACCGCGCGGTCGACGTTGCGAATCTCGCGGGTGAGCGCAACCGGCGCGCCGTCCTCGATGGCGGGCGCGGCCTCGTCGATGAGGTCCCAGTCGAGCAGGTCGTCGATGCCGGCGTGGGCCTGCTCGCGGACCTTCGTGCGCGACTCGCCCGCCGGCTCGGCGATCACGGCCGACAGGTCGAGGTGCTTCGCCTTCTCGTGGTCGGTCTCCCGCTGCGTGAGCAGTTCGGGCCGACCGATGAACTCCTCCAGCTCGGTGTACCCCTGCTCGGCCATGATCTCGCGCAGCTCCTGCGCGATGAACGTCATGTAGTTGATCACGTGGTCGGGCTGGCCGGGGAACCGCTGGCGGAGGTCCTCGCGCTGGGTGGCGACGCCGACCGGGCAGGTGTTCTCGTGGCACTGGCGGGCCATCACGCAGCCGGAGGTGACGAGCGACGCGGTGCCGAAGACGTACTCCTCGGCGCCGAGCGCGGCCGCGACCGCGACGTCGCGGCCGGTCCGCAGCCCGCCGTCGGCCGACACGCGGATGCGGTCGCGCAGGCCGGTCGCGCGGAGCATCTGGTTCGCCTCCGCGAGTCCCAGCTCCCACGGCAGGCCGGCGTTCTTGATCGACGTCTTCGGCGACGCGCCGGTCCCGCCGTCGTGACCGGAAATGTGGACGACATCGGCGTTCGCCTTCGCAACCCCGGCCGCGATGGTGCCGATACCGGCCTCCGAGACCAGCTTCACGTTGACGTCGGCCTCGGGGCTGGCGGCCTTCAGGTCGAAGATGAGCTGTTTGAGGTCCTCGATCGAGTAGATGTCGTGTTGGGGCGGCGGCGAGATGAGCCCGACGCCTGGCGTCGAACACCGGACGTGCGCGATCATCTCGTTGACCTTCTCGCCGGGGAGGTGGCCGCCCTCGCCGGGCTTCGACCCCTGCGCCATCTTGATCTGTAGCTCCTCCGCGTTCGCGAGGTACTCCGAGGTGACGCCGAAGCGCCCGGAGGCGACCTGCTTGACGGTACACTCCTTCTCGGTGTCGAACCGCTCCGGCGGCTCGCCGCCCTCGCCCGTGTTCGACTTCGCGCCCAGCCGGTTCATCGCGATGGCGTTGTTCTCGTGGGCCTCCGGCGAGATGCTCCCGAGGCTCATCGCGGCCGTCGAGAAGCGCTCGACGATCGACTCGACCGACTCGACCTGTTCGACGGGTACCGGGTCGCGGTCGGAGTCGAACTCCAGGAGACCGCGCAGCGACTGCAGCTCCTCGGTCTGGTCGTTCACCAGCTCGGCGAACTCGCGGTACTGATCGTAGTCGCCGCCGCGGACCGCCTGCTGGAGCGTGCCGACGGTCTGGGGGTTCCAGCCGTGTTTCACGCCCGATGACCGGTGTTCGTACTCGCCGGTGGTCTCAAGCTCGGGGTCGGCGCCGAACGCCATCGCGTGGCGGGTTCGGAGGTCGTCTTCGATCTGCTCGATCCCGATCCCCTCGGTCCGGATCTCCGTCCCCTCGAAGGACTCGGCGACGAACTCGGAGTCCAGCCCGACCGCCTCGAAGATCTGGGCGCCCTGGTACGACTCCATCGTCGAGATGCCCATCTTCGCCATCGTCTTGAGGAGACCGTCCTCCAGCGCGTGGCGGTACGCCGCGAGCGCCTCGTCCTCGTCGGCGCCATCCGGACCGGCGACCACGTCGGCGATGGAGGCGTACGCGAGATACGGGTCGACCGCGTCCGCGCCGTAGCCGACGAGCGTCGCGAGGTGGTGGACCTCGTGCGGCTCACCGGACTCGACGACGACGCCCGCGCGGTTGCGAAGCCCCTTGCGGACGAGGTGGTGGTGGACCGCGCCGGTCGCGAGCAGGCTCGGCACCGCGAGTCGATCCGGTCCCACGGCGCGGTCCGAGAGCACGACGACGTCGGCGCCGTCCTCGATCGCGGCCGCAGCGTCCTGGCGGACCCGGGTCACGGCGTCGACGAGCGACCCGTCTCGGTCGTAGGTGGTGTCGACGACGACGGAGGTGAACGAGGGTCCGGCGGACGCGTCCTCGTCGCTATCGCCGGGCGTCCGTTCGCCCGGTCCCGGGAGGTCGCGGAGGGCGGTCGTCTCTGCGTCCGTCAGGACCGGTGTGTCGGCGACGATCTGCTCCGCGTGTTCCGGCGTCTCGTCCAGGAGGTTGCGCTGGTTCCCGATCCGGGTCTCGAGCGAGGTGACCAGCTCTTCGCGGATGTAGTCGATCGGCGGGTTCGACACCTGCGCGAACAGCTGTTTGAAGTAGGTGAAGAGGGGGCGGTCGATGTCGGCGAGGACCGACAGCGGCGTGTCGTCGCCCATCGAGCCGACCGGGTCCTTCCCGTCTTCCGCCATCGGCTCGACGAGGTGGTTCAGCGAGTCGGTCGTGTAGCCGAAGGCGGCCTGATGGGCGCGGACTGTCGGTTCGGTCTCGTCCGCCTCGACCTCCTCCGATCCGTCGTCGCGAGCCGCGTCGTGGCCGGTGTCGATCCCGGCCGCGACCCCGTCCTCGTCTGTGAGTCCGTCGAGACCGACCTGGCCGCGGTCGACCCACTCGCCGTACTTCTCGTCGGTGAGGTCCTCGAACACCTCGTCGTCGGGGACGATCCGGCCCGTCTCCGGGTCCGCGACGAAAATCTCGCCGGGCTGGAGCCGACCGCGGCGGCGCACGTCGGCGGGGTCCGTCGGGAGCGCGCCGACCTCGCTGCCGACGACGAGGCGGTCGTCGGTCGTCACCTCGTAGCGACACGGCCGGAGACCGTTGCGGTCCAGGACACCGGCGACGCGCTCGCCGTCGAAGCCGATGACGAGCGCGGGCCCGTCCCACGGCTCGACGAGCGAGGCGTGGTAGTCGTAGAAATCGGCCCGGTCGTCGTCCATCAGGTCGTCGCCGCGGAACGCCTCGGGGATCAGCATCCGGAGCGCGTGCGGGAGGTCGCGGTCGGTCTGGAGGAGGAGTTCGAGCGCGTTGTCGACGCTCGCGGTGTCCGACTGGTTCGGGTCGTCGATCACCGGCTTGATCGTGTCGAGCTCGGCCCCGAAGGCCGGGTGTTCGAGGTCGTTCTCGCGGGCCCGCATCCAGTTGACGTTCCCGCGGATCGTGTTGAACTCGCCGTTGTGGACGATGTTCCGGTACGGGTGCGCGAGGTGCCACGCGCCGAGCGTGTTCGTCGAGAAGCGCGCGTGGACCAGGGCGACGTGGCTCGCGAACCGCTCGTCGGTCAGGTCCGTGTAGTAGTCGGCGAGCTGCGACCCCTTCAGCAGCCCCTTGTAGACGACGCGCTGGCGGTCGAGCGAGCAGACGTAAAAGCGGCCGGCGCCGTCGACCTCGGACACCGCGTTCTCGATCTCGCGGCGGGCCGCGTACAGCGCGCGGTCGAATCCGAGCAAGTCGGGGTCGGCGTCGTCCGGGCGAGTCTCCTCGGTCGTGAACCGCTGGGCGAGATCCGCGCCCTCCACCGGGGCGACGAACACCTGCGAAACCTCCGGCTCCGATTCGAGCGCCGTGGCGCCGAGGTCGGCGTTGTCGGTGGGCACCGAGCGCCACGCGAGCACCTCAAGCCCGTAGACGGCGCACACCTCGGCGATGACGTCGTGGATCTCCGCCTGGACGCCCGGTTCCGGCGGCATGAACACGGAGCCGACCGCGTACTCCTCCGGGAGGTCGGCGTCGACGACTTCGCGGAAGAACCCGTCGGGGCGGGCGACCATGATCCCCGCGCCGTCCCCGGTGTTCTCCTCGGCGCCGGTCGTCCCGCGGTGTTCGAGGTTCTCGAGCAGCGTGATCGCGTCCGTGACGGCCTCGTGCGTCGGCGCGGCGTCGAGGTCGACGACGCCGCCGATACCGCAGTTCGACCGGTCGTCCGTCGGCGCCGCGAGTCCCCCCTCCTGACCCGAGGACTCCGAGTCGCGTACGCCCCGGGTGGTACTACGTGACTTGGTCATACGCCCCCTCACGGATGAATAGTTAAAGGTATGACCCTGATAGGGGTAGGATCCATCGTACACACATTAGGGAATATAAGGTAATTATTCATAACGGGTGGTGAACAAATCACACACCTTAGAACCGATCAGTAATTTTCGTTTCTGGGCACGGTCCCAACGGAGATCCTGAAACAGCTCTGAGAACGTTTCGCGTATTCCGAAACGAGTGGTGAAACGTCCAGTCGGGAGTTACTCGTCGAGGGGGACGAACGTGCCATTGATGTCCCACTCGTGGATACAGTAGACGTTCCCGGGGTCGTCGGCTATCCGCCACCCGTCGACCTCGTCGTCCCACCGCTCCTCCCGCCCGCACAGCTCGCAGATGCGCTCCTCCGGCGGTGTGATGGTCACGCTCATACCCGATCGAACGGCGGCGCCGAGAAAAGGATATCGGGGATCGGCGGCAGCGAACGAGCTTCGGTGGTCGATCCGGCAAGCGTCTTCCGGTATCCCGGGTCGTCTTGGCAGTCCCGATTTCACGGCTTACGCGCACGGCAGCGGGCGAGCAGCGACGCACACGCCACCGCCGCGAGCGATCCGACGGGACCGAACCCGGGGAGGTCGTACACGGTCGATCGGATCGGCGCGTCGTCGTACCCGAGGTCGCTCGCGGCGTCCTCGTCGGAGGGGGAGTCACCCGCACCGGGCGACTCGACAGACTCGGTCGAGCCGGTCGCCGCCTCGGAATCGGTCGCGGACGCTCCGCCGCCGCTGGACCGCTCGTCGGCCGGACTGGACCCCTGCGCCGAGGGACCGCCTGTGCCGTCGTCCGTCCGCCCGGGACCGAAAATCTGCGGCGGCCCCGCGGACGCCGGAAGCTCCGATACACCGGGAGCGACCGTGATCCCGACTCCCGGACGGGGGGTCGCGCGACCACCGTCCGAGCCGCGCGATCCGTCGGACGGTCCCTGACCGTCCCCGCTCGCAGCGCTTCCGGTACCGGCCGAACTGCTGGGACCGGCACCGGGAGAACCGCCGGTGGCGTCCGAGCCATCGGTGCCGCCCGAGCCGCTGGGGTCGCCCGAGCCGCCCGGAGCGCCGGAGGCGCCCGACGTCCCCGACTCGGAAGACGTCCCGGTCCCGGACGAGCCGGCCGGTTCGGCTTCCGACGGCGGTGTCGCGGCGGGTCCGCCCTCGCTCCCGTTCTCCGCGTGCGCGTCGACCGAGTCGGTCGCGGCGTACGTTACCCGCGTCGTCACCGGATGGTCGCCGTCGTCCGCCCGGCGTAGTCGGTCGTCATCGACCCTGAACCCGGCTTCGAACGTCTCACCGTCGGCCGGCGGCGGCTCGGTGCCGAACGCGGTCTCGCCGTCGGCGACGAGGAACAGGCCGTCGCGGTCGAGGTGGACCGCGGACTCGTTCGGGGTCGACCCGAGTGAACCGCCCTCGACGGAGCCGTTGGCGTCGTCCGTGCTCGTCCGCGTCACCCCGAACGAGAGACCGTCGAGGCGGTCGAGGTCCGCGCCGCGCTCCAGCGACGCGTTCGCGGCCGCCGGGAGACCGGTCAGTCCGGTCGCGTTCACGGCGTAGACCAGCGTGTCGTTCGCGGTCGCGGTCGCCGCCGCGGTGAGCGTCCCGTCGGCGATCGCGTTCCGGACCGCGGTCGCGTTCTCGAAGCCCTCCGGAGCGGCCTCGCGCGTGGTGTACGCGGTCATGTCGGTCGTCGATCGAGGGTCCACCGTAATCGTGGTAGTGTCGTTGGCGACCGCGGTACCGTGTTCCGACCGCAGCGTGAGGTCGTACGTCCCGGGCGGGAGTGGGTCGGTACTCCCGGTGACCGAATCGACGCTGACGCCGGGACCGGTCGTGACGAACTCCGATGGAGAGTCCGGCGACGCGTACGTGTTGATTGAGATAGGCGTAGGGCCCGTATCTGTGGTCGTGAGTTCGAGTGTGGTAATATTGTCATCTGAAGATAGTAGCGAAACTGATGAGCGATTGTATGTTGTATTAAGTGTGAAATTGAGATGGCTACCGGTAGAGAGGTTTTTGTTGATGTTCGTAGATATTGTGGGTTTTTTGACCTCAACAACATCCACATCCTGAGTAGCAGTCATATCCGTGTTCGGGTCATATATCATTATACTGTAGGTTCCTGGTTGAGAAACTGGAATAAATCTGCTAGTATTAGAGGATTTATTCAATATGAGCTCATCACGATATACCTCCTCAGAGTTTGGTTTTGACATCTTAAGAGCTATACCCCGTCTCGTTCCGTTTTGTTCAATATATACTGGTATCCGTGAACTGGCTACTGTATCTGTGGTCTCGATGCTGATCGTAGAGTTAACCAATTCTATTGGGATATTTCGATCTCCAGATCTCGAGGTCAACGAATAGGATCCAGCCACAAGTCCGTCGGTGCTAAATTTATGGATTTTATTCTGATCTGTAGTATTTATTTTTCTGACTACTCTCCCATTAACACTGGAAAGGTTATACTGGGTCCGGCGTTGCGATCTAAATCCAATATTTGCCCCACGATTAATAGTGTATTCACCTCTATCAGAGACTATCGTAGCTACATGAGTAGGTGAAGTATAGACATTTTTGAGCGGAGTATTACTTGAAGTGGATGTGATATTGTTAAGGGAGATGTCATTAATCATTAGTTTAGTGATATTTGATGAATTAGATGGATATACGTACAGAAGATTATCGTCTACATCATATCTCTGAACATGATCGTTGAGCGCAATTTCTATTGTATTTCCATCTGAGAAATTAATGTCAACGTGACCTTGAGTCTCAGATATATTCGTATTAAATTCAAATAGAAGAGTACTGTTGGACTCTGCCTTTGCTTGAGTCCTGCTATAATAAAATGGACCTCCTACAAGTTGGGCAGGTACTGAAACATTGATAGTTGCTGTATCTAACGCGTAGATCGCATCAAAGCCGTGCTTATTCTGAGGGGAATGGAGACCTATAATAACGTCCGTTTCACCTTCAATATCAGTATCGCTAAGCGATATATTTTTGCTGGACAGTCCTACAGTGCCAATCTTCTGTCCAAGATCTCCGTTGTGTTTTTCCTCCCAAATTGTCACAGAAAGATTGGAGCTTAAACTGACGTTAACAGAATAATTATAGAAAATAGATTGTGTTGTTTCATCATAGGTATCTCCCTCCAATTTAATAGACCCAGGTGATGATATGTTGAACTCAACGGAACCTTTCTTCCCTCCCTGTTCGGCAGTATAAGAAATGTCGCGGTTAATTCTTGAACTTTCCCGACTGTACCTACTAACATTTGTTGTGTCGATATTCTCAATATAAAGATCAAATGGTTTGGAACCAGGGATCACCGATTCAGAGATGACAACTGTCGAATTAGTGTCATTTACATTTTCTAAATAGACACCAGTATTAGTTGTCCCCTCTTCGGAGACAATTCGATATGAGGTAGCATTATGATCTAATTTTGCTCCAGAAGCGACGAGATCTCCAATGTGAATTTTCACAGGATTATCAGACTGAATTACTTCGATACCGCTAATTACCTGCTCCTCCTCAGTTCCGATGGTAAGATCACTTGCACCGTCTACGTTCCATAATACCCCAGAGACTGCGATTGTTCCTGAGTTTATTAACAGCACAACAGTACCAATCACGAAGCAGACGGCAATGCCAATCGACAGCCATGGGAGCGATCGCATCCGGGTCATAGCGAACGGGCCACGGATGCCAGAGCGATCGCTCTCGGGGCAGCGCGGTATCGAGGGTCGACCGCGGCGCCCGCGAAGCGCCTCTTGTCACACCGCGGGATCTTTCACTCGGGTTGATTACTTATAAATGACTTACGGACGTGAAAGCTTCCGATCAAAGAAATAACCGCAAGACTGCGGCCGTGTTCGGAGAGAAATTCACAGGAGAGTTAGAGCAGTTTCTGACCTCGAAACGGGTCAAGAGTACGAGGAGTGGGCCGCTGGGAGCGTGGCCGAAGCCGGTCAGTGTTCGACCGATCCCATCATCGAGAGCAGCTGGTCGGACTGGTCGATCGCTTCCGGATGGATACCGACCAGTACGATGACGTCGTCGCCGTGTTGGACGGTGGCGATATAGACGAGGACGGGCACGTCTTCGACGGAGCCGCTCTGACCATTCGAACCGGCGACATCCGCGTCGACCGTCGTCTCGAGTTTCGAGACGGTGACGTCCTCTTCGCCGAGGATCGTTTGCGTCTCCTCGCCCACCTCCTCGATGTCGTCCGTCTGGATGTCGGTCCCGTTGCCGCCGATCCCCTGCTGATCGACCTGGTTGAGGAGTTGCCGAATGAGCTCCGCGCCGTCGGCTCTGACGAGGGGGTTGACGGACTGTCCGGCGACCGACTCGTCCGGGGTGCTCGCCACGAACAGCGCGGATCCGATCGTCTCGTTGGTGTACCGGGCGACCCACGTTGTCGCCGACACCTCCACGTTCACGCCCGCGGCGTTGAACTCCCGGTCGATGGAGAACGACTGCGGCTCCTGACCGGAGTACCCGTCAGCGTACGCGCTCTCCGGGACCTGCGCCGACTCCGCGTCGAGGTCGAAGCTCTGGTTCTGGCCGGCACACCCGGCGACGGCGACCGAGGTCGACGCCGCGAGTGCCGCGAGCAGCCCACGTCGTTTCATACGGGTACGTAGGTCAGTACGGTTCTTTAAGACTGTCGGCGCGGGTATCGGTCGCGAGAACGCCGCAGCCGAAGGCACAAAGTTCACGTCGTGGCGCACGCGACGTGAGGCAAATGGAACGCCGAGGACAAATCGGGCTGGTGGAAGCCCTCTTCTTAGACGTGGTTCGCCTCCACGAGACGTGGATGGAGATCGTCTTCCCGCGACAGCTCGATCCGAGCGCGGTCTTAGGCAAGTGGAAGCCCGAGACGACCGTTCAGTCGGTCGGCTACTACCTCTGGGCGGTGCTGGGCGCGCCGCTCGTCGCGGTCGCGTACCCCCTGTTGCTCGTCGGGTTCGCCACGCGCTACTACGCGGCGAAGCTCGACTCGGCGGTCACCCGCATCGGCGTCGCCGGCGCCGTGCTCGTCGCCGCCGTCGTCTGGGGAACGCTGACGGTGATCACGCACCTCCAACTCCCGTTCGACGCGGTGATCGCGGTCGGGGCGGCCAGCGCGGTGGCCGTCGTCTCGGCCGCGTTGGCAGCCGGCTTCTCGAAGGTCGGCGGGCGGTTCGTCAGCGTCCTCCTCGCGTACCCGTTCGCGATGACGGCGCTGTTCTTGCCCCCGGTCGTCGCCGCGCTCGTCACGCCGACGCTGGAGGAGCTAATCTTACCGCCGAGCTACGACCTCGCCGAGTGGATCCTCGACACGTTCCTCGCGGTCGGCGGGATCAACGAGATTCTCCGCGGCGCGTTCGACCTGGAGACGTTCGGCGAGCAGTGGGGGCTGCCCGGGCTGGGCTACGTCCTGATGTGGATCGGTATCTCGGTGCCGCTCGGGTGGTTCCTCGGGCTGCTCGTCGCGCTGGCGAACCTGATCCGGCCGACTGAAGACGCCTGAACCGCGGACCTACTCTTCGCTGTCGTACCGCTTGCTCGCGGTTTCGAACGCGGACGCCGAGCGCTGGGTCTCGCGCCGTCGCTCGCGCTCCGCGATCGCCTCGGGGTCCGGTCTCGCGTCGTCGTCGATCCGGGCGATCGACTCGTGGACCTTCGCGTGACACCAGCGACACAGGCCGACCGTGATCTCGTGCGAGTCGTCGCCGCCCCCGCCGTACGAGAGGTGGTGCTCCTCTACGAGCGGGCGAGAGTCGTCGTGAGCCAGGCGCACGTCCGCCACCCCGCACCGGACGCAGGCCTTCGCGTCGGTCGTCGACCGGTAGTGGGGACACGCGCGCCACTCGCCGTCGGCGCCGACGTGACAGTCGTAGCCGTCGCCGCGTCGGTCGGCCGCGAACTCGGGGTCGTCGCCCGCCCGGGTCAGCGCGAAGCGGCAGCGACCGTCGTCGGTGAGGTGGTCGCAGACGCCGGCGACCGCGTACGGGTCGTCGACGCCGACGGGGGTCCCGTCGGGGGTGCGCTCCATACCGGGCGGTGGGGGCGGACGCACTTCAATTCGGTCGCCCGGAGCGGGAAGACGCGGAAGGTGCCGAAGGGTCAGACCAGGCTGGCACCGTCGAAGTCCGTGCGGCCGTAGTCGACGTCGAGCAGGCGGAGGAGAGTGGGCGCGACGTCGAGGAGGTCCGCGTCTCCGACCGTCGCGTCCGGGTGATCGACGAACAGCGCGGCGTCGTCGAAGGCGTGCATCCCGGTTCGCGGCCCGTCGGCGTCGAACACGCCGTCGTGCGACCGGAACCCGGACTTGAGGTCGAACCCGTCGTTCGGGACGACGACGAGATCGGGCGCGATGGCGGCGTGGTCGCCTCGGAACACGGTCTCGCGGTCGACGACGCGGTCGGCGACGGGGTCGCCGTCGGGCCCGGTCCACGACTCCAGCGCCTCGCGCAGTTCGGCGCGCGTCTCCTCGTACTCGTCTTCGAGAACGACGCCGTTCGGCTCGCGGCCCTCCACGTTGAGGTAGAAGCGGCCGGGAACGAGCGAGTAGGCGCGGGCGTCGTCGTCGATGTCGGCGAGCGCGTCGTGGTCGTCGCCCTCGTAAGAGAGCCACCCCTCGCGCTCGAGCCACTCGTTGCAGTAGACGTCGTGCCGCAGTCGGGTGAACCCGTGCGTGGAGCCGACGACGAGCGTGACGTCGCTCGGGAGCGCCTCGCGGATCGAGCCGATGTGCTCGTCGAGCGCGGCGTGGAACGAGAGCAGCTCCTCGCGGTAGGTCCCGCCGTCCTCGTAGTCGCCCCACAGGAAGTGGTTGACGCGGTCGGGAGCGGTGAAGACGCCGACGAAGAGGTCCCAGTCGTCCAGCTCGACGTACCGCTCGAACGCCGCGGCGCGGGCGTCGAGGGTCTCGCGGGCGTGCGTCAGGAACTCGGTCTTGTCCGCCTTGTGGCCGAGCTTCGCGTTGACCGACAGCCGGTAGTCGCTGCCGGTGAGATACTCGCGAAGCTCCTCCGGGTGCGCGGCCGCGTCGAGGTCGGGCGAGAGGTAGCCCGAGACCATCCGCTGGACCGTCCGCTGCGGCGGGAACGTGACGGGGACGTTCATCACGGTCGCGTCGAGCCCCGCGTCGGTCGCGCGGTCCCACAGCCGCGGGATCTGGACGTCGCGGCCCATCGGTACGTACGTGTCGTACGAGCCGACCTCGCGGTCCTGGAACCCGTACACGCCCGTCTCGCCCGGGTTCTTGCCAGTCGTGAGGCTCGGCCAACACGCGCTCGACTCCGCGGGGACGATGCTGTCGATCCCCCCACCTTCACCGTTGTCCGCGATCGCCGACAGCGTCGGGAACGTCTCCGGGTTGTCGGCGACGAGCCGGTACGAGAGCCCGTCGATCCCGATGAACGCCACGCGCGGGGTGTCGCTCCCTCGCAGCCGGTCGAAGAGACCCATACACACCCATCCGCGGTCGAAGGCAAAAGGATTGACATCGGCGCGCGGGGAGACGGGGGGCGAGGCCCGCGTCGCGGCCGGATCGATCGACCGATCTGAGTTCCCGTCTGAAGACCCATATACACAAGTGAGTAGCGGGGAAGATGCGAACGATGACTCCGGAGCCCGTGCGCGTGCTGCTCGCAGACGGCGACGACCGCTTCGCCGCGGCGCTGGGCGACGCGCTCGATCGGTCCCCGGGAAACGCGACGATACGACGCGTCCGCGATCACGCGGCCGCCGCGACCGCCGTGGAGAGCGAGTCGTACGACTGCGTCGTCACCGAGTACGTAATCGGCGGAACGGAGGACGGGGAGGACCGAGGCGGCCGGGACGGGACCGAGATCGATGACACGGAGAGCGGACTCGACGTCCTCCGTCGCGTCCGCGACAGAGATTCGACGATCCCGGTGTTTCTCGTCACTGACGCCGGCAGCGAGCGGATCGCGGCCGCGGCCGTCGACGCCGGCGCGACGGGGTACGTCCGAAAGGGCGAATCGGCCGGTTCAGCCGAGCGCGTCGCCGAAGCGGTCGCGGAGCGGATCTGTCGAGCGGTCACGGCCAACCGGTCGGACGCGGAAACGCTCCCGTTTGACGAGGACCGATTCGAGGTCTTCGATCGGATGGCGGACGGCTTCGTCGCCGTCGACGACGAAGACGCGATCACATACCTCAACGCGCAGGCGGCCGCACTCGCCGACACGGTCGACGGGCGCGGAGCGGACGCAGCGGAGGGGCGCGTCGACGGCGCAACAGCGGGCGGGGACGCGACAGCGGGCGGCGGCGCGACCGACGCGGACGCGCTCGTCGGGACGAGCATCTGGGACGCGTTCCCGAACGCGGCCGGAACGGAGTTCGAGATCGCCTTCGAGCGCGCCCGCGAGACCGACGAGCCGACCGACTCGCGGACGTACTACGAGCCGGCCGACAGCTGGTTCGAGGCGCGGATCTACCCGTCCGCGAGCGGGGTCTCGGTGTACTTCCGCGACGTCACCGAGGCGGTCGAGGAGCGGGAGGAGCTGGAGCGCCGGGAGCGCGTGATGCGCCGGCTCTACGAGATCATCTCCGCGAAGGACGACCCGTTCGAGCGGAAGGTCGAGAAGCTGCTCGCGCTCGGGCGCGACGTCATCGGCGCGGAGTCGGGGCTGCTCTCGCACGTTCAGGGGAGTCGGTACGTCGTCGAGGTCGCGGACGACGCGACGGGGTCGTTCGGGGCGGGCGCGGTCGTCGACCTGGAGGAGACGAACTGCGAGCGCGTCGTGAGCACCGAGGCCTCGCTTCAGGTGCGCGACATCGCGTCCGACCCGGAGCTGTCCTCGCGTCCCGGGTTCGTCCGGGAGGGAATCTCCTGTTACGTCGGCGCCCCCGTGGTCGTCGACGGCGACGTGTACGGGACGTTCTGCTTTTACGACCGCGAGGACCGGCCCGTCCCGTTCTCCGAGTGGGAGGCGACGCTGGTCGACCTGATGGCCCGCTGGGTGGGGTACGAACTGGAGCGTCGGGAGACCCAAGCGGAGATGCGCCGCGAACGCGACAGGCTCGAACAGTTCGCGAGCGTCGTGAGCCACGACCTCCGAAGCCCGCTGAACATCGCCGCGGGCAACGTCGACCTGGTCAGAGAGTCGCGGGACGACGAGCGCTTAGAGCGGACGGCGAAGGCGCTCGATCGGATGGAGGAGCTGATCGCCGACGCGCTCTCGTTCGCCCGGCTCGGCGAGCGCGTCGTCGACGCGGAAGCCGTCGACCTCGACCGGGTCGTCGACGAGGCGTGGGACACGATAGCGACGGGCGACGCCGCGCTGGAGGCGGAGCCGCTCGGCACCGTCGTCGGGGACGCCTCGCGGATCCGCACGCTGTTCGAGAACCTGTTCCGCAACGCCGCCGAACACGGCGGTTCGGAAGACGGCGACGCCCCGACGGTGACCGTCGGCTGGGACGACGACGTCCTCTACGTCGCCGACGACGGACCGGGGATCCCCGAATCGGACCGCGAGCGCGTCTTCGAGACGGGGTACACCACGAGTCCGGAGGGGACCGGGTTCGGACTCGGCATCGTCAAGGCGGTGGCCGAGGCCCACGGGTGGACCGTGCTGGCGACCGACGCCGACGGCGGGGGCGCGCGGTTCGGGTTCGGGAACGTGGTCCGCCGCCGAACGAAGTGAGCGAAAACGGCCGCGACGGTCGCGGCACCGGCGTCGCCGACTCGCTCGGGAGGCTTTTTGTCCGTGACTCGCGGAGGGGTCGACATGGAGACCCGACGCGCGCTGCTCGTCGACGCGTTCGCCGCGGAGTCGCTGGCCGGGAACGCCGCCGGCGTCGTCCCCGACGCCGAGGGGTTGAGCGACGACCGGATGGCCGCCGTCGCCGCCGAACTCGGCGCCTCGGAGACGGCGTTCCTGACCGCCGCGGACGAAGCGGCCGGGGACGGCGCGGCCGACGACCGGCTCCGCTACTTCTCGCCGACGACGGAGGTGGACCTCTGCGGGCACGCCACGATAGCGACCTACGGCGCCCTGTTCGCCGAGGGGGCGATCGACGGCGGCGAGCGCACGCTCCGGACGAACGTCGGCGACCTCACGGTCGCGGTCGACGACGACGGCACCGTCTGGATGCGTCAGCAGGCGCCGGACGTCGAGGTCGTCGACGTCGACCTCGACCGCGTCGCGTCGGCCCTCGGGGTCGACCCCGCCGCGCTGCGCGACGTCGGCGCGGACCTCCCCGTCGCGGTCGCGTCGACGGGACTGCCGTTCCTCGTCGTCCCCGTGAACTTCTTGGAGCGGCTCGGGGAGGCCGACCCGGACGACGAGGCGGTCGAGCGCCTCTCCGAGGAGTTCGACGTCGCTGGCGTGTACGCGTTCACCTTCGACGCGCTCGAAGGGGACTCGACGCTCCACGGTCGGGCGTTCGTCCCCTCGCTCGGCATCTCCGAGGACCCGGTCACGGGCACCGCGAGCGGGGCGGTCGGGGGGTACCTCCGGCACGTCGACGCCTTCGACGGCGACGAACCGGACGAACTCCGCTTCGAGCAGGGACACTTCGTCGACCGGCCCGGATACGTCCGCGTTCGCGTCGAGTCGGACGGGGTCCGCGTCGGCGGACTCGCGACGGTCGCGCTCGACGGGGAGATCCGGATCCCCGACGAGGAGGAAGACGAGATAATCGAGGCGTGAGCGCGGCCGCGGAGCCGCGGACGGCGTCGCTCCGACCCGGGCTCCTCGCCCCGCACCGGAAGCCGGCACCGCGGACCGAACGTTTAGGATCGCTCGCGACGTACTTCGGGCATGGAGTTCGACCTTCCGCGCGCGGTAGCGGTGCTCGTACTGATCGTCGCGATCGGCGCCGCCGGGCTGATCGTCGCCACGCCGATGGCGCTTCAGACGACGCTGATGATGGTCGTCCCGTCGATGCTCGTCTTCGGGGGAATCGCGTTCGCGCTCGGCGTGAAACACGGCGAGTTCCGGTCGGCGCACGCCTGATCGCGGAGCGATAGCGGGCGTCCTCCCGAGCGACCGGGGATCACGACCCTTTTGAAACGGCGACGCGAACCCGGAGCCGTGCTGCCCGGGTCGCCACTCGTCGAACTGCTGTTGATCGCCGGCGGCGTCGCCCTCCTGTACGCCGGCGCCGAACTGCTCGTCGCGGGCGCGAGCGACCTCGCGCTCGCCGTGGGGCTGAAGGCGTCGACCGTCGGCGTCACCGTCGTCGCGTTCGCGACGACCGCCCCGGAGCTTTTCGTCTCCCTGCTCGGCGCGGTCACGGTGTCGACCGACATCGGACTCGGCGCGATCGTCGGCTCGAACATCGCCAACATCGGGCTGGTGTTGGGGATCTCCGCGCTGATCCGCCCGCTCGACGTCTCCGACACCGTGTTCCGCCGGCACGTCCCGTTCATGGTGCTGGCCGCGCTGCTGCTCGTCGGTCTCGGCTGGGACGGGCGGATCGGTCTCGTCGACGGCGTCGTGCTGCTGGCGGCGCTCGTCGTGTTCACCGCCGCGGTCCTCCGCAACGTCCAGCGGAACCAGTCGGCCATCTCGGACGAACAGCGGGACGCGATGCCCGACGCGAAGGCGCGCGACGTCGCGATGGTGGTCGGCGGCATCGTCGCGCTCGTGCTCGGCTCGCGGTGGCTGATCGACGGCGGCGAGTCGCTTTTGTCGGCCGCCGGCTTCTCCGACATCTTCATCGGACTCACGGTGCTGGCGCTCGGCACGTCGCTGCCCGAACTGGCCGCGAGCGTCGTCGCCGCGGTGCGCGGCGAGGCCGAGTTCAGCGTCGGCAACGTCGTCGGCTCGAACATCTACAACGTCCTCGCGGTCATCGGCATCGTCGCGGTGGTGACCCCCATCGGCGTCGCCCCGGGCGTCCGCGGCTTCGAGTTCCCCGCGCTGCTCGCGTTCACGGCGGGCGCCGTCGGCCTGATGGCGTACGGCGAGCGGATCACCCGGATCGACGGCGCGGTCCTCACGGTCGGCTACGGCGTCTTCGTGTACCTGTTGTTGCCGTAGCGCGGGGGACCGGTGGCGGTCGGTGCGAACGCGGCGGGGTCGGTCCCGGAGACCGGAACCGACGGGTATTCGGTCGCGGGCGGCGGAGCGGGTGGCGTGATAGCGATCGTCGTCAGCCGGGCCGACAGCGCCTCGGCGCACATCGGCGAGCGGCTCTTGGAGGTCGGTAACTGGGAGGCTCGCGAGGACGACTCGCTCCCGGACGCAGACGGCGGCGGGACCTACTACCGGACGGCGGGGTTCGAGCTCCGCGAGTTCGACGACCTCCACATCCGCCTGTCGGACCCGGTCGCCGCGTTCGACTGCGACCCGGCGTTCCTCGCGTTCGTCTCCAGACACTCGGGCGAGACCGGGGAGCTGCTGACCGCACACGTCACCGGGAACTTCGGCGGCGCCGAGTACGGCGGCGAGCCGGAGTCGCTGGCGCGGGCCGCGCCGGGCGCGGAGAAGCGCGTCGTCGAGGCGCTCGCGCGACACGCGCCCGACGGGTACGAGGTCGGCATCGAGTGCACGCACCACGGACCGACCGACGTCTCCGCCCCGTCGCTGTTCGTCGAACTCGGCTCCGACGAGCCGCAGTGGGAGGACCCGGAGGCGGCCCGGGCGGTCGCGCGCGCAGTCCTCGACCTCCGCGGGACGGGCGCGAACCTGTCCGATGGTTCCGAGGGTCGCCCCCGCCACGTCGTCGGCTTCGGCGGCGGCCACTACGCGCCGCGGTTCACCCGGATCGTCCGCGAGACCGAGTGGGGGGTGGGCCACGTCGGCGCCGACTGGGCGCTCGCCGACCTCGGCGCGCCCGCGGCGAACCGCGAGGTGATCGACGCCGCCTTCGAGCGGAGTCGGGCCGACCACGCCGTGGTCGACGGAGACCACCCCGACCTCGCCGCGGTCGTCGAGGACCTCGGCCACCGGGTCGTGAGCGAGACGTGGGTCCGCGAGGTCGGCGACGCGCCGCTCCCGCTCGTCGAGCGGCTGGAGGCGGCGATCGGTCCCGTCGACGAGGGACTGCGGTTCGGTGCGGTCGTCGACGAGGCGGCCGAGGCGGTCGCGGCCGCCGGAGCCGACGGCGACGTCGACGCGATCGGCGACGCGGTCCGCGTCCGCGACCTCCCGACGGATCTGCTCGCGCGGGCGCAGGGACTCGACGCCGACGCCGCCCGAGAGGCGGTCGAGTCCGTCGCCGTCGCGTTCGACACGGAGCAGGGAGGGACCCGCGCGGCCGAGAGCGTCGCGTTCGCGACGGCCCCGGGTACACCGGGGTACGAGGATCTCGTCGAGGGACTGGCGGCGGTGCTGGAGGCGGGCTACGACGCGGTCGAGGCGCTCCCCGAGCAAGGGGCGGTCGTCGCCCGCGAAACGGCGTTCGATCCGGGTTTGGCGGCCGAACGAGGCGTCCCGGAAGGACCGGCGTTCGGACGGCTCGCCGACGGGGAGACCGTCGACGTCGACGGGGAGACCGTCGAGCCGGGCGACGTGTCGCGGACGCGGACGGATCGGTTCCCGATCGACGGCGACGCGCTGGACTGAGTGATTTATAAATGACATCGATCGTCCGATATCGGACCGAGCGGCCGTACTCGGGCGATCGGGCGCGAATGCCGGCGATTTTGGCGTCCGACTCGCGTCAGACGAACGGGCAAAAATAAATACGTCCGGGTCGCAACGACACCATATAATGGACTCCATCGTAGAGGACGCCATCGACGAAGCCGAAGAGGCCCCCGCAGCGGACGCCGGGGGAGCCGGCGAGAGCGCCGCCGGAGGGAGCGCCGGCGCGCCGCCACAGACCGGAACGATGACCGACGACGAGCTACAGGACGTCCTCCAGGACCTCCAGACGAACATCACGGTCGTCGGCTGCGGAGGCGCCGGCGGCAACACGGTCAACCGCATGACTGAGGAGGGGATCCACGGCGCGAAGCTGGTCGCCGCGAACACCGACGTCCAGCACCTCGTCAACATCGAGGCCGACACGAAGATCCTCATGGGCCAGCAGAAGACGCAGGGCCGCGGCGCCGGCTCGCTCCCGCAGGTGGGCGAGGAGGCCGCCATCGAGTCCCAAGAGGAGATCCAGGACGCCATCGACGGCTCGGACATGGTGTTCGTCACGGCCGGGCTGGGCGGCGGCACGGGGACCGGCTCGGCGCAGGTCGTCGCGAAGGCCGCCCGCGAGTCCGGCGCGCTCACTATCGCCATCGTCACGACGCCGTTCACGGCGGAGGGCGAAGTCCGGCGGACGAACGCGGAAGCCGGCTTAGAGCGGCTCCGCGACGTGAGCGACACCGTCATCGTCGTCCCCAACGACCGCCTGCTCGACGCGGTCGGGAAGCTCCCGGTCCGGCAGGCGTTCAAGGTGTCCGACGAGGTGCTGATGCGGTCGGTGAAGGGGATCACCGAACTCATCACGATGCCCGGGCTGGTGAACCTCGACTTCGCCGACGTCCGGACCGTGATGGAGAAGGGCGGCGTCGCGATGATCGGACTCGGGGAGTCCGACTCCGACTCGAAGGCGCAGGACTCGGTGAAGTCGGCGCTGCGTTCGCCGCTGCTCGACGTCGACATCTCCGGGGCGAACTCCGCGCTCGTGAACGTCACCGGCGGCACCGACATGTCCATCGAGGAGGCCGAGGGCGTCGTCGAGGAGATCTACGACCGGATCGACCCCGACGCGCGGATCATCTGGGGGACCTCGGTCGACGACGAGCTGGAGGGCGAGATGCGCACGATGATCGTCGTGACCGGCGTCGAGTCGCCGCAGATCTACGGGAACAACGGCGAGCCGCCGGAGGGGAGCGCTCCCAACGACGTCGAGGACATCGACTACGTGGAGTAGTCCGACCGCGCAGGGGCGCATCAAAAGGTAAAAACCGTCTCGTCTCGAATCCGCTGGTAACATGGACGTTCCGTACGATCTCAACAGCTACATTCGGGTGCTGAAGCTGGCGAGCACGCCGAGCACCGACGAGTTCCTCCAGGTGTCGAAGATCGCCGGCGCCGGGATCCTGCTCATCGGGTTCATCGGCTTCCTGATCTTTGCGATCATGAGCCTGCTCCCGGGGGTCGGCGCGTAATGCCGATCTACTCGGTCAAGACGACGGCGAGCCAGGAGCGCACCGTCGCGGACATGCTCGCCGAGAAGGAGACGCCCGAGATCCAGGCCGTCATCGCCCCCGACCAGCTCACGAGCTACGTGATGGTCGAGGCCACCGACGGCGCTGCGTTCGGCCGGATCCTCGACGAGATCCCGCACGCTAACGGCGTCATTCAGGGCGGCGACGGTCCCGCCGAGAGCCCCTTCTCGGAGGTCGAGCACTTCCTCTCGCCGACCCCGGACGTGGAGGGGATCGCCGAGGGCGACATCGTCGAGCTGATCGCCGGGCCGTTCAAAGGCGAGAAGGCGCGCGTCCAGCGGATCGACGAGGGCAAAGACCAGGTGACCGTCGAGCTGTACGAGGCGACC
The DNA here is from genome assembly GCF_017873555.1 of Halorubrum trapanicum. Classification (GTDB taxonomy): domain Archaea; phylum Halobacteriota; class Halobacteria; order Halobacteriales; family Haloferacaceae; genus Halorubrum; species Halorubrum trapanicum. Next base: position 130,630 of record NZ_JAGGKE010000008.1, on the reverse strand, counting down.
GTCCCGATTCCGGTGACGGTCCGCGGCGACCAGATCCGCGTGCTCGACAGTGAGGAGCGGTAGCTCCTCATATTGAGCGAGCGGCGTGACACGCCGCGAGCCGACAGCGAGGAGCGGTAAGTTCTCGTATCGAGCAGACAGCACGACGCGCGGCGGAGCAGCGCCGTCCCGGTCCGACGCGCTGACGGCGGTGTCGCACGCAACGACAAGGGCTTTATTCGACGACGACGGACCGTACGGACATGTTCGGCCACGGCGTGCCGGCGGTGTTGAGCGTGATCCCCGACACGTTCACGTTCGCGTGGATCGTCGCGGTCCTCTTCGCGACGGCGTGGCTGCTGGACAGCCGCGGACTGTCCGCGGGCCGCACCCTCGCGGCCGCGACGTGGGCGCTGTTCGGCCTCTTCTGGCTCTCGACCGTGCCGTACTTCGCGTTCGAACACCAGAGCTACGTGGAGTCGATCCTCGCGCTCGTCGGCTTTCCGGCCAGTGTGTACGCGGGGTACCTCCTGTACGACGGGCGCGCGTCGCTTTTCACCCTCACTCGGGCCATCGCAATCATGTTATTCATCTACCTGCCGTTCGAGACGATTCCGGCGTTCACGTTCGCCGGGATCGCGGTCCCGGAACCCCGTCGGGTCCTCATCGAGGTCGTCGCGACGCAGACGGGGATGCTCATCGACCTCCTCGGGTACGCGCCGGAGGCGGTGACGAGTCGCGAGGGGTACGACGCGGCGTACTCGTGGACCCTCGCGGACGGCCACACCGTCGTCATCCACATCGTGCTGGCGTGTACCGGACTGGGGAGCATGGCCATCTTCGGCGGCCTCGTGGCCGCCGTCGAGGCGCCGCTCTCCCGGAAGCTCCGCGCGCTCGGGGTGACGATTCCGCTCATCTACGTCCTGAACATCCTCCGGACGACGTTCATCTCGGTGGTGGCGGGCAACCAGTACATGCACTGGTACCCGGATCTCGTGTTGACGATGTTCGGGGCGACCGACCCGTATCGGGTCTCCTTCCTCATCTCCGACCGCATCATGAGCCAGCTGTTGGCGGTCGTGGCGCTCATCGCGATCACCTTCCTCGCGGTGCGCGAGCTGCCCGAACTCGCGGTCATCCTGGAGGACGTCCTCTACCTCATCACCGGCGAGGAACACGACCTGACGGAGGCGCTCGACCTCCCGCGGGAGCCGACGAACCGGTAGGAGCGGCGTCGGGTCCCCGAAACCGCCAGCGAATACATAGTACTATATAGCAAGCTATAGACGTGACCGACGGGTAGGAACGACCATGACGGCGAGGAGACGAGACGGATCACCGGGGTCCGGTCGGAGAGGACGGTCGCGGCGAGGTGGTCGGCGGTGATTGACGCGGTCGACCCGTTCGTCTACCTGGAGACGAACGTCGCCAAGCTGGTCTTGGCGACCGCGCTCGGCATGTTCCTCGGGCTGGAGCGCGAGTGGTCACAGAAGTCGGCGGGGATCCGGACGTTCGCGCTCATCAGCCTCGCGGCCGCGGTGTTCTCGCTGCTCGACGAGCCGGGCCTGCTCGTCGTGGGCGGCGTACTGGTGGTCGCCAGCGCGGTGCTGTTGGCGGTCCGAAGCTTCGTGGAGGAAGCCGTCGACGGTCTCTCGCTGACGACGTCGGCGTCGATGCTCGTCGCCTACGGGGTCGGGGTCCTCGTCGCGGAGGGGCTGTTCATCGAGTCGGTGACGGTGGCGGTGTTATCGTCGCTGCTGCTCGTGTTGAAGCGCGAACTCCACGAGTTCGCGTGGGGACTCTCCCGCGAGGAGGTCCGCAGCGCGGTGGAGTTCACCATCCTCGCGTTCGTCGTCTTCCCGCTTTTGCCCGCCGAGACCATCGACCCGTGGAACGCGGTCCAGCCGCGGCTCGTCTGGTCGCTCGTGGTCGCGGTCAGCGCCATCGGGTTCGTCAACTACGTGCTGGTGAAGCGGTATCAGGGGCGCGGCTACGCCGTCACGGGCTTTTTCGGCGGGCTGGTGAACTCGACGGCGGTCGTCGCCGAGATGGCCAAGCGCGCGAAGGGGCGGACGGATCTCGGCGAGATAGCGGTGGGTTCGATCCTCCTCGCGAACGCGGCGATGGCGTTCCGGAACGCCGCGGTGGTGGCCGTCTTCGTCCCGGAGGCGGCGCTCGTCGTCGGCGCGCCCCTGGGCGCGATCACCCTCGCGGGGATCGGCGTCGCCGTGTGGCGAAGCGACTGGCGGACGAACCTGGAGGCGGAGCTGACCTCGCCGTTCAGCCTCGGCAACGCCCTCACCTTCGGCGCTCTCTTCCTCGTCGTGCTGCTCGCCTCCGCGGTCGCCGAGGAGACGTTCGGCGCCGGCGGGTTCGTCGCCACTTCCTTCCTCGCCGGACTGGTGTCTTCGGGGACCTCGACGACCACGGCGGTCTCGCTGCTGGGTACCGGACAGATCGGCGTCGACACCGCGGTCGCGGGCGTGGTCGCCGGCACCGCCGCCAGCATTCTGATCAAGACCGCCTTCGCCGCGAGCATCGCGCGGGAGCTGGTCCGGCCGGTGTTCCTCTGGAACCTCCTGTTGATCGCCGTGGGCGTGGTCGCCGGGCTGCCGCTGCTGCTGTTCTGAGGAGCGATCCGCCGCCGGTCGGGAGTCGCGCCCCGAACCCGTCTCAGGAGAGGTGTTCGGCGATGTCCGTCGAGGAGACCATCCCAACGTAGTCGTCGTCGACGACCGGGAGGTGTTTCACGCCGTACATCGTCATCATCGCGGCGACCTCCTGCATCATGAGGTCCGGCGTCACCGTTTCGACGTCTTCGGTCATCACGTCGCGGACCGTCGTCGCCGCGAGGTCGCGCTCGTCGGCGACCGCCCCGACGACGTCGCTCTGCGTGACGATGCACCCGCCGCCGGTCGTCACGACGAGCGCGCTGATGTCCTGATCCCGCATGCGTCGGGCGGCCTCTCGGAGTGGTACGTCCGCCCCGATCGTCTCCAGCGGCGCCGACATCACGTCCGCGACGCGGGTTCTGTCGTCGAGATCCATATCCGTCGTGTGTTACCGTGTCTCATTACTCTTCCGGAACGCACAGCCCCGGCGACCGCGCCTCCGTTCCGTCCGGGGCGGGACCGACCCGTCACCCCGCCTGCGAGAGGTACGCCGTGAGGTCCGTCGTCGACACCATCCCGATCGGTCTGCCGTCGCCGTCGGTCACCGGGAGATGGGTGTATCCGTGGGCGGTCGGTTCCGCCAGCTCCGCGACGGTGTCGTCGCGGCTCACGGTGACGACGTCGGTCGTCATGAACGCCTCGACCGGCGTCCGGTCCTTCGGATCGTTGTCGCGGACGAGCGCGACGAAGTCCGTCGCGGTGATCAGGCCGGCCAGCGTCCCGTCGGATTCCACGACGAGAATCGAGCTGACGCCGGTCTCGCGCATCTTTTTCGCCGCGTCGGCCGCGGCGGCTCCTCGGCCGATCGTGGTGAGGTCGGTCGACATGAGCCGGTCGACGGGTACGTCGTTCATGCCGTGTGCCAACGCTGAGCACGGTGATTAAACGTCCGGTCCGACGGTCACTCCTCGACCAGCGATTCGGGAGCGTCCGCGAGACCGACGAGGGCGTCCGCCTCGACGTGGTGGAGGTCGCCGGGGATCACCAGCAGGTGGAGCGGGTCGCCGAACTCGCGGGCGGCGAGGGCGCTCAGCCGGTCGGCGGCGACGACCGCGCCGGGCGATCCGGCGCGGGCGACGACGACGGCGAGTTCGTCGTCCCACGCCTCGGCGAGCAGGTCGGCGGCGACGTCCGCGGTCATGTACTCCTCGTGGTCGGGGTCGGGTCCGGTCGGACCCGTACCGACCTTGATGTCGAGGTAGACGACGGTGTGAAGGCCGCGCTCCCGGTTCGCCTCGATCGTCTCGATCACGCTCGCGGGCACGTCGTCGCCGCCGTGGGCGTACGGGAACGGGAGCGTCGTCGCCTTCCCGAACCGGTAGTTCTGGAGACCCGTCAGGCTCGACGCGGCCGACTGCGCGGTCACGCCGTGGATCACCCGCGTGTCGATCCCGCGCTCCTCGGCGCGGAGCCGGAGGTCGGTGTGGGTAGTCGAGATCATCGTGTCGCCGGCGGTGAGGAACGCCGCGTCGCCGGACTCGGCCGCCTCGAGGATCGGCTCGGGGTCCCGCTCGACGCCCGCGCGGTCGCGCACCTCCACGTCGACGTCGTGGTACGCCTCCAGATCGGCGACATCGGCGCCGACCAGGCGACTGGTGTAGAACTCCGCGAAGACCCGGTCGGTCCCGCGCAGCGCCTCGCGCCCCTCGACGGTGATCGACCGCTCGTCGTAGAGACCGAGTCCGATGAACGTGAGCATGCCCGCGCTCGGCGTCCGCCGAAGTAAAAGGGCGCGGAAGACCTCGCCGGAGTTGTGCGAACCTATGGCAACCTAATAGACCTTCATGATTGTCCCTTGCGATTCCATAGCAAGCCCTAAGAGGGAACCAATGTAACGTCGAGCCACGAGGCCCGAACGGGCTCACACACCATTATGACTGACGACGAACTCATCTGGCGGATATCGGGAGGATCCGGTGACGGGATCGCTTCCACCAGCCAGAACTTCGCGAAGGCCTTGATGCGATCGGGGCTTAACGTCTTCACGCATCGGCACTACCCGTCGCGGATCCGCGGCGGTCACACCTACACCGAGGTCCGCGCGTCGGCGGACCCCGTCGAATCCCGGGGAGACGGCTACAATTTCCTGCTCGCGCTCGGCGACTCGTTCGCCCGAAACCCGCAGGAGGAGGCCGTCTACGGGAACGAGGAGATCAAACCCCTCTCCGAGAACCTCGACGAGCTCCGCGAGGGCGGGATCATCGTGTACGACGAGGGACTCCTCGACGCCTCGGAGATCCCGAACTTCGAGGAGCGCGCCGAGGAGAACGACTGGCACGTGTACCCCCTCGACCTCCGCGGGCTCGCCCGCGACCAGGGCCGCGAGGTCATGCGGAACACCGCCGGCGTCGGCGCGACCTGCGCGCTGACCGGGATGGACCTCGACCACGTCCAGGACCTCATGCGCGACGCGATGCCGGAGAAGATCCTCGAGCCGAACCTCGAGATCCTCCAGATCGCGTACGATCAGGTGCGAGAGGAGTACGACGTGGACGCCCCGGACGTGTCGGTCCCGACCGGCGAACACGACGAACAGCAGCTTCTCATGTCCGGTTCGGACGCCATCTCCTACGGCGCCATCGACGAGGGGTGCCGGTTCATCGCCGGCTACCCGATGACGCCGTGGACCGAGGTGTTCACCATCATGACGAAGAACCTGCCGAAGCTCGGCGGGATCTCCGAGCAGGTCGAAGACGAGATCGCCGCGGCCGCGCTCGCGGTCGGGGCCTCCCACGCCGGCGTGAAGGCCATGTCCGGCTCCTCCGGCGGCGGCTTCGCGCTGATGTCGGAGCCGCTCGGGCTGGCGGAGATGACGGAGACGCCGATCGTCCTCGTCGAGGCCATGCGCGCCGGTCCCTCGACCGGGATGCCGACGAAGCCGGAGCAGTCCGACCTCGAACACGTCCTCTACACCTCGCAGGGCGACTCCCAGCGCGTCGTGCTGGCGCCCGGCACCGTCGAGGAGGCGTACGAGCAGTCGCGGCTCGCCTTCCGGCTCGCCTACGAGTACCAGATCCCGTCGATCCTCCTGTACGATCAGAAGCTCGGCGGCGAGATGACCAACGTCCCGAAGCGCCACTTCGACCGCGAGCCGAACCCGACGCTCGGGAAGACGCTCTCCGAGGACGCGCTGGCGGACGAGCCGCACTCGGCCGACGGGAAGTTCCACCGGTTCCAGCACGACGTCGGCGACGGCGTCTCGCCGCGCTCGATCCCCGGTCAGAAGGGCGGTCGCTTCCTCGCGACCGGCAACGAGCACGACCCGACCGGTCACATCGCCGAGTCGCCCGACAACCGCGTCGCGCAGATCGACCGCCGCACGGAGAAGCTGGAGGCGATCCGCGCCGACCTCGACACCGAGGACACCGGCTCCTACGCCGGTCCCGAGGACGCCCAGTACGGCATCCTCACGTTCGGGAGCCAGCAGGGCACCGTCGAGGAGGCGGTCGGTCGCCTCAACGACGCCGGCGTCTCGGTGAAGTCGTACGGCGTCTCCGACATGGCGCCGTTCCCGACCGAGCAGGTCGCGGCGTTCGTCGAGAGCGTCGACGAGGTCCTCGTCGTCGAGATGACGGCGTCCGGACAGTTCCGCGGGCTCGTCCAGAAGAACCTCGGCCGCTACGGCGAGAAGCTGTCGAGCCTGCTGAAGTACAACGGGAACCCGTTCGAGCCGGCGGAGATCGTCGACGGGTTCGAGGCCGCGGTCGTCGAGGGCGACGGCGACGCGTCCGGCCATCAGACCACCTTCGTCCCAGCCGCAGGTGACTAACCAATGAGCACGTTTTCAGCAATCGGAGAGGAGCGAGAGATCGACCGCGACGAGTACACCCCCGGCGTGGAGCCGCAGCCGACGTGGTGTCCGGGCTGCGGTGACTTCAGCGTCCTGAAGGCGCTCAAGCAGGCGCTCCCGGAGGTCGGGCGCACGCCTGAGGAGACCCTGCTGTGTACCGGGATCGGTTGTTCCGGCAAGCTGAACAGCTACCTCGACACGTACGGGTTCCACACGATCCACGGGCGCTCGCTGCCCGTGGCCCGCGCCGCGAAGCTCGCGAATCCCGACCTCGAAGTGATCGCCGCCGGCGGCGACGGCGACGGCTACGGGATCGGCGGGAACCACTTCATCCACACGGCCCGGGAGAACCACGACATGACGTACATCGTGTTCAACAACGAGATCTTCGGGCTCACGAAGGGGCAGACCTCCCCGACCAGCCCGAAGGGCCACAAGTCGAAGACGCAGCCCTCGGGCAGCGCCAAGGAGCCGATCAAGCCGCTCTCGATGTCGCTGAACGCCGGCGCCTCCTACGTCGCCCGTACGGCCGCGGTGAACCCGAACCAGGCGAAGGAGATCATCATCGAGGCGATCGAACACGACGGGTTCGCGCACGTCGACTTCCTCACCCAGTGTCCGACCTGGAACAAGGACGCGCGCCAGTACGTCCCGTACATCGACGTCAACGAGTCCGACGACTACGAGTTCGACAAGACGGACCGCGTCGAGGCCCAGGAGATGATGCGCGAGACCGAGGAGTCGCTCTACGAGGGCGAGGTGCTCACCGGTCGCTTCTACGTCGACGAGGACCGCCCCTCGTACACCGAGGAGAAGCAGGCGATCGGCGAGATGCCCGACGAACCGCTCGCCGAGCGCTACTGGGACGACGAGTACGAGTGGGAGCGCTCCCACGACATGTTCCTCGACAAACACGCCTGAACGGGGTCGACGGCCGTTCACGGCGCGGTGAGTTCGTTTTTTGATTCGCAAGGTATTTTTTCATTGGTGACAAACGGAGTGGTATGAGTACGGTATCGACGGAAGAACGGATCCTCTCCGTGTTAGAAGAGGACGCGCAGGCGTCCTGCGGAGAGATCGCCGAGCGAGCCGACGTCTCGAAGCCGACGGTGCGCAAGTACATCGACCGCCTCGAAGACCGGGGCGTGATCGTCGGCTACTCCGCGGAGGTCGACCCGAAGAAGCTCTCCTCGCAGTCGATCGCCATGGTGGGGATGGACGTGGATTCGGGCCAGTACGTGGAGGCCACCAGAGAGCTGAAGTCGCTCGACGAGGTTCAGGCGTTGTACACATCTTCGGGCGACCACATGCTGATGGCCGAGGTGCGAGCCGGCGACGGCGACGAACTCGGCGACGTCATCTCCGAGAAGCTGCTCGGCGTCGAGGGCGTGACCGCGGCCCACCCGTCGTTCCTCCAGGAGCGTCTGAAGTAAGCGAGCGACCCGACAGGGCGGCGGCCGGTTCGACCGCGTCAGGTGAGTTCGCGCGGGTCCGCGACGACGACCGATTCGTCGCCCGCCGGGCTTCGGCGGGTCCCTCGCGGCGCGAACCCGTGCGTGCTGAAGAACTCCTCTGCGCTGGGGCGGTCCGGGGGGACCGTCGCGCGGAGCACCTCGATATCGCGGTCAGCCAGTGCGTTTCCGACGCGGGCGAGGAGTTCGTTCGCCACGCCTTCTCCGACACGGTTCGGGTGAACCCACAGCGCCAGCAGCTCGGCCTCCGTTCCGCCGGGATCCGGGTGTGCGATCGCCAGCCCCACGGGGTCGTCCCCGTCGCTCTCCATCAGAAACGTCCACTCGGCCTCGGCGGCGGCCTCGCGGACGCCCGCGGCGGACACGTCGAGTAAAGGCGCGCCGATGTCGTCGAACACCGTCTCCTCGCGCGCTCGAGAGACCGCGGTCCGCAGTACTTCCGCGTCGTCGGGCCGGGCCGCCCGGACATGCATGGTCGACCGTGAGTAAAGAACGCACCTATAGGTTTCGGCGGCGGCGTGATTGGCGGGCGGCCGCAGGTCGACCGACCCGCTCCGACCGGGGAACCGAACCGCACGCCCGAGCCGTCGAAACCGCTACGCGACCGGTTCGATACCGATCGTGACCGCGATTCCCTCGACCTCCCACTCCTCGACGAGACCGCCCTCGGCGTCCGCAGCGTCGCTCGGGTCGTCGAGCCACGCGTCGGCGCGCACCTCGCCGGCGATCAGGTCGGCGTGGTCGTCGACGAAGCCGGCGACGCGGCCGTCGTCGACGTCGACTCCGACGCGGATCCTTGCCTCCACGTCCAGGTCGAGTTCCTTGCGCATCTCCTGAATCCGGCGGATCACGTCGCGGGCGTACCCCTCGGACTCGATGTCGGAGGTCAAGGAGGTGTCGACGTAGACGGTGCCGCCCTCGAAGTCGGCGCCGGAGACGTGCTCCGGCGGCTCCGCGACGTACTCGACCATCTCGTCGTCGAGGTCGACCGGCTCGCCGTCGACCGCGACTTCACCGCCCTCGACCGCGGCGCGGGTCGCACCCTGAACCGCCTCCATCACCCGCTGTGCGTCGCCGCCGAAGGCCGGCCCGATGGCGGCCATCTGCGGCTCCGCGGTCTCGACCAGTTCGTCGAACGCGTCGGTGACGACCACCTCGCGGGCGTTGACGCGGTCGGCGATGAGCGCTTCGAGCCGGTCGACCGCGCCCGCGACCGTCTCGTCGTCGGTCTCGACGACGACGCGCGGCACGGGCCAGCGGAGCTTGCGGCCCGCCTGCTGGCGCGCGTTCGCGGCGGCCTCCTCGACGTCGCGGAAGACCGCCACGTCGCGTTCGAGGTCGGGGTCGCGCAGGGCCGCGTCCGGCTCGGGGTACGACAGCGCGTGGACCGTCGTCGCCTCGCCGTCGAGCCGCTGGTACATCCGCTCGGTCAGGTACGGCGCGATCGGCGCGAGCAGCCGGATCACCTCGTCGAGGACGGTCGCGAGCGTGGCGTAGGCGCCGCGCTTCGAGGCGGAGTCGGCCTCCTCCCACATGCGATCGCGGACCGCCTTCACGTAGAACCGCGACACGTCCTGCGTGACGAACTCGATGACGGCGTTGACCGCGTCGCTGACCCGGTAGTCGTCCCAAGCGTCCGCGACCTCGGTCTCCACGGACTGGAGCCGCGAGAGCACCCACTCGTCGACGAACTCGAGCTCGCCGTCGGAGAGGTCGGCGTCGGCCGGGTCGTAGCCGTCGAGGGCCATGTACTCCAGCGGAAACCGGAACACGTTCCAGAGGATGTTGAGCTTGCCCTGGATCTCGCCGAGTCCGTCCCACTCGAACGCGAGGTCGACCCCCTGCTGGTCGTGGCTGAGGAGGTAGGTGCGGAGCGGGTCGCGCCCGGCGCGGTCGATAGCCTCCTCGGGCGTGACGATGTTGCCGACCGACTTCGACATCTTCCGGCCGTCCTCGTCGTTGGCGAAGCCGTGCATCAACACCTCCTCGTAAGGTATCTGGTCCACCGCGGCGGTCCCCATCCCGAGCTGCGACCAGAACCAGCCGCGCGTCTGGTCGTGCGCCTCGATGATGAGGTCCGCGGGCCACAGCTCCTCGTGGGCCGCCTCGTCGCTCGGGTAGCCGAGCGTCGCCCACGACGCCACCGAGGAGTCGATCCACACGTCGAACACGTCGTCGATCCGTCGGTAGGTCGTCCCCGCCTCGACGACGGTGAGGTCGTCGACGGAGGGGCGGTGGAGGTCGATCGACTCGGGGTCGACGTCCTCTTCGACGCGCTCGGCGAGCTCCTCGCGGGTGCCGATCACGATCATGTCCTCGTCGAGGTTCCCGGAGTCGGCGTCCTCCGGCACCCAGATGGGGATCGGGATCCCCCAGTAGCGCTGGCGGGAGACGTTCCAGTCGGGCGCGTCCTCGATGAAGTCGCGGAAGCGGTTGTCCCGCGCCCACCCCGGGTGCCACTCGGAGTCCTCCATGTTGTCGAGGAGGTCCGCTTTCACGTCCGTGATCGAGATGAACCACTGGTCGGTGACCAGCTGGATGATCCCGGTGTCACAGCGCCAGCAGTGGCCGTAGCTGTGCTCGACGGTGCCGTGCGCGAGCATGTGGCCGTCGGCGACGAGGTCGTCGACGATGTCGTCGTTGGCGTCGCGGACGAACTGCCCGGCGTACTCCCCGGCGCTCTCGGTGAACTCGCCGTTCGGCTCCACGGGGCAGTAGATCTCCAGGCCGAGCTCGGTGCCGCGGTGGAAGTCCTCCTCCCCGTGGCCCGGCGCGGAGTGGACGAGCCCGGTGCGGTCCGCCTCGACGTAGTCGGCGGCGTATACCTGCCCGGCGCCCTCGAAGTCCGCGTACTCGGCGACGCGGTCGGCGAGCGGGTGGTCGTACGCCCAGCCGACCAGCTCGTCGCCGGTCAGCTCGGTCTCGACCTCGTAGCGCTCGTATCGGCCCTCCTGAAGTACGTCCTCGACGCACTCCTCCGCGACGTACAGCACCTCCTCCTCGCCGTCCTTCTCCGCGCGGACCGCGTTGTAGGTCAGGTCCTCGTCGACGGCGACGAAGGTGTTCGCGGGGATCGTCCACGGCGTCGTCGTCCAGATGACGAGGCTCCCCTCGCGGTCGGCGAGCGGGAACTTCACGTAGATCGAGGGGTCCTCGACGTCCTCGTACTCGACTTCGTTGTTGGCCAGCCCGGTCTCGCAGCGCGGACACTGCGAGATGGAGCGTTTCCCCTGCTCGACGAGACCGTTGTCGGCGACCTCGGAGAACGCCCACCAGGCGGCCTCCATGTACTCGGGGTCTATCGTCTCGTAGGGGTCGTCCCAGTCCATCCACGCGCCGATGGACTTGAAGTCCTCGTCCATCGCCGCCCGGTTCTCGACGGCGAACTCCTTGCACCGCTCGATGAACGCCTCCATCCCGTACTCCTCGATGTCCCGCTTGTTCTCGAAGCCGAGCTCCTCCTCGACTTTCACTTCGATCGGGAGCCCGTGCATGTCGTAGCCGGGACGGTCGGTGACGCGGTGGCCGGTCATCCGCTTGTACCGGATGACGGCGTCTTTCAGCGTCTTGTTCCAGGCCGTTCCGAGGTGCATCTGCCCGGAGGTGTACGGCGGGCCGTCCACGAAGAAGAACGGCGGGTCGTCGGCGTGCGCCTCCTTCGCCGCCTCGTAGGCGTCGTGGTCGTCCCAGTACTCGTCGACCGCGGTCTCGACGTCCGCGGGCGCGTACTGGTCGTCGATCTGCTCCATACGCGTTGGTCTTCGCGCGCGTATTTGAATACGGCGGAGTCGTGGGAACGATTCAGTCATCGGGACGCGAGACGGATCGGCTGCCGTCCCGATCGGCGTCCCGCGGCGCACGGCGGAGGTCGTTCACCTCGGACCGGGCGCGCCGTCGGCGAAGTAGTCCGCGAGCCGCTCGGCGGCTTCCGTCGCGCGCGGCGTCACTAGCGCGAACCGGATCCACTCGTCGCGAGCGGTGCCGAACGCCTCGCCCGGCATTCCGGCGACGCCGGCCTCGTCGACCAGCCGCTTGACGTTCGCCATCGTTCCGGGGAACCCCTGGAAGCGCGCGAGGACGTAGAACGCCCCCTCCGGGCGGCTGTACTCCGCGCCGGCCGCGTCGAGCGCGTCCGTGAAGGCGTCGACGCGGTCCGCGAGCAGGCCGCGCGACTCGGCGTAGTACTCCGGCGGCGTCTCGACGAGCGCGTGGTAGACCGCGTACTGGGAGGGGCGCGCCCCGGTGACGTTCACGAGCATGTGCCGCGTCTTGGCGTCGTCGACGTGCGCCTCGGGGAAGATCCCGTACCCGACGCGGAACCCGGTTATCGCCATCGACTTCGAGAAGCCGCTCGTGACGACGACGCGGTCGGAGCCGAGCGTCAGCGCCGACTCGAACGAGCCGGACAGATCGAACCGGTCGTACACCTCGTCGACGACGACGAGCGCGTCGACCGCCTCGGCGACCGCGACGACCTCCCGGATCGCGTCGAGTTCGTAGACGGCGCCGGTCGGGTTGTTCGGCGTGTTGAGAACGATGAGCGCGGTGTCCTCGCTCGCCGCCTCGCGGACCGCGTCGAGGTCGAGGCTCCCGTCGCGGGCGGTCGGGACGAGCGTCGGCTCCCCGCCGAGCAGGTGCGTCTTCCCGGGGTAGTACGGGTACACCGGGTCGGTGAGCAGCGCCTCGTCGCCGGCGCCGCGGTCGAGCGCGCGCGCCATCGCGAGGTAGTTCGCCTCGCCGGTGCCGTTGGTGACGACCACGCGCTCGGGGGCGACGTTCTCGCGGGTCGCGATCGCCTCCCGTAGCTCGCGGAGGCCGTCGCTCGGCGGGTACTGGAAGTCGGCGGGCGGCAGGTCGGCGTACTCGCGGAGCGCATCGCGGAGCGCGGCGGGCGGCTCCCAGTCGGGGTTGCCGCTCACCATGTCGATAACGTCGCCGGCGGCGGCCGCGGCGTACTGCATCACGTGGAAGAACTTCGGCTCCTCGTACTCCATACGGGCGGGTCGAGCGCGCCCGCCGTGGCTCTTTCGACCCGCGAGCGGCGCCCCGGCGGATCGGAGGGAAGCGCGCCCGACAGTCGTCGCCGCGATCCGGTGGTTTGACCTGTCGACGCGCGAAGCGAACGGTATGAACAAACGCGGCCACGTCCTCAACGGCCTGCTGCTCGCCTTGGGACTCGGCTTCATCGTCGAACCGGGTCTCGACGCGGCGACCGCGACGACCGTCGCGGAGATCACCGTCCCGGTTGTGTTGGGGGCGCTGTTCCCCGACGTCGACACCGCCTTCGGGCGCCACCGGAAGACGCTTCACAGCCTCCCCGTGCTGGCGATCTTCCTCGCGTACCCGATCTTCTTCGGCAACCTCCAGTACGTCTGGATCGGCGTGTTGACGCACTACGTCCTCGACGTGGTCGGGAGCCGGCGGGGCATCGCGCTGTTCCACCCGTTCTCCGACAGGGAGTTCGGGATGCCGAGCGGCGTGACGACGAGCAGCAAGTACGCCGACCTCGTCACCGTGATCATCACCGCGATCGAGCTGGCGGCGTTCTGGGCGATCCACACCTACCTGTTCACCCTCGATCTGGATCTCTCCGCGGTCTCGGAGGCCGCGGCCGGATTCGGCTTATAAGTAGATAGCAATGGTGACCGTCGCGTGGTGATCGGTGGGTCCGAGAACACCGCCAAAGCCCCAGGCGGTTATTTATAAATAATCGGCTGTAGATTGCCGGTGAACACCTCCAAAGCCCCAGCCACGAGGCGGGCGCACGCTCGCTTCGCTCCTCGTCGCTCGCGTTGCTCGCTCCTGCGGTGCTTACATCGCCTGCGCCCGCCTCGCGGCTGCCCCTTTGAGTCCCACCCGCACAACACCGCAACCGCCGGAAGACGTTCCTGCTCGCTCACTACGTTCGCTTCGCGGGCTGCGACTTCCGTACTCCCGCTCGCTCTCTCCGATCGCTCGCGGGACCGCACCTCACGCCTCCCCAGCCTCGTCGCTGGCGGCTGGCGCCGCCAGCGACTCCCTCGCGCGTGCTGTCGCCGGCGCTTCGCGCCGGCTTCCAGAGGGACCTTCGGTCCCTCGCGGCTCGGCCGCGGGGCGGCCTCGCAGGCACGCGCCACCGCACGGCTATCTATTCGTACACGCTCACGTCGTCGAACCGTCCCTCGTAGGCGACGTTCGACGGGAGGGTCGGCTCGTTGCCGGAGAGGAACATCCGGTCGAGCTTCGCCCACGTGTTCTCGTACGCGAGGTGTGCGAACTCGACGAGACCGCGGAGCCGGTGGCCGGCCCCGCCGCGATGGATCACCTTCCGAGGGCGCCGGTCGCGGAAGGCGTCGACGATTGCTTCCTCGTCGTCGAGGTCGCCCTCGAAGGCGGTCCACGCCTCGCCGACCGTGCCGGGGAGGTGCGCGTACGACGAGCCGAACCCGACGCGACCGGCCGCCTCGGCGGTCCGGCGCGCGCGGGCGTTCTGGTGTGGCAGCAGCTTCGTGTTGTACGTCTCGACCGCGTCGATTCGGTCGGCGTGGGCGTCGACCTCGGGCCGCGTGAGCGAGATGGTGGCGAAACCGGGATGCGGGACGAGCACGGCGGCGTCCTGCCGCTCGAACTCGGCCATCGCGCCCTCGAAGGTGATGTAGTCGGGGACCGGGTCGGAGAGACCGAAGACGAGGAGGTGGCGCCGGTTGCCCCAGTCGCCGGTGAACACCTCGCGGGCGGGGACGACGGTCAGCTCGTCGTCGGAGTGCCGAGCGGCGCGCTCGCGGATCGTCGGGAGGCGCGTGAAGTGCGGCGCGTACACGAGCGCGTCGATCCCGCGGGCCTTCGCGCGGGCGACGACCTCGTCGTCGAGCACCTTGACGTGGGCGTCGACGCGCGTTCTCGATCGGGTCACGGTCGAACGGTCGTCGCGCCCGCGCAAAGGCGTATCGTTCGACGACGACGGTGCCGCGACCGCGGGCCGGGCGCCCCGTCGGCGAGCGCCGGTCGACGCCGGGAGAAGAACCGGACGGCTTGGGAAACCGTTAATCCCCCTCGGGCGAGTGTTCGGGTATGGCCCCTCGCTGGACGTGCGGCATCGGCGACTGCGACGCCGCCTTCGACGACGTGGAGGCGGCGATCGTCCACCAGACGAACGACCACCAGCGCCACGAGTGCAAGGTGTGCGGCACCATCGTCCCCGACGGCTACTTCGCGATCCGTCACGCGTTCGACGAGCACACCCGCGCCGAGTTCGTCCGGGCGTACGACGCCGACTCGGCGGCGGTCCGCCGCCGGGAGGAGATCAAAGGCGACGTCGAGGCCGCGGCGGACCTCCAGCAGGTCGTCGAAGAGTTGGACCGCGGCGTCTGAGGCGTTCGGCTCGGTCGGCTCGACCGCCCTCGATTTATAGGACGCGCTTCCCGAGCGCGCTCGCCGCCAGCTCCGTCGCCAGCTCGGCCGTCTCGTTGTGCTGGTCGAGCGTCGGATTCACCTCGACCAGCTCCATCGACCGGAGCGCGTCCGTCCGGTCGACGATCTCCATCGCGCTGTGCGCCTCCCGGTAGGTGACGCCGCCGCGGACGGGCGTGCCGACCCCGGGCGCCGCGTTCGGGTCGAGCCAGTCCAGATCGAGGCTGACGTGGATCCCGTCGACGCCGGCCGAGGCGACGGAGAGCGCCTCCTCGGTGACGTCCGTGATCCCCCGCTCGTCGATGTCCGACATCGTGTACGCCGCGAAGCCGCGGTCGCGGATTAGCTCCGCCTCCGCGCCGTCGACCGACCGAAGCCCGACGAGCGCGACGTTCTCCGGCGAGAGCCCCGGCGCGTTCGCCCACTCGGTGTCCGCGAACTCGCCGATCCCGAGCGCGGCCGCCAGCGGCATCCCGTGGACGTTCCCCGAGGGCGTCGTCGCGGGCGTGTTGAGGTCGGCGTGCGCGTCGAACCATACCGCGCCGACATCGGCGTCGCGCGCGGACCCGACGAGGCTCCCGATGGCGATTGAGTGGTCGCCCCCGAGCGCGAGCGGCACCTCGCCGTCCGCGAGCGTCGCGGCGACCTCGTCGCCGAGCCGTCGACAGACGTCCGCCGTCTCGCGGAGGAACTTGGCTTTCCCCTCGCTGGGCGCGTCCGCGTCCGGATCGCGCTCCTCGGCCCGCGGGACGAGGAGGTCGCCCGCGTCGACCGTCTCGACGCCCGCGCCGGCGAGCTGGTCGGCGAGTCCGCCGTATCGGATCGCCGACGGTCCCATGTCGACCCCGCGTCGGTTCGCCCCGTAGTCGGTCGGCGCGCCGATGATCCTGACCGTGGTCATACCGGCTACGCGGCGCGCCGGCGCTTGAATGGTGGGGATCGGCGCGCTCGCGTCGCCCTGGATTCGCCGGCGACCCCACCGTCCCCCCCTCGCCGGATCGGACACCGTTTTGCGCCCGGCCCGCCACGGGGCGTTCATGGGCAGTTCCGATCCCTACTCGGTCGACCCCGGCGACATCGAGCCGATCGGCGCGACCATCGCGGTCGCGTTCACCGGCGCGGCGGTCGGACTCGTCGGCGCCGCGGTCTCGTTCGTCGCGGCGGATCTCGGGGTCGCGCTGATCGGCGTCGGCGTGGTCGTCGCGCTCTCGAGTCCGATCGCGTACGTCCGGATGAAGCGGCTTCGCGGGGAGTGAACCGGTCGGTCGGAACCGGCTGTATCCGGCCACCGAGCGGATTCCACACGATCATTTATAAGCGAGTTCCATCGCATTTAAGCGGGGGCGTGATGTATTCGCGACCATGTCATCGATCGAGCTCACATCGAGCCAGAAAAGCATCCTCTCGGCCCTGATCAACCTGTACGGGGAACAGGAGGACGCCGTGAAAGGCGAGGCGATCGCCGAGGAGGTCGACCGTAATCCGGGGACGATCCGCAACCAGATGCAGAGCCTCAAGGCCCTCCAGCTGGTCGAAGGGGTACCTGGTCCGAAGGGCGGCTACAAGCCCACCTCGAACGCCTACGAGGCGCTCGACATCCAGCGCATGGACGAGCCGGCCGACGTCCCGATCTACCACGAGGGCGAGGAGGTCGAGGGAGTCAACGTCGACGGGATCGACCTCTCCAGCGTCCACCACCCCGAGCTGTGTCGCGCCGAGATCCACGTCCAGGGGTCGGTCCGCGACTTCCACGAGGGCGACAGCGTCACCGTCGGCCCGACGCCGCTCTCGAAGCTCGTCATCGACGGCACCGTCGACGGCAAAGACGACACCGCGAACGTGCTCATCCTTCGGATCGACGACATGCGGGCGCCCGACGAGCCGGCGGAACACTGACTGCGGAACGAGGCTCTTCGACCGGCTGTCTGCCGCAGTTCTAACTGCTTCTCGTCGAAAAGAGTCGGAAGTCGAAGCCGAGAGACGCGTCGCCGTCGCGAGTCGCCCGCGCCTACATATCCCCGAACGCGCCGAACGCGCGGCTCGCGGAGGAGACCTTGTTGATCCAGCGCGTGGCGATGGCCTTCTTCAGCAGCTTCGCGGGCGTGCCGCCGAACGTCTTGATCGGCATGCCCATCACGTCGTGGGCGACCGCGTCCTCGCCGACGGAGATGACGGTCCCCTTGTCCTCGTGGGTCCACGAGCGGAGCGGCGCGCCGCGTGCGGCGCGCGCGAGGTTCTCGCCGGCGACCTCGGCGGCCTGCCAGGCGGCCTGCGCGGTCGGCGGCGCCACGTCGTCGTCGCCCTGCTCGACGAGGGCGGTGTCGCCGATGGCGAACACGCGGTCGTCGCTGGTGGTGAAATCGGCGTCGGCGTGGACGCGGTTCGAGCGCTCGTCCTTCTCGACCTCGACGTTCTCCAGCTCCGGCTGGCCCGTGATGCCGCCGGTCCAGATCAGCACGTCGTAGCCGAGCTCCGCCGGCTCCTCCTCGTCGCCGCCGCCGAGGTAGACGGCGTCCTCGTCGGCCTTCGAGATGAAGTCGCCGGTGAGGATCTCCACGTCGGCGTCCTCCAGCCGCTGGCGGAGCGCGCCCTGGATCTGCGGGTCGTTGCCGGGGAAGACCTCGTCGAGTCCCTCGACCAGCTTGATCTCGATCGGCGCGCGGTGTTTGTCGCGGTACTCGGCGATCTCGCCGGCGGTCTGGATGCCGGAGAGACCGGCGCCGCCGACGATGACCTCGACGGGGTCGGAGCGGGTCGCCTCGGCCGCCGCCTCGCGGACGTCCTCGTGGATCGCCTTCGCGTCGTCGAGCCCCTTCAGCTGGTGGGCGTGCTCCTTCAGCCCCTCGATGCCGAAGAATGCGGTCGTCGAGCCGACGCCGAGGAGGAGGTAGTCGTAGTCGACGGTGGTCCCGTCGTCCGTCTCGACGACGCGGTCGTCGGTGTCGACGTCGACGACCCGGCCCTGGACGAAGTCGGACCGGGGCGATTTGATCTCGTCGACGGGGATCGTGATCTTGTCCTCGACCGCGGGGTTGCGGATCGCGCGGTGGACCTCGTGTAAGACGAGGTGATAGTCGTGTTCGGATATCCAGGTGAGCTCCGCCTCGCCCTCGCCGACCTCGTCTTCGAACGCCTTCACCGCCCCGGCGCCGGCGTACCCGGAGCCGACGACGACGACCTGTGTACTCATGCGTATCGCTCCGCGGCCCGCGGATAAAGTCGCTTTGGAACGCTCGCAGACAGATATCGCCAACGCGGCGGGGTCGCGGGCGGCGGCTACAGCGAGAGACCCGCGTGCCAGCGGTCGGCGCCCGCCTCGCGTTTCGCCTCGTCCATGCGCGCGAGCAGCTTCACCGCGAGGCTCGCGGTCTCGGCGGCGCGCGACTCGCCTTCCGTCCGGAACTCGCCGGTCACGCGGTTCGCGTAGACGGAACAGACCGCGCCCGCCCGAAGCCCGTACACGTTGGCGATCGTGAGGATCGCGGACGCCTCCATCTCGATGTTCTTCACGTTCGCGTCGCGGAGCTCCGCGACGAGCTCGTCCGAGCCGGCGGCCTCGAACCCCTCGAACCCGGGGCGGCCCTGCCCGGCGTAGAAGGAGTCGGCGCTCATGGTGACGCCGGTGTGGTACTCGTGGCCCAGCCGCTCTGCGGCGGCGACCAGCGCGGAGACGACCTCGCCGTCGGCGGTCGCCGGGTAGTCCTCGCGGACGTACTCGTCGCTCGTCCCCTCCTGGCGGACGCCCCCGGTCGTGATCACCAGATCGCCCACGTCCATCTCGGGCTGGATCGCGCCGCAGGAGCCGACCCGGATGAACGTGTCGACGCCGACGCGCGCCAGCTCCTCGACGGCGATGGCGGCCGACGGGGAGCCGATGCCCGTGGAGGTGACGGAGATCGGCGCGCCGTCGTACGTCCCGGTCGCGGTGCGGTACTCGCGGTGGCGCGCGACCTCCTCGTGGTCGTCCCACAGCGCCGTGATCTTGTCGACGCGCTCGGGGTTCCCCGGGAGGAGGACCGCGTCCGCGACGTCCTCGGCCGCGGCCTCGACGTGGTAGCCGGCCCCGTCGTTCGGATCCTCGCTTTCGGCGTCGGAGGCCGGGGAGTCCGCGTCGGAAGCGCCTGCGTCGGTCTCGTCGGTCATGTCCTCGGCGTTCGGAGAGGCATTTAAAAGTAGTTCCGGCTCGGCGGAGCGGACCACGCGCCCCCTCACCCGCTCCGGGCTGTCTTCGGCTGTGACACGATCTTTTATGCGAGAGATCGAACATCTTCGGCGGCGTTGCCAGGGGTTTGGAATTTGAGTCACGGTTGACCCCCCGGATCGCGTAGCATCACCGGGAATGTCGAACCCGGTCCTGCGGCGTCAGTCGCGCGTCGACGTCCGCGGCGGGTCCGACGGCGGTCCCGCGACCCCCGTCCGCGAGCGGGGGGTACCGACTCCACTTCCACCATGAGCACCGACGACGAATCGATGTACACGACCGTAGACGAGGAGGACAGGCAGCTCCTCGAGGAGACGGAGTTCGACGCCGAACTCGGCGCGGAGATGGCCCGCGACGCCCAGCGCGTGGCCGCGGACGAGCTCTCCGAGGTCGAGTTCTACCGCCGGTACCACGACCGGATCCTCGAGGAGTTCGACGTCGACGACCGCGAGATAGCGATCCCCGACCCCGACGAGGTCGACGCGGACGACGTGAACGCCGTCGACCGCGTCGAGGAGGCGTTCGGCGGCATCGGGGAGGCCCTGCGGGACGTCGGCGGTGACGACGCCGAGTCGCGTCGATCGGTGATGAAGAAGGGCGCCGCGGCGGCCGCGCTCGGCCTCAGCGGACTCGGCACCGCGGGCGCGACCACCGGCGGCAACGGCACCGCCGGCGCCGGCGGCGACGACGGCGAGGGAACCCGCTGGGGGATGACGATCAACCTCAACAACTGCGACGGGTGTCTCGCCTGTATGGTCGCGTGTAACCAGGAGCACAACCTCTCGCGGGGCGCCAACTGGATGTACGTCTTCTCGTTCGAGGACGAGGGGCAGGGCGACGAGACGAACTTCCTCCCCCGGACCTGCCAGCACTGTACGGACTCGCCGTGTACGAAGGTGTGTCCGGTCGGCGCCCGCCACACCCGCGAGGAGGACGGTCTCGTGCTCACGGACTACGACATCTGTATCGGCTGCCGGTACTGCGAGGTGTCGTGCCCGTACGGCGTCAACTACTTCCAGTGGGGCGAGCCGGACGTGCCCGAGTCCGAGGTCGACGACGACCACCAGATCGACGATCGCGGGCGCTGGGTCGGCTCCCGTCCACCGGAGGGCGTGATGGGCAAGTGTACGTTCTGCGTCGACCGGCAGGACGGCCAGATGGGCGAGGACCTGATCGGCACCACCGCCTGCGAGGAGGCGTGCGCGATGAACGCGATCCACTTCGGGGACCTCAACGACCCGGAGAGCGATCCGAACCAGCACCTCGCGGAGTACCGGGACGGACAGGAGAACGACACCTCCACCTACCCGAACCGCAAGGGGCACACGGTGTCGACGTTCAAGCTGATGGAGGAACGCGGCACCGAGCCGAACGTTCAGTTCATCGGCAACGAGCCGTCGCCGCACGCCGAACAGGTGGAGGGGCCGGTCGCTTACGAGGACGTGGGTCTCGTCGACGACCGCAAGGAGGTCCTCGACCGGGGCGCGGCCGCGAACGGGGGTGAAGAGGCGTGAGCGTCGACGTGACCGGCGTCGACCGCGACACGCTGGTCCGCCCGATCAAGACGTTCTCGAACCGGTACGTCGCCGCGCTCGCGGTCGCGCTCGGGCTGATCGGCGTCTGGCTGTTCTTCTACAGCCAGCAGCTCCGGAACGGCCTGATAGTCACCAACCTCGCCGACTGGGGCTCCGGCGGCGGGGTGCCGTGGGGGCTGTACATCGGCGCGTTCATCTGGTGGGTAGGAATCGCCCACGGCGGGATCATCCTGTCGGCGGCGGTGCGCCTGCTCGGGATGGACACCTACCAGCCCGTCGCGCGCCTGGCGGAGCTGCTTACCATCGCCGCGCTGACCTGCGCGGGCATCTTCATCCTCATCCACGTCGGGCGACCCGACCGGCTGGTGACGAGCGTGCTGCCGGCGTGGCCCACCCGCGTCCAGTGGTCGCCGCTGATGTGGGACGTGACCGTCATCACGGCCTACTTCGTGTTGACGGCGACGTACCTCGCCTTGACGATCCGCTACGACGTGAACCGGCTCCGCGACCGGCTTCCGAACCGGCTCGAACCCCTGTACGCGGCGCTGACCGTGGGGTACACCGAGACGGAAGACGAGGTTGTCGAGCGCATGGTCTGGTGGATCGCGTTCGCGATCATCATCATGGCGCCGCTGTTGCTTCACGGGGGGGTGATCCCGTGGCTGTTCTCGCTGCTGCCGTCGATGGCGGGCTGGCACGGCGGCGTTCAGGGACCGTCGTTCCTCTCCATCGCGCTGACCTCCGCGGTGAGCGGGATCATCATCATCGCGGCCGCGTTCCGCCACGCGTACGGCTGGGAGGAGCTCATCCCCCGCGCCGTCTTCCAAGGGCTGGCCAAGTGGCTCGGCTTCTTCAGCCTCATCTTCCTGTGGCTCCAGCTCCAGCAGGTGATCACGGGGATCTTCGCGGCGCCGACCACGCTCCAGCACGCGACCGAGGTGAAGATCTCGACCCCGCTGTACTGGGTCGCGATCGGCCTCGTCGTCCTCGCGATGCTGTACGCGTTCGCGACGGCGCTGCGGCCCGACCTGTTCGATATCCGCGCGCTGGTCGGGATCTCAGTCGGCGTCCTGATCGGGACGCTCACCGAGAAGGTGCTGTTCGTCGTCGAGGGACTCCAGCACGCGCACTTCGCCCTGTACGACGGGGTGCCCGGGCAGTACGTCCCCTCGCCGGTCGAGATCTCGGCGGTGCTGGGAACGGTCGGAATCGTCGTGCTGTTCTTCCTCGTCGTCTCGAAGGTGATCCCGGTCGTCGAGCTCCACGCGATCGAAGAGCACGAGGAGGTGGACGCATGACCGCGCTCGTCCCCCTCACAGGGCTCCTCGCAGCGGTCGCAGCCTCAGTCGCGGGCCTCGCGCCGGCGCCGACCGCCGCGGTGCCCGGAGCGGTCCCGCTGTCCGCGGAGTACACGCTCCCGTTCGTCGGCCCGGGGACGTACCTGATCTTCGGGATCGTCCTCGCGCCGGTGTACGCGATGGTCGCGGCGTGGTTCATCGGCGACCCGAGCGACCGGTTCGCCGGGCTGCTCGGCGTCGGGTACCTCGCCGGACTCACCACCGTCCTGTGGGGGAGCCTGTTCGTGGCGACGATCATCATCGGGACCGTGTTCTTCTGACGCGGTCCCGGTGGCGCTCGTACAGCTCGCAAAACGACCCGCCGCCCGAATCGAACCCGAATCGACTACGCCGCCCGACCCAGACCAATGACACTCACCGAAGCCGAACTGACCGACCGACTCGCCGCCGTCGAGGACCCGCAAAACGACGACGACATCGTCGCGATGGGTCTCGTCGACGACGTAACGATCAGCGACGGCACCGCCGAGGTGTCGCTCGCGTTCAACGCCCCGCACGCGCCGGCGGAGATGGAGATCGGCGACGCGGTCCGCGAGGTGATCGAGGCGGCCGGTCTCGAACCGGAGCTCCGCGCCGAGTTCCGTGAGGAGCACGGCCACGAGACCGACGCCCTTCCCGGCGTCCGAAACGTGATCGCCGTCGCCTCCGGAAAGGGCGGCGTCGGCAAGACGACCGTGGCCGCGAACCTCGCCGCCGGACTCCGCGAGCGCGGTGCCAGAGTCGGCATCCTCGACGCCGACGTCCACGGGCCGAACGTCCCGCGGCTGCTGCCAACCGAGAACGAGCCGGGCGTCACGCCGAACGAGGAGATCGTCCCGCCGGCCTCCGACGGCGTCCGCGTGATGAGCACCGACCACCTGATGCCCGACGGCGACCAGCCGGCGGTGCTGCGCGGGCCGATGGTGAACAACGTGATGATGAAGTTCGTCAACGAGGTGGAGTGGGGACAGCTCGACTACCTCGTCGTCGACCTCCCGCCGGGCACCGGCGACGCGTCGCTGAACCTGCTCCAGTCGCTGCCCGTCGCGGGCGTCGTCATCGTCACGACGCCCCAGGAGATGGCGGTCGCCGACGCGCGCAAGGGACTGCGCCTGTTCGACGAGCACGACGCGCCGGTCCTCGGGGTCGTCGAGAACATGAGCGCGTTCCAGTGCCCCGAGTGCGGCGACACCCACGCCGTCTTCGGCGAGGGCGGCGGCGACGAGATCCGCGACGACTACGGCGTCCCCGTCCTCTCGCGGCTCCCCGTCCACCCCGACTTCGACTCGGCGGGGTCCGACGGTCCCTCGGTGCGCGACCCGGACAGTCCGGTCAAGGAAAACCTCTTCGAGATGGTCGACTCCGTCGCGGACCGCGTCGGCGAGGTGAACCGGAAGCGGGTC
This sequence comes from Halorubrum trapanicum, assembly GCF_017873555.1. Taxonomy (GTDB): domain Archaea; phylum Halobacteriota; class Halobacteria; order Halobacteriales; family Haloferacaceae; genus Halorubrum; species Halorubrum trapanicum. The sequence goes on along the minus strand of NZ_JAGGKE010000008.1, from coordinate 106,852 downwards.
GCCGAGCGCGTCGGCGAGTGGGACGCCGAGAGCAAGGAGGGTAGCGAAGCCGGCGACGGAAGCGGCGAGGAGCCAGCGGACCCCGACCCGGTGTCCGCCTCGGAGTAACGGGACCGTCGGTCGCGTCAGTTCCCTCTCTTTTCGGCGTCCGCGGCGTCGGCGGCGGTCGCTTCCGCGTCGTCGAGCGTTCCCTCGCTGATCGTGTTCGGGAGCAGTTCGCCGAGCGTGTACTCCGTGACCGCGTCGCCGCCCTCGTCGCAGGCGACGACGAGGTCGTCGGCCGCGAACTCCGCGAGCGACTGCCGGCACATCCCGCAGGGGGTGACCCCGTCTCGGACGCCGGAGGAGACCGCGATCCGGTCGAACTCGCGGTGACCGTTCTTCACCGCCTCCGCGAGCGCAACCTCCTCGGCATGGAGGCTGTTGGAGTAGTTCGCGTTCTCGATGTTACAGCCCGTGTAGACCGTGCCGTCGGCGGTCCGGAGCGCGGCGCCGACGCGGTACTCGGAGTACGGGACGTGGGCGGCGTCGAGGGCGTCGCGCGCCGCGGCGATCAGCTCGTCCATACGAGCGGGTGACGCGGCGGGCCGATAACTGTACTGTGTCGCGGTCGCGAGGGGGCCTGTCGGCCGGTCAGGAGCGGTCGACCCACGCCGAGAAGCCGCCGTCGATGAGCGTCTCCGCCTGCTGGCGGATGTACTCGCGCTGGGTGTCGGTGACGGCGGTCGCGAAGTCGTCGCCGTCGTCGAGGCGGGCACGGACGCGGTCCCGCTTCCAGCTCGCCGGCGTCGTGCGGTTCGCGACGCGCCAGCGGAGCGGCGCGATCCACTCGGCGGCCTCGTCGTCGGCGCAGCCGGCGGTGCGGAGTCCAGCTTCCGCGTGGTCGAGGAGGTCCGCGTACAGCTCGTCGGTGTCGGTCGTGCTCCCCCCGTCGAGGTCGATCCACTCCATGTCGGCGTCGAGTCCGTCAGCGACCGCGGCGTAGAAGTTGTCGCGGGCGGTCTCCCAGTCGAGCCCGATGACGGGGTGTTCGCGCTGCGCGAGCGCCTGCATCAGCCCCGCGAACGCTCCCTGAAACGCGATTGAGTCGCGGACGGTGGGCTGGCCGGGGATCGGCCGGAACTCGATCCGGGCGTTCGCGGCCGAGCGGCTCGACCCCTCGAAGACGGGGCGGACCCACCGCCAGTAGCTGCCGTGTTTCGTCCGGAACGTCGCGAACGCGTCGTCGAACCGGTCGCTGCCGCCCGGGTCCGGCATCGGGATCAGCGTCTCGTCGGCCGCGATGCGGTCGACCGCGGTCTCGACGTCACGGAAGTCCTTCGGGAACCGCACCTTGTCCGCGTCGGTCCGAGCGTTGAGGACGGACTCGAACACGTGGATCCGGTTCGCGGTCGCGCCCTCGTCGAGGACGCGCCCGCCGTCCCAGTCGTCGTCGTACAGCTCCGGCGGGAAGAAGGGGGAGTTCGCCCCGAGCGCCAGCAGCGGCCCGGCGATCCGGAGCGCGTACCGGAAGTGCCGCGGCAGCGTCTCGGCGTGTGCCACCTGGTAGTGCGGCTGGATCGAGGTGATGAGGCTCTCCGGCATCACCGTCTCCGCCGACAGCGACACGCCCGGCGCGTCGAGGACGACGACGGGGTCTTCACCCTCGGAATCGGTCGGGGCCTCTCGGCGCGTGTTGGCCATCGCGTGGTACCGGACCGCGTCGCTCATGTTGACCGCGACGACGACGCCGTCGACCGCGACGCTGTCGGTGAGGTACTCGTCTGCGGTCTCGCCCGCCGGCGGGATGGTCCAGAGCCCGTCGGAGACGAGCCGCATCCCCTCGACGCCGGCGGTGTTCTCCGCGGCCTCCAGCCGCGCGCGGACCTCGGCGAGCTGCGCGCGGAGGCCGTGGTCGGAGAGCGGCTGCGGACTCGTCGACATCTCGGCGTTGTGGAGTCCCAGCTCCTTCTCGAAGCCCATCAGCTCCAGCATGCGGCGCGGCACGCGCATCAGCGCGTACTCGCCCGCCCGCGACTCCTCGCTCCATCGGCCGTCGCCGACCGCGTAGAACTCGTACTCGAAGCCGACGATCGACTGGTGATTGTCGAAGGAGCCGTCGCGAAGCTCCTGTTTGACGATCTCGGCCTCCTCGGCCGCGCGCTCGGCGAACGCCTCGGCGTCGACCGAAAGCGCCTCCCGGACCCCGTCGGCGAGCGCGGACTCGGTGGTCATGCGACCGGGGAAGGACTCGGCGAAGTAAAAAGGCCACCGACCGCGAGACTCCCTCCGTGTCTGAATCGACTACTGGTTCGCGGAGCGCGCGTCGAGCGCGACGGGGATCGACCGGCTCGCGACGTCGCCGGCGAACGCCTCGCCGTCGGCTTCCAGCTGTTCGAAGGTGTCGTAGTGGATCGGGACGACGAGGTCGGGGTCCATCGCCTCGGCCAGGTCGGCCGACTCGCGCCGGTCGGCGACGATGCCGCCCCCGCCGATGTTCGCGAGGAAGACGGAGACGTCCAGCTCGGCGAACCCGTCGAGCGCGTCCGAATCGCCCGGCCAGAAGACGGTGCGCCCGCCGAGCGACAGCAGGAAGCCGCAGCCGAAGCCCGGCGGATGCGCGACCGAGCCGTCGGGACCGGCGTTCGGTCCCTCGGGGTCGTTGCGGGCGGGGACGGACCACACCCGGACCTCGCCGGCGGGCGTCTCGACGTCGACGCGGTCCTCCTCGCCGACGCGGACCACGTCGTAGTCGGCCGCGAGCGCGTCGATCGACTCCACGTCGCGGTCGATACCGGCGGGGTCGACCGCGTCGTAGATCGCGAGCGTCGCGTCCTCGCTCGCGACCGACCGGATCCCGTCGGTGTCGTAGTGGTGGTCGTGGGTGACGGCGACGAGGTCGCCGTCGCGCGCCCAGTAGTCGTCGAGGACGCCGTACCGCCCGGGGTCGGTGTAGACGACCGATCCCTCGTCCGTCTCCAGCCGCGCCGTCGCGTAGCCGAGCCACTCCACCGCGAGCTCCTCGTAACGGACCGTCATGTCACCGCCTCCGGCCGCGGTCGTCTTGAGGGTGGCTATCGGTCGCGGCCGGTGTCGCGATCGGCGTCGCGGCCGCAGTTCGTCGCTCTGTCACGCGTATCCCCGATTCCGTCGAGGTTCCGGGCTCAGTCGTCGCCGGCGAGCCGACGGACGCGAGCGAGCGAGTCGGCGTCGCCGACGCCCTTGTCCTCGCGGACGCCGACGAACCGCGGGAACCGGAGGGCGTAGTCGGCCGAGTACGTCGGCGAGGCCTGTATCTCCTCGTAGCCGACCTCGACCACCAGTTCGGGATCGAACGCGACCGTCGTCCCGGTCTCGTCGACGACGTGCGGCTCCAGCCGCTCCGTGAGGTCCGCGAGCGCCTCGTCCGTGATCCCCGTGGCGACCTTGCCGACCGTGGCGTACCCCGCGGGCGCGAGGTCGGCGGCCTCGCGGTCGGACGCGCGGCGGTCGGCGGCCTCGCTCGCGCCGCCGTCGCCCTCCGACGACCGGTCCCCGCTCTCGTCGCGGACGGCGAGCAGGAACGTGCCGAACAGCTCCGCGCGGCGCCCCTCGCCCCACTCGGCGCCGACGACGACCGCGTCGAGCGTCTCCACGTCCGGCTTGCGTTTCAGCCAGTCGCGTCCACGATTGCCGGGCGTGTACGCCGCCTCGGGGTTCTTCAGCATGACGCCCTCGTGGCCGGCATCGAGGGCGGCCCGCTCCTCGGCCGCGATCGCCTCCGGGTCGTCCGCGAGCGCGAGTTCGGCGGCCGCGTCCGGGAGCACTTCCTGAAGCCGCTCGTGGCGGGCGCGGAGCGGTTCGTCGAGCAGGTCGTCGCCGTCGGCGTGGAGGCAGTCGAAGGCGTGGAGCCGCAGCGAGACGGTCTCGCGCATGCGGTCGACGTCGTGTTTCCGCCGGAACCGCCGAAGCACCTCCTGGAACGGGAGCGGGTCGCCGTCGTCGTCGACCGCGACGACCTCGCCGTCGAGGATGGCCGGAACGTCGACGCGTTCGGCGACGTACTCGACGATCTCCGGGAGCGCCTCGGTCACGTCGTCCATGTTCCGCGAGTAGAGCCGCGGGCCGAGCGCCACCTCTCCGTCCGCCGCGCCGTCGTCTACCGCGTTCCCGTCCGCCGCGTCCCCGGCGGCCGCATCCCCGGCCGGCGAGCTAGCATCTGCCGCGTCCCCGGCCGGAGCGTAGTGAACCTGTACGCGTGCGCCGTCGAACTTCGTCTCGACGGCGACCTCGCCGAACGCGTCGACCGCGTCGGTCGCGGTGCCCGTCTGCGCGAGCATCGCCTGGACCGGTCGGCCGACGCGCAGCGACTCCTCGCGGAGTCCGTCGATCCCCTCGTCGCGGGCGCGGACCGCGACTCGACCGTAGTCGTTGGTCACCTGAAGGGCGCGTTCGACGGCGGCGACCGCCTCCTCGGACGCGCGGAGTTCGGGAGCGTCGCCGTCCGCATCCTCGTCCGCGTCGCCGGATCCGGGACTCGATTCCGACACGAGGAACGCCTCCCCGACCGCGTCACGGACCGTCCCCTCGCCGACGCCGAGCCGCATCTCGCCGAGGACCAGTCGAGCGAGGAACGCCGCCTCGCTCGGCGAGCATCGGGTGAACAGCCCGAACAGCGCGTCGCGCTTTCGCGACTCGCTCCCGTCGCCGCTCTCGGCCGCGAGGTCGCGCAGCTCCTCGTCGACCCCGGCGACCGTGAGGGCGTCGCGGCCGCTTCCGAACGCGGCGAGTCCGCGCTGTCCGCCGAAGTCGTACGCGGCCGCGACGGCGCCGATCTCGCCGCGCTCGGCGAGGCGGTCCTCGACGTCGGCCGCGGAGACGTTCGGGCCGGCGGCGCGGGCGATCGCCTCGCGACAGAGCGCGGGTCCGACATCGAGGGTGCGGGTGTCGTGGGCGGGGAAGACGCGTCCGAGAAGAAATCGGACGAGGACGGGGAGGTCGTCGTCCGAACCGCCGTTCTCGGTGCCTTCGGCGGTCCCGGCGTCCGCGAGCAGATCGGCGACCGAGAGCGTCGTCTCGATGTCGCCGTCGTTCGCGGCCACCCCTTCCGCCCGTTCCGCCAGCGCGGCGAAGTCCATACGCGTCGGGTCGGCGACCGGCGGGCAAAAGCGGCCCGATGCGCACGGAGTTCGCCGCGTTCGGAGCCGGTTTCGCGGGCGGGGGGAGCTGCGGGCTCCGCCGGGGAACCGCTTTTTACCCCCGCCCTCATACGGCTCTCCATGTACGTCCGCGACGCCAAAAACCGTGACGAGGCGTGGTTGTTGGACGCGATCGAGCAGCTGGGGCTCGACGACGTCGCCTTCCGGTCGCGGGACTACGTGATCGCGGTCGACGAGGAGTCCGGCGACCGGGCCGGGTTCGGCCGGCTCCGGCTCCACCGCGGCGACGAGGGCGAGGCGAACCGGATCGAACTCACGGGGATCGGCGTCCTCCCCGAGTGGCGCGACCGCGGGGTCGGGGCGCACGTCGTCGAGCGCCTCGTCGACACCGCGGCCGCGGACGGGTTCGAGACGGTGTACGTGCTCACCGACCAGCCGGAGTACCTGACGCAGTTCGGCTTCGAGCGCGTCGACACCGACGACCTCCCGCCCGCGCTCTCGGACCGCCTCACCGAGAAGCGGGAGTTCCTCGGCGGGGGCGTCGTCGGCCTTCGACTCGCAGTCGACGAGTTCGAGATGCCGAGCCGCTTCCGGCAGGCGTTCAAGGACGCCGAGCCGACCGGCGGCGACGAGCCGGAGGAGTCCGCCGAGGACTTCGGGATCGACCCGGACTCGGCGACGTACAAGTACGACACCGGTCGCTGAGCCGCGAGATTAGTCCTGTTCTCTGTCGCGGTGGCGCGTGCCTGCGAGCGGCCGCCACCGGCGGCCGCGAGTCAGCACGCGCGAGGGACGCCGCGAACGCCCGCAGGGCGTGAGCGGCGAGGCTGGGGAGGCGTGAGGTGCGGGGCTGTGCGGTGTGGGGTGGGACTCGAAGGGGCAGCCGCGAGGGCAAAGCACGCCGACGTAAGCACTGGAAGGAGCGAGCGCAGCGAGCGACTGAAGCGCGCAACGAGGCGCGCGAGTCCTCGCGGCTGGGGCTTCGGCGGTGTTCGTCGCCGATCCGGCAGCAACTATTTATAAGTAAGCAGCTGGGACTTCGAAGACGATCACGCCGGCGACCGCACCGCCACAGCGTCACCACTCACGAGACGAGAATCGGTATGAATGGCGGACAGGCGGGGTAGCCCGGCGTTCCGTCACGGGGTATCCCGATTGCCTCCTCCACCCCGCGACCCGACGAGCGACGGGCGTTCGGCGGTGGGCTGCTCGCTTCCGCGCCTGACCCGGTGTCGCCGACGAACCGCGACGGACCGCTCCTGCGAGCGGGCGTCGCGGACCGCTGTCCCCGGCGGACGAGGCTTCCACGTTGGCTCTCGGGGCCCGTGCCGGTCTGACCGGACGCGCCCGCTGTTCGGTCCCCGCTAAAGACTGCCTCACGGGTGACGAGCGGGGCCTAACCGCCCGACCTAGTCCGTTCGACGCTATTCGGGTGTCCCATAAGGGCCTTTCGTTCGGCGGCCGTCCTCGCCGCGACGCGTCCCGGCGACCTACGACAGCAGGTCCCAGGCGTACGCCGCGGCGGCGAGCGGGACGGGGACGGACAGCGCGACGACGGCGCGCGCGTGCCACACCAGCCAGAGGTGGTCGCGGAACACCGGACTCGGCTCCACCGCCAGCGCCCAACTGGCCGCGCTCGCGGTCGTCGCCAGCCCGAGGGCGACCGCGACGCCCGCGAGCGTCCCAGGGTCGACGTTCCCCTGCTCGACGGAGGCGATGACGACCGCGGAGAGCAGCGCGAACAGCGCGATTCCGCCCCAGCCGACGACCCCGGAGGCGTAGTAGGTCGCCAGCTGCGACGCGTACGCCGGTCCAGAGATGATCGCGTACGGCGCGACGAGCGCGATCACGGTGACGACGGCGGCGGCGATTCCCACCCGACGCGAGAGGGCGCGGAGGTCCATACCCGCCCTCGGGACGGCGCCGCGGTAAAAGGACCGGATCGGACGGCGCCGGCGGCGCCCTCGCGGCCGATCCGTTCCCGTAGGGTTTTGCCCCGCCGGCACCCAACTCGGCACATGTCACTCGACGTCGACCCGCCGGATCCCCCCGAACTCGCCGCCGTCGACCCGAACGAGTACGAGGACGCCGAGGTGTCCGGCGGGGAGTACCGCCGCGACGAACTGGAAGCCTTCCTCCGCGAGGGCGCGTGGGAGGAGGCGTTCGCGGAGTGGGCCGCCGGCAGCGACATGGACGAGGACGACTGGGAGATCGCGCTCGACCTCGGTCTGGTCTCCCGGTTCGACTTCTTCTGGGACGACTTCGCCGACCGCGTCGGCTACCACGCGCCGGGACTCCCCGAAGACTGGAAGGAGCGCGACCTCCATCCCGACCTCGACTCGTGGGGCACGGTCTCCGCGATCAACGCCGGTCTCACGGAGCTGGGGCAGATCGTCTGTGAAACGCTCAAGGAGGAGTACATCGACTGGGAGGCCGACTTCGACGCGCCGGACGACCTGCCCGACTTCGAGACGTAGTTCCGGGCGTCAAGAGGCAGCGACCGGCAGAGCCGGTACGGACCGCGGTCCCCGGCGGCTCAGTGGCCCCAGAGGTTGCCGTCCGGGTCGTAGCGCGCGTCCATGATCCGGTCCCACTGGTCGTCGGAGAGGGCGAGGTCGGCCGCGGCGACGTTCTCGTCGAGCTGGTCGACCGTCCGCGCGCCCACGATGGGGACGCAGGTGAACTCGTCCCACTCGGTGAGCCACGCGAGCGCGACCTGCGCGGGCGTCGCGTCGAGTTCGTCGGCCACTTCGCGCACCGCGTCGAGCACCTTCCAGCCGCGCTCGGAGAGGTAGAAGCGCTCGAACCGGTCGTCGAAGCTCGCGCGGGAGCCGTCCGGCGCGATCACCTGCTCGGGGTCGTCCGGGTCGGCGCGCTCGTACTTCCCGGTGAGGAACCCGCCCGCGAGCGGGGAGTACGGACAGACCGCCAGGTCCTGGTCGATACAGACGTCGAGATACTCCTTCACGTCCTCGTAGTAGCCCGCGTGGTGGAGCGGCTGGACGGCGTCGAAGCCCGCGTAGTCGTTGACGTCCGCGGTCCACTGCGCCTTCGTCAGCTGCCACGCCGCCATCGTCGACGCGCCGAGGTGGTGGACTTTCCCCTCCGCGACCAGCTCGTCGAGCGCGCGCATCGTCTCCTCGATCGGGGTCTCCTCGTCCCAGCGGTGGATGTAGTAAATGTCGAGGTAGTCGGTGTCGAGGCGGTCGAGGGTGCCCTCGATCTGTGCCCGGATGTGCTTCCGCCCCAGCCCCGAGTCGTTGGGTCCCGGCTCGCCGCGGCCGTCGAACGGGAAATACACCTTCGAGGCGATCACGTAGTCCTCGCGGTCGCGGTCCGCGAGCCACTCGCCGATGTACTCCTCGCTTTTGCCGTTCGGCGTCCCGTACACGTTGGCCGTGTCGATGAAGTTGATCCCGCGGTCCGCGGCCGCGTCGAGCAGCTCGTGCGACTCCTCGCGGCCCGTCTCCACGACGCCGTTCGTCTCGCGGCCGAAGCGCCAGGTGCCGAAGCAGAGCTCCGAGACGCTGAGTCCGGTGTCGCCGAGTCGTCGGTAGTCCATACCGGCACGTCTCGGGCGCGGTACGTAAAGCGTGGCGGCACCGGCGGGCGAGACCGGCAGCGGAGCAGTACTCCCGTCGACCGCGATTACCCGAAGGTACCGATACTATCCGAAGTTCTCGACCTTCGCGGCGTCCGCGTCGCCGCCGGCCGCGTCGACGGCGGCCTCCGCGTCGGCGACGAGGTCCGCGAACCCGTAGACGAAGACCATCTCGCCGTCCGCGCCCGCGAGGACGTCGGCGACGGCGTCGGTCAGGGGGCCGTCAGCGTCGACGAGGCGGATCGCGGCGCCCCGTTCGCGGAGGGCGTCGATCCGGTCGGCGTGGGCGACGTCGTCGTCGCGGTAGACGACCGCGGCCTCGGCGCCCTCGTCGAGCGCGCGCTCCGCGATGGCGACCGCGGGACCGATCCCGGGACCGCCAGCGATCACGACCGCGCGCGGCTCGCCGTCGTAGTGCTGGTCGCCGAAGGGACCGGAGAGCGTCATCTCGGTGCCCGCCTCGGCGTCCGAGAGGAACGCCGAGAACTCGCCGCCCTCGTCGGGGTCGATGCCGACCGTGACCTCGAACGTCTCGCCGACGCGGGGCGACGAGAGGGTGTAGAAGCGCGCGACCGACTCGCCGTCGATCTCGGTGCCGAGCTTCACGAACTGTCCGGGTTGGGCCGCGAACCCGTCGGGCGCGCGGAACCGAAGGGCGTACGTGTCGGGACCGACCGACTCGACCGACTCGACCGTCGCTGTCGTGTCCATACCACGGTTCGGCGAGGGAGACACAAACCCCTTCCCGTCGGCGTCGGTCCTGCCCGTGTCGAAACCGGTTCGGTCGGGGCGCCCGTCACGGCCGATACCCGCGCCCCGCCTGTGTGCCGGTCTCCGGCGCGCACCTCCCGGGTCGATCTCCGGGCGAACGTATTCGACGAACGTCGAAAACCGGTCCGACGCGAGGGGTCGATCGTGAGGAATTTGGTGAACATACGTCTAATTATATTCGTATTTAGGGCATCTACGGCGGTAGAAAGTGACAATATTCGCGAATACAAACACGTTCGTTCAGAAACGCCTCGGTGTCTCCTTCCAGAAGCCTTTTGATGAGTCCGCCGGAACCTTGCCCATAGCACATGGCCGCGGATTTCAACTGGGCTGTCGGCGGAGAGGCCGGCGACGGCATCGACTCGACGGGGAAGATCTTCGCACAGGCGCTTTCCCGCGCGGGTCGACACGTGTTCACGTCGAAGGACTTCGCATCGCGGATCCGAGGCGGGTACACCGCCTACAAGGTGCGGACCTCCGTCGACAAGGTACAGAGCGTCGTGGACCGACTCGACGTGCTCATCGCGTTGACCCCCCGGACGATCGAGGAGAACCTCGACGAGCTCCACGAGGGGTCGGTGATCATCTACGACGGCGAGCGGACGACGATGCAGGACGTCGAGATCCCCGAGGGGATGATCGGTCTCGACGTGCCGCTCAAGAGCCTGGCCGAGGAGGCGGGCGGGGCGATCATGCGGAACGTCGTCGCGCTCGGCGCCGCCTGCGAGGTGGCCGAGTTCCCGATCGAGAACCTCGACTCGGCGCTCGAGAAGCGGTTCAAGGACAAGGGACAGAAGCTGGTCGACAACAACAAGGAGGCCGCCCGCGCCGGCCGGTCGTACGTCGCCGACGAGTACGACCACGAGTTCGACTACGACCTCGAGACCACCGACGAGGACTACGTCCTCCTCAACGGCGACGAGGCGATCGGCATGGGCGCCATCGCGGCCGGCTGCCGCTTCTACGCCGGCTACCCGATCACGCCCGCGACCGACGTGATGACGTACCTCACCGGCCGCATCGACCGGTACGGCGGCCACGTCGTTCAGGCGGAAGACGAGCTGTCCGCGATCAACATGGCGCTCGGCGCGGCCCGCGGCGGCGCCCGCGCGATGACGGCGACCTCCGGGCCGGGGATCGACCTGATGACCGAGACGTTCGGTCTCATCGCCACCTCGGAGACGCCGCTCGTCATCTGTAACGTGATGCGCTCCGGGCCGTCGACCGGGATGCCGACGAAACAGGAGCAGGGCGACTTAAACCAGATGCTGTACGGCGGCCACGGCGAGGTGCCGCGGTTCGTGCTCGCGCCGACCACCATCGCGGAGTGCTTCTGGAAGACAGTCGAGGCGTTCAACCTCGCCGAGAAGTACCAGCTCCCGGTGTACCTCACCGCCGACCTCTCGATGGCGGTCACCGAGCAGACGTTCTCCCCCGAGACGTTCGACATGGACGAGGTCGAGATCGACCGCGGCAAGGTCGTCGACGAGACGACGATCGACGACCACATGAGCGACTCCGGCGGCTTCCAGCCCCACGAGATCACCGACGACGGGGTCTCGCCCCGGGCGTTCCCCGGCACGGCCGACGGCGCGCACATGTCCACCGGTCTCGAACACGACGAGCAGGGCCGCCGGACCGAGGACACGGAGATGCGCGTCGAGCAGGTCGACAAGCGCAACCGGAAGGTCGAGACGGCCCGCGAGCGCGAGGACTGGAGTCCCCGCGAGTTCGGCGACGAAGATGCCGACACCCTCGTGATCACGTGGGGGTCGAACGAGGGCGCGCTCGCCGAGGCGGTCGAGATGCTCGACGACGAGGGACAGGACGTGCGCGTGCTCTCGGTCCCGTACATCTTCCCGCGGCCGGACCTCTCGGCTGACGTCGCGGCCGCCGAGACGACGGTCGTCGTGGAGTGTAACGAGCGGGGGCAGTTCGCTGACCTCGTCGAGCACGACGTGCTCGAACGGGTCGACCGCGTGAACAAGTACAACGGCGTGCGGTTCAAGGCCGACGAACTCGCAGCGGAGATCAAGGCGACCCTCGCGGAGGGGGTGGAGGCGTAACCAATGAGCTCAGACATTCGATTCACCGACTTCAAGTCCGACAAGCAGCCGACCTGGTGCCCGGGATGCGGCGACTTCGGCACGATGAACGGGATGATGAAGGGCCTCGCGGAGACGGGCAACGACCCCGACAACACCTTCGTCGTCGCCGGCATCGGCTGTTCCGGCAAGATCGGCACGTACATGCACAGCTACGCGCTCCACGGCGTTCACGGGCGCGCGCTCCCTGTCGGCACCGGCGTCAAGATGGCCCGGCCCGACATCGAAGTGATGGTCGCCGGCGGCGACGGCGACGGCTACTCCATCGGCGCGGGCCACTTCGTCCACGCCGTCCGGCGAAACGTCGACATGACGTACGTCGTGATGGACAACCGAATCTACGGGCTGACGAAGGGGCAGGCCTCGCCGACCTCCCGCGAGGACTTCGAGACGTCGACGAGCCCCGAGGGCCCGAAACAGCCCCCGGTCAACCCGCACGCGCTGGCGCTCGCGTCGGGCGCGACGTTCATCGCGCAGTCGTTCTCCTCGGACGCGCTCCGCCACCAGGAGATCATCCAGGAGGCCATCGAACACGACGGGTTCGGCTTCGTGAACGTCTACTCGCCGTGCGTCACGTTCAACGACGTCGACACGTACGACTACTTCCGCGACTCGCTGGTCGACCTGAAGGAGGAGGACCACGACCCCACCTCCCGCGAGGACGCGAAAGACGTCATCCTCGACAACGAGAAGGAACACCAGGGCGTCATCTACAAGGACGAGTCGTCGGTGCCGTACCACGAACAGCACGGGGTCGACGAGGACATGTCCGTCCTCCCGGACGGCGCCCCCGAGAGCGCGACCGACCTCGTCCGCGAGTTCTACTGAGACCGCCGGACGGTCCCGGGCGGATTCCGTCCTCTCGCGACGGCCAAAACCGGCCGAACGAGGGTGTTCGTGCGGATTTTGCGGCGGGTTTCAGCAAGCCTAATTAGGTGGGTCCGTATTTCCCGTGTATGGTTGACCGCTACGACGTCGCGATCGCCGGCGCGGGTCCGGCGGGCGCGCAGTGCGCCCGCGACCTGGCGACGCGCGACTACGACGTCGTCGTCCTCGAGACGGAGTCGGAAGACGAGTTCCCGCGACAGAGCAACAAGTCGACCGCCGGCACGTTCCCGTCGATGATGTCCTCGTTCGGGATCCCCGACGACGTCGTGATGTCGTTCACCGACGACGTCGTGTTGGAGTCGCCCAACGAGTACTACGAGAGCTACCAGCCGGGGGCGGTGTTGGAGTTCGCGGAGTTCAAGCGGTTCCTCGTCGCCGACGGCCGCGAGAACGGCGCGGAGTACCGCTTCGACGCGCGGGTCTCGCGGCCGGTCCTCGACGACGACGGCGTCATCGAAGGCGTCCGGTACAACGGCGACGAGGAGGTGTACGCCGACGTCGTGATCGACGCCACCGGCCCGGCCGCGCCGCTCGCGAGCGCGCTCGACGTCGTCGACCTCGAACGCGAGAACCAGGCGATCGGGATCGAGTACGAGATGGAGGGCGTCGAGATGAACCACCCCGAGTACGCGGACCTCCGGCGCGCGATGATGCTCCGCCTGGACCACAACATCGCGCCCGGGGGCTACTCGTGGATCTTCGCGACCGGCGAGGACACCGCGAAGGTGGGACTCTGTTACATCCAGAACGACCGCCACCGCGAGTTCGCCGAGGCGGGCAAGACGGTCGACGGGTACCTCGACGAGTGGGTGAACCGCGACCCCCGCTTCGCCGACGCCGAACAGATCGGCGAGAAGGTCCACCGCGGCTCCGCACACATCCAGCGTCCGGGACGGATGCACACCGACCGCTTCCTCGCGATCGGCGACACGGTCCCCTCCATCGACCCGCTGTGGGGCGAGGGGATCCACAAGGCGATGAAGTCGGCCCGCGCCGCGGCGGCCACCGTCGACCGCTGTCTCACCGACTCGGAGCGCCGCCTCGACGCGGAGAGCCTCGCGGTCTACGAGCGGCTCTGGCACCGCGACGTGGCCCCGCGGATGAAGGCGCGGCTGATGCTCACGCGACTGTTGTACCTCGCGCCCAACGAGCGGTACGACCGGTTCATGCGCGACCTCCGTCAGGCGGACGAGAACACGCTGGAGGAGGCGAACCGCGGCAAGAAGGCGTCGATGGCGAAGCTGCTCCACCTCTCCGATCTCCCGCTTCTGGCGAAGTTCGCTCGCGAGCGGTTCGACATCTGAGACGACGGGACGGGGTCGGTTCCCCCCGACGGCCGCGGGTGGTGCCCGACGAGGAGACGACTGATGTCGCGGCGTTCGAGTATCGAAACGGGCCGACAGTAGAAACGGGGACCGTCGGGTGACCCGCCTACCGCTCGTCGAGGGGGACGAACTCGGCGTCCTCGGGACCGGTGTACCGGGCGCGCGGGCGGATGAGGCGGTTGTCCTCCTGGTACTCCGCGACGTGGGCGATCCAGCCGCCGACGCGGCTCATCGCGAAGATGGGCGTGTACATGTCGACCGGGATGCCGAGCGAGTCGTAGACGGAGCCGGAGTAGAAGTCGACGTTCGGGGCGATCCCCTTCTCGACGAGCCCCTGGTCGGTGAGGTACTCCTCGATGGCGGTGGTGTAGTCCAGCCACTTCGTGTCGCCGGACGACTCCGAGAGGTCGCGGAGCTTCTCTTCGAGGATCTTCGCGCGGGGGTCTTTCACCTTGTAGACGCGGTGGCCGAACCCGGGGATGCGCCGCCCCTCGTCGCGGGCGTCTTTCACCCACTGGACCGGGTCCTTCGAGGAGGCGTCCACCTCGTGGAGCACCTCCATCACGTCTTGGTTGGCGCCGCCGTGGAGCGGCCCGGAGAGCGCGCCGATACCGCCGGTGACGCCGGAGTAGACGTCCGCCATCGTCGACCCGATCACCATCGCGGTGAACGTGGAGGCGTTGAGTCCGTGGTCGGCGTGCAGCGTGAGCGCCATGTCGAACGTCTCCTCGCTCACGGCGTCCGGCTCGGTCCCGGTGAGCATGTAGAGGAAGTTACCGGCGTGCGAGAGGTCCGGATCGGGCGCGACCGGCTCCTCTCCCTGCCGGACGCGCTCGAACGCGGCGAGGATCGTCGGAATCTTCGCCGTGATCCGTCGGCCCTGACGGAGGGCGGTCTCGCCGTCGTCGCCGCGCTCGTCGTCGTCCGGGTCGTACGCGGACAGCATCGACGTCGCGGTCCGGAGCGCGGCCATCGGTCGCTCGCCGGCGTCGGCGAGCGCGCGGACCGTCTCGACGACGTCGTCGTCGACCGCGCGCTCCGCCGCGAGGTCGGCGGCGAACGCGTCGAGCTCGGCTGCGGTGGGGAGGGAGCCGTGCCACAGCAGATACAGCACCTCCTCGTAGCTCGCGCCGCGCGCGAGGTCCTCGATGTCGTACCCGCGATACACGAGCTTCCCGACCTCGCCGTCGACGTAGCTCAGATCCGACTCCGCGACGAGGACGCCTTCAAGCCCGCGTTTTAACTCATCGGCCATACCACGTCGTTCCGACCAACGGCAAAAAAGCGTTATCTTTCAGGAGGAATACGATACGTCGATCGTGGTACGCCGCCGCGTCGAACGACGACGTGACAGGGTTCGGAAACGTCTGCGCGCGGGGCGCGTCCCGGAGCCGCGTCGCCTCAGCGGGCCGGAACGACCGTCACCGTCCGGTTTCGGTCGATCGCGTCCTCCAGCTCCTCGGCGATGGCGGAGCCGCGGGAGACCTGGACCTCGCCGCCGCGGCCGACGGTGGCGGTGAAGAGGTACTCGCCGTCGGCGCGCACCTCGACCGTCTCGCCGACCCCGTCGTCGACGTCGATGACGACGTGCCGCGAGGTGATCTCCGGCGCGACCGCCGTCCCGCGCTCGGCGCCGACCTGTCCGTCGCCGCGGCCGTTCTCGGCGGCGCCGCCCGACGGACCCGATCCCGACCCGCCGGGCTTCTCGTCGTGGGTGCGCACGTCGATGTCGATCCCGAGGCGGTTCTCGATGTCGGCGATGCGGCCGCCGCCCTTCCCGATCACCGTCCCGATGTCGCCCTCGGTGACGTAGACGACCGCCTCGTCGTCGCCGTTGAGTTCCACGTCGACGCGGCCGTGCGCGACCGACTTGATCTCGCGTTCGATCTCCTTTTTGGCGATGCGGCCGACGCCGCTCTCGGTTTCCGCCTCGCCGCCGTCCTCGTCGAGCGGGACCGTGACGACCTGCCGGTTGAACGTGTAGATCTCGTACTCCGGCCGGCCGGTCTCGAAGTTCGACACCTGAATGACCGGGCGCGCGAGGTCCTCGGCGGTGAGTCCGGCGGGCACCTTCACCTCGGTGGTCACGTCGTACACCGTGTGGACCTCGCCGGCCTCGATGTAGACGACGGTGTCGACGATCTGGGGGATCATCCCGAGCTCGACGCGGCCGACGAGCCGCTGGAGCGCGTCGATGGCGCGGGAGGCGTGGACGACGCCGACCATGCCGACGCCGGCCATCCGCATGTCCGAGAACACCTCGAAGTCGTTCGTCTTCCGCACCTCGTCGTAGATGGTGTAGTCGGGCCGGACGAGGAGCAGCGAGTCGGCGGTGTTCTCCATCTCGCCGCCGAGCGCGCCGTACTGGGTGATCTCCGGGCCGACCTGGAGGTCCCGCGGCTTCTCCATCGTCTTCACCGCGTAGTCGCTGTCGTTCAAGAACTCCGCGACCGCCTGCGCGAACGTCGACTTGCCGGCGCCGGGCGACCCCGAGATGAGCACGCCCCGCTTCCGCTCCGTGAACCGGTCGCGCAGCTCGTCGGCGAACTCGTAGTCGTCGAGGGTCGTCTTCGCGATCGGTCTGACCGCGGTGATCTCGATCCCGTCCGCGAAGGGGGGTCGCGCGACCGCGATCCGGTAGTCGCGGAACTGGACGATGTCCATCCCGTCGTCCGACAGCTCGATGAACCCCTCGCTGGACTGGCGGGCCAGGTCGACGATCGAGTTGGCCCACTCGCGCATCTGTGCCTCGTCGGTCGGCCCCTCGTCGATCTCGACATACCGCATCTCGCCGAGCGTCCCGCGTTTCGCTTTCGGAACGGTGTCGGTCTTGAGGTGGACCGACATCGTCTCGTCGGTGAAAAAGTCCTGAATCGGGAGGTCGTCGACGACGCCGCGGGCGACGGGTTCGACGTACTCGACGTCGAGTCCCTTCGCGCGGGCGACCTCGGCCTGGACCACGTCGCTGGACAGCAGCGTCGCGTCGTGGTCGGCGGCCAGGTCGCGGATCAGCGCGTCCACGTCGCCTTCGTGGGCGTTCGAGCGGGCGTCGCCGCTCGCGCGCTCGCCGACGTACCGCAGTTCGATGGTCCCGTCGTCGGCGTGGTCGGAGAGCCGCTTGAGCTCGCTCAGCCCGTCCCAGCCGGATTCGAGACCGTCGTTCGCCTGCGACTCCAGTTCGCCCACGACCGCCTCGGGGACGAACACGGTGACCGACTCGTAGGTCCCGTCCGCGACGCGTTCGGACACGCGGCCGTCGACGACCGCGCTCGTGTCCGGTACTACGTTCATACCGCGGATCGGTCCGGGAGGGGTATAAGGGTGTTCGACCGGGGGCGCTCGGTCGTCCGGGGCGGCCGCCACCGCGTCGGCTGCGGAGACGGGCTTCGATCGGTCGTCCGGGCGACAGGACCCGCTCAGTCGTCCGCCGCCGCCTCCGCCCCGTCGGCGGCGAGGCGCTCGGCGTAGGCGGTGAAGTTCTCGAACAGCGCCTTCGCCTCGCAGGCGGCGTCGTACGCCTCCGGCGTGATCGAGTCGAGGACGTTGTCCACGCGGGCGTCGCCGATCTGGTCGCGCTTCCCGTCGGTCACCTCGCGGGCGGTCTCGACGTCGTACTCGGGGTGGAACTGGACGCCCCAGCAGTGACCGTCCCGGAACGCGTGGACGCCGCGGTCGTTCTCGGCGAGCAGCGTCGCGGACGGCGGGAGTTCGACCACCGCGTCGCCGTGGGTCGTGAAGGCGGTGAACGACTCGCCGATCCCGTCGAACAGCGGGTCGTCGCGGGGCCGGCGGATCTCGTTGTAGCCGATCTCGAAGCCGTCCATCCCCGCGACGCGGCCGCCGAGCGCCTCCGCGAGCACCTGATGGCCGTAACAGACGCCGAGCACCGGGACGCCCGCGTCCGCGGCCTCCGCGACGTAGTCGACGAGCGGCGGGATCCACGCCTCATCCCAGTAGACCGAGGAGCGCGACCCCGTCACCACGACGCCGTCGAACTCGGTGTGGTCGGGGATATCTCCCCCGACGGCGTCGAACTCGACGAGGTCGGCGTCGATCTCTCGGCGGAAGTTCCGACGGGTGTTCGCGCCGTCGTGGGCGGCGTTCAACAGGGCGAACCGAAGGCGAGTCATCGACCGAACGGAGACGGGATAGTCACAAAACGGTTGCGGCGCCGGACACGCCGGCCGACGACGCGGACGCGGGGATCGTCGGTCGGGAGACGGCGACGCTACTCGAACGCGTCGCTCGCGTGCTCGGCGAGCCAGCCGACGAGTAGGTCGTTGACCGCGGCCGACGCCTCGACGCCGACGAGGTGTCGAGCGCCGTCGACGGTCGTTATCTCGCCGCGTGGAAGCCCCTCCGCGAGCGTCTCGCCGGCCGTGATCGGACAGACCGTGTCGTCGGTTCCGTGGACGACGAGCGCGGGCGTCGTGACCTCGAAGAGCGCGTCGGTCAGGTCGAACCCCTCGATCGCCGCGCGGTGCGCCTCGTACGCCTCCCGGTCGGCGTCCTCCGCGACGCGCCACTCCGCGATCCGCGAGAGCGCGTCCGGGTGCGCCTCGCGGAAGTCGACCGAGAGCAGCCCGTTCAGCGATCCCTCCACCGCGGCCTGGTCGTTCGGGTCGGCCCAGACGCCGTCGGGGTTGTACGCGTCGCCCGCGGGCGGCGT
Source organism: Halorubrum trapanicum (assembly GCF_017873555.1). Taxonomy (GTDB): domain Archaea; phylum Halobacteriota; class Halobacteria; order Halobacteriales; family Haloferacaceae; genus Halorubrum; species Halorubrum trapanicum. The sequence continues at coordinate 88,376 of NZ_JAGGKE010000008.1, read as the reverse complement.
TCCCACCAGCGTGAGGCTCGTCGGCCGCGAGGAGGCCATTGCGGCCGTCAGCGCGACGCCGCCGCCGAGACCGTAGCCGACGAGGTGGGCGTTCCGAATCCCCTCGGCCGCACAGACCGCGTCGATGTCGGCCGCGAGGTCCGCGACGGCGTACGGTCCCGGCGGCGCGTCCGACCGCCCGATGCCGCGCGTCTCCGGCGTGATGACCGTGTGCGGTCCCGCCAGCGCGGCGTGTTGCCAGCCGAACTGCCACGCGCCCAGCCCGACGTCGCCGCAGAAGACGACCGCCTCGTCGGGGTCGCCTGCGTCGGGGGCGTCCACCTCATACCGGATCTCGACGCCGGCGTTGGTCGCGTGTGGCATGGGTGGAGTGGTGGTGCGCGGATACGAGACCGTCAGGCCTCCTGGAGGCTGCGAAGGACGTCCGGCGCCGCGTCGAGCGCGTCGTCGAGCGCGTCGGCGTCCGGGCCGCCGCCCTGTGCGAAGTCCGGCGGGCCGCCGCCGCCGCCGCCGACGCGGCCGGCCAGCTCCGAGACGACCTGCCCGGCGTTCACGTCGACGCCGTCGGGGACGCCGACGACGAAGCTGGCGGAGCCGTCGGCGCCGCTGCCGATCACCGCGACCTTCCCGTCGTCGACGTGGGCGTTGGCGGCCGCGCGCAGCTCGTCGGCGTCGCCGTCGAGCCGCTGGATCACCGCGGTCGTCCCGTCGACCTCCACCTCCTCGGCGTCGGCGCCGCCGGAGGCGCGCGCGGTCGCCAGCTCCTCTTTGAGCGACTCGATCTCCTTCCCCCGGGCCTTCCACTCCTCGAAGAAGCGCTCGGCGGTGTCGGGCACGTCGAGCGGGTCGACGTCGAGCACGTCGGCCGCGTCGTACAGCGCGTCCTCCGTGCGCTGGGTCGCCTCGACCGCCGCGGCGCCGGCCGCGAAGGCGATCCGCTCGACGCCGTCCTGGACCGGCTCCGTCTTCAGCACCTTCACGGCGCCGATCTCGCCGGTCCGGTCGACGTGGGTGCCCGCACAGGCCTGTACGTCGGCGTCGCCGACGTGGATCAGCCGGACGTTCGTTCCCGGCGGGACGCCGCCCTGGTACAGGTCGAAGCCGTGTTCCGCCTCCGCCTCGTTGCGGTCGGGCCACTCCTGGCGCACGGGGACGTCGTCGCGGACCAGCTCGTTGGCGACGCGCTCGATGGCCTTGACGTCCTCCCGGGTGATACGCTCGAAGTGGCGCACGTCGAGCCGGGCGGAGTCGGTCCGCTTCTGTGCGCCCGCCTGCCGGACGTGGTCGCCGAGCACTTCACGCGCGGCGTGACCGATGAGGTGGGTCGCGGTGTGGTGCGTCCGGAGTCGCTCGCGGCGGTCGCCGTCGACCTGTCCCTTGACGAACTCGCCTTTCCCGGGGTCCGCGTCGGTGCGGTGGAGCACGACGCCGTCGCGCTCCTGGACGTCGGTGACGTCGACGGTCGTCTCGCCTACCGTGAGCTGCCCCCTGTCTGCCGGCTGCCCGCCGCCCTCGGGGTAGAACATCGTCTGGTCTAAGACGACGTCGTACCCCTCCTCGGCGTCCAGCACGTCGAGGACGACCGCCTCGAACTCCGTGCGTCCCTGGTCGTCGTAGAACAGCTTCTCGGTCTCGGGGAGGTCCGCGAGCCGCTCGTCGCGCTCGTCGCGCTCCGCCTCGGCGTCGCCCTCCTCGTGTCTGTCGGCGACGAGCGCGTAGAAGTCGTCGGGCACGTCCACGGCCGCGCCGCGCTCGTCGGCGATGTCGGCGACCATGTCGGGCTGGATCCCGTGGGAGTCGTACAGCTCGAGCAGCTCCGCGGTCGGGATCGGCTCGCCGGTGCCGGCGTACTCGTCGGCGAGCTGCTCGACCTTCCGGGCGCCGCGCTCCAGCGTCTCCTCGTACTTCCGCTCCTCGCTGCGGACGATCTCGCGGACCGTGTCGCGGTTCTCGTAGCCGAGCCGCTCGGCCTGCATGTCGACCAGCTCGTCGAGGGGCGCGTCGACGCCCACCTCGTCGACGAGCCGTTTCATCCGGCGCAACACCATCCGGGCGAGGTAGCCCGTGCCGACGTTCGAGGGGACGATCTCGTCGCCGAACATGTACGCGAGCGTCCGCGAGTGGTCGGCGATCGCGTAGATCGATTCGAGCGGCTCCACCAGCTCTCGGAGCCGGTCGACGTCGACGTCGAGCCGGTCGGCGATCTCGCCGCGCGCGGCCTCCACGTCGTCGACGTCGTCGATGTCGAGTCGGCCGGAGAGCTTCGCGGCGCGGTGGACGATCTCGCGTTCCGCCTCCGTGTGTTCGATCCCCGCGTTCTCCTTCAGGAAGTCGATCGCGTCGGGGTAGATCGCCTCGTACACCGTCGCGGTCCCCTGGCTCATCCACGTCCACCGCTCTAACCCGTACCCGGTGTCGACGATGTACGTGTCCATGAACGAGTACGTGTGCCCGTCTTTCATCTCGTAGTCGCCGTCGGGGTCCCGCTCCATACACATGAAGACGAGCGTCGCCAGCTCGGCGCCCTTGTAGATGACCTCGATGGCGGGACCGGCGTTGCCGCCGCCGACCCACGGGTCCTCGATGTAGGTTATCTCCTCCAAATCCGCCCCGAGGCTCTCGAACAGCTCGTCGCAGTACTGGACCGTCTCGTCTTTCCAGTACACCTCGCCGTGGTAGGCGTACTCGTCTTCCGCGACCTCCTCGCGCGTGTTGAACGCGTGGTGGGCCATCATCTCGAACGCCATCGTGTGGCGACCCGTCTTGCCGACGTTGTCGATGTCCTGCATCCGGATACAGGGCTGGGAGACCGTCAGCGGGTTCGCCGGCGGCGGCGTCTGCCCGGAGGTGACGAGCGGCTGGAAGTCGTAGATGGACGCCTGCGTCAGGAGGACGTCGTCGCGCCAGCGGTTCGCGGCCACCGGGTACGGGTCGATCCGCTCGTGGCCGTGGTCTTCGAAGAAGGAGAGGAACGCCTCGCGCATCTCTGACAGCGAGTGAGCCTCCGGAAAGCCCGGATCGTCGATGAAGCTGTAGTCCGCACACGGCGGCTCGCCGCACAGTTCGCGGTCGGCGTCGCGGGTCCAGAAGTGCGCGCCGCAGGAGGAACACTCCTTCCGCTCGAACCCTTCCTCCTCGAAGTAGTCGAGACGGTACTCCGCTTCGAGATCGCTCATTACACGAACGTGGCCCGTGTTGCTCCAAAAGGGTTCCGGGGTCGCTCCTCGCCGGTCGTCGCGGGAACGCGACCCCGACCACGGCGAGAACGCGAACACGTCCACGACGGGAACACGACCTCGGCCGCAGCCGGATGGATACCGACCGGCGGGAACGGGACGACCGGGTCCCGTGACCGGTAAGAAGACTTATACTCTCGGCGCGAGCTATCATGTACCATCGTGACTTCTGCGTTGGGCGAGTACGCGTCGGTTCTCGTGCTCGGCGACGACCCCGAACTCACCGGAGACATCGGGTCACGGGTCGAGTCCGACGGGGACGGCTCCGACGGCGACGGCTCCGACGGCGACGGAACGTTCACGGTCGAGGCACACGCCGTTACGCCTGACGCAGTCACCGAAGAGCGGATCGCCGACGTCGACGTGGCCGTCGTCGTCGACGAGGCGGGACTGGAACGCGTCCGATCCGCCGACCGCACCAGCGCCGTGGTCGCATACGTCGACGATCCGACGGGCGAGATCGCGACCGACTCGGTCGTGGACGCCGTCGCCGGAACGCCCGAGGCGCTCTCGGAGACCGTGTCGTGGCTGCTCGCACGCGATCGGCGGTCCGTCACCCGGTCGGAGCCGACGCGGACGCCCTCGCGGATCGAACAGCTCAACGCCGGAATGACGGAACTGGCCGCCGTCAGGTCGGTCGACGAGGCGTACCGGGCCGCTATCGCGGTGGCCGAACAGGTGTTCCCGGAGTACCAGTGCGTGGTGGCCGTCCGCGACGAGGAGTGGGTCGAGCCGGTGGTCGCTTCCAGCGGGACGCCGGTCGAGAACTGTAACCGGGTCCGCGTCGGCAGCGGCGTGGCCGGACGAGCCATTCGGACCGGCGACACGTCGATCGCGCCGAATCCGAACCCCGAGAGCCAGTTCGACGCACTGCTCACCGTTCCGGTCGGCGACGACGTCGTCTTTCAACTCGCCGCCGCGGCCGACGGGACGAACGAGTTCGACGACGCCGATCGCCGGCTGGCGGAGTTGCTCGGCTCCCACCTCGAGGAGACGCTCGACCGGATCGCCGTCACCGAGACGCTCCGGGCCGAACGCGACAGGCTCCTCGCGCTGTTCACGAACGTCCCGGACCCCGCTATCGCCTACGACTACGCCGACGGCGACCCGGTCGTCCGGCAGGTGAACGACGCGTTCGAAGACACGTTCGGATACGACGCGGACACGGTGCTCGGCGAGTCCATCGACGAGTACATCGTTCCGCCCGACGCCGAATCGGAGGCCGACGACCTCAACGAACGGTTACAGCGCGGCGAGAACGTCCGCCGAGAGGTGACGCGGACCACCGCGGACGGGCCGCGCCACTTCATCCTCCACGTCATCCCGATCCACCTCGACGCGGCGAACGCGGCCGGCTACGCCATCTACACCGACGTCACCGACCGACGCGAGCGCGAGGAGACGCTCAGACGGCAGAACGAACGGCTCGACGAGTTCGCGTCCATCGTCTCACACGACCTCCGAAACCCGCTGTCGGTCGCGGAGGGGTACGTCGATCTCGCCCGCGAGACCGGCGACATGGACCACCTCGATAGGGCCGCGGACGCGATTTCCCGAATGGACGAACTCGTCGCGGACCTCCTGTCGCTGGCCAGACAGGGGCGGTCGGTGGGAGAGACGGAGTCGGTCTCGCTGTCCGATATCGCGCGCGAGGCGTGGGAGAGCGTCGACACCGACGGCGCGACCCTGAGCGTCGAGTCGGACGCGACCCTGGAGGCGAACCGCACGCGACTGCGCGAGCTGTTCGAGAACGTCTTCCGGAACAGCGCCGAACACGGCCGCAGCTCCCCGGACGACCCGCTCTCGGTCCGGGTGGGGACTACGACTCGCCGTGATGGCGACGACACCGCCGTAGACGGGTTCTACGTCGAAGACGACGGACACGGTCTCCCGGAAGACGACGTCGATCGGGTGTTCGAGAGCGGGTTCACGACCGACGAGTCGGGCACGGGACTCGGGCTCGCGATCAGCAAGCGCATCGCCGAGGCGCACGGGTGGACCGTCGCCGCGCGCGCCGCCGAGGACGGCGGGGCCCGCTTCGAGTTCCGGACGGCCTGAGCGCACCCAGGCCGCGCCGGTCCGAAACGACCTTACGCCGCGCGCTCGGCTCTCCGATATGGTCGAGAACGTCGTCTACCCCGCCTACTTCGACGCCGAGCTGTCGCGCTCGGAGGGACGCCGCGTCCCGATGGATCTGGCGGTCGAAGCGCCGACCGTCGACGAGATCGCGAAGGCCGTCCAGCAGGTCGGCTACGACGCCGTCGTCGAACGCGACGCCACCTACCCGCGCGAGTTCGACGCCCGCGGCTCCGTGGCGGTCAAAGGTACCGAGGACACCGCGAAAAACGACCTCGTTCAGGCGATCGCCGCGTATCTCGGCGTTCTCCGGGAGTAACCGTGCGGCGCGTCGGCACCGTCGTCCGCACCGCCGGGGGGCTGGCGATCGCACGCGGCGACCCCGGCGAAGACCCGCCGCGGATCGGTGCGAGCGTCGTCGACGAGTCGCTCTCGACGGTCGGCCGCGTCGTCGACGTGTTCGGCCCGGTCGACCGCCCCTACGTGGCCGTCACGCCCGACGACGGCGTCGGACTCGCCGACCTCGTCGGCGGGAAACTGTACGCTCGGTGAGTCGGGGCGGCGCTACGCCTCGGTCGCGCTGACGCCGTCGCCCACGTCCTCGCTCTCGTTTCCGGCCACGTCGAAGTCCGCGAGCGTCTTCTCCGTACGCGCGAGCCGTTCCGCGACGAGCAGCTTCTCCCGGCGCTGTAGCCGCTCCCAGTCGAGTTCCGCCGGCGGCGACGCCTCCAACGACTCGAACCGGTCGATCACGGTCTCGTTGGCGAACCGCTCGAAGGAGTCGCAGTTCGGGCAGGTCCGCGACAGGTGCGACACGTCGAACGACCGCGTGAGGACCTCGTCGAGACAGTTCAGACACCGGTAGGTGTGAGTCCAAGACACGAAACTACTGAGGGACCGAAGGAAGGAGTATCTGTGGTCGCCGGCGTTCGACTCGCCGATCAAAATCGTCGAACTCGGCGCGGGCGCCGTAAACAACGGCAGAACAGAAACGAAGGTCGACCGACGGAAGCGCCGGTCAGAACAGCGCGGACGCCGCCGCCTCGGCCGTCTCGATGACGGGACCGAAGCCGGGAAGGAGTAGCACCGTCGCGACCGCCGCGAAGACGACCGCGGCGTACAGCGCCGTCGGCCGCACGTCGATCGCGTCGAGCGCGCTCGGCGACTCGGGGTCGTCGAGGAACAGCGCCTTCACGACCCGGCTGTAGTAGTACAGCGACACGACGCTGTTTATCGCGCCGAGTCCGGCGAGCCACAGGAAGCCGTTGTCGATGGCCGCCTGGAACAGGAAGTACTTCGAGAAGAACCCGGCGAACGGCGGCAGCCCGGCCAGCGAGAACATGAACACGGCCATCGCGACGGAGGCGACCGGCGCGCGCCGCCACAGTCCCGCGTAGTCCGCGAAGGTGCGGCCGACGCCCCACCGCTCCGCCATCGCGACGAAGAGGAACGCGCCGGTGTTCATGAACCCGTAGACGAGCAGGTGCGCCATCGCGGCGCCCATGACCGTGCCGTTCGCGGGTCCGTCGACCGTGAGCGCGGCGACGCCGATGAGCGCGTACCCGGCGTGCCCGATAGAGGAGTACGCGAGCATCCGCTTGACCTCCTCTTGGACCGCGGCCGCGAAGTTGCCGACCGTCATCGTGACGGCCGCGAGGATCGCGAACGCGAGCATCCAGTCGATGTTCGCCGAGACCGCCAGTTCGAGCGGGAACGCCTCGGTGAACACGCGGAACGCGACGACGAACCCGGCGGCCTTCGAGGCCGACGAGAGGAACGCGCTCACCGGTGCGGGCGCGCCCTCGTACGCCTCCGGCGCCCAGAAGTGGAACGGGACGGAGGCGGTCTTGAACGCGACGCCGCCGATCATCATCACGACGCCGACGCCGAGGACGCCGGTCAGCCCCTCGATAGACGCCGACGCGATGTCGGCGAGGATGAGCGACCCGGTGGCCGCGTACACGAGCGAGATGCCGAACAGGAAGATGGCAGAGGAGAGCGCGCCGACGAGGAAGTACTTCAGCCCCGCCTCGACGCTCCCGCGGTCGTGCTTGAGGTACGCGACGAGCACGTACGACGGCAGCGACACCATCTCCAGGGCGACGAACACGACCGCGAGCGAGTTCGCGACCGCGAGCAGCGCCATCCCGGTCGCGGCGAACGTCACCAGCGAGTAGAACGCCGCCGGGTTGGCGTGGTCGTGGAAGTAGTCGTGTCCGGCGACCAGCACCAGCGCGGTCACCGACGCGAAGATGGCGGTGAAGAACAACGCCAACGTGTCCACCTTGATCGCGTCCGCGAACAGGTAGACCGCGCCGCCGTCCGGGCTTACCCCGCCGCTCGCGGTGAGCCAGACGGTGGCCGCGAGCGCGGCGAGCGAACCGATCGCGCCGACGATCGCCATCGACGTGTTCGACCGCGCGTCCGGCCGGATCGTGTCGACGAGCAGTAGCGCGAGTCCGGTGACGGCCAAGAGCAGCGCCGGCAACAGTGCCGTCACGCCGGGGAGACCGTTAACCATTGAGCGTCACCCCCTCGACGACGGGTACGGCAGCGTCACGGATCATCTCGAAGAAGATGTCGGGCGCGACGCCGAGCACGATGATCGCCACCAGAAGCACCGCGAGCGGGGCGACGTCGTGGAACGCCGCGGGTCCGACCTCGTAGTCGGTCTCGAGCTCGAAGGGCCCGAACAGCGTGCTCTGCATCGCCGACAACAGGTAGCCGGCGACGATGACGATACCGAACATGGCGAGCGCCGTGAACACCGGCGCGTACGGGAGTGCCGGCGCGGACAGCGAGCCGACGAAGATGAAGAACTCGCCCGCGAAGCCGGCCATCAGCGGCAGCCCCATGTAGCCGAAGGCGCCGGCGACGAGGATGCCGACGGTGACCGGCATCCGGTCGGCCATCCCGGCCATGTCACCGACCATCCGGGTGTGGGTGGTGTTGTAGATGACGCCGACCGCCATGAACATCAGCCCCGAGATGAGACCGTGCGCGACCATCTGGAACGTCGCGCCGCCGACCCCGTACTCGGTGAAGACGATGAGTCCGAGGATGACGTAGCCCATCGACGAGACGGAGGAGTAGGCGACGATCCGCTTGAGGTCCTTCTGGGCCAGCGCCAGCATCGCGCCGTAGATGACGCTGATGACCGCGATCGCCGCGATCGGGACCGCGAGCATCGACGCCTGCTCGGGGAGCATCGTGAAGTTGAACCGGAGCAGCGCGTACGTCCCCATCTTCAGGAGGACGCCCGCCAAGAGCACCGACGCGGGAGTCGGCGCCTGAACGTGAGCGTCCGGCAGCCAGGTGTGGAACGGCACGATCGGGACCTTCACCGCGAACCCGAGGAACATCGCGAGGAACGCCACCATCGCGATCCGGTCCGGCGGGATGCCGAACCACGCACTCAGGTCGCCCGCGGCGATCGCCTGTGCGATCTCAGGCAGCGCGAACGACGACACCGAGTCCCCGAGCGCGAACACGAGGCTCATGAAGCCGAGGAACATCAGCAGCGACGCCGCGTTCGTGTACACGAAGAACTTGATCGCGGCGTACTTGCGGCGCGGGCCGCCCCAGATCCCGATGAGGAAGTACATCGGGACCAGCACCGCCTCCCAGAAGACGAACCACAGGAAGAAGTCGAGCGCGGCGAACACGCCGAGCAGGTTCGCCTCCATGAATAACATCAGGCCGTAGAACTGGCTCTGCCGCGTGTCCACGGGCGTCCACGCGCTAAGGATCGCCAGCGGCACGAGGAACGTCGTGAGCACGAACAGCGGGAGGCTGATCCCGTCGAGTCCGACGAACCACGAGACGCTACGACCGCCGACTTCGAGCCACTCGATCTGCGTCGCGTACGCGACCTCGCCGCCGAGCAGCGCGTTGCCGCCGGCCTCGAAGCCGGACCAGAGGTAGAGGCTCCCGACGAACGGGATCAGGCTGATCGCGAACGCCAGTCGGCCGGCCCACTCGTCGGGCGCGAGGAACACCGTCAGCGCGCCGACGAAGGCGGCCGCCATGAGCGCTTCGAGTAGCATCAGAACCACCCCCCGGTCGCGCCGAGCACGAGCAACAGCGCGACGAGTCCGAAGGTGAGCAGCGCGGCGTACTGCGAGACGACGCCGGACTGGAGCTTCCGAACCCGACCGCCGCCGGTCAGGCTCACCGAGGAGACGCCGTTCACGACGCCGTCGATGATCCCCTGATCGAAGACGTTCGCGCCGCCCGCGACGTCTTCCGTTCGATACGCGAGCCAGACCTGTAGTTCGTCGAGGTAGTAGTTGTTGTACAGCACGTCTTTGACCCCGCCGAGCTTGGCGGTGTGTTCCGTCGGCGACGCCACGTTGTAGAGCCGCCATGCGAGTCCGAGTCCGAGCAGGGCGAGGCCGAGCGAGACTGCCGCGCCGACGAGGACGGTTCCGACCTCACCGCCGACGAGGTAACCGCTGCTGTACGGACTCAGGTCTGCGTAGTGGTGCGAGGAAAGGCCCTCGATGCCGCCCCAGTGGTTGTCGAGCCAGAGGTGGAGCAGGTCGATTCCCTCCAGTCCGAGCACCTTCTGGACCGGTACCATGTTGATGAAGCCGGTGACGACCGCGAGCGACCCGAGCACCGTCAGCGGCCCCTTCACGTTCCAGCGAACGGGTTCGGGCTCGCGCGCGGTGTCGCTCCGCGGCTCGCCGTGGAAGGTCAGGAACACCATCCGGAAGGTGTAGAAGGCGGTGACGGGCACCGCGAGCAGCCCCATCAGGTAGCCGCCGAGCAGCAGCGGGTCGTTGAGTCCGTGGACGAGCGCCTCGTAGAGGATCTCGTCTTTCGACCAGAAGCCGGCGAACGGGAAGATGCCCGCGAGCGCGAGCGAGCCGGCGAGGAAGGTGTAGTACGTCACCGGCAGCTTCGAACGCAGCCCGCCCATGTCCCACATGTCCTCGTTGTGGTGCATCGCGATGATGACCGCGCCGGCGCCCAGGAACAGCAGGGCTTTGAAGAAGGCGTGGGTCGTCAGGTGGAAGACCGCGGCCACGTACCCGCCCGCACCGAGCGCGAGCATCATGTAGCCGTACTGCGAGATGGTAGAGTACGCGAGCACCTGCTTCAGCTCGTCTTTCACCAGTCCCATCGTCGCCGCGAACAGCGCCGTGAAGCCGCCGATGAAGGCGATGACGGCCATCGTCGTCGGCGTCAGCACGTAGAAGCCGTACATCCGCGCGACGAGGTAGACGCCGGCCGCGACCATCGTCGCGGCGTGGATGAGCGCGGAGACGGGCGTCGGACCCTCCATCGCGTCGGGGAGCCACGTGTGAAGCGGGAACTGCGCGGACTTGCCGACGACGCCGCCCAAGACGAGCAGGCCGACGACCGTCAGCCACGTCCCGAGGTCGAGACCGCCGGGCGTCCACGCGACCGACCCGGAGCCGTTGATCGCCGCGTCCGCGAGCGCGGGGAACGACTCCGGCCCGGCGAACTGCGCCGTGCCGAAGGTGGCGAACACCGCGACGACGCCGACGAGGAAGAAGTAGTCACCGAAGCGGGTGACGAGGAACGCCTTCTTCGCGGCCGACGGCGGACCCGGCTCCCGGAAGTGGAAGCCGATGAGCAGGTACGAGCAGAGCCCGACCAGCTCGAAGAACATGAACGCCATCAGCAGGTTGTCGGCGACGACGAAGCCGAGCATCGACGCCGTGAACAGGCCGAGTCCGGCGTAGTACCGCGGCAGCCCCGTCTCGCCCTCGTCGTTCATGTACCCGAGCGAGAACACGTGCACGAGCAGCGCGACGAGCGTCACGATGACGAGCATGAGCGCCGACAGCGGGTCGATCAGGACGCCGAACGTGAGTTCGATCTCCGTCGGCCCGATCCCCGCGCCGCCCTCGCTCGCCCAGTGGTACAGCGTCTCGTTGTACGCGCGGCCGCTCGCGACGGTCGCCGCGACCCAGATCGACAGCAGGAACGACCCCGCCGTCGCCGCGATGCCGCCGAAGGCGCCGCCCTTCGGGAGGTACCTGCCCGCGCCGAGCGCGACCAGGAACGAGAAGAACGGGAGGAGCACGATCGCCGGAACGTATGCGAATGCGTCCACCATCTTACCACCTCATCTCCGCGGGAACGGTCACGTCTGTCGTGCCGAAGTTACGGTATAACACGAGTATGATGCCGATACCGATGGCGACCTCGGCGGCGGCGAGCGCGATGACGAACAGCGCGAACACCTGCCCCGTGAGGTCGCCGTAGTACAGCGCGAACGCGACGAAGTTGATGTTGGCCGCGTTCATCATGAGCTCGACGCTCATGAGGAAGTACAGCGCGTTCCGTCGCGTCAGCACGCCGAACAGTCCGATACAGAACACGGCCGACGCCAACAGCAGGTACCACGACGGCGGGATCGACGAGGCGATGGCGGTCACCGGCGGTCACCTCCGTCGGTGAACGCCTGCCCGAGCGCGGAGACGATGGAGTCGTCCTCCTCGCGCTTCGCCAGGTAGACGGCCCCGTCGACCGCGACGTCGAGCGCGACCGCGGCGATCAGGAAGGCGGCGAGGAACCCCTCTGCGGGGATCGTCGCGATGTCGTACCCGCCGAGATTGAACAGGGCGTATCCGATGTTGTGGACGACAGAAGCGTCGGCCGGGAACCCGACCTCCTCGAAACCGAACGTCGCCGCGTTGACCGTCGCGGCCAGCACGGCGAACAGGGCGCCGACGGCGATTGCGGGCGCGATCCGCGACCCGCGGCTCTCGTCGTTGCTCACGCGCGACTCACCTCCGTTTCGGAATCCGATCGCGTGAGCATCACGGCGAACGTGACTAAGATGAGGACCCCGCCCACGTAGACGAGGATCTGCATGGCGGCGATAAACTCCGCCCGCAGCATCACGTAGTGCACCGCGACGCTCGTGAGGGCTCCGCCCAGAAGCAGCGCGGCGTGGAACACGTCGCGCGCCAGGACGACCCCGAGGGCGAACGCCAGCGTAACCGCGGCGAACAGCCCGAACGCGATGGTGACTTCAACCATTGTGTTTGTCTCCTATGAGAACCCCTTTGAAGATTTCGAGACGCTACTGGTAGTCGACCTCGCCGTCGCCCTCCCCGATCCACGCGCCGCGATCGGGATTGCGGGACTCCAGCGGGTCGATCCCCTTGTACCACGGGACGTTCTTGAGCTGTTCTTTGTTGAACACGAAGCCGTCTTTCGTGTCCGCCGTGAACTCGAAGTTCTGCGTCAACAGGATGGCGTCGACGGGGCAGACCTCCTCGCAGAGCCGACAGTAGATACACTGCCCGATGTGGAGGTTGTACTGCTCGCCGTTGCGCTGGTCGTCCTGAACGATCTGGATCGTGTCGTTCGGACAGACGTTCTCGCACTGCCGACACCAGATACACCGCTCCTGGCTGAACTTGTGGACCCCGCGGAACCGGGGACTCACCTCGGGCGCGTCCTCCGGGTACTCCACGGTGAACGTCTTCCCGTCCAGCGCGTGCTTCATCGTCGTCGCCATGGATTTCATGAGTCCGATCATGTTACGCGATCACCCCCACGATTACGGCCGTGAGAACCAGGTTCGCGAACGACAGCACCAGCATACCTTTCCAGCCGATTTCGATCAGCTGATCGATCCGGACGCGGGGTATCGCCGCGCGGGCCCACTGCGTGAACAGGAAGAAGCCCCAGATCTTCACCACGAACCAGATGAAGCCGATGCTCTCCGGGCCGGGCCCGGAGGCGCCGCCGAGGAACGTCACGGCGAGGATCGCTCCGCCGAGGAAGATGTGGACGAACTCTCCGAGATAGAAGAGGACGAAGTACGCCGAGGAGTACTCCGTCTGGTACCCCCCGACGATCTCCGTCGGCGCCTCGGGGATGTCGAACGGGTTCCGTCCGATCTCCGCCATGTTCGCCGTGAGGAACAGCACGAACGCGAACGGGTTCACGAACGCGTACCACGACGGGATTGCGACGCCGCCGATCGTCGCGAGCGTCTCCGTCTGCGCGCCGACGATGCCGCTCATCTGGAGCGTGCCGGCGAATATCACGGCCGACATCGCGGTGACGATGAGCGGAATCTCGTACGCGAGGTTCTGCGCGACGGCGCGGAGGCCGCCGAGAAGCGAGTACTTGTTGCTCGACGCGTAGCCGGCCATCACCAGCGAGACGGAGGCGATGGAGGCGAACGCGAACACCAGCGCGAAGCCGACCTCCGGGTCCGCGAGGTGGAGGTTGATCGGCCCGATCCGACCCATCGGGATGACCGAGAAGCCGAGCAGCGCCGACGCGGGCAGGAGGATCGGCGCGATGTCCCACGTGGGGCGGTCGACGCCCTCGGGGACGATCAGCTCTTTCGCGAGCAGCTGGACCGCGGCCGCCGGGATGATGAGCAGCCCGTACGGGCCGATCCGGTCGACCGCGATCCGGTCGGTGAACGCGGCCGTGACCTTCCGTTTCGCCCACGGGCCCGCGACGCCCGTGAACGCGAGGATGATGTTCCCGACGACGAAGGCGGCGACCAGCGAGGCCGCGACCTCGCCGATAACGCTGTCGAGCCCGAGCGTGTCGACGATGAACTCGGGGAACAGCTGCGCGGGCGCCGTGCCCATCAGCGGTCCACCTCCCCGAGAACGACGTCGAGGCTACCGAGGGCCGCGATGACGTCCGGGATGTACTCCCCGTTCGCCATCTCCGGCAGCGTCTGGAGGTTCGAGAAGCACGGCGACCGGATCTTGAACCGGGCCGGCTTGTCCGTCCCGTCCGCGCGGATGTAGATGCCGAGCTCGCCCTTCGCGCCCTCGACGGCGCGGTAGATCTCGGTGTCGTCGTCCGGGCGCAGCGTGCGCGGCACGTTCGCCTGGATGTTCCGCTCGTCTTCGGGCCAGTCTTCGAGCAGGTCGACGCACTGCTCGATGATCTTCGCCGACTCCTCGACCTCGCGCATCCGGACGAGCAGGCGGCTGAAGTTGTCGCACCCCTCCTCGGTGACGACGTCCCAGTCCAGCTCGTCGTAGTAGCCGTACGGGTCGTCGCGGCGCAGGTCGTAGTCGACGCCCGAGCCGCGGGCGACGGGACCGGTCGCGCCGTAGTTCTTGGCGACCTCCGGCGGGAGGATCCCCGTGTCGATCGTCCGCATCTGGAAGATCTCGTTCGAGGTGATGAGGTTGTGGTACTCCTCGACGGACTCCGGGAGGTGGTCGAGGAAGTCCCGGGTCTTCGAGAAGAACTCCTCGCGCGGCTCCGGCAGGTCCCAGACGACGCCGCCGAGCCGGAAGTAGTTGAACATCAGCCGCTGGCCCGTCAGGTCCTCCAAGAGGTTCTGGACGCGCTCGCGGTCGTTGATGGCGTACATGAACGTCGCCGTGAAGTCGCCGTTGATGTCGAGCGCGAACGTGGCGAGCGCGAGCATGTGCGCGGCGATCCGGCACATCTCCGCGCCCATCGTCCGGATGACCTGCGCGTACTCCGGCACCTCGATGTCCGCGAGGTCCTCGGCCGCGCGGGCGTACGCCCACTCGTTGAGCAGCCCCGCCGAGATGTAGTCCCAGCGGTCGGGGTACGGCATGATCTGGTGACGGTACGTCCCGGACTGCGCCATCTGCTCTTCGCTGCGGTGGAGGTAGCCGATGTCCGGCTCGACGTCGACGACCTGCTCGCCGTCGAGGACCGTCTTCAGGTGGAGCACCCCGTGGGTCGCCGGGTGGTGCGGCCCGATGTTGAGGAACATCGTGTCGGACTCGGCGTCCTTGTGATGCTCCTCGAGCGGATTCGCGTGCTCCGGCAGCGTGGCGATCTGCGGCCGGTCCTTGTCGTAGTCCATCGACAGGGGGTGGCCCTGCCAGGTCTCGGGCAGCAGGATCCGGCGCAGGTCGGGGTGCCCCTCGTACTCGACGCCGATCAGGTCGTACGCCTCCCGCTCGTGCCAGTCGGCGGTGCGGAAGACCGGTTCGGCCGTCTCGGAGACGGGGTTGTCCTTGTCCGCGGGGACGACGACGCTGACCTCCTGGGTCGGGTCGTCGTACTTCTTCAGGTGGTAGATCGACTCGTAGCGGTTCTCGTACTCCTGTGCGGAGACGACGGAGAGGTGGTCGTACCCCGCCTGCTGTTTCAGGATCGAGAGCGTCTCCTGGACGGTGTCCGGGCGGATGACGAACCCGGGCGCGTTCAGGTGGTCGTCGCGGTCGACGACGAGGTCGCCGAGCAGCGCCTCCAGCTCGTCGGGGGTGCGCTCGACGGCGCCGTCGTCGACGGTGTCCGGTCGTTCGAGGCTCATGGCGAATCAGCGAAGTTGTACCGCATGACGAGCTCGTCGTCGTCGATCTGGTCGGTCAGCTTGTCGACGAGTTCGTCGCGTTCGAGGTCCGAGAACTCCTCCAGCTCGTACGGCTTGACCGTGACGGGCGCGGCCTCGCCGTTGGCGACGCGCTCTTGCAGCTTCACGACGCCGTAGACGAGCGCCTCGGGACGGGGCGGGCAGCCGGGGACGTGGATGTCGATCGGGATGACCTCCTCGGCGCCTTTGATCACGTTGTACCCCTCCTGGAACGGGCCGCCGGAGATTGTGCACGAACCCATGCCGACGACGAACTTCGGCTCGGGCATCTGGTCGTAGACGCGCTTCATCCGCGGGGCGAACTTCGAGACGATCGTCCCGGGGACGATCATCACGTCGGCCTGCCGCGGCGACGCGCGGGGGACGCCCGACCCGAAGCGGTCGAGGTCGTGTTTCACCGCGTAGGTGTGCATCATCTCGATGCTACAGCAGGCGATGCCGAACTGCAGCATGAACATCGAAGAGCCCCGACACCAGTTCAGGAACTTGTCGAACTTGGTGAGGATGAACGGCGAGGAGCCGAACGCCTCGCGGAGCCGGGAGTTGAACCGGTCCCCCTGCCCGGTCATCCGGGCGTCTCTGGTCTCGGTTACGACCTGCGATTCGTCGGTGATAAACGGTTGATCGCTGCTCATTAGTTGAGTTCCTCCGTCGTCTTTCTGCTGGTCGCGCGGGGGCTGCGGGCCCAGCTGATCGCCCCCGACCGCCACGCCCAGACGAGTCCGACCGCGAGAATGCCGACGAACGCCAACATCGGCCACAGCAGGTCGGCCATCGGAACGCCGGCCTGAACGGCCGGGCGGTAGATGACCGCCCACGGGAACAGCAACACGGTCTCGATGTCGAACACGACGAACAACAACGCGACCATGTAGTACTGGATGTTGAACCGGATCCGCGTCCCGCCCGTCGGGGTCTCGCCGGACTCGTAGGTGGTACTTTTACCGGTCTCAGGCACGCTCGGACGGAGCAGCGCCGACACTGTCATCATCGCTATCGGGATGAGCAGGCCGACGACCGCCAAGGCGCCAATCGCTATCCAATCGCTCATATAGGTCTCCGTAACGTGCTGGCGTTTGGACCGCCCCCTCATAAGCGTTGAGTCTTGTGCGTCCGCGGGCGTGCGGGCCGGTATCGACGGTTTGCGGTCGAAGCGCCCGCGAACCGACCGAGAGCCGTCGAACGGGTTCGTCGCGGAGTGAAACGGAACGCGTCCGGACCGCGAAGCGGTCGCCGTGCCGAGGTCCCGCTACCGCTCTCGGAACCCGTCGATCCCAAGGTCGTGGAGAGCGGCCGAGACGTCCGCGACGCCCGCCGTCTGCTCGTCGTGGAGGTCGACCAACCGCTCCTCGATCTCGTCGTGTTCGCGCGCGAGCACCTGCGCCGCCGACAGCGCCGCGTTGTACGACTTCCCGGCGTCGACGGCGACGATCGGCGCGCCCGTCGGCATCCCGATGACCGAGTCCACCGACTTCTCCTGGACCGGCACGCCGATCACGGGCACCGGGTACGCGACGGAGGCGGTCATGTTCGGCAGGTCGGCGGACTTCCCGCCCGCGCCGGCGACGATCACGTCCAGCCCGCGGTCGGTCGCCGTCTCCCCGTACGCGTACATGAGTTCGGGCGTGCGGTGCGCGGAGACGACGTAGCTCTCGTAGGTGAACCGCGCGTCCGGCGCCTCGCCGAAGTCGGTCTGCTCCGCGAAGCCGAGGTCGTCGAGCGCCTCGTAGGCGTCCTCCATGACGGGGAGGTCCGAGTCGGAGCCCATGATGATCCCCACGTCGGGGGTGGTCGCCGGGTCCGCGTCGGCCGCCGCTTCAGCTTCGAGCCGGTCGATCAGGTCGTCCACCGTGGTCATGGACGAGGGTTCGGCGGAGGGCTACAAGGAACTCCCGGATGCGGCGACCGGTCTCGGCTCGGTCGGTTCGTTGTTCCCTGCCCAACCCTTATCACCCAAATCGCACGAAGTGTACAGCAATGGCAAGCTCGACGGAAAACGGAACCGACCACGAAGGCGAGATCCGCCTCTGGCGAGACGAAGGGTGGTGGATCGCCCGGGACGTGGGAACGGGCGTCACGACGCAGGGAGAGTCCCGGTCCGACGCGCTGGAGAACCTCGACGAGGCCGTCGCACTCCATCGGGGAGAGGTCGGCCGCGAGCCGACCGACGAAGAGCTTCGGGAACTCGGGATCGATCCCGAGGAGAACGCGACCGGAGACGCGAAGCCGCCCGACGTCCTCGAATAGCGTGGCGAGGCGCACGTTCTCCGGTCGGGAGGTCGTGAAGGTACTCGTCAACCGCGGTGGATTCGAGTGGCGACGGACTACAGGTGACCACGCACAGCTCTACTACGAACACCCGACGAACGAGACAGACAAGCGGCACGTCACGGTGCCACTACACGACGAACTTCGGGAGGGAACGCTCAGGAATATCGCGGACGACGCCGGAGCGCACGAGTTCGACGCCTTCTGCGCGTGGGTCGACCGCAACTCGTGAAAGCCGACCGGTCCGCGGCTACGCGTCCCGGAACGTCAGTCCGTCACGGAGGTCGCGCGCCCGAGAAAGTAGGGCGTCGCGGTCGGTCTCGCCGTCGCCCGGTGAGTCCGCCTCCCGCTCCGTCACCGTCAGGTGACCCATCTTCCGAAGCGGGTACACGTCGTCTTTGCCGTACCAGTGGAGGTCGGCGTCGGGCGCCGCGAACACCGCCTCGACGCCGGACAGCGTCGCCGGTTCGGTCTCCTCTACGTCGCCGAGCACGTTCGCGGTGACCGCGGGCGCGACGAGGTCGGTCGGGCCGAGCGGCCACCCGAGGACGGCGCGGACGTGGTTCTCGAACTGCGAGGTGCGCGCGCCCTCGATCGTCCAGTGACCCGAGTTGTGCGGGCGCGGCGCGATCTCGTTGACCAGCACCTCCCCGTCGCGGGCCTCGAACAGCTCGATCCCGAAAACGCCCCGGCCGTCGAGCACGTCGAGCACGTCGCGTGCGACCGACTCGGCCTCGGCGACGACGGCGTCGTCGGCCCGGGCGGGGCTGAGGCTCTCGCGGAGGATCTCCTCGCGGTGGACCGTCTCGGTGACGGGGTAGGTCCGGGTCTCGCCGTCCGCGCCCTTCAGCCCCATCACGGCGATCTCGCGCTCGAAGTCGAGGAACTCCTCGACCATCGCGGCGCCGCCGACCGCATCGAGCGCGGCGGCGGCCTGGTCGGGCGTCTCGACCGGGACGTTCCCGCGGCCGTCGTACCCGCCCTCCCGGGCCTTCAGCATCACGCCGCCGAACTCCTCGACGACGCGTTCGAGTCCCTCGGCGGTCGCGACCGCGACGAACTCGGGGACGGGGATCCCCGCGTCCGCGAGCGCCTCCTTTTGAACCAGTTTGTCCTGGATCATCTCTAAGGTGGCCGGGTCGGGGTGGACCGGTACGCCGTGTTCCTCGCTCGCGGTCGCGAGGACCGCCGGGTCCGCGAGTTCGATCTCGAACGTCAACGCGTCGACGCGGGCCGCGAGCCGATCGATCGCGTCAGCGTCGTCGAAGTCGGCGACGATCTGGTCGGCCGCGACGGGCGCCGCCGGACAGTCGGGCGTCGGGTCCAACACGACGAGGTCGACGCCGAGCGGCGCGGCGGCCTCGGCCAGCATTCGGCCCAGCTGTCCGCCGCCGACGACGCCGAGCGTCGGTCCCGGCAGGGTGATCGACATGTGCGAGTAGGTACTGAACAGGAGTGAATAAGTATTACCAAAACTGGTGTCCGAATACGCATACATACGGATCACGTTCGGCGGAGCGCACCGCCTCGACGCGTTCGAGCGCCGCGGTCGGGCTGGATCGGTAAGCCGGGCGACGGCGGGTCAGACGGAGACGCGTTCGAGGTCGCTTTCGAGGCCGTCGACGAACTCGTTGTACGCCTCGACGAACCCGCGGAACCGGTCCGCGTACTCACGGACGTCGGCCGCGGAGGGCGCCTCGTACTGCGAGAGGAGGTAGAGTCCGCCGGAACCCCCGACCCGGAGGTACGAGACCGCCCCCTCGTCGTACTTCAGCTCCCAGCGGTCGCCCTCGACCCGAGCCGTGAACGTCCCGTAGTCGTCGCTCTCGTAGCGGTGGACCTCCCCGGCGATGACCGCGCAGGTCTCGCGGATCCGATCGAGGACGCGGTCGCGCTCGGCCACCAGCCCGTCGGTGGTCGCCGGCTCGGGGAACTCGGCGCTCACGCCGTCGAGGACGCCCGACAGCGATTCGACGTGGTCGTTCCACGCCGCCACGAACGCCGCGTAGTCGGCGAGGGCCGTCGCAAGCGCCGCCGGCTCCGGCGGCTGCTTCGTCGAGATCACGTACGTGTCAGAGCCGGAGTCCGGCGAGAACAAGAGGAACTCCAGCTCGCCCGCCTCGTACTTCACGGTCCACTCGCCGCCGGGGGTAGAGAGGGTCTCGCGGCCGTAGTCGCCCCCCCGGAGCTGAGCGAGCTGGTAGGCGATCCGTCCCGCGTGGTCGCGCACGGCGGCGACGAGCTCGTCGCGGCGCTCCGCGACCGCCGCGGCGTCCCGGACGTCGATGTCGATCCCGAGGTCTGCCTGCGTCGTCACGGTCTCAGTGGGCGCGCCACGCGGTTAATCGGTTCGGGTCCGCGCCCGACCGCCGAGCGCCGCCGCCGTCCGTTCGAGCGCGGTCACGCGATCGTCTCGCGCAGCTCCCGGATCCGATCCGGTTCGTCGACGCCCGAGCGGATCACGACCGCGGAGACGGCGTCGCCGTCCGGGACCGGCGCGTCGCCGCTCAGTATCGCGTCCGAGCCGGTCTCCTCGGCGAGCCAGCGCCGCCCGTCGGCGATCGCCTCCCGGTTGAGCCACGCGGGCGGGCCGCCGACCACGAGCAGGGTGCGGTCGGCCCGGCCCTCGGGGACCTCGATCGTGTTCTTCCCGCGGGTCGCCTTCCGGATGACCGTCTCGATGGCCGACACCGCGGCGCTCGCGTCGACCTCGGCCGGCTCCGAGGAGCCGAACAGCCCGAGACCGAACCGCGACCCCTCGTCGGGCGACTCCACCTGCTGTGTCGCGTGGCCGATCGCCGCGATCTCCCCGTCGCTTCCCACCGCCCGGGCGACGTCGCTCGCGTCGAGCACCTGCTGGGGCGTCGCCGTGCCGTCGGGGGTCTCGCCGGCGCCGAACAGCGCCGCGATCCGCTCGGCGGCGACCCCGTTGAGCCGGTCGCGGGCCCCGCCGAGCGTTTCGCCGGGGCGGAGCCACGCCGCGTTGTCGAACGGGAAGACCGCCGCGCAGCGGTCCGAGAGCGCGTCGAGGGTCCGCGCGGCGTTCCGCTCGGCCAGCGGGCGGTGTGGAGTCGGCGGCGCCGGCTCGTTCCCGGATGAGGTCGCGGCGCCGGACGGCCCGGCCGACGCGCTCCCCGGACCGTCGCCGTCGTCCGGTTCCTCGGTCTCGCTCGGGGTCGGCAGGAACCCGAACGCGTAGACGGGGGCGTCGTAGAGCCGCGACAGCTCCTCGGCGAGCGCGGGCGCCGCGCCCGCGCCGGCCCCGCCGCCGAGTCCGACGACGATCAGGAACGCCTCGGCGAGCGACGGTCGCTGGTCGTCCATCGCCCTGCCAAGCTCGCTCGCGTGCGCGTCCCCGAGGCGGCGCCCCGCGTGGAGGTCGCCGCCGAGTCCGTCCCCGCCCGCGGCGTCGCCGAACCGGTACCGGCGCTCCTCGCCGAGCGCGTCCAGCGTCCCGAGCGCGTCGGTGTCGGTGTCGAACGCGTTGACGCCCGCGAGGAACGGGTCGGGGTCGTGCTCGGCGGCGAGCCGGTCGGCGATTCGCCCCCCGGCCCCCCCGAGACCGATGACGTGTACTCGCATACGTGCCCCGGTCGTCGAGCGGGGATATATGACTTCGGCTCGCCGCGAACTGCGGCCGGACCGCCGAGCGCCCGCGCGGACTCAGAACTCGTCGATCCGGCGCTGGCTCTCGGGAACCTCGGGTCCCGGATCCGGATCCGCGCCGAGCAGGCGCAACAGCGCGGTGTCCGCGAACGTCAGCGCCAGCACGAGGATGATCGGCGCGAGGAACAGCCCGTGGAAGCCGAACACGACCGGACCGAAGATGTACGCGAGCATGAGCAGGCCGACGTGGGTCGTCTCGCCGCTGAAGTACGGTCGGAGGACGATGTCGGGGATGGTGTCGACGACCACGACCGCGACGGCGAGGAACCCGGCGACGTACGCGAGCAGCGAGATCTCGCCGTCGAGCGCGATCGGTATCGACATCGCCGCCGCGATCGGGATGTAGACGATCTTCATCCCGATCACGGGGATCAGGCTGGCGACGCCGGTGAGCGCGCCCGCGAGGGTCGGGTACGGGATCTCGACCGCTGCGGGGGCGACCGCGTTGTACCCGAGGTAGGTGACGACGGCGATGATCGAGATGGCGATGACGTTGAGCAGGTTCCCGTACAGCACCGCCTCCAGCTCCGCGTCCGCGGTTTCGAGGTACTCGCGGACGATCGCGTCGTCGTCGAACCTGAGCAGCCAGTCGTGGAACCGGGAGCCGTCGATGAGCAGGTAGTACGTGACGATGACGGTGATGATCAGGTTCAAGGCGAGCCCGGAGAGCGTGCTCGCCAGCAGCGACGCCTGCTCGGAGACGAGGTCGATGAGAGGGTCGAACTGCCCGGAGCGGTACGCCGCGAGCAGCTCGTCCATCGTCGGGTTCGACAGCTCCGCGAGGTCGGCGATCACCGAGTTCTCCGCGCCGATGGTGTCGGCCACGGGGTACTCCTCGATGAACCGCCGCGCCTCTAAGATTAGCAACACCAGCGTGTAGCTCACCAGTCCGATGAGCGGCACGCCGATGACCGACAGCGACACCACCGCGCGGATCCGGGCCGGCAGCCGGAAGCGTTCGAGCCGGTGGTAGAAGCGCCGCGTCGAGTAGTAGAGGAAGACGCCGACGGTGAGCGGGGCGACGAACCGATAGGCCACGTAGCCGGAGACGATCGCGACCGCGAGACCGAAGAGGGCGACGACGAACCGCTTTTCGTCCATGGGACACGGTCGCCAGCGCTCGACATAAACCATGGTGGTCGCTGCGGGGGCAACGAGACCGAGAACGCGGTCGCGTCGATCCCAAAGCCCCTAACGGCGGGGAGTGAAGGGGGACCTATGAGCGATATTCACCCGGACCAGCGCGTCGCGGTGCTGGCGGACTCGCAGAACCTGTATCACTCCGCACAGAGCGTCTACTCGCGGAACATCGACTACGCCGGCCTGCTCGAGGGGGCCGTCGCGGACCGGTCGCTCGTCCGGGCCATCGCGTACGTGATCCGCGCCGACTCGCCCGAGGAGGAGAGCTTCTTCGAGGCGCTCCGCGACATCGGCTTCGAGACGAAGATCAAGGAGATCAAGACGTTCGCGGACGGCTCGAAGAAGGCCGACTGGGACCTCGGGATGAGCCTCGACGCCGTCTCGCTCGCGAGCCACGTCGACACCGTCGTCCTCTGTACCGGCGACGGCGACTTCGCGCGGCTCTGCTCGCACCTCCGCCACGAGGGGGTCCGCGTGGAGGCGATGGGGTTCGGCAACTCCGCCGCCGACGAGCTGATCGACGCCGCGGACGACTTCGTCGACCTCGCGGACGACGAGGAGCAGTTCCTGCTGTAGTCGACGGCGCCGGCAGCGCGTCTTCCTACTCGTCGCAGAGCAGCGCCGTCACCGCGCGCTCGACCGTCTTCGCGGCCGCCTCGATCTCGCTGACTCGGACGTACTCCCGCTCGGCGTGCGCGACCGCGCCCGCCTCGTCCGCGAGGTCGCCGGGACCGAACACGACCGTCGGCGCCGGCGCGAAGTACGACGCCTCCGTCGCCGCGCCGAACGGCCGAACGTCGCCGCCCCGCTCGCTCGAGAGACCGACCGCGTCGCCCGCCTCGCGCGCCGCGCCCGCGACCGCTCGGACGAGTTCGTGGTCCGGATCCGTCGCGAACGCCTCTAAGAAGGGCGACTCGCGGTCGGTGAGCGCGACCGCGACGCCGACGCCGTCGCGGTCGCCGGCGGCGGCCGCGAGCGACTCCCGGACCGCGTCCGCGAGCGACGACCGGAACTCCGCGGCCGTTTCGGGCGGGACGCTCCGCCGGTCGACCGTGATACCGCAGTCCGCGGGCACCTGATTGGTGGCCGCGCCGCCCTCGACGACCGTCGGGGTGAGCTTCGGCGGGCCGAGCTGCGGGTGGGCGTCGGCGCCCACGTCGAACGTCCGGATCGCGGCGAGCGCGTCCTCCGCGGCCGCGACCGCGTTCGCGCCGGCGAACTCCGCGGCGTGCGCGGCCGTCCCCGACAGCTCGACGGTCGCCTGGAACCGCCCCTTCGCGGCGGTACACGCGTCGAGCCCGGTCGGCTCGCCGACGAGGTACAGGTCGCCGTCGAGCCGGTCGTCGGTCCCCGGGAGCCGCCCCGTCAGCGCCGCCGCGCCGAGCGACAGCGCCTCCTCGTCGGGCGTGAGCGCGAGCGTGACCCGCCCGCGGTCCGGGTCGGCGGCGAGGAATCCCGCAAGGAGCGCCGCGAGCGGTCCCTTCGCGTCGCAGGCGCCGCGCCCGCGGAGTACCTCCTCGATGGCCCCCTCGCTCGACGCGGAATCCCCGCGCTCATCTTCTCGCGCTTCCCCCCGCTCGAACGGGACGTGCGGCGTCACCGTGTCGAGGTGGGTGTTCAACACGAGGTGCGGTCCCGCCTCGGGCGCCGGAGAGCGCTTCTCCGCGAGGACGCAGCCGTCCGCGACGACCGCGGGGTCGGCGCCGCGAGCGTCCAGCAGGTCGACGACGAACTCGCGCACCTCGTCGACCGACTCGTGGGAGGGAATCTGAACCGCGTCTTCGAGGAACGAGACCGGATCGAAGTCGGATCCCCCATTCGAGCCGGAACCGGCGCCGATCCCGCCGCTCATCGTGGATCGGCGGGGAGCGTCCCAGAGAACTCGTGGGCGACCGGCCCGGTCAGCGTCGCGTGGCCCGCGTCTGGAACGGTGATCTCCAGCTCGCCGCCCGGCGGACGGCTCACGGCCGAGTCGCCGTCGATCAGCCCCAGCCGGCGGGCGGCCGCGACGACCGCGACCGCGCCGGTGCCGCAGGAGCGCGTCTCCCCCTCGACGCCGCGCTCGAAGGTGCGCTGGTCGAGGACCGCCGGCCCGTCGCCGCTCCCGTCGTCGACGACCGCCGCGAGGTTCACGTTCGCGCCCTCGGGGAAGACGTCGGCGTGGCGGACCGGCGGCGCGACAGATTCGAGATCGACCGCGTCGATGCCGTCAGGGTCGTCGCGGCCGCCGTCGACGAACGCGACCGCGTGGGGGACGCCGGTGTTGACGGCGGTGACGGTCACCCCCTCGACCGGCTCGTCGACCAGCGGCCCGTCCGCGAGGGCGCGCTCGCGGGCGACCGGGACGCGGCGGGGGTCGAACGTCGGCACGCCCATCTCGATGGTGGCCGCGCTCGCGTCCGCGGTCACCGTCGCGCGCCGGGTGCCGGCCTGCGTGTCGATCATGAACTCGCGGTCGCCGGTCCGGTCGTGCGCCCACCGGGCGACGACGCGGGCGCCGTTGCCGCACATCGTCGCGGTCGAGCCGTCCGGCTGGACGAGCGTCATCACGACGCGCGTCGGGTCGAACCGCTCCGCGAGGCTGAGGAAGAGGACGCCGTCCGCGCCGCACCGACCGGTTCCCACGTCGACGCCGGTCTCGCGGTCGCAGTGCGCGCGGGCGAACGCCGCGCGGTCGCCGACGTCCTCGGCGGCCGCGTCGACGACGAGGAAGTCGTTGCCCGTGCCGTGGTACTTCTCGACCGGGACGGCGTGGACGCTCATCGGTCCGCCCCCGTTCGGTCGTCACCGCGAGTCGCCTCCGGTCGGTCGCCGCCGGAGGTCGCCTCCCGTTCGACCGTCGTCAGGTCGGAGAGCGTCTCTCGGCGGCGGGCGACCGTCGCGGTTCCGTCGTCGAGCGCGACCTCCGCCGGCCGCGGTCGTGAGTTGTATTGACTCGCCATCTCGTATCCGTACGCGCCAGCGACGCCGACCGCGAGGCAGTCCCCGCGGGCCGGCTCGGCGAGCGCTCGGTCTCTACAGAGGGTATCGCCGGTCTCACAGATAGGTCCGGCGACCGTGACAGGGGTTGCCTCCCGCTCGGCGGGGGCGGGAGCGTCGCCCCCGTCGCGTTCCCGGCCGCCTCCCAGATTTCGGATCGGGTGGTACGCGTCGTACATCGCCGGGCGCAGGAGGTCCGTCATCCCGGCGTCGACGCCGACGACCGTCTCGTCGGGCGTCGGCTTCACGGCGTTCACCCGCGTCAGGAGGACGCCGGCGTCCGCGACGACGTAGCGCCCTGGCTCTATCGCGAGGTCGGTGCCCTCCGGGAGCGGCGCGACCGCCTCGCGGGTCGCCTCCGCGACGGCCGGCAGGTCGAGCGCCGGGGCGTCCTCCTCGTAGGGGACGCCGAACCCCCCGCCGACGTCGACGTATTCGAGGTCGACGGGGTCGGCGTCGGAGGCCGCGTCTGGGCCGCCGGAGGAGCCGGCACCTGCGTTGCTCGGACCCGCCAGCTCGCGCGCCAGGTCGCCCATCCGCGCGACCAGTTCGCGGTGGCTGTCCAGCTGGTCCGGGTCGATGCCGGAGCCGGCGTGGGCGTGAATTCCGACCACGTCGAATCGCTCGGCCGCCGCTCGGGTCGCCTCCGCGGCGCGGTCGTACGGGATCCCGAACTTCGCGGCGCCGCCGGTGGTGACCTTCTCGTGGTGGCCCGCGCCGACGCCGGGGTTCACGCGGACGCAGACTCGACCGTCGTAGCCGCGCTCCGCGAGGCGGTCGAGGGTGTCGGTCGCGCCGACCGTGACGGTCAGCTCCGGCTCCGCCTCGGCGACGCCGGCGACGTAGTCGAGGTCTCGGGCGGGGGGGTTGACCGCGGTGTAGTGGAGCCGAGACCCGTCGAAGCCGGCCGCGAGCGCGCGGTCGACCTCGCCCGCCGAAGCGCACTCGGCGTCGAGTCCGGCGTCGCGGACCGCCGCTAAGACGGCGCGCCCGGTGTGCGCCTTGACGGCGTACCGCACGTCCGCGTCGGGGAACGCCGCGAGCAGGCGCTCGCAGTTCTCGCGGACGCGGTCGAGGTCCTGGACGTACAGGGGCGTGTCGTGCTCGGCGGCGAGGTCGCGCAGGCTATCGGCGTCCCAGTCGCTCACGCGGCGGACCGGCGGGTTACCCTCCGTGGGTTCTGCGATCGGTTCGGCGGCCGCGTCGCGGTCGCTCATTCGCGGAGGGCGTCCTCCCGCCGCGTCGCTTCGAGGGTGTCCTCCTCGACGCCCGTCGCCACGACCGCGGGCTTGTACGCGCCGCCCTCGAAGAGGTCGTGGTCGCCGACGGACGACTCAACCATCCGGGTGAACGCCCGGCGCTCGGCCGGGAGGTGGCCGTAGATAATTTCCTCCTCGACGAGGTCGTAGACGGGGATCCGCGGCGTGAGGAGCGTGTTCTCGCCGACGATCGAGTTCTCGCCGACGCGGAAGCCCGAGGTGACCCGGCAGCCGGCGCCGAGCGAGACGCCGTCCTCGATAATTACGGGCGCGTCCTCGACGGGTTCGAGGACGCCGCCGATCAGCGTGTTGGCGCCGAGCTTGACGTTCTCGCCGAGCTGCGCGCAGGAGCCGACGGTGTCACAGGAGTCGACGAGGGTGCCGTCGCCGACGTACGCACCCATGTTGACGAACGAGGGGCTCATCATGATGCAGTCGCTCCCGAGGTACGCGCCGCGCCGGATCGCGGTCCCGTCCGGCGTGTTCCGGGTGCCGCGCTCAGCGAGGTCGTCGGTGTCGCGCAGCGGGAGCACGTCGTGGTAGGTGACGCCGCCGTACTCGCGCGGCTCCGTCTCGCGCAGGCCGAAGTTGAGCAGGATCCCCCGCTTGACCCACTCGTTGGCCTCCCACGAGGTCACGTCGTCGCCGGTCTTCTCGGCCGCGCGGACCTCGCCGGCCTCCAGCGCGGCGAGGAACTCGTCGACGACGGCGGCGTCCTCGTCCGTCGCGTCGGCGGCGGTCAGCCCGTCCTGATAGCGGTCCCACAGATCGGATACGTCGGCTTCGAGCGTCATTGGGTAGTGTATGGATGAGTGGCGGTATTTATTCGTCGATGTTCGTATGTACGTGAGTTATTCATCGGTGCCACCGACGTCGCCTCCCTCCCCGCCGTCCAACACGTCGCCGAACCCGTACCAGCCCGGGTCGCTGTCGGCGAGCCACGCGGCGGCGTCGATCGCCCCCTCGGCGAACACCCCGCGGTCGCCGGCGCGGTGCGTCAGTTCGAGCGTCTCGCGGTTCCCGGCCAGCAGGACCTCGTGTTCGCCGGTCACGTCGCCCGCGCGGCGGGCGTGGACGCCGACCTCGCCCGGGCTCCGCGGCGCGTCGCCCTCGCGGCCGTGGACGCGCTCGTCGAGGTCGGGGCGCACGGCCTCCACGTCGTCGAGGATCGACTTCGCGGTGCCCGAGGGGGCGTCGCGCTTCGCGTTGTGGTGCGTCTCCGTCAGTTCGACGTCGTAACCCGGGAGCGCGGCGGCGGCCTCGCGGACCGCCCGGCGGAGCGCGGCCACGCCGCGCGCGAAGTTCGACGCCTTGAGGAGGGGAACCGCCTCGCTCGCGGCCCGGAGGCTGTCGATCTGGGCGTCCGCGAAGCCGGTCGTCCCGGTCACGAGCGGGACGCCGGCGTCGGCGCAGGTCTCGGCGTACGCGACCGCCGAGGTCGGCCCGGTGAAGTCGACGAGGGCGTCCGGCTCCTCGTCCGCGAGCAGTTCGGCGAGGTCGGCGCGTACAAGCCCGCGACGCCCGCGACGGGGTCGGTCGGTGTGCGGTTGACCGCGACCGCGACGGCGACGCCCTCGCGGCCGGCGGCCGCTTCGATCACCTCGCGGCCCATGCGACCGCCCGCGCCGGTGACGGCGATCGACAGATCTGCTCTGCTCATTCCGCGCCCCCCGTCGCCGCCGGGTCGACGGCCGTCGGGTCGATCGTCCCCGGCGCGCGCTCGTCGTACGCGGCCAGCAGGTCGCGGAGCGACTCGCGGCGGTCCTCGGAGAGCCGCGAGAGCGGCGAACGAACGTGCGGCCCGCCGCGCCCGCGGACGTGCATCGCCTCCTTCACCGGGATCGGGTTCGTCTCGGCGAACAGCTCGCGGACGAGCGGCGACAGCTCGTGGTGAAGCGTCCGCGCCCGGTCGTAGTCGCCCGAGAGCGCGGCGCCGACCATCGCGCAGGCGCGCTCCGGCTCGACGTTGGCGACGACGCTGATCGTGCCCGTGCCGCCGATAGAGAGGACGGGGAGCGTGAGTCCGTCGTCGCCCGACAGCACCGCGAACGCCTCGTCGCGGGTGCGCTCTATCACCTCGCTGATGAGGTTCAGGTCGCCGGAGGCCGCCTTGTACCCCCGAATGTTCGGGTGTTCCGCGAGTTCGACGGTGACGTCGACCGGGATCGACTGGCCCGTGCGACTCGGCACGTTGTAGACGATCTGCGGGAGGTCGACCGCGTCGGCGATGGTCCGATAGTGGTCTAAGAACCCCTGCGGCTCGGGCTTGTTGTAGTACGGCGAGATGAGCAGCAGGCCGTCGGCGCCCGCGTCGGCCGCGCGCTCCGAGAGCGAGAGCGCCTCCGCGGTGTTGTTCGAGCCGGTGCCCGCGATCACGGGGATGTCGTCGAGCGCGTCGCGGACCGTCTCGATCACCGCGACGTGCTCGTCGTGGCTCATCGTCGCCGACTCGCCGGTCGAGCCGACGGGGACGACGCCGTCGACGCCGGCGCGTTCGAGGTAGCGGGCGTTCTCGGCGAGCTGGTCGTGGTCGACCGCGCCGTCGTCGGCGAACGGCGTGGTCATGGCCGGATACACGCCCTCGAAGGGGGCGTCGGTCCTCTCGCTGTCCGTCTCCTCGTGCGTCGCGTAGGGTGTCGTGGTGGTGGTGTCCGTCATGGGTGCTGCGGTGAGTTCGGATCGGTGGGTCCGGGTCGGTGAGGACCCGGGTCGCTCAGCGGACCGGTGCGCGCGGGTCGGGGGTCGTCCGGGACGGGGTCGCCACTCCCGCCGGCGGACGGATCACGCGCGTTTCTTCGAGAAGAGCCGCGTCGCTGGCGTCGACGGCTGACCGCGTGCGGACGCGGATCGAGTCACACCGGCATATGGATCGCTCTCGCGCTTATACGTTGTGCCTCGGGTCGAAACTGCCGCGGCGGTCGCCGAGGGACCCGCTTCCCGGGATACCGATCCGGGACCGGTCAGGCCCCGAGCAGGTCCGCCAGCTCGTGGAGCGTCTCGACGGTGACGTCCGGATCGCCGCCGAACGGCTCCCACGGCGTTCCCTTCCGGTCGACCCACGCGGCCCGCATCCCGGCGTGGCGCGCGCCAAGCACGTCGAACCAGCCGGCGGTCGTGTGGACCACCTCGTCGATCGGCGTCCCGGTTCGGGCCGCGCCGTGGCGGTAGATCTCGGCGTCGGGCTTGAACGTCTCCACCTCGTCGGCGCTGATCGCGTCCTCGATCAGGTCCGCGATGTCGGCGTGGTCGACGAGCGACGCGAGCATCTCGGGGTCGCCGTTCGAGAGGACGTAGCAGTCGTAGCCGGCGTCGCGGAGGCGTCGGATCGCGTCGCGCACGTCGTCGAACACCTCAAGCTCGTGGTACACCGCGAGGATCTCGTCGCGCTCGGCGTCGGAGAGGTCGACGCCGTGCGCCGCGAGCGCGTACGTCAGCGCGTCGCGGTTCACCTCGTAGAACGGCTGGTAGGCGTCGACCGCGTTCGCGACGAACGTGTACGCCAGCGACCGCGACCGCCACAGCCGCGACACCGGCTCGGGGTCGGCGACGCGGTCCGCCAGCGCGGCCTCGGCGGCCTCGACGTCAACGAGCGTGCTGTACGAGTCGAACGTCACCGTCGAGACGCGGTCGGGGTCGAGCGCCATGCGCGAGACCACAGCCGGCGGCGGGATAAGCGGCCGGGGCGCCGGTAGGCTCCGTCGCGGTTGGGCCCGCGGGTCGCTCCGGTCGTCGAGCGGCGACCCGGTCGCTCGAGCCGCGCGGCTCGCACATTTATCCCGGGCGGGCGACTCTGGTGGACACATGAGCGACCCTGCCGAGGACGAACCCGAGCCGGCCGCGGACAGCGCCCCCGATCCGACCGCGGACGACGCGCCGGGCGCGCACGAGGAGGTCGACGCCGACACCGACGCCGGCCGCCACGAGTACGACCCGGACGCCGACCACGCGTTCCCCGACGACCGGCTCAACGAGGTCATGTCGCGGCTCACGTCGGACGAGGAGATCCTCGCCTACCTGGAGGCGCAGAACGTCAACCCGGTCGCGCGGAAGGGGTACAACGACCACGGTTCCAAGCACGTCGAGATCGTCCGCGACCGCGCGCTGCGGCTGTACGACCTGCTCAAGGCCGGCGGCGTCGAGTTCAACGGCGCCCGCCAGCAGGGGCTGGACGAGGCGGACGAGCCGGTGGTCATCGCGCTGGCGGCGACGCTCCACGACATCGGCCACGTCGTCCACCGCCACGACCACCCGTACTACTCGATCCCGCTCGCGGCCGACCTGCTCGACGACCTCCTTCCGGCCTTCTACGACGTGGCGGACCAGGTCCGCGTGAAGGCCGAGGTGCTCCACGCCATCCTCTGTCACCACACCGAGGAGCAGCCGCTCACGCTGGAGGCGGGCGTCGTCCGGATCGCCGACGGACTCGACATGGAGCGCGGGCGCTCGCGGGTCCCCTACGAGGAGGGCGGGCGCGGGATAAACACCGTCTCCTCGCAGGCGATCGAGCGCGTCTCGCTCCGCGAAGGCGACGAGACCCCGGTTCAGGTCGTGATCCGGATGAACAACGCCGCCGGCGTCTACCAGGTCGACTCGCTGCTGAAGGCGAAGATCGACGGGTCGCTGCTCGAAGCGAAGATCCGGACGGTCGCGATCAACACCCACAGCGACGGCGTCGACGGCAACGAGGCGATCGTCGACCGGATCGAGCTCTGACGGCTCGGTTCGCGCCGGACCCCTTCCGACCCGCTCGACTCAGGGCCCGCGAAGCGTGTCGCCCGCGCCGTTCCGGTGTGCCGCCTCGTCGACGACGCTCGTCGCGGCGACGGTCGTCGTCCGCGCGAGGCGCGCTGGGGTGAGTCCGCCGCACAGCTGACTCCCCTCGGCGGTCCCGCCGCCCAGCACGGGCGCCGCCTCGAACCCGTTCGAGCGCGCTCCCGTCGCCGCGATCCCCGGCTGATTGACGACGAGGCGGCCGGGGGAGAGCCGCTCCGCGACCCGGCGAGCGCGGCGCTGTTGGGTCGTGTGGACCGCCGCGGCGTGGGGGGCGCCGACCTCGGCGGCGAGCGCGGTCGCGGCGTCGAACCCGTCGCGGCCGTGGACCGCGACCGCGGGGATCCCGGGCAGCGTCGCGAGCGGGCCGTCGGCGCCGTCGGGTTCGGCGACGAGGAAGGCCGCCTCTCGGGCCGCGCCCGGGAGGTCGAGCGCGGCCGCCAGCCACCGCGGCGAGTTCCCGCGAGGGTCCGCCTCAGCTGTTTCGTCCGTTTCGCCCTCGTCGAGGAGCGCCCGGAGGCGGTCGCGCTCGGCGGCGTCGAGGACGTACCCGCCCTCGTCCTCCAGCGCGGAGCACAGCGGGCCGACCGCCGGCGACACCGTGACGACAGCGGCGTCGCCCGCGGGGTGGGCGCCGAAGTCGTAGGTCGCGCCGACCGCCACTCGCGTCGCCACGGCCTCGGCCGGGACCGACCCGTCGGCGACGGCGACGACCCCCTCCGCGCCGGCGGCGACGTTCGGCGTGCCGCAGCGCTGCCCGGCGGCGACCGTCGCCTCGGAGCCGGCCGCGACGGCGAAGTCGGCCCGCTCGAACAGGGCGTCCGTCCCCGGCTTGGAGGCGGGCGCGGGCAGCATCGAGACCGCGCCGGTCGGCGCTCCGGCCTCGGCGAGCGCCCGGCGGACGGTCTCGACGACGACGTCGCAGGTCTCGACGGTCGACGGCGAGGGGGCGAAGACGACCGCGTTCCGGGCGGCGAGCCCGTACAGCGAGAGGACCGCGGGGACCACGACCGGGTGCGTCGCGGGGACCGCCGCGCCGACGACGCCGATCGGTCCGGCGACGGTCACCGTGCCCGCCGCGCCGTCGCGGTCGACCACGCCCGCGGTCGGCGCGTCCCGGAGCGTCCGTCGGGCGGCGTCGAGCGCGGTCGCGATCTTTTCGGCCTTCGTTCCCGGATGCCCCCGCCCCGTCTCGTTGGCCGCCGACCGCGCGAGCCGGCTGACCGTCTCCCGGTCCGCCAGGCGCTCGCCGACCGACCGCACGAGCGCGTCGACGTCGTCGGGGTCCCAGGCCGCGAGCTCGTCGGCCGCCGTCCGCGCCGAATCGACCGTCCGCGACGCGCGGCCAGACAGGTTCGGGGTGCTCGCTCCGGGCCGGCCGTCCCTCGGAGTCGCTTCGTCGGAGTCGGTCCCCTCCGGCTCGCCGAGACCGTCCGCGCCGTCGAGTTCGTTCCTCGCCGTGGAACCGTCCGATTCCGGTTCGTCGAGGTCGTCCGTCGCTCCCGTCTCGTTGCTCTCTGTCGTTCGGTCCCCAACCATAGACCCGACTGCGGCCCGATCCGGCTTATTCTCACCCCGTGGAACACTGTGTCACCGCGCGGGTCGAGTCGTCACCGAGGAAACAGTTATATCGGTGGGGGCGGTGCGGAGGGACGTATGACGGAGCCGTCGGACCTCGTGGGCGTCGTCGAGCGGCGCCTCGACTTCCTCGAACGGCTCGCCGCGGGACCGCTGCGAAAACACGAGCTCGTCGACGCGCTCGGCCACTCCAGGTCGACGGTGAACCGCGCGATAGACGAGCTGGAGGCGGCCGGACTCGTCGCCGGCGAGACGGATGGCTACCGGACGACGCTCTCGGGGCGGCTGCTCGCGAGCGAGTACCGCGAGTTCCTGACGGTCGCCGACGACCTCGCGGCCGCGGGCGACGTGCTCGACCCGCTCGGCGCGGACGCCGACGTCTCCCCCGCGGTCCTCCGCGAGGCGGAGACGTACCGGGCCGCGGCCCCGGACCCGTACCGACCGCTCGAGGTCCTCGACGACGCGCTCGCCGACGCGGACGCGGTCGCCGCCGCGCTGCCGGCGTTCCCCTACCCCCGGGTCGCGGAGCGGCTCCGACGCGCGGCGGTCGGCGGCGGGACCGTTGACCTCGCGCTGGCGGAGCGGGCGTTCCGGCACGCGGCCGATCGGTTCGCGGACGACCTCGGAGCCGTCGCGCGCCGTGACGGGTGTCGGATCGCGGCGGTCGACGCCGTCGACGTTGGGGCGGTCGCGGCCGACGGGACCGCGCTCCTCCTCACCTTCGACGGCGACGGCACGCTCCACGGCGCGGCCGCGTCGACCGATCCCGAGGCGGTCGCGTGGGCGGAGGCGAGGGTGCGCGACCTGATCGGCCGGGGCCGCGACGGCGGCGAGGCGCTCGCGGCGATGGGCAACACCGAGACGCAGGCGGAGGGCGATCGGTCCGAGGGAGACGGTTCGGGCGACCCGTCCCGCGACGAGGCCGCGGACCCGGGCGACCGGGAAAGCGACGGCGGGGTGGGTGTGAGGAGAGAGCGCGGCGGGACGGGCGCGAGGGGAGAGCGCGGCGGGACGGGCGCGAGGGGAGAGCGCGGCGCGGGCGGGCTGTTCGGGCGGAACGGCGACGGCGACGGACGCGACGCGCTCTCGGCACAAGGGTTCCACGCGGTCGACGAGGACCGGCTCGCCGGGGATCCGGACCCGTACGGACCGCTCCGCGCCACGGCGTCGTTCCCCGAGGTCGACGCGGGGTACGTCCTCGACAGGACCGCGGTGCGCGACGGCGACCGGCGTTCGATCGCCGGGCTGCTCGCCGACGGTCTCGCCGAGGGGACCGACCACGCGCTGGTCGGCCCGCCGGGAAGCGGGAAAAGCACCGTCTGCCGGCGCGTCGCCGTCGAGTGGTACCGATCGGGACGCGGTCCGGTGACGTACCGAGCGAGCGACGGCGGCGAGGCGTTCACCGCGACCGAGCAGCTGCGCGAGCGGGTCACCGGGGGCGAGGGGCACCACCTCGTCGTCGTCGAGGACGCCGTCGATCCGGGGGCCGCGGAGGCGGTCGGCGTCGCCCGCGAGCTGGCCGACCGCGACGACGTCTCGTTCCTGTTCGACGCCCGCGAGGAGCCGTACGACGACCCCGATGGGATCCCGCTCTCGCCCGCGGACCTCCGCTACCGGCGGGCGATCGAGACCGTCCGGATGCCGCGGCTCGACGAGCGCGAGGTCGAGCGGTTCGTCCGCCACGTCGCCGACCGCACCGGCTCCGCCCCGGCGGCCGAGCCGGGGGCGCTGCTCGCCGACGTGCGGCGCGCCGACGACGAGCGCGTCGGCGAACTGCTCGCTCTCGTCCACCGCCTCGTCCGCGCGACCGGCGACGGAGTCGGCGGGGCGGTCGGAGATCGCGGCGGCGACGGAGCGAGGGCGGAGAGAAGCGGCGACGGAGCGAGGGCGGAGAGAAGCGGCGACGACGGCGACGGGGGACCGGCGTCCGGGCTGGAGGCGGCGGTCGCGGAGGCGGTCCGGGAGGTCCGGAACCGGCCGCCGCCGACCGTGGACGTCGCGGTGTTGGCGAACCTCCTCAACGTCGCCGGCGTGAACGGCGTTCGGACCCTGGCGTACGCGCTCGTCGACGGCCCGGATCGGGGCGGGACGAACGGGACCGACGGCGATCCCTCGCCGACGGTCGAGGAGGTTCGGCGGGCGCTCGACCGGCTCACTGGGACCGTCCTCGTCGGGTCGGGAGGCGAGGAGTACCGCACCGTTCACGACGAGTGGTCGGTGCTGTTCTTGGATCGGCTCTTGGACCGGGAACCGGACCCGGTGGTCGCCAGACGCGTCGGGCGAGCCGTCTCGCGGGTGCTCGCGCTCGCGGACGACCCCGCGCGTCGCTCTCGGATCCGGCGCGCCGTCGGGGGGGAGGCCCCGACGGTAGACCGGATCGAGCGCGACCCGAGCGCGTGGGCGGCCGAGACGGTTCGGGCGGTGTTCGGCGTCGGGCGGCGCTACCCCCGGCTCGCGCCCCTGTACGGCCGTGTCCGCTACGCGTGGATCGACCTCCCGGACGCGTGCCCGGACGACCTGCGCGACCGCCCGCCGGAGTGGGTGGTGCGGATGTACGTCGACGCCGGCGACCTCGACGGCGCGACCGACGCGCTCGACGCGTGGCGACCCGTCGACGAGGCCGGGGCGGCCGAGCGCCAGCGCGGGTACGGCGACGTGGCCCGCCGCCGCGGCGAGTACGACGCGGCGCGAGAGCGGTTCGAGCGGGCCGAGGAGCTGTTCGCGGCCGCGGGCGACCGCCGTGGACTCGCGGCGGCGGTCAGGGGGCGAGCGCAGGCGGCGCACTTCGACGGCGACTACGAGGAGGCGTACGAGGCGGCGTCGCGGGCGTACGCCATCGCGGTCGAGGTCGGCGACCCCATCGCGAGGGCGAAGGCGCTGATGGACGTCGGCAACGCGCTCGACTCCCTCGACGGGACCGACGCGGTCCTCGACCACTACCGCGTCGCTGGCGACCTGTTCCGCGCGCACGACGACACCCACGGCGAGGCGAACGTCCGGACGAACCTCGCGGTCGCGCTGCGGCGACGGGGGGACCTCGACGCCGCGAATCGAACCGCGAGCCGCGCGCTCGACGGCTACCGGACGGTCGGCGACGAACACCGCGAGGCCATCTCCCTTCTGAACCTCGCGGCGGTCGCCGAGCAGCGCGGCGCGGTCGAGGAGGCGGTCGACCGCGCGTCCGCGGCGCGCGTCATCGCCGAGCGGATCGGCTCGGACATGTACGAGGCGTTCGCGCTGAGCCACCTGGGCAGCGCGGCGCACCTCGCCGGCGACCTCGACCGGGCGGAGCGGTTCCTGACTGGCGCGCTCGACCGCCTCGACGCGCTGGACGCCGACACGCGGTGCGCGATGGTGGCCGCGATCCTGGCGGAGGTGGCGGTCGACCGCGGCGACCTGTCCGCGGCCGAGCGGCGGGTAGAGCGGACCGCGGCGCTGCTCGACGACCACGCCGGCCACAAGCGACTGGCCGAGATGGAACGGGTCCGGGGACGGCTCGCGCTCGCACGGGGCGACCACGACGCGGCGGCGACGGCGCTGCGGTCCGCGCTCGACGCCGCGCGGGAGGGCGGGTTCACGCAGGCCGAGGCGGAGGCGCTCTCGGCGCTCGGCGCCGTCGAGGCCGAGCGCAGCGACGCCGTCGCGGCCGCCGACCGACTCACCGCGGCGCTCGACCTCGGCCGCCGGATCGAGGCCGCCGGCGCGATAGTCGACGCGGCCGACCGGATCGCGGACCTGCTCGCCGGGGAGTCCGACGGGACGAGCGGGACCGACGGAATCGATCCCGAGACGCTGGCCGAGGCGCTTCGGGAGTCGCCGCCCGACGCGATTCCGGCGGACGCGGCCGCGGATCCCGCCGCGTACCGGGAGATCGCCGACCGCTGGCGCGTCGACGGCGACGGCGTCGCCGCGACGTATCCCGCGCTCGGGTGACCCGGGAGTCGAACGCGGCGGCGAACGGTGTCGCAACCGCTTTCAGCGCGCGGTCGGTATCGCGGGCATGACCGACGCCGAGACGCTCGCGGACCTGCGGACCGCCGCCGACTACCAGTTCGGGAGCGGCGCGGGCGAGGCCCTGTTCCCGCCGGACGACCCGCTCACCGTGCGCCGGTCGAGCGGCGGCCGCCCGCGACAGGTGATCGACGGCGACGTCGACGACACCCCCGGCAGCAGCGAGGGCGACCGCCTCGTCTCGTACGGCACCGACGGCCGGTTCACGCTCGGTCTGGCGGGCGGGAAGCGGATCGCCGACGCGTTCGCCGCCCCGCGACACCGGATGGTCGTCGGCGGGGAGAGCGAGCCGTTCGTGCGCGAGGGGCGCGACGCGTTCGCGAAGTTCGTCACCGCCGCGGACGACGGGATCCGCCCCGGCGACGAGGTGCTCGTCGTCGACGAGAGCGGCGCCATCTTCGGCGTCGGCCGCGCCGAACTCTCGGGCGCGGAGGCCGAGCAGCTCGGCTCCGGCGTCGCCGTGAAGACGCGCGACGGGAACCCCGCTGACGACGACTAAGAGACCGAAACCGCGACTATTACTGAAGAACGGACTGCGGTGGCGCGTGCCTGCGAGCGGCCGCCATCGGCGGCCGCGAGACAGCACGCGCGAGGGACGCGGTGAGCGCTCGGAGAGCGCGAACCGCGAGGTTGGGGAGGCGTGAGGTGCGGTCGCTGTGCGGCCGGGGCGGGACTCGAAGGGGCAGCCGCGAGGCGGACAGAGGCGACGCCAGCACCGAACGGGAGAGCGAACGAAGTGAGCGATCGAGTGAGGAGCGCAGCGAGCGTCTGTCCGCCTCGCGGCTGGGGCTTCGGTGTGTTCGTGTCGATCAGCCGTTTATA
The DNA here is from genome assembly GCF_017873555.1 of Halorubrum trapanicum. GTDB lineage: Archaea > Halobacteriota > Halobacteria > Halobacteriales > Haloferacaceae > Halorubrum > Halorubrum trapanicum. Next base: position 50,247 of record NZ_JAGGKE010000008.1, on the reverse strand, counting down.
ATGAAATCGGTAGACGCCCGAACCGGCCTACAGGATCCCCGCGAGTCCCAGTGCCTCGATCAGCGGCACGCCGGCAACCACCGACCCGACCAGGTACCCGCCGATAGCCCCGCCGTTCAACAGCGGAAGCGCCGCGTGCGGCCGCCCCCGTATCACCCAGCGCATGAGGACGAGCAGCCCCGCGAGGGTCCCGACCATCGCCAGCAGCGCGGGGAGGTTGACGCCGAGGAAGGGGACCGCGAGGTCCGCCGCCGGCGAGAACGTCGCCGCGCTCGCGATCAACACCGTCGGGATCACGGCGTCCCCGAGACCGATGAAGAAGGCGTCGCGGTCGCCGGCCTCCGCGGGTTCGGCGGCGTCGACCTCCGAGCCAGGTTCTCCCCCGTCATCGCCAGCGGCCTCGTTCTCGTCGGCGGAGTCGGCCTTCACGTCCGACTCGGTCTCCACGTCCTCGCCGACCCCCGCGGCTTCCTCGCTGGCCGCGCCGCCGTCGAGCAGCGAGTACGACAGCGACAGCGGGATCACCAGCACGACCGGGATGTTGAGGTCCATAATTCCCTCCGCGAGCGACAGCATGTGCTCGGTGCCGTACACGGAGATCGCGTCGTAGACGGCGAGGACGGCGAGCAGGACGAGCGCCGGCAGCAGGCCGAAGGAGATGCCGAACAGCCCCGCCGCGCCAGCGCCCATCAACACCCCGGCGGTGTCGATCACGTACCACTCGGGGTAGAGGAGGAGACCGACCGCGACCGCGACCGCGGGGACGGCGGCCGCGAGCGGCGAGACGAGCGCGGAGAAGACGTACCACGAGAGCCACGCGGAGACGCCGACGATCAGGAGTCGGATCGCCCCGTCGAGGTCGTATCGGAACGCCGCCAGCATCAGCCCGGTCATCGCGACGATGGCGACGACGTACAACACGCTGTTGGCGGGGTTATCGGGGTTCTCGACCGCCTGGTAGTCGCTCGCGACGAACTCCGGGACCAGCGCCAGCGCGCCCACCTGGACGATCACGAACAGCCCGACGACGAAGGCGACGCCGCGGTACTCGCGGGGGAACATTCGACCGCCGGTTCGTCGGCCGAGGGTTTCGTCCTTGCGCTTCCGGCCCGGACGCGCCAACGCTGTCGGTCGCTGTCCGGAACGGGAAGTACGTACAGAAACGGGTTCGGGCTCGGTGTGGGAGCGGGTGGACCCGAACCCAAGCCGACGGACGACGGACGGTGGAAGCGAGTGGCCGACCGGCCCGCCCGAAACGGGATGGGGCCGCTCGGATTCGTCCGCGGCGTTTACGTTCTCCGCCGACCGACGTAAGAACGTACCGGCCGAGTTATCAATACGGATACTCAGGTCGCAGCGGGGCGGGTTTCACCGCGTCGTCACCGAATCGGATTCGAGCTGACGATGGAAGACGAGGCGAGAACAGCCGAAGAGGTGGAAACGGTGGGAAGCGGAGAGGAGTCGGAAGCGGAGAGGAGTCGGAAGCGGAAAGGGGTGGAAGACGAGGAGCGGTGGGCGAAAGGCGAGTGGGAGGCGGACGGGCGGCGGCCGGACAGCGGACCCCCAGGCTGTCGGCGGCGGCGCCGCCCGGGTGGTCGGGACGGGCGCGCGGATCGTTAGCGCCGAACTCCAACGAGAAAAGCGTCGGACTTCGGCATTTACCGGTACGTGCCTCACGGGTATAAATATGTGAGATCCGGATCCGTCGCTCGGGATTTCCCCGACCCCGGACGTCAGGATCGGCGCCGCGTCGCAGGCGTCAGCGGGCGGTCACGGAGGGGTTCATCGACCGTCGCGGACCGACTCACCGACGGTCGCGGAGCGCGGGGAACTCTTCGCGGACCGCGGCCACTCGCTCGGGGTCCACCGTCGCGGTGACGACGCCCGGCTCGTCGCCGACCGACGCGAGCGCGGTCCCCCAGGGGTCGTACACCGCGCTCCGCCCGCAGAGCGCGTCGTCGCCGAACCGACCGCTCCCGTTGACGGCGGCGACGTACGTCAGGTTCTCGATCGCTCGCGCCCGGCCGAGCGTCCGCCAGTGCTCGATCCGCGGGTACGGCCACGCGCTCGGCACCAGCACGCACTCGACGCCCGCGTCGACCATCGCGCGGAACTGCTCCGGGAACCGGAGGTCGTAGCAGGTCGTCACCCCGACCGTGACGCCCGCGAGGTCGACCACGGGCGTCCGCTCGCCGGGGACCATCCGGTCCGTCTCCTCGGAGCCGTACCCGAACAGGTGCCGCTTCCGGTAGACGAGCCGGCGTTCCCCGTCGGCGTCGAACAGCACCGCGGCGTTGGCGAGACCGGACTCGGCCGGCACGTCGACCCCATCCGCCGCCGACGCCGAGAGGTCCTCCACGACCGTCCCGGCGAGCACCGCGACGTCGTGGTCGGCGGCCGCGGCGGCGAACCGGGCGAGCCGGTCGCCGGCGAGGCTCTCCGCGGCGCGGCCGTACGAGTCGAACGCGAAGTAGCCGACGTCGAACAGCTCGGGGAGGACCACGAGGTCGGCGCCCTCGGCGGCGGCCGCTCGGACGCGGTCGAGCGCTCGCTCGACGTTCCCTTCGATGTCGCCGCCCTCGACCGCCAGCTGGACGCCCGCGAGTCTCATGCCGGCGAGGCGAGCGAGGCGCGGAGCGCGTCCTCTAAGTTGTCCAGTTCGGCGTCGAAGTTCCGCTTGAAGAAGGACTCGACGCCGGGGAGGCTTCCGTCGACGACGAACTCGTTGGCGAGCCGGCAGCCGCCGCCGTCGGTCTCGGTGATCTCGTGTTCGCCGGTGACGCGGAACGCCCGCGACTTCCCGACGAACTTCACTCGGTTCGGGGGGTCGCGCTCGACGTCTTCCGTCTCGACGTCGATCGTCGAGCGGATCATCGGTATCGGGAGCGCGACGTGCCAGGTCGCGCTCCCGTCGTCGTGGACCTCGAAGGAGTCGACCACGCTGATGGCGCCCGCGCGCTGCTCCGCGTCCGAGATGAACGCCCACACGTCGGCGGGCGGCGCGTCGAACTCGAACGTCCGGGAGACTCGAACGGTCATACGATCCCGTTTGGGGCGACGGGGGTTAAAAATGCGCGTCGGCGGAGTCGGATGCGGAGAACGTGACGGCAGTGGGGGACGCGACAGCGCGCGGACGGGGGGGGACCGCACCACCCTTCCGGCGAGGCGCCACCCTTCCGGCGAGGCGCCACCCTTCCGGCGAGGCGCCACCCTTCCGGCGAGGCGCCACCCTTCCGGCGAGGCGCCACCCTTCCGGTGGGCCGTCACCCTTCCGGCAGGGCGTCACCCTTCCGGTGGGCCGTCACCCTTCCGGCGTCACGCGCCAGGTCGTCGACTTGGCTCGGCCCCACTTCTCGATGTCGACGTCGTCCGACTTCTCGGCGAGGCGGGGGAGCCGCGACCCCACCTGTTTGGCGGTGAGACCGATCGCGTCGGCGATCGTCTTCGAGCGAACGTACCGCTCGCCACGGGTGACGCTGTCCGTGAGGTACGCGAGGATCCGCTGTTCCTCCTCGGTGTACTCGCTCATTGGCGGACGTACGTGTCTGACATTCTTAACGGTTTCTCGTTTTCCACGAGGCGGACGCCGAAGTCGCCGCGGAGAAACGGTTGAGCCGGCGGTCCCCGCGACCGGTCAGTCGAACAGCTGGACCGCGCCGACGGCGAGCGTCGCGAAGACGAACGCGCCCGCGAACCCCCACGCCTTCCCGAGCTGTCCGGGATACGCTACCATCACCACGGCGCCGACGACAGCGATGGCGCCGAGCGCGAGCGCGACGCCGACCTCCTTGTCCGATTCGATGGAACCCTCGCTCATACGAACCGCTTCGCGGGGGACCACTTAGTTCATGCGAACCGAGCGACGCGGTCGGGGGCGGCGCGGCGAGCGCTGACGCGGCTTCGGGGGTCAGATTATCTCGACGTGATCTGACGCCTCGTTGAGCGCGAGGTTCGCCGCAATCTCCGCGTTCCGCATGGCGTACTCAGCAGTGTGCTGGAGGCTGACGAGCACCTCGCGGGTCATGAGCAGCGTCTCGTTGTCCAGGTCGTTCGGCAGCTCGTCGAGGATCTCCTGTTCACGGTCCTCAAGCCGCGAGAACAGGTCGCGGCACTCGACGGTGAGGTCGTAGTCGCGCTCGACGACGGCCCGGACCGCGAGCGCGGTCAGCTCGTCGACCTGGTCGGTGAACTCGCGGATCTGCCGCATCGTCGCGCTGTCGACGTCGAGGGTGTGGCCGTCGGCCTCCATCACGATCTCGGCGATGTCTTCCGCGTTGTCGGCGGTGAGTTCGAGGTTCTTCGCGACGGAGCGGTAGCCGATCAGCGGGAACCCCTCTTCGAGTCCGACCGCGCGGGCGAGGTTCGGGTTCTGGTAGGCCGTGAAGATGAGCCGGAGCAGGAGGACGAATATCTTGTTCGCCTGCCGCTCGCGGTTGAGCGCGCGCTGCGAGAGGTCGGGGTTGCCGTGCGCGAGCGCCTTCACGGCCTCGCCGCGCATCGTCGACCCGGTGTTCTCCAGCCGTTCGAGCAGGTTGTCGAGCGTGAAGTCCTCGGGGTCGACGGAACAGCGGATCGAGATGTCCTCCGGCGTCTCCTCGATGACGCCGAGTCCCATCAGCTGCGTCTCGGCTTTGTACACCGCGTTGATGTGTTCGCTGTCGAGCGTCCCCTCGCTCCGGACGTGGATCACGCGACGGCCGAGCACGTACTGCGCGACGATGGCGCGTTCGAGCGAGCGCGCGTCGAGTCCGTCGGCGTTGATCACCGCCTCCGACTCCTCCGTGCTCACCGACTCGGGAAGCACCGTGAGCGTTCCCTTGCCGCCCATCCGCAGCGACACCTCGTCGCCTTTGTTCACGCCGTGTTCCTGTGCCCACTCGGCCGGGAGGGTCATCGCCAGCGTCGACGGTCCCAACCGTTGGACCTTCCGCGTTTCCATACGCGACCGTATCGTGGGATAGACCTTAACGTTGTTCCCATGTTCATTATATGCTTCATCGGATATGCAAGGGGACTCGCCCGGAGACGGCGCCGCGCTCGGACGTCCGAGAGGTGGGTCCGAGATCCGGCCGCGGACCGACACCGGTACCACGGCGAACGATCCGCGCGCTTATGTCGGTCAGGCGGGGATAACGGGTATGACCGAGCGGGTACTCGTCGTCGACGACTCCTCGTTCCAGCGGACCGTCGTTCGGGACGCGCTGGAGGACCGGTTCGAGGTCGTCGACGAGGCGGAAAACGGCGCGGAGGCGGTCGAGCTGTTCGAGGCGTACGAGCCGGACGCGGTGTCGATGGACGTCGTGATGCCGGAGATGACCGGGATCGAGGCGACCGGCGCGATCAAAGACCGGTGGCCCGACGCGGTGATCGTGATGTGTACGAGCGTCGACCAGCAGGAGAAGATGATGGAGGCGGTGAAGGCGGGCGCCGACGGCTACGTGACGAAGCCCGTCGACGCCGACGAGCTGGTCGGCGAGTTCGAGAGCCACCTCAGCTGAACGCCCTCCGGGATCCGACTCTCCGGGGGGTCAGGCGGGATCGAACGATCGGAGGATCGACGCGAGCGCGCTCGCCAGCTCCTCGAACCGGTCCATCTCCATCGAGTCGGTGGTCACCCACACCCCGTGGTCGTTGGCGATGACCCGGGTGAGGTAGCCGTTCTCGAACACCCGAACCGTGAACCGGTAGTCGCCGAGCTGGGTGTCGGCGTACATCGACTGCGCGTGGAACCCCTGTCGCTCGTTCTCGGCGAAACCGACCAGATCGGCGGTCCGACTCAGGTCGCTGCGGAGGTACAGCTGCTCGACGTCCGCCGTCGTGAAGTACGTGAGGCTCCGCAGCTCGTCGCCCGTCGCCGTGCGGGCGGCGCTGAGCAGTTCGTCGGCGTGTTGCTCCGGTGGGTGCGACATACGACCACGATCGATGCTCACATACATGAGCGTGTGGGTGATCGCGGCCCCGCGTCTCCGGAATCGTTTCGGCGGCGACCCGGAGGGACAGAGTTTACCGACTCCCCCGTGATCGGTCGCCTGATGAGCGAGTACGACGACGTCTGCGTCCTGTTGCCGACGATGAACGAGGCCGAGACGGTCGCACGCGTCGTCGAGGACTTCCGCGACGCCGGGTTCGAGAACGTCCTCGTGATCGACGGCGGCTCGACGGACGAGACGCGGTCGATCGCCCGCGAGGCCGGCGCTCGCGTCGCGGAACAGTCGGGACGCGGGAAGGGGCAGGCGGTTCGGGAGGCGGTCCGCGACCACGTCGACGCGTCGTACGTCCTGATGGCGGACGCCGACGCCACCTACGACGCTGCGGACGCGGACGCGATGCTCGATCCCCTCCTCGCCGGCGAGACCGACCACGTCATCGGAGACCGCTTCGCGGACATGCGCCCGGGCGCGATGACGCGCCTGAATCGGATCGGAAACCGCCTGATCAACCTCGCGTTCCGGGCGATCCACCGAGAGGACTACGGCGACATCCTCTCGGGGTACCGCGCGTTCACCCGCGAGTCGTTCGAGCGGCTCCACCTCACCGCGGACGGGTTCGGCATCGAGACCGAGATGGCCGTCGAGTGCGTGAAGAACCGCGTCTCGGTCGCCGTGGTGCCGATCACCTACCGAGAGCGACCCGGCGGCTCGGCGACGAACCTCCACCCGATCCGGGACGGCGGCGTGATCTTCTTGGAGCTGTACCGCAAGGCGAAGACGAACAACCCGCTGTTCTACTTCGGCAGCGCCGGCGTGGCGTCGACGGCGGCGGGAGCCGCGATGGGGGCGTTCGTGCTGTACCGGTACCTCGCGTTTGGGATCAGCCACGAGGTGATCGCCGTCGGCGCGGTCGGCGCGGTCATCCTCGGGATCCAGCTGCTCGTGTTCGGCGTCCTCGCGGACATGATCCACTCGCTCCACCGCGAGCAGATCGAGCGGTACGAGCGGGCGGTCGACGCCGGGACGCCCGGGCGCCCCTCCGAGACCGGGGGGCACGACGCCGGCGAGGACCGCGGTTCCGAGGGCCGCGGTCCCGATTCGACACCGCACGAGGAGGCCGGAGAGGCCGACGACTGACCGGGACCGAAACGCCCTCGGCGGTCGGTTTCGGGGCGACGTGATCCGGGACACCGTCCGCTTTTATCGCTGCGGAGACATCTGCGCACATGAGCTCCAGTGGCACGTCATTGCGAGACAGGATCCGCGAGCCGGAGTACACCGGGGAGAACCGCTGCGTTCCGTGCACCGTTCTCAACGGGATTCTCGCCGTCGCGCTGACCGCGGCGGCGGCGGTGTTCGGCCCGGTGGTCGCTGCGGTCGTGCTGGTCGCGTCGCTGGGGAGTATCTACTACCGAGGCTATCTGGTCCCCGGCACGCCGGAGCTGACGAAGCGGTATCTCCCCGACCGCGTGCTCCGCCTGTTCGGGAAAGCTCCCGAGGGGCCCCGAGACGGCTGGGAGGAGGCGCCGACCGGGCGGTCCGACGAGGTGACGGTGACCACGTTCGAGCCGGACGGGACGGTCGACGAGACCTCCGGGCGGGCCGACGACGCCGACGAAGCGGCCGACGCCGACGACACCGACCAGACCGACGCTGACGAACCGGAGTTCGAGACGGTCGAGCGGATCCGGGACCAGCGCGAGAACGCCGTGGACCCGATCGAGTTCCTCCTCGACGTCGGCGTCGTCGAGCCGACGGACGGCGGCGAGGACCTGGTCTTCGAAGCGGAGTTCGCCGAGACGGTCGATGCGCACGTCTCGTCGCTCGAACGCGAGGCCGTCGGAGCGGAGACGCTCGCCGAGATGTTCGGCGTGACCCCGGACGAGGTCGCCTTCGAGGACCGTGACTACCCCGCGGTGACCGTCCTGCGGCGCGTCCGGAAGTGGCCGGGCGACGGCGCGTACCTCGCGGACGTGGCGTCGCATCTCGCCCTCGTCGAGCGCACCGACCGGTGGCTCGACGTGCCGGCCGAACAGCGGCTCTCGATCCTCCAGTCGCTCCGGTCGTTCATCTCCTCGTGTCCGGTGTGCGGGGGCGAGGTCGCCGCGACGGCGAACACCGTCGAGTCCTGCTGTATGGCGCACGAGGTGGTCGCGATCCGCTGTGAGGACTGCGGCGAACACATCCTCGAGCTCGAACCGGAGAAGGTCGCGACGCCGGGCGAGGACACGGGAATCACGCCCTGAACCCGTTCCAACGGTTACTACCCCATCTCGACCCGCGGGTCGAGGTAGCCGTACGCCATGTCCTGAACGACGTTCCCGAACACGCCGACGCCGATCACGACGACGGTTCCGCCGAGGAGCACGGGGAGGTCGCGGTCGGCGACCGCCTGCAGCAACAGGAGACCGAACCCCTCGATGCCGAACAGGACCTCGATCACGAACGTCGAGAGGACGAGCAGTCCGAGCGCCTCGGTGAACAGCATCGAGAAGAACGGGATCGCGGCGTTCCGGAGGACGTGATAGGCGACGCGATACCCCGACGCGCCCTTCGCTTTGACGAGCGAGACGAACTCGGCGGTGGCGTACTCCCGCGAGTGAGCGCGCGAGTAGCTGACGTAGCCGCCGAGCAGCGCGGTGAACGTCAGCCCGATCGGGAGCAGGTGATCGAAGACGAGCGGCGAGCGGTCCAGTCGCCCGTCGAGCGTGAACGACAGGATCATCCCGCCGAGCCAGAAGGTCGGCACAGCGAACAGCAGATACGCCGCCGCGACGCCGCCGGACCCGACGCGGCTCTTCGGGTACAACGCGGCGGACATCCCGATCGAGACCCCGCAGATCACGGCCAATACGAGGGCGGGGACGACGTACGCGGCCGTCCGCGCGGCCGCGTCCATCACGAGCGGGAACACCGGTTCGCCGGTGGACATGGAACTCCCCCAGTTGAGGGTGACCATGTTCCCGAGCCAGTCGACGTACACGTCCGTCAGCGGCCTGTCGAGTCCCCGCGCCGCGAAGTACTCCGCTCTGATCGCCGCGAGCGCCTCGGGGTCGTTCTCGCCGGCGAACCTGGCGGCGCCGATCTGTCCGGACAACACCCAGTCCTCGGTGAGCGTGAACAGCGCGAATATCGTCGTGAGGACGACCCAGGAGGTCACGAGACCCATGAGCACCCGCTTCGTGAGGATCCGAAGCGGGTTCATCCGGACGGACCTCCGTTCCGCGCCGGCGTCGTCGCGTGAACGACCCCCAAAACCGGGGGGATCGACCGAGGCTTCGAGGGCGATTCGGAGGACACGTTTGCGGGCACCACGAGCGGGAAGATATTAAATCACGGGCGTGTCTCTGACGCGTGCCGCTGATTCACCCCGAACGGCGGATAATATTCACCGTCGCGTCGCGGATCGGTCAGGTGGTTTTAACCCCCGTCCGTCGATACTACGGTCACCCTCCGTATGCCGCCGACAGAAGACGATCCGCGGTTCGAAGACCTCGATTGGAACGAGATTCAGCAGTCGAAACGAACCGTCACGGCCGAGCGGGCGGCGCTGGCGGTCGGCGTGGCGCTTCTCGCGCTCGGTCGCGCGTACCAGGAGCTGTCGGCGGGGCTGTACCTGATCGGTGACTGGCGGCCGGTCACCCTCGATTGGGCGTTCCTCCTCGCCGTGACGGTCGTCGCGGCGTACGGCGCGGTCCCGTTCGCGAAGCGGCTGCGGCGACGGCCCGTCTCGCTCCGCGGCGTCCTCCGACGGCGGCCCGCGGTGGTGCTCTCGGGCGCGTTCGTCGCCGGACTCGTCGCCGTCGGCGTGGTGGGTTCGGCGCTCGGCGGCTCCCCGCCGCTCCGGTTCCAGCACGCCTACCACCCGCCCGTGGGGTTCGCCAGCACCGTTCCCCCGCAGGAGTGTCTCGGCGTCGAGACGGGCGGGCCGTTCGACCGCGTGTGTCACGGAACGTGGGAGTACCCGTTGGGGACGAACGAGCGCGGCCACCCGCTCGGGTTCCTCCTAGTCGAGGGCGCCCGGACCGCGGCGTACGTGACCGTCATCTCGGCGGCGTTCATCGTTCCGCTGGCCGCGGCGGTCGGGGTCGTCGCGGGGATCCGCGGCGGCGTCGTCGACGACCTGCTGTCGTCGTACGTCGACGTCCAGCTGTGTATCCCGGCGCTGCTGCTGTACTTCATCGGCTACGCCTACTACGGTCCCTCGCTCCTGTTGCTGCTCGCGACGTTCGGCCTGCTCAGTTGGGGCGGGATCGCTCGGTTGGTTCGCAGCGAGGTGATCCAGCGCCGCGAGGAGGGGTACGTTCTGGTCGCCCGGAGCCTCGGGGCGTCGGGCGCGTACGTCGCCCGGCGGCACATCCTCCCCAACAGCACGAACACGCTCGTTCCGGCCGTGTTCCAGCTGCTCGCGCTGTTCGTCCTCATCGAGGCGGGCGTCGCCTTCCTCGGGTTCCACGAGATCGGCACCTACTCGTGGGGGTCGACGATCAGCGAGTCGATCAACGCCGCGGTCGCCGGACAGCTACAGGAGCGCGCCGACCAGCCGGCCCACAAGATCTGGTGGGTGTCGTCGCTCCCGGCCGCCGCGCTGACGGCGACGCTCGTCGCGTTCAAGACGCTCGGAGACGGCGTCCGAGACGCCCTCGACCCGCGGGGTGACCGGTCGTGACTCGCTCCCGCGGCGGAACCGACGGGACCCCGCTCCTCTCCGTGCGCGACCTCCGGACGCGGATCCGGACCGACGACGGCTGGCTCCACGCGGTTGACGGGGTGAGCTTCGACGTCGACCGTGGCGAAACGGTGTGTCTGGTCGGCGAGTCCGGCAGCGGCAAGAGCGTCACCTGCGAGTCGCTCACCGGTCTCGTCCCGCAACCCCCGGCCGAGGTGTCGTCCGACGCGGTCGAGTTCGACGGCGAGTCCGTCGCCGACCGGTCGGAGGCGGAGCTGCGGTCGATCCGGGGACGCCGGATCGCGCACGTGTTCCAGAACCCGCAGAGCGCGCTCGACCCGGTGTACACCGTCGGCGAACAGGTGACGGAGCCGATACGGATCCACGAGGACGTGAGCCGGTCGACGGCGCGAGACCGGGCGGTCGACCTGCTGCGCCGGGTGGGTATCCCCCGGGCGGGCGAGCGCCTCGACAGCCACCCGCACGAGTTCTCGGGCGGGATGCAACAGCGGATCGCCATCGCGGTCGCGTTGGCGGGAGACCCGGACCTGCTGATAGCCGACGAGCCGACGACCGCGGTGGACGTGACCGTTCAGGCGCGGCTGCTCGACCTGTTCCGGTCGATCGCCGGCGACGGGACGAGCATGCTGCTCGTGACGCACGACCTGCGGGTCGTCGCCGCCGTCGCCGACCGCGTGCTGGTCATGTACGGCGGCACGATCGTCGAGCGAGGTCCCGTCGAGGCGGTGTTCTCCGACCCCTCACATCCGTACACGCAGGCGCTGTTCGACAGCTACGGGGTGAGCGACGGGGCGTCAATCGCGGAGCGGACCGCCCGCGGCGAGATACCGACCGACGGCTGCCGGTTCCGCGCGGAGTGCCCGCACGCGGTCGACGAGTGCGCGGGCGGCGCGCAGCCGGCGTTCCGCTCGGTCGCCGACTCGTCGGACCACGCGGCGTCGTGCGTTCATTACGGACCGGACGGGGATCCGTCGGCGATCCGCGAGAACGCGACGTCGCCGATGGACAGCCGGGCGGAGCGGGGAGCGGAGCGGCGGTCCACGGACCCCGCGGAGTCGCCCGCGACGCCGACTCCGGACACGGAGGGCGAGCGGCGATGACCGAGGAGCCGATCTGCTCGGTCCGCGGCCTGGAGAAGCATTACCCGATCACCCGCGGACTGCTCCGGCGCGAGGTCGGTCGCGTCCGCGCCGTCGACGGGGTGAGCTTCGACGTCGAACGCGGGGAGGCCCTCGGGATCGTCGGCGAGTCGGGCAGCGGCAAGACGACGACGGCCCACACCGTCTTGGGACTCGAGGAGCCGACGGCCGGCGAAGTCCGGTTCGACGGCGATCCGGTCTCGGAGCTGTCCGGCGACGAGCGTCGGGATTTCCGCCGCCGCGCGCAGCTGATCGTTCAGGATCCCAACGACGCCCTCGATCCGCGGATGACGATCGGGGAGGCGGTGGCCGAACCCCTCCGGATCCACGGTCTCGACGACGCCGACCGGCGTCGCGCGATCGTCGCGGACATCCTCGAACGCGTCGGCCTGTCGGGCGACGACCTGGACCGCTACCCGCACGAGTTCTCCGGGGGCGAGAAACAGCGGATCTCGATCGCGCGGGCGCTCGTCGTCAGCCCCGACCTCATCGTCGCGGACGAGCCGACGAGCGCGCTCGACGCGCGAGTCCGCTCCGAGATACTCGACCTGCTGGACCGGATCCGACGCGAGTTCGACATCGCCGTCCTGTTCATCAGCCACGACCTCGACGTCATCCGGCGGAGCTGCGACCGGATCGCGGTCATGTACCTCGGTGAGATCGTCGAGCGGGGCGCGACCGAGACCGTGTTGGCGGACCCGGCGCACCCGTACACGCGAGTGTTGCTCTCCTCCGTCCCCTCCCTCGACCCGACGGACCGGGAGCTGGGGCGGCCGCTGACGGACACGGTGCCGAACCCGAGCGACCCGCCGTCGGGCTGTCGGTTCCACCCCCGGTGTCCGGACGTGATCCCACCGGACGACCTCTCGGTTCCCGAGGAGACCTGGCGGACGATCGCGGGATTCAGGTTCTCGGTCCAGGCGGGGGAGCTTCCGGAGAGCGCGGTCGGAGACCGCGAAAGCGAGACGCCGACGAGCGGCGACGGCGACGCCGGGGGCCGCACCGCGACGGAGGTCCGACGCGCCGTCGGTCTGAGCGAGGAACTCCGCGATCCCGAAGCGGAGGCGGCGGTCGAAGACGCGGCCGCGGAACTCGCCGCCGGCGACGTCGACGCCGCGGACGAGATACTGGCCGCGGCGTTCACCAGCGTCTGCGAACGCGAGACCCCGGCGGCCGTCGCTCGCCCGGCCGGGCGCGACGCGGACCGGGACGCGACCGGGACCGTCAGCTGTCTCCGACACGGTCGAGGGGGAACCTCGGAGCCGGCCCGGTCGGACGGAGACGGAAAAAACGAGAGTTAGAGCGGGTGAGAGGCGCGATAGAGACGGTCGCCCCCCGGTCGGATGGCGACGCCGGATCAGCGGACGATCCGCACCGTCGTCTCGTCGGTCAGGCCGCGGTTCTCGGCGTCCGTCGCGTTGACCGCGACGCCGATGGTGTGATTCCCGGCCGCCGCCGGTTCCCACTCCCGTTCCGAGACTCTGAACAGCTGGTCCCACCGCTTCCGGAACTCCTTGCGCTCGCCGCGGTCGAACGACAGCTGTCCCGCCTCGTCGGGCGGGTCCCGGATCGGGATCTCGGCCGCCTCGACGTTGCCGTCGACGGTCCACTCCCAGAGGAGCGGCGAGACCGTCGGGATCGATATCGGGAGCGGCAGGCGGTTGCGGATCGTCACGGTGAACGGGACCGGCTCGCCGACCTCGTACTCGTCGTCCGGGGTTTCGACGCCGACCGACACCGGAAGGTGACGCAGCCGTCGCGGGATCAGGAGATCGCTCAGCGTCGACGACGGGACCGACCGCAGCGCCTGAAGCTTGGTCGTTCGCTCCTTTTCCGACGGGGCGTGCGCCTCCTCGTCGTCGCGGTGGAGGGCGTTCGACTCGTAGATCCGACGCATTGGGACACCTACGTGGGTCGAAGGATAAAGCATTACGCTGGAGTCGGACGGGCGGACCCCCGGTTGAACGGGAAAAACGCGAAACGTCGGGCTGAACGGGAAAAACGCGAAACGTCGGGCTGAACGGGAAAAACGCGGAACGCCGGGGAAAGAAAGGGACGTCTTCGACTACGCCGCGTTACCGAACACTTCCCGCTCGGAGTCGAACCGGTCGTCGAACCGGAGACACGAGATGTGGTGGTCGTCGCCCACCTCGTAGGCGTCCGGCTCGTGCGTCGAGCAGGGCGAGGTGAACGCGTCCTCCAGCGCCGTCGCCGCCGAGGACAGATCCTCGTCGCGGAGCAGGTCGATCGCCTCCGAGACCGCGCGTTCCGCGTCGTCGTCCGACAGGCTCTCCGGGAGGTCGAACTCGGTGCGGACCATCCGACCGAACTCCTCGCGCGACGCGTCCGCCGGGTCGATGCGCGACCCCTCCACGTCGCTTTCGAGCTCCGCCGTCACCGACCCGACGGAGTCCGACTCCCGCGCCCGGAGTTTCAGGTCCATGATCGACCGCCACGTCTCCTGTGGAAGGTCGTAGTCGGCGTCGCGGATCACCTTCGGACACCGGGTGTGGAACCGACAGCCCGACGGCGGATTCAACGGGGAGGGGACGGTGCCGGACAGGAAGATCTGTTCGCCCTCCCAGAGCGGGTCCGGCTCGGGGATCGCGGAGAGGAGCGCCTCCGAGTACGGGTGGTACGGCGGTTCGAACACCTCCTCCGTCGGCGCGATCTCGGCCACCTCGCCGAGGTACATGACCGCGATCCGGTCGGAGATGTGTTCGACGACGCTGAGGTCGTGGGCGATGAACACGTACGAGAGACCGAACTCCTCTTGCAGGTTCTCCATGAGGTTGAGGATCTGCGCTTGAACGCTCACGTCGAGCGCCGACACCGGCTCGTCGCAGACGATCACCTCGGGGTCGACGGCGAGCGCGCGGGCGATACCGATCCGCTGCCGCTGGCCGCCGGAGAACTCGTGCGGGTAGCGGTTCGCGTGGCTCGGGTTCAGCCCGACGGTTTCGAGCAGTTCGTAGATCCGCTCTTTCCGCGCTTCCCCGGACGCGATGTCGTGGATGTCGAGCGGCTCCCCGATGATGTCGCCGACGGTCAGACGGGGATTCAGGCTGGAGAACGGGTCCTGGAAGATGTACTGGACGTCCTTCCGGAGGTTTCGGAGATCCGAGCTGGACAGGTCCGTGATGTCTTCGCCCTTGTAGTAGACGGAGCCGCCCGTCGGCTCGATCAGGCGAAGCATGCTCCGGCCGAGCGTCGTCTTCCCGCACCCGGACTCGCCGACGACGCCGAGCGTCTCGCCCTCGTGGAGTTCGAGGTCGACGCCGTCGACCGCCTTCACCCACTGCGACCGACCGAGCAGCTTGTCGACGAACCCGCCGGTGGAGTCGTAGTACTTCTCTAACCCCTCGACGCGGAGGATCGGCTCGGCGCTACTCATCGCGATCACCCTCGACGTACCCCGCGGCGGCGCCGTCCGCCGGACCGGTCGTCTCGACGGAGTAGGTGAGCCCCTGCGAGAGACCCTCCGTGTACTCGAGACAGGCGGCGGAGTGTTCGGTGTCGAGCGTGGCCTCCGCGCCCGATTCGACGTCGGTGAGCGGCGGCTCCTTCCGCGTACACTTCTCCTCGGCGAACGGACAGCGCGGGTGGAAGCTACACCCGGAGGGAAGCTCGACGAGGTCCGGCATCACGCCGGGGATCGTCTGGAGCCGCTCTCGCTTGTCGTTGACGCGAGGGATAGAGCTCATCAGTCCGACCGTGTACGGGTGTTTGGGGTCGTAGTACAGCTCCTCGACCGGTGCCTTTTCGACCGGTTTCCCGGCGTACATCACCATGACGCGGTCACAGACCTCGGCGATGACGCCGAGGTCGTGGGTGATGAGCTGGATCGCCGTGTCGAACTCGTCGGCCAGATCTCTGAGTTCGTCGAGGATCTGCGCTTCGATCGTCACGTCGAGCGCGGTCGTCGGCTCGTCCGCGACGATCAGATCGGGATCGCACGACAGGGCCATCGCGATGATCGCCCGCTGTTGCATCCCGCCGGAGAACTCGTGCGGGTAGTCGGAGAACCGCTCTTCGGCCTCCGGAATACCGACGCGATCGAGCAGCTGGATCGTTCGGGCCTTCGCCTCCTTGCTGGTGTAGTCCAGGTGGTGTTCGATCGCCTCCGCGATCTGGCCGCCGACCGTGTACACCGGATTGAGCGCCGTCTGCGCGTCCTGGAAGATCATCGAGATCTCGTTGCCGCGGATCGAGCGGATCTCCGACTCGGACATCTCCAGCAGGTCCTCGCCTTTGAACAGGATCTCGCCGCTCTCGATCTGGCCGGGGCTGTCGATCAGTCGCAACACGGAGAGCGCGGTGACGCTTTTGCCCGCTCCGCTCTCGCCGACCACGCCGAACTTCTCGCCCCGCTCGATGCGGTACGAGAGGTCGTCGACGGCGGTCACCACGCCTTCTTGCGTGTAGAAGCGGACGGTGAGATCCTTCACTTCGAGCAGCGCCATCAGTCCTCACCCCCGCGGCCGACACCCGTCTGCTGTGCGTCCAGTGCGTCGTTGATACCGTCACCGATCATGTTCATTGACATCACGAAGATGAAGATGGCCGCACCGGGATACACCGTCGCCCACCACGGGATCTGGCCGCCCGGTCCCTGGATCAGCGTCGACCGCGTGGCGTTCAACATCGTTCCCCACTCGGCCGAACTGGGGTCCAGCCCGAGTCCGAGGAACCCGAGCGCAGCGACGCCGATGACGACGCTTCCGATGTTGAGCGACGCCAGAACGATGAGCGGCGGCATCGCGTTCGGGGCGATGTGTCTGAACACCACCGAGCGGTCGCGCGCACCGAGCGCTTTCGCCGCCAGCACGTACTCGTTCTCCTTGATCTTCAGCACTTCACCTCTGACGAGACGACCGTATCCCGCCCAGCCGAAGAGGCTGAACGCCAAGACGAGCTGCCAGTAGCCGCCGCCGAGGATGGCGACGATGATGAGCGCCAGGATGAGTCCGGGGAACGCGAAGATGGTGTCGACGATTCGCATCATCAGTTCGTCGACGTTGCCGCCGTAGTACCCCGAGATGGAGCCGTAGATCAGACCGAACGACGCCGTGAGTCCGACGACGATGAAGCCGATCGAGAGGCTGTACCGACCGCCGACGAGGAGCCGCGAGAACAGGTCGCGGCCGGAGCCGTCGACGCCCATCGGATACTGCCACGACGGCGGGTCGTACACGTTCACGCTCGGGTCGACCCCCAAGTACAGGATCGTCGTGGGGTCGTACGGGGCCAGCGAGAACGGCTGGACGACCACGCCGAACACCTCGATGGGACGCGCGAAGAACGCCGCCAGCGCCATCACGACGACGACGACGAGCGCGCCGATCGCGGAGCGATTCCGCTTGAACTTCCGGAAGCCGCGCCGCCAGCGACCGACCGTTTCGCCGCTCGATTCGTCGGTCCAGTCGGACATCGGCTCTCGGTCTCTGACGCGGTCCGAATCGAATCCGGAGATGCGGATCCGGCCGCGTTCGTCGTGGGTGTGTCGATCAGTCATATCGGATCCTCGGGTCAAGCGCCGCGTACACGATGTCAGCAACGAGGTTCGCGAGAATGACGAAGAACCCGGTAAAGAGGGTGATCGCCATGACGACGTTGATCTCCCGCTGGTTGATAGCGTTGATGAACTCCCGTCCGAGTCCCGGCCAGTTGAACACGACTTCCACGACGACCGACCCGGCCACGATGGATGCCGTGAGCGTCGCCGCGAGCGTGACGACCGAGATCAGGGAGTTCCGCAGTACGTGTTTGAGAATCACCGTCCGCTCGGGGAGTCCCTTCGCGCGGGCCGCGGTGACGTACTCCTTGTTCAGTTCCTCCGTCATCGAGGTGCGCATCACGCGCATGATGCTAGCCGCCGAAGCGGTCCCGATAGTGATGCCCGGGAGGATCAGATACCACAGCATCTCCGGGGAGAGAAGCGACTGCCTCGAAGGCGCAAGCACCGGGAACAGACCCAGGTACAGCGAGAATATCAGGATCAAGATCAAGCCGAGCCAGAAGTTCGGGATCGAGATCCCGGACAGCGCGAGGAAGCGGCTGATGGTGTCTCCGAGCTGGTTTTTGTTGACCGCCGCGTAGATCCCAGCTGGAATGGCGATGACGAGCGCGAACGCCCACCCGAAGAGACCGAGCGCGATGGTCTCCGGGAGCCGCCGCCACACGATAGCGGAGACTTCACGGCCCGTCTGGAGTTCCTGACCGAAGTCGCCGACGAGCACGTTCGAAATCCAGTCCAGGTACTGTTCCCAGACGGGACCGGAAAGCCCCCAGCGCTGGCGGAGCGCGGCCTCTTCGGCCGCTGTCACGTCCGGGTTCAATGCGACGAGTCGGGTGACCGGGTCGCCGGGAGTCAGGTGGAACATCCCGAACGTGATCACCGATACCCCGAACATGATCGGGATTATCGACAGCGTTCGTTTCAGTATGAAACGTTGGAGGCTCATCGTTGCGTGGTTATCGTGGCGAGTTCAGTTGTCAGTAGACGTAATGACGTCATTTGTGTGATCGGAAACGGGATGTCCGCGGAACGCCTCAGTTGTCCGCGGCGACCTGCTCGAGCAGCTCTTCGGCGCGTTCGACGTTGTACTCGTTCGTCGGCCGAAGCTCTTCCTCTAAGGCCTCGGCGTCGGCGGTCCCGCTTCCCTGTGCCAGCTCGGGGATAGGCGTCCACGCCGGACGCCCGTAGCCGCTGAACACGTTCTCGACGATCCGTTCGCGCGGGATCAGGTGGTTGATCGCCTGCCGGAGCCGAGCGTCGTCGAACGGCGCGACGTTGACCGGGTACTGGATGTACTCGTAGCCGCCGGTCTCGATCTCGTAGAGGAGGAACTCCTCCGAGGAGTCGAACTGGTCGAGCGTCGAGGTGTTCAGCCCGTAGGTGGAGTCGATCTCCCCGTTCTGGAGCGCCCCGGAACGGGTGGAGTTGTCGGGGACGATGTCGATCTCGAAGGCGTCGATGACCGGACCGTCCGGGAACTCGTCGGAGCCGTCGAACCAGCTGAACGCCTCGCTAACGCCCTTCTGCTCGGTCCAGTAGTTGTCGAACTTCGTGACCTCGTAGTACTGGGCGTCCTCGAACTCGGAGAACTCGTAGGGACCCGTCCCGATGGGGGTGTTGCCCTGACGCGGGTCGATGTTGCCCTTCTCGACCTCCTCGATCTGCGTGGCGTTGAGAATGAGCAGCGCGGGGAGCGAGCGCTCGGCCTCGGCGTCAGCGACCTGAGCGTAGATGTCGACGGTGTACTCGTCGACCTGCGTCACGGTCAGCACCGAGTCGAACGTCTGCGGGGCGAGCACGGAGTTCTCGGCGTACTCGTAGGTCGCGACCACGTCCTCCGCGGTGAGCTCGTCGCCGTTGTGGAACTCGACGCCCTGCTGGAGGTTGTACCGGTACTGCATCCCGTAGGTCCCGTCCTCGGCCGCCTCGGTGGCGTCGTCGGGGAGCAGCACGCGGACCTCGTCGTCCTCGGCGGGGCTGTCCTCCGGGTGCTGGACGATGACCTGCTCGTCCGTGTCTATCGCGCCCTCCTCGGTCGTCCCGACCGCCGACATGTAGTCCGCGTACGCGGTTCGGTCGACGTCGGTCGTGTCCAGCAGCTCGTAGCTCTCGGCGAGCCACGGGTGGATGTTACCCTGCTTGTCGTTGGCGACAAGTCCCTCGTAGATGAAGTTCTGCGCCAGCGTCGACGTCGTGTCGCTGCTGTGCGGCGGGTCGAACGACTCGACGTTCGCGGAGATCGCCATGGACAGCGTGCCGCCCTCGGAGAGGTCCGAGAGGTCGGAGTCGCCCGCAGCGTTGTCGCGGTCGATCCACATGACCTGCTCTTCCTGCGGCGCGAACATGTTGTAGCTGTACAGTCCGCCTTGGAAGGGCCACATGTCGAAGCCGTGGAGGTCCGTGTTGGAGACGGAAGTGGCGAGACCGAAGTGAGTGATCGAGCTGTAGCGCTCGTCCGCGAGGTAGTTCCAGACCTCGTCGTACCGCTCTGCGCGGAGTTCGGGATCCTGAGCGACATCGACACCGTACCGCGCGGAGTCCATCATGTCGTCCAGCTCGGAGTCGCTGATCCCGTTGAGGTTACAACACGCGCCGATGTTGCTGGAGTGGTGGAGGGCGTTACAGAAGCTCCCGGGGTTGAACGTGCCGGAAAGGCCGATACAGGGAACGTACCCGTTGTTCTGGTACTCGGGGTTGAGCACGCGGCCGACGTACGTGTTCCACTCGTACGTCTCGACCGTCGTGTTGAAGTAGCCGGTCTGCTCCATCGACTCGGCGATGAGCTCGACCATCTGAAGCCGGTCGCTGTTGTCGGCGTTGACTTCGAGCTGAACGTCGAGGGGGAAGAGGTCTCCACCGTCGCCGCCGTCACCGCCATCGCCGCCGTCACTGCCGTCGCCGCCGTCACTGCCGTCGCCGCCGTCGGATTGGCCGCCACACCCGGCCAGGCTGGCTGCTCCAGCCGCCCCGATGGTGGCGATAACGTTACGTCGATTTATAGTTTGGTTGTTATCGGATGCGTTGTGCCGACTTGGCATACCACATCCTACAACTGATTACTATAATATGTTACGATACGCTGAGGGAGGGCGTTTAGAACGTATTATTGGACGAAAACTAAGTTATTCGTCGAAATGTACGAGGTGTTACAAAGTATAGAACAGCAAGCCGACAAGGAAAAATGAATAATCATTATAGAATAAAAGTGTGTTTAGATCTTGAAATCATGAATCTGTCGAGTAAGTGCCAGTCCGAACCCGATCCGCCACAGATATGACGGGATGTTGAGAAGAGTCCGCTCAGGATCTGACGTTCGGCGTGGTTCGCAGGCGTGAGCCGAGAGACGAGTCATCTGCGTCGGCGCTCGGTCTGGTCGACCGTGGCTCCGAGCAGCGTTCACTCCGCCGCCGACGCGAGCGTCGCCGGGTCGACCCGGCGCGGCTCCGGAACGTTCGTATCCGCCGGAGCCACGGCCACGTCGCCGCGGGACTCCTCGTCTCCGTCGTCCGCCTCGCGACCGGCGCTCGAAGGAGCGAGGACCGCGGTCCCGTCGACCGAAAGCGGGGCGACGAGGCCGCACGCGACGGCCGCCGCGTCCGAGAACGGACGCCGGAGGACCACGCGCGTCTCCCCGTCCAAGTCGGCCTCGTCGACGGCGGCGGCCGCGATCGAACACAGTTCGCGGTGGCTGAACTCGCGACCCGGCCCGACGATAGCGGTGTCGGCGGGATCGACGTCGCTCGGCGGGGTTCCCGGGTTCTCGCTCCACAGCTCCTGCTCCCAGTGAGTCGTGTCGGGGCGGTCGGGCGCTCCCCCGAACGCAGCGAGGTTCGTCCCGGGCGCCGGATCGAGGGCCGCCGCGGTCGAGACCGGGGGGAGCACGACGCGGTTGCCCGCCTCGATCCCCGCTTCCGGGTCGAACCGAACGGGGGCGCCGACGGCGGCGGCGCCGAGGAACGCGAGCGTCGTGTGAAACCCCGGCGTCGGGTCGACGGCGACGGTCGCGCCCGTGCGGACGCCGAGGTAGCGGAGCACGTTCGCCGCCTTGTAGCCGTTCGTGATCAGGTCGTGGTGGGTTCGCTCCCGGCCGTCCGGCGTGACGAGCGCCGCGTCGCGGCTGCGCCGGTCGCGAGCGAGCAGGTCGCCGACGAGGTCCATGCGCGGCTCTCGGAGCGCGCGGGCCTTAACGCTGCGGCGTCGCCCGTCGAGGGTCGAGAAACAGATCCGGCGGCGTCGGCGCCGACGCTCAGGGCGCGCCGGCGATGACCATCTTCGAGCCGGCGTCAGGGTGCGCCGGCGATGACCATCTTCGAGCCGTCCGCCGAGAAGGCGAGGTCGCGCGTGGACCCGGGGTCGACGCGGACCGCGTCGCCGGGGGCGAGGTCGACGTCGTCCCCGGCGACGGTGAGCGTCGCCTCGCCGTGGAGCAGCACGTACACCTCCTCGTGGTGGGCGTCGCCGTGGTCGTGCTCCATCCCCTCCCAGCCGTCGTCGGCCTCGACGACGGTCACGCCGAGGTTCTCGCAGTCGAGCGCCTCACGGAGGAAGTACATCCCGGGAGCGCGCGGTTCGACGTCGTCGTAGGCCGTCGTGTCGTAGCCCATGTCTCGGTGGACGGGCCGGAGGGCGGAAAAGCTACGGGCCGCGGAAGCCGAGACTCCGCAGTCGGAGACGCGCGACCGGTGGCGGAGACGCCGGTCAGAACGAGCTTTTCAGCTTCTCGAAGAAGCCGCCGCCGACGTCGATGTCCTCGCCGCCGGCCTCGGCGAACGCCTCCAGCGCCTCGCGCTGTTCGTCGTTGAGCGACTCGGGGACGACGACCGCGACCTGAACGTAGAGGTCGCCGCGCCCGCGACGACGGAGCCGGGGCATTCCCTTCCCCTGAAGCCGGAACGTCTCGCCGCTCTGGGTGCCGGCGGGAACGTCCATCTCGACGCTGCCGTCGACCGTCTCCACCTCGACGGTGTCGCCGAAGACGGCCTGCGGGAACGAGACCGCCTCGTTGACGCGGAGGTCGTCGCCGTCGCGCTCGAACCGGTCGCCGACGTCGACGTCGACCTCGATGAGCAGGTCGCCCTTCGGGCCGCCGTTCTCGCCGGGGGCGCCCTCGCGCTCCATCCGGAGGCTCTGTCCGGAGCGGATTCCCGCCGGAATCTCGACCGAGAGCGTCGCCTCCTCGCGGACGACGCCGTCGCCGCCGCAGTCGGAACAGTCCTCGCTGTACAGCTCGCCCTCGCCCTCGCAGCGGGGACACGTCGACGTCTGCTGGACGCGCCCGAGCGGCGTCTGCTGGACCTGCTGGACCTGCCCGCGACCGTTACACTGCGGGCAGGTCTCCACGTCGGCGTCGGGCGGGTGCCCCGCGCCGTCGCAGGTGGCGCACTCGGTCGGCCGCGTGAGCGTGACCTCCTTGGTCGCGCCCTCGAACGCCGCTTCGAGGTCGATCGTCAGTCCCGTCTTGAGGTCGCGGCCCTGTCGCGGTCGGTTGCCGCCACCGCCGCCGCGGCCGCGACCGCCACCGCCGAAGAACTGGTTGAAGATGTCCTCGAAGCCGCCGGCGCCCCCGGCACCGCCCGCGCCGCCGAAGGGACCGCCGGCGCCGCCCGGACCGCCGCCGGTCGCGCCGCGCTTGTCGGCCTCGGTGAACCGGTCGTGACCCATCTGGTCGTACTGCTTCCGCTTCTGCTCGTCGGTGAGCACCTCCTTGGCCTTCTGGATCTTCTTGAACCGCTCCTCGGCGTCGTCGTCGTCGCTGACGTCGGGGTGGTGTTCGGCGGCCTGCTTGCGGTACGCCTTCTTGATCTCCTCCTCGCTGGCGTCCCGCGACACGCCGAGGACGTCGTAGAAATCTTCGCTCATGCGTTGTTCGTTGTTGAGTCGTTCGTGGTTGGGTCGTGTTAAACGGCCCGTCCGAAGGCGAGCGGGTCGGCGTTACTCGTCGTCGTCGTCCACGTCCTCGAAGTCGGCGTCGACGTACTCCTCGTCGTCCGTGTCGGCGCCGGGACCGGCACCGCCGGGGCCCGCTGCCCCTCCGGGACCGCCGGCGCCGCCCATCCCGCCCATGCCGCCGGGACCGGCGCCGCCCGCGCCGCCCGGACCGGCCTGCGCGGCCTGTCCCTCGTACATCTGCTTGCCGATCTCCTGTAGCTCCTCGGTGAGGGCCTCGGTGGCGGACTCGATCTCGTCGGTGTCGGCGTCCTCGTCTTCGAGCACGTCCTCGACGTCCTCGATGGCCGCCTCGATGTCGGCGACCAGCTCGTCGTCGTCCAGCTCCTCCTCGTTCTCTTCGAGGAGGGTTTCCGCGCGCTGGATCGTCGTCTCGGCCTCGTTGCGGGCCTCGATCCGCTCGCGACGGGCCTCGTCTTCCTCCTTGTGCTTTTCGGCCTCCTCTTGCATCTCCTCGATCTCCTCGTCGGAGAGGCCGACGCCGCCCTCGATGGTGATCGACTCGGCGTTGCCGGAGCCCTGGTCCTCGGCCTCGACGTTGACGATGCCGTTCTCGTCGATGTTGAAGGAGACCTCGATCTGCGGGGTCCCGGCGGGAGCCGGCGGGATGCCGGAGAGCTGGAACGCGCCGAGCAGCTCGTTCTCCTCGGCGATCTCGCGTTCGCCCTGGAAGACGCGGACGTTGACGGAGGTCTGGTTGTCAGCGGCCGTGGTGAACACCTTCGACTCCTCGGTCGGGATCGTGGTGTTCTTCTCGATGAGCCGCTCGAAGAGGCCGCCCTTCACCTCGATCCCGAGCGAGAGCGGAGTCACGTCCAGCAGGACGATGTCGTCCACGTCGCCGGAGAGCACGCCGCCTTGGACCGCCGCGCCGAGCGCGACCGCCTCGTCCGGGTTGACGTTCTTCTTCGGCTCCTGCCCGACCAGCTCCTCGACCTTCTCTTGAACCTGCGGCATCCGGGTGGAGCCGCCGACGAGGATGACCTCGTCGATGTCCGACTTCGAGTAGCCGGCGTCGGAGAGCGCCTGCTCGGTCGGATCGACGGTGCGCCCGATGAGGTCCGACGTGAGGCTCTCGAACGTCGCGCGGGTGACGGACTGTTCGAGGTGGACCGGACCGCTGTCGGTCGCGGTGATGAAGGGGAGGTTGACGGTGGTCTCCTTCTTGTTCGACAGCTCGATCTTCGCCTCCTCGGCGGCGTCTTTTAGCCGCTGGAGCGCCTGCCGGTCGTCGCGGAGGTCGATCCCGTGGTCGTTCTGGAACTCGTCTGCGAGGTGGTCGATGAGCGCCTCGTCCCAGTCGTCGCCGCCGAGGTCGTTGTCCCCGTTCGTGGCGACGACCTCGTAGACGCCGCCGCCCAGATCGAGGACCGACACGTCGAACGTGCCGCCCCCGAGGTCGTACACGAGGACGGTCTGGTCGGACTCGTCGTCGAGCCCGTACGCCATGGAGGCCGCGGTCGGCTCGTTGACGATGCGCTCGACCTCGAAGCCGGCGATCTCGCCGGCGTCCTTCGTCGCCTGGCGCTGCTTGTCGTTGAAGTAGGCGGGGACGGTGATGACCGCCTTCTCGACGTCGTCGCCGAGGTACTCCTCGGCGTCGCGTTTGATCTTCTGGAGGATCATCGCCGAGACCTGCTCCGGCGTGTACTCCTCGTCGCCGATCTCGACGGTGTAGTCGTCCTCGCCCATGTGCCGCTTGATCGACTGGATCGTGCGGTCGGGGTTCTGAACTGCCTGGTTCTTCGCCGGCTTGCCGACGAGCCGTTCGTCGTCGTCGGCGAAGGCGACGACCGACGGAGTGGTTCGGTCGCCTTCCGCGTTGGCGATGATCTCGGGCTCGTCGCCCTCCATCACCGCGAACGCGGAGTTGGTGGTACCGAGGTCGATACCGAGAATTTTGTTGCTCGCCATCTTGCTCACAGGTAGCGGCTTGTTTCGGTTAAAGGTTACTAGACGCTGCCATCCGTGCGGAAGAAAGAAGCCGCCGCAGTCGTGCGGTTTCTCGATCGTGTGAGTCGCTCACATCGGTGTCTTTATACAGATCCGCAAACGCAGCGGCGTTTCGAGACCGGTCGAGACGCGAGCGGCCGCCGGACCACCGCGGCCGCCGACTCGGCTCCCGGCTCAGATGCCGCTGACGAGGTCTTCCAGCACGGCCTCGGGGTCGTCGGCCTTCGCGACGCCGGAGGCCAGCAGGACCCCGGCGGCGCCGAGGTCGCCGGCGGTCGACACGTCCTCGCCGGTCGAGACGCCGGCACCGCAGAACACGTCGACCGCGGGGTCGACGGCCTCAGCGGCCGCGACCGCGTCCTCGACGATCCCGGGGTCGGCGGTGGCGACGGAGACGTCGCCCCCGATCAGTTCCGGGGGTTCGACGGCGACCGCGTCGGGACCGAGCGCGGCGGCGGCGCCGACCTGCGCGGGGTTGTTCGCGCAGACGATCGTTTCGAGGTCGGCACGCTCGGCCGCCCGGACGGAGCCGTCGACGTCCGCGAGCTTCAGCCGCTTCTCGGAGTGGTTGATGAGCGTCCCCTCCGCGCCGTTGTCGCCGACGGCCTCGGCGAGCGTCGACCCCGTGTGCGAGCCGTGCGCGTTCGGCGAGACGTGCTGTGCCCACGTCTCGACGCCGGTGTCCGCGACGCGGGCGATGTCGGCGGCCTGCGGCGAGACCGCGATCCGGGCGCCGGACGCCTCGGCCACGTCGCGGGCCGCGGTCGCGACGTCGATCGGATCGCACGGGTACGCCTTGAGGTTCACCAGAATGAACATACCCTCACTCGGGGGGCGCGGCGCAAATAGCTTCACGCTTCGCGGCGCTCCCCAGACGACCCCTCGTCGTGGCTCCTCGCGAGTTCCGGTTCCGAGGAACCCTCGCGGTCCGGACAGCAGAAACGACCTTATACCCCGCTGCTGTGGGTCCGACAAGGGATGTCCCTCATCGAGCTCATCGCTGGCGTGGAAGCCCACGAGGCCACGTTGACCGTGTTCAACGCCGACCCGGCGGTGACGGACGAGCTTCGGGAACACTTCGCCGACCGCAACGTCCGGATCGTCGGCGACCAGACGGCCTCCGGACCGAAGGAGTTCGCCGTGCTGGCGCGGGACGGTGAGTTCGTCACGGCCGTGACGGTCGACGAGCTGTTGCCTCGGCGCGGCGAGGACGGGACGGGATCGTCGGGAGACGGGAGAGGTGCGTCGGAGGGGGACGAACCGATCGCCGAGGGGGGTAGCGGCGGACGCGTCGGAAAGCCGGTGTTAGACCACCTCGACGAGACGATGTTCACCTCCTACTCGCGCGAGGACATGGTCGCCGCGTCCCGCGAGATCGAGGACCGGGCGTGGCGGGTCGGCGACGGGGAGCTCCACGCGGGATTCCAGACGCTCGACGTGCTCACCGGCGAGATCGACACCTACGACTTACTCGGCGAGAAGGAGCGGCTCGACGTCCACGCGTACGCCGCCGACGAGGGGGACGCGCCCGACGTCGAACACTACGCCGTCCACGTCGGCGAGACCGCGGAGATCCGCGAGACGTGGTTCGTCGCGTACGACGGCGGCGGGTACGAGGACGCGAAGTGCGCGCTGCTCGCCGAGGAGCGCGCCCCGGGAGAGTTCTACGGGTTCTGGAGCTACGACCCCGAGACCGTCGATTACATCATCGACTACCTGACCGAGCGCTACGGCGGGTCGGAGCAGACGGACGAGGGCGGGGAGACCGTGTGAGGGGTCGGCTCTCGGAGACGACCGCGTGGCTGTCGGCCGCGACGGTCGTCGCGACGGTCGCGACCGCGGGGAGCCTCTGGTTCAGCCTCGGACTCGGGCTGACGCCCTGCGACCTGTGCTGGTACCAGCGGATCGCCATGTACCCGCTCGTCGTCGTCCTCGGCGTCGCGACCGTCGAGGAGCGACCGGCGGTCCGGCGGACCGCGCTGCCGCTCGTGGCGATCGGGCTGAGCCTCGCCGCCTACCACTCGTACCTCCAGGCGACGATGGGGCAGTGTTCGCTCGGCGGCCCGTGCGCGACCGTGCTGTGGCGGAGTCCGGTGTTCGGACTCACGATCCCGAACCTCTCGTTCGTCGCGTTCGGGCTGCTCGCGGTCCTGCTCGTCGGCATGCGGCGACGCGTCTGACAGTAAGAACGCGAGCAACGAAGAAGTGAGGTTCGGAGGAACTGACCGTTCAGTCCTTCCGCTTGACGACGTCGCCGAGGGTCATCGTGCCCGCGTCGTTGGTCTCCCAGTCGGCGTCGTCGGCCGACTGGCCCTCGACCAGCGAGATGTCGAGCGCGCGTTCGAGCTTGCGCTGGACCTCGTCGGTCGGGAGCGTGTCGCTGCGTTCGAGCTTGCGGATGAGGCTCGCCTTCTCGTTGAGCTGGTCGGCCAGCTCCTCCTGGCTCAGCCCGCGCGACTCCCGCGCGTCGCGGATCCGCTCGTCGTAGTCGGTGGCGATCTCGTCCATGTCGTCGAACATGTCGCGGGGGCGGGTCGAGCCGCCTGAGCTCCCGGAACCGCTCGACGAGCCGGACGAGCCGGACGACGAAGACGAGGACGACTTCCCGGTGCTGGAGCTGGTGGAGTACTTGCCGCCGCCGGAGCCGGTCGACTCGTCGCGGACTTCGGTGCCGAAGTCCGTACACGAGCTACAAAGCTCCAGCTCGGCGCCTTCGACCTTCGTCGTCGTCAGCGAGGCCTCCTCGGCGCCGCACATCTCACACTGGGGCATACGCGACGCTAACGCTCCCGATGGTATAAAGGGTGTGCCGCGGCGGCGCGCCGAGCGCAGCTGCGTCTCGACGCGCACCGATCGCAATCGTGCCGCGGTCGGTACCGACTTGTCGCCGCGGCCGGCAGGAGTGGGTATGGACGCCCACGTCACGCGCTCAGACCTTCGCGGGACCGCGCGCGCGCCGCCGTCGAAGAGCTACACCCACCGCGCGCTGCTCGCCGCCGGGTACAGCGACGGCGCGACCGTCGAGTCGCCCCTGATCTCCGCCGACACGCGGGCGACCGCCCGCGCCGTCACCGCGTTCGGCGGGTCGGTCGCCCCGGCGGGAGCCGACGGTGAGACAGCGGCCGAGTCGGAGTTCGCCGGCGCCGACGCCCTCGCCGTCGAGGGGTTCGACGGCCGTCCCGGGGTCCCCGACGACGTGATCGACTGCGCGAACTCGGGGACGACGATGCGACTGGTCACCGCCGCGGCCGCGCTCGCGGACGGCACGACCGTCCTCACCGGCGACGACTCGCTGCGCTCGCGCCCGCAGGGACCGCTCCTCGACGCGCTCGCCGACCTCGGCGTCCGTGCGGAGTCGACGCGGGCGAACGGGCAGGCCCCGCTCGTGGTCGCCGGCCCGCTCGCGGGCGGCGAGGTGGCGATCCCGGGCGACGTCTCCTCGCAGTACGTCACGGCGCTGCTGATGGCCGGCGCGGTCACCGACGAGGGGGTCGAAGTCGACCTCACGACCGATCTCAAGTCGGCGCCGTACGTCGACATCACGCTCGAACTGCTCGCCGACTTCGGCGTCGAGGCGACCCCGGTCGACGAGTCCGGTGACCCCCTCGACGGCGCCGCGGGCGCCGCGGGCTTCTCGGTCCCGGGCGGACAAACCTACGCGCCGAGCGAGGGGACGTACGCGGTCCCCGGCGACTTCTCCTCCATCTCCTACCTGCTCGGCGCGGGCGCGGTCGCGGCCGCGCCGGGAGAGCCGCTGCGAATCGAGGGCGCGCGCCCCAGCGCACAGGGCGACGCCGCGATCGTCGGGGTCGTCGAGCGCATGGGCGCGCCCGTCGACTGGGACCGCGAGGCCGGCGAGATCGCGGTCGAGCGCGCCGACCTCTCCGGCGTCACCGTCGACGTGGGCGACACCCCGGACCTCCTCCCGACGATCGCCGCGCTCGGCGCGGTCGCGGACGGGGAGACGCGGATCGAGAACTGCGAGCACGTCCGCTACAAGGAGACTGACCGCGTCTCCGCGATGGCCGAGGAACTCGAAAAACTCGGCGCCGAGGCGACCGAGGAGCCGGATGTCCTCACGATCCACGGCGAGGAGAGCGACCTGCGCGGCGCGACCGTCGACGGCCGTCACGACCACCGGATCGTGATGGCCCTCGCGGTCGCCGCGCTCGCCGCCGAGGGGACGACGACGGTCCGCGGCGCCGAACACGTCGACGTCTCGTTCCCCGATTTCTTCGAGGCGATGGCCGACCTCGGGATGGCCGTCGAACGCGACGACACAGAAGCATAGGACTCACAGTGACGGAACTGCGTGCGGTGGCGCGTGCCTGCGAGCGGCCGCCACCGGCGGCCGCGAGTCGCACGCGCGAGGGACGCCGCGAACGCCCGCAGGGCGTGAGCGGCGAGGCTGGGGAGGTGTGAGGCCGCGGTGCGGTTCCGGTCGGGGTGGGACTCAAAGGGGCAACTGCGAGGACGCCGGAGGCGACGTAAGCACCGAAACGAGGGAGCGAAGCGACCGAGTGAGGAGCGCAACGAGCGTCCGGCGTCCTCGCAGTTGGGGCTTCGGAGGCGTTCTCCGCTGTTCGAGAGTCAGTTGCGTCCAACCGGGCGGCTGGGGCTTTGGAGGTGGTCGCTGTGGACCCGTCAGAGTCCATTTACAAACCGACGACTGAAGATTTGAAACAGGTGCGCGCAGGAACTGCGTATCTGTCTTCTCGGGACCGACGGGTACACAAGCCCGCCGGAACGACACGCGAGTATGGACGACATCGACGTCGAGCCGGTCGACCGCGTCGACGAGAGCGACGAGGGGACCGCCGACGGGGACGAGACCGCCGTCGAGACCGCGGAGACGGACGAGGCGCTCACCGTCGACGACGACCTCGCCGACCTCCCGGCGGGCGTCGACGCGCCCGACTACGTGCTGTACGGGGGGAAGGGGGGCGTCGGGAAGACGACGATGGCGGCCGCGACGGGGCTGGCCTCGGCCGCGGGCGGCGTCCGGACGCTCGTCGTCTCCACGGACCCCGCGCACTCGCTTTCCGACACCTACGAGACGGAGATCCCCGCCGAGCCGGCGCGCATCCGCGAGGACATACCCCTGTACGCGGTCGAGATCGACCCCGACGCCGCGGTCGACGAGGGGATGTTCGGCGCCGACGGCGACCCCCTCGGCGGGCTGGGCGAGATGGGCGACGCGATGGGCGGGATGGGCGGCGAGGGACCGATGGGCGGCGCAGGCGGGGACGCCGGAGCTGCGGACGAGGACGGAGACGCCGGCCTCGGCGGCCTCCTCGGCGGCACGATGCCCGGCGCCGACGAGGCGGCGGCGATGCGCCAGCTGCTGGAGTACCTCGACGACCCGCGGTTCGACCGCGTCGTCGTCGACACCGCGCCGACCGGCCACACCCTCCGGCTGCTCCAGCTGCCGGAGATCATGGACTCGATGCTCGGCCGCGTGATGAAGCTCCGCCAGCGCTTCTCCGGGATGATGGACGGGATCAAGGGGATGTTCGGCGGGGGCGACGACGAGCCGGACCCCTCCGCCGACCTCGAGGAACTGCGCGAGCGCATCGAGCGACTGCGGGCCGTCCTCCGTGACCCCGCGAAGACCGACTTCCGCGTCGTGATGATCCCAGAGGAGATGAGCGTCGTCGAGTCCGAACGGCTCGTCGCCCGCCTCGACGAGTTCGGGATTCCAGTGAACACGCTCGTCGTCAACCGGGTGATGGAGGGCGTCGGCGACGTGACGGGCGGAAACGGGACCGCGATCGATCCCGACTGGGTGGTGGAGCCGAACCCGGACACCTGCGAGTTCTGCGCGCGCCGCTGGGAGGTCCAACAGAACGCGCTCCGGGAAGCGACCGACCTGTTCCGCGCCCGCGACGTGAAGCGGGTGCCCCTGCTCGCGAACGAGGTGCGGGGCGAGGCCGCGCTGCGGGTCGTCGCCGCCTGCCTGAACTGAGCGGCCCGGACCGCCGCCGCGCGTTCGCCCTACTCGGCCGTGCTCCCCCTACTCAGCCGCGCTTCCCTTACTCGGCCACGCTCCCGAGCAGCCGGTCGCGGACCGTCTCCGCGACCCCGGTGAGGTGCGCCTGTCCGAACAGGCCCACCAGGACCGCGCCGACGGTGTTGTACATGAGATCGAGGATCGTGTCGTCGAGTCCGTGTTGCGCGAGCGGCATGTCGATGCCCGTCTCGGTCGCGACGATGTCGAGACCGAACTCGAACAGCTCCCAGAGCACGCCGAACGCGAGGACGACCACGACGATGAAGACGAACGCGAACCGCGGCGGGATCCGGATCCCGTCGCTGTGGAGGTCGACCGCGCGCATCGTCGTGTACCCGACCGCGGCGACGAGCGAGGCCGACAACGCGTGCGTCAGGTGGTCCCACCACTCGACCCGGGCGTAGAACCCGGCCGACCCGATCGTGTGGAGGAACACCGCCATCGTGATCCACAGCGCGAGCCAGGGGTCCAAGGGGAGGTCGTACCGGCGTTCGAGCGCCGCCGGGATCAGCGTGACGAGGAACGCCATGATCCCGTTGCTTATCGCCTTCTGCTCGCCCGCGAGGAAGCCGTACGCGACGATACCGACGAGGAGGACCTGCATCGCGCCCGTGAGCCGCCGCTGCGACGCGAGCGATGGACGAGGGAGCAGCGTCATCGGCGCACCACCCGCCGGATGACGCGCCGGAGGCGGCGTCCGCGCCGCCGGAAGTAGCCGTCGAAGAGCAGCCCCGCGGCGAGTCCGGCCAGCGTGACGTACATCCACTCGACCATCAGCGCGTCGTTCGTCGTCAGGTAGGCGGTCCCCACGCGCTGGTCGAGGTTCCAGCGAAGCACCGTCCACACCGCCGCGGTCGCCAGCGTCGCCATCACGACGAAGACGACCGCGAACCAGTGGGTGAGCCGCAGCGTGGTGAACATCTGGAGGTCGACGGCGATCACGAGCGCCAGCGCCGCGATGGCGACGTACGTCGCGAACGTCCCGAGTTCGCCGCCGAAGAGGGCGCGCATGAGGATCGGCAACAGTGCGAGACCGACCAGCTCCGCCGGCAGCATCGCCCGCCAGTCGCGGGCCGCGACGGTGGGCGCGAGCACCACCGCGCCGAGTCCGATCGCGATCGCCGCCGACAGCAGATCGGAGTCGAGCGCGCTTTCGAGGAGCACGCCGGCGAGGACCGCGATCATCGCCCACGCCGCGAGCGCGTTGAGTCGACCGTCGCGGACCAGCCGCGCCAGCCGGTCCTCCACGGTCTCCGGCTCGGCCGCCTCGACGGTTTCCGCGTCATCGACATCCGCCTCCGCACCGTCGTCGGCGTCGCGGCGTCGATCTCCGTTCATATCCGGTACGGAGTCCGGCGAGGGTAATAAGAGGTCGCTCCGAGTCGACGGCGACGACCCCGTCCGCGACCCGGAGGCTCCGATCGGACGGCAAACGGACGCCCTTTTACCCGGTACGTCCGTTCGATCGGTATGAACTGCCGGCGGTGTGGCACCCCGATCGAGAAGCCCGGGGACTACTGTCTGACCTGCAACACCGCCAACGCCGACGCGGTCGTCGCCGAGTTCGAGACCGACCGCGCCCACCTGACGCTGCTCTACGAGGACACGGTCGTCGGCGAGACGACGGTCACCACGCGCCCGGAAGAGGGAGAGCGACTGAGCGAGGTCCAACTGCGGAACTTCGCCGGCCGCGTCGCCGACGAGATCCGGCGGAAGCGCCCCGAGACCGTCTACGCCGCCGGCGAGCGCGAGCCGCTCCGCGAGACCCGCGCGCAGCTCCACCACGAGTTCTACCGCGTCCCCGACGGCGGCGCGGGCGGGGGAGGCCGCGGCGGTGCGTCCGGCGAGAGCGGAGCCGCGACCGCGGACGGCGAGCGCGACGGCGACGACGAGGACGTGAGTCCGGTCGTCGCGTGGGTCCTCGACCGTCGGGGAGACCGGTCGCTGGCGGTGGTCGAGACGCCGCCGCGCGAGAAGATCGGCGGGTCACACTCGACGCTCATCGGCGACCGCAAGGGCCGAAAGGCCGTCCAGACCGTCGCGGAACACCCGCACGTCAAGAAGATCGTTCCCGGTCCCATCGACGCCGGGGGAACGGGGTCGCGGACCGGCCTCCGCGCGAAGGCGACGCGCGCGGGGACCAACGGCAACGTTCGGCTCCTCCTGCGGGACGGCTCCAGCGTCCAGGAGAACCGGATCGTCACCACGGCGATGGACCGCGAGACGGGCGAGCGCGTCCGCGAGGACCTCAACGAGGCGCTCCGCGACGCGGAGCTTCAGGACGCGTAGCCGCGCGGTCGACGGTCCCGGGCCGGTCCCGACCCCGGTGTTCGGATCCGTCCGTCGGTGCGTCGATCTCGGGCACACGACCCGGAACCGACCGCCACTGTCCGCCTCTCTGTCGCGGGGTTTTTCACGAAAACGGGCGTTTCGAGCGGTGTGAGTACTCTCGTTACGCTCGGTGCGGGCGTCGTCTTCGGGCTGGCGCTCGCGGCGCCGCCCGGCCCGATGAACGCGGTGATCGCCGAGGAGTCGGTCCTCCGCGGTCGCGTCGCCGGGTTCCGGGCCGGTCTCGGCGCCGCGACCGCCGACGCGATCTTCTTCGTCCTCGCGTACGTCGGCGTCGTCGCGGTCGTGGAGTCGTTCCCGCTGTTACAGGGCGCCATGGTCGCGGTCGGCGGCGTCTTGATGCTGTACTTCGCCGTCGGGGCGGCCCGAGGCGCACGGGAGTCGTTCCGCCCGACCTCGGGCGACGGCCCCGTCGTCGAGGAGGGGAAGGGGTTCCGCAAGGCGCTGGTGCTCGCCTTAACGAACCCGTACCAGGTGCTGTTCTGGCTGACGATCGGCGTCGGTCTCCTCCGGCCCGGCGAACTCGACGTGCTGGCCGAGCTACCCGTGATCGGGAGCGACCTCGCCGGGACGCTCGTGGTCGCCACCGGCTCGCCGACGCTCATCGGCGGGTTCTTCCTCGGCGTGTTGACGTGGATCGTGGGGTTCCCGACCGGACTCGTCGCCGCGGAGCGCCGGATCGAGACGTTCGCGCCGCTCGTCGCCGTCGGCTCCGCGGTCGTGCTCGCCGGCTTCGGCGTCTACTTCCTCTACGACGCGGCGACGACGCTGACGGCGCTCGGCGCGTAGCGGGGCGAGCGAACGATCGGGAGACCGATCGACCTCACGCGCCCGCCGGCTCGCCTGCGCCCGAGCGGTCGCGGCCGACATGGACAACGGCTTTGACCCGTCGGCGCGACCGCCCCGTATGTTCGAGAAGACGACGTGGATCAAGCTCCCGCGGAACGTCCTCGTGGGACACGGCGTCATCGACGACCTCGGGGAGGCGGTCGGCGACCTCTACCTCACGGGACGGCCGCTGATCGTGACCAGCCCCACGCCCAACGAGATCGCCGGCGACCGCGTCCGGGCGCAGTTCGACGACCCCGCGACCGCCGTCGTCGAGGAGGCCTCGTTCGCGGCCGTCGAGGAACTGACCGAGACCGCGGAGGCGGTCGACCCCGGCTACCTGATCGCCCTCGGCGGCGGGAAGCCGATCGACATCGCGAAGATGGCCGCCGACCACCTCGACGTCGGCTTCGTCTCCGTCCCGACGGTCGCCTCCCACGACGGCATCGTCTCGGGGCGCTCCTCGATCCCCGAGGGCGACACGCGCCACTCGGTCGCCGCCGACCCGCCGCTCGCGGTCGTCGCGGACACGACGCTGATCGCGGACGCGCCGTGGCGGCTCACCACCGCGGGCTGTGCGGACATCATCTCGAACTACACCGCGGTGAAGGACTGGCGGCTCGCGCGCCGCCTGCGCAACGTCGAGTACAGCGAGTACGCGGGCGCGCTCTCGGAGATGACCGCGGAGCTGCTCGTCGAGAACGCCGACATGATCCGGCCGGGGTTAGAGGAGTCGGCGTGGGTCGTCGTGAAGGCGCTCGTCTCCTCCGGCGTCGCGATGTCGATCGCCGGCTCCTCGCGGCCCGCGTCCGGCGCGGAACACCTGATCTCCCACCAGCTCGACCGCATCGCGCCCGGCAAGGCGCTCCACGGCCACCAGGTCGGCGTCGCGTCGATCATGACTGAGTACCTCCACAGCGGCGAGAACGGTCGGTGGAACGCCATCCGCGACGCGCTCGCGGAGCTGGACGCGCCGACGACCGCGGGCGAACTGGGGATCGACGACGCGGAGCTGATCGCCGCCCTGACGAGCGCCCACGAGATCCGCGACCGCTACACCATCCTCCAGGGCGGGATCAACGAGGAGGCCGCGGTCGAGGTCGCGACCGCGACCGGAGTCATCGATCGGTAGTCGCGACCGCGACCGGAGTCATCGATCGTAGTCGACGACGCGCTCGGTGGCGAAACGTCCCGACCGGCGGGAGCACCCGAAGCCGACTTATCGCTCCGTTCCCTCCTCCCGATATGTCCACCGCCAGCGTTCGCGACAGGGCGAAAGACCACCCCGCCGCGATAACCGTCCTCCTCACGGTCGTCGGCTACGGTGCCGTCGGCGGCGTGTTCCTCGTGCCGGAGTTCCAGGCGCTGTTCCCGACGCTCACGCAGGGAACCGTCGACCTGCTCGCACACGCCATCGCCGCCGTCAACACGGTCACCGTGATCTCCCTCTCGCTCGGCTGGTACTGGATCCGCAACGGCGAGGTGAAGAAACACGCCGCGGCGATGACGACCTCGTTCGGTCTCATCCTCCTGTTCCTCGGGATGTACCTCCCGAAGGTCGCGGGCGGCGGGACCAAGGAGTTCGTGCTGGACTCGGCGTACGCGTGGGTCCCGCTGTGGGACCCGGTGTACCCGGCGTACCTGGTCATGCTCGCGATTCACATCGTCCTCTCCGTCGTCTCCGTCCCGGTCGTCCTGTACGCGGTCGTCCTCGGACTCACGCACACGGAACAGGAGCTGCGGACCGAGACGCCCCACCGGCGCGTCGGCCGGATCGCGGCGAGCGCGTGGATCCTCTCGCTCGCGCTGGGGGTCGTCACCTACCTCCTCCTCAACCATCTGTACGACTCGACGTTCGCGGCCGCCGAGGCCGCGGCGGTCCTGCTGCCGGCCGTTCCGGTCTGACCTCTTCCGCCGAATCCATCCGGGCCGTCCGCCGAACTCCGGCCGCCCCCGCCGCCACCGAAACGCTTGAGCGGCGGCCGCGACACCCACACGTATGACCGACTGGATCGGCGAGACGTTCACGAGCGACGTGGGCTGGAACCACCTCCTCGACCTCGTCGACGTCGGCGACCGGATGGCAGGCTCGACGGGCGAGCGCGAGGCGCTGGAGCTGACCCGCGACGCGTTCGACGACGTCGGCGCGCGCAACGCGGCGATAGAGGCGTTCGAAATTCAGGGATGGGAGCGCGGCGACAGCGCGGTCCGCGACGCAGCGACCGACGACCCGCTCGCGGTCGGCCCGAACGCCTGTATCGCGCTGCCGCGAAGCCCGAGCGGCGAGGCGACCGGGGAGTTCGTCGACCTCGGCTACGGGATCCCCGAGGACTTCGAAACCGACCTCGACGGCAAGGTCGTGATGGTCTCGTCGGACACGCCGGAGTCCGTCGACCGGTTCGTCCACCGCCGCGAGAAGTACTACCGCGCGGTCGACGCCGGCGCCGCCGCCTTCGTCTTCGCCAACCACGTCGAGGGGACGCTCCCGCCGACGGGGAGCGTCGGGACGGCGGACGCGCCCATCGGCGAGGTGCCGGCGGTCGGCGTCTCGAAGGAGACCGGCGCCCGGCTCGCGCGGCGGAACGAGGGCGACGACGTGACCGTCGCGGTCGACTGCGAGACCCCGACGGCGACGAGCGGGAACGCGGTCGCCGAACTCGGTCCCGACACGGACGAGCACCTACTCGTCTCGTCGCACGTCGACGCCCACGATCTCGCGGAGGGCGCGATGGACAACGGCGCCGGCACGGCGACGATCGTCGAGGTCGCGCGGGCGCTCGCGGCGCGGGAAGACGAACTCGACATCAAGGTGCGGTTCGCCGCGTTCGGTGCCGAGGAGGTCGGACTCGTCGGCTCCTCGGTGGCCGCGGAGGCTGCCGACCGGGAGGCGGTCCGCGCCGTCGTCAACGTCGACAGCAACGTGTTCGGCCGGACGCTCCGGCTCGACCACCACGGCTTCGACGCGCTCGCCGAGGCCGCCGAACGCGTGAGCGACCGCTTCGATCACCCGATCGCGACGGGCGCGGAGTTGGTCCCCCACAGCGACCACTGGCCGTTCGTGAAGCGGGGCGTTCCGGGGTACATGGTCTCCGGCGAGACCGAGGGGCGCGGCCGCGGCTGGGGCCACACCCACGCCGACACCCTCGACAAGCTGGAGTCGCGGAATCTCAGAGAGCAGGCGATCCTCCTGACCGAACTCGTCGTCGACCTCGCCGAAGCCGACGCGTCGATCCCGCGTCGCGACACCGACGAGATCGCCGCGGCGCTCGAAGCCGAGGGGAAGGCGACGGGGATGAAGCTCACCGGCGACTGGCCGTTCTGAGCGGAGAGCGGAAGGAGAAGCCGCGGTCGGCGTCCGTCAGGCGACGACGAACTGGTTCCAGAACCCTTCGATGACGAAGAACAGCGCGTAGTACGACGACCACACCAACACGACGAGCGAGGCGGCGATCGAACTCTTCGGCGCCTCGATCTCCATGTCGTTGCGCGCCTCGACGTTGCGCGCCTCAAGCTCGAAGAAGTCGGCGATGAACATCGCCAGCACGAGTACCGACAGGATCGTCCCGCTCACCGGCGAGTCGAGGATGAACAGGAAGCTCAGGAGGACGAGTCCGACGTTGGTGAACACGTGCGGCGTGTACGCCTCCACGCTGTCGGCGTCCTGTCCCTGTTCGACGTGCCGCTTGTGCGCGAGGTGCCGCGTCGCGAGGTTCGCGACGGTCATCACGAAGATCGCGTACGGCAGCACCGGCCCGACGGCCGACAGCCAGCCGAGGGGAACGAGGAACTGCAGTGGGTCCATATCCACCACTTCCGTTCACGACGTATTAGAGTGTTTCCGATCGGCGCGCCCGCGAGACGAGCACGACGCCGCGAGTGTGGAACCCACCGCGCCCGCGCTCAGCCGTTCTCGGCCGTCGGTGAGAGGAGATCGACCGTCGTCGCGGTCTCGATCCGGACCGACCGGTGCGGCTCGACGGTCCCCCGTCGCGTCCCGTCGACGACCAAGGCGACCGGCTCCTCCTCGCGCTCGACCGTGACGCTGACGCCGCCGCTCGCGACCCACGTGTCCGGACGAGTCGTGAACGGCGAGACGGGGACGACGGAGAGACCGCCCCCCGGCGACACCACCGGCCCGCCGGCCGCCGCCGCGTACCCGTCGCTGCCGAGCGGCGTGGCGACCGCGGCGCCGTCCGCACGCACCGACGCCGACTCCCCGTCGGAGAACGCGATTTCGTACTCGGAGATCCGGGCGGGCGCCGCCGTCACGAACGCGACGTCCGCCGCCGCGAACCGACGTGGGCCGTCCTCCGCTCCGTCGACCGCGAGGACCGGATGTGCGACGCGCGAGAAGCGGTCGAACGACGCCTCGGATCCGCCGAGTCCGTCGAGGACGCCGCCGATCCGGTCGGTCGCAAGGTCGAGGTCGACCGCGTGACGACCGTCTCCGATCGGAAGGACCGGAACCGAACGAGCGTCCCCGGTTGCGACCGCGCGCATCGCGTCCCGCAGCGCGGCGTCCCCGACGGCGACGATCCCGTCGGTCTCGGAGAGGTCGGCGAGGCGCGCGCCCGCAGTGGTCGCCGCCGATCGGATCGCCGCCGCCGGCTCGCCGTCGCCGAGAACCGCGAGGCGGCGCGTCGGCTCGCTCATGCGCGAGGGTGGAGCGAGCGGAGGTGAAAAGCTCCCGGTTCGTCGCCGCGCCGCTGGGAGCGAAGCCGCGACGAGGAAAAGCGAGACGAGGAGTCGTGCGTTCAGTTCGCTGCCGCGTCGTCGTCGTTGAGGGAGTCGCGGAGCTGCCGGCTGGCCGGGATGAGCACCCAGAACGTCAACGCGCCGAGGATCATCAGCCAGAAGAACATGTCGCCCGCGAGCAGGCCGACCTCGCCGTACGCCGTATTCACACCTTCCGGCGGGTTCACGAGCTGTACCACCTCGTAGTACGACGGGGTCCGGTACCAGCCGCCGAAGGTGATCCACCCGAGACCGCCGATCACGAACAGGGCGAAGCCCTTCATGAACTCGTCTGCCATTATCTCACGTTTCGCTGGGGTCGTCTTGAGACTTTCCCATCCCTTGTCCGCGGAACCGGGTCCCGAGCACGTACACGGCGGTTCCGAGGAGGATGAATCCGACGCCGGTGATCGCGAGTATCGCCACGAGCATGTCTTCCGGCGGCATGACGCCGGCGCTATCGAGCAGGTAGACGATGGTCGTCCGGACGAAGCTGATCTGAAGCGTCGCG
Source organism: Halorubrum trapanicum (assembly GCF_017873555.1). Classification (GTDB taxonomy): domain Archaea; phylum Halobacteriota; class Halobacteria; order Halobacteriales; family Haloferacaceae; genus Halorubrum; species Halorubrum trapanicum. Next base: position 10,639 of record NZ_JAGGKE010000008.1, on the reverse strand, counting down.
GCGTCGATGAGCGTGAACCCGACGAAGTAGGTCACAACCGCGGCGAGCGTCGAGAAGACGGTCACGGCCTTGTACAGCCTGAAGGGAACGACGATCTCCCGGCCGCCCGGTCCCTTTCGCGGGCCGGTCGGCTCGTTGCGGGAGTCGGCGTCGTCGTCGCCAGCGATCGGGTCGCCGGTCTCGTCGAACGCCTGCGAGGAGTCGCCGTCTGTTGAGGATGACATGAGTGACACGGAGCGTCGGAACGGCGGGGTGAGAGCCGCGAGCGCGACGCGGTCGGGGAAACGGGGCAGCGGATTCCGCGCGTTACTTCGGCGGTCGCAGCATGTAGTACCGGCGGTTGAGGTCGTACATGTACCCCTCGCGCATCGTCTTCAACACCGCGTAGGTGATGACGCCGCCCGCGATCGGGAGCATGAACACGAGCGAGAACAGCAGCTCGAGCTGGACCGGGAAGAAGTTCTGGATGGCGAGCGCCGCCAGCGTGATCGCCAGGATGACCCCGGCCACGCCGAGCGCGGCCCAGCCCGGCTCTTCGACGGGGCGCCGCGCGTTCCCCTTGTTGAGGAAGGGAACGAGCGTGATGACGCCGAAGATGGCGCCGTGAGCGATGAGCCCGTACAGCTCGTTGGACACGACGATGTTACTGCCCAACACCGCGAGTTCTGGGTTGATCGGACTGAGCTTCAGCAGGCCGAACGACCAGTAGAGGTACCAGTCGGGCAGGATGATCGCCGGCGTGGAGCCGGGGTTCGCCGGGTCGCCGAAGTGCGACGGCAGGATCGAGGCCACGAGCAGGATGACCCCGAGGAAAAAGGAGGTGATAGCGAGGTTGCGGATCGTCTCGTGGGGCCACGTCGGGAAGCCCAGCACGTCGCGCTCGACGTACGTCGACTCCGCACGCAGGTCCTCGTCCTCGCGCCGGGAGCGCTCGAAGTACTGGTAGGTGAGTTGCGCGAGCCCCTGACTGCGCTCCTTCCGCTCGGACCAGGTCGGCGTCTCGTCGTCCGGCGGGACCGTCGCCGGCGGGCCGCCGTCGGTGCGCGCCTCGTCGTCGGTGCCTCCGTCCGTCATGGGTGTGGTGTCGTCGGTCATTGGATTAGTGCGGCTCCGCGATGCCCTGCACCCAGACGATGCCGACGTGGACCGCGATGAGCGCGGTGACCACGAACGGCAACACGAACACGTGCAGGATGTACATTCTCACGAGCGTCGCCTGTCCGAGGGTGAAGCCGCCGAACAGCAGCTGGGCCGCCCACTCGCCGACGAGCGGGGTCGCGAGGGCCAGCTCCACGCCGATCTGCGCCGCCCAGAAGGACAGCTGCTTCCACGGGAGGACGTACCCGGAGAAGCCGAACAGCAGCGTCAGGGCGATGAGCACGACGCCGAGGATCCAGTTGACCTCGCGCGGCTCCTTGTACGCGCCGGTGAAGTAGACCCGCAGCATGTGGAGGAACACCGCCGCCACCATGAACTGCGCCGCCCAGCGGTGGATCGACCGGAGCATGAAGCCGAACTGGACGTCTTGCATGATCATCACCATCGAGTCGTACGCGGCGGTCGGATCGCCCTGCGCCGCCGCGCCAGCGGTCGACGGCGCGTAGTAGAACCCGAGCAGCGCGCCGGACACCGCCGCGAGCAGGTACGCGATGATGGAGAGGGACCCGAGCGAGTACAGCGGGTACCAGTACCAGAACTTGTTGTCGAGGTCGTACTGCTCGGTGTGGCTCTTCGGCATCTGGAGGTTCGCGCGGTAGTACATCGTCTCCAGCAGCTCGAGGTAATCGACGATGCGGAGCCGCTTGTCCAGCCAGATGAGCGTGGTCAGGAACGCCGTCTCGATGGGCGAGAGGTCCTGACTCTTGAGCCACGCGTTGTGGTCCATGTCGTCTTGCTTTTTCAGGCTCATTGTCGAATCACTTCTTGTAGTACGGGTACACCGCCCGCTTCAGCGTCTCCGCGAGGTTGCCGGTGTCGATGCCGTCGCCCTCCTTGTCCTCCTCACGGACGTACAGGTCCTCCCACTTGCGGCGGCGCTTCTTCACGATCATCACGTCCGGAAGGAACTCCTTCCGGTACAGGAGTAAAATGAACGCGAGGTCGATGAAGATGAGCGCCAGCAGCGCGCCGACGAACATGTTCCCGGACTCCGTCGACGCCCACGCCGACATCAGTCCGAAGGTGAACAGCATGACGAACACGACCTCGATGATCGTGAGGAGGACGATCGCGATCGCGGCGGCGGTGCTCTCGCGGGCCGGCTCGTACCGGTGGATGTCGCCGTACGAGGAACCACCGGAGCTCATCTGGCACCCCCGTGGCCGGTGTGGGCCGACTCGCCGTACTTGAGCATGTAGAAGGTGAACACGAACGTCATCCCGATGCCGAGCATCGCGGAGATACCGACCCAGTGGGCGTGGAGGGGGACGCCGACGTAAGCGATGTCCTCCGGCCATCCGGTGTTGGCGCCGCCGACTTCGACGGTGGCGACGTCCTCGCCGACGGCGATGCCGCCGTGCATCCCGGTGTTGGTGTGGGGAACACAGTGGTAGTGGGTGATGCCGGCGTCCTCGCCGGAGGTCTCGTACTCGTAGGTGGTCCCCTCCTCGCCGACCGGGTCGCCGCTGTCGAGGGCGGCCGGGCCGCCGTCCTCGACCGTCTGGACGTTGTGCGACCCGCCGTTACCCGTCCACTCCCAGACGATGGTCGTCCCCTCGTCGACCCACACCAGCGTCGGGTCGAACGCGAGGCCGCTGCTGCCGGCGCCGACCGAGATGGTCACCTCGTCTTGGCCGCGGGCGTCCTGGTACGACCCGACGTTCCCGTTGGCGCCGCTCGGCCAGTCGGGCTGTACCTCCTGTGCAGCCGCCGTTCCGGTCGCCCCGGCGGAGGCCGCGACGGCGGCGGTCGCGCCGCCGGCCGTCCGCACGAAGTCCCGCCTTTTCATACAGGCTCACTCAGGACGGGGTCCGCTTAAACCCACCGACTGAAACCGCCGACGTGGTGGAGGTTTCGGGGTCTGAGACCGCCGAAATCGGCGGATCACTCGTCGCGGTCGCGGTCACTCGCGGCGGCGCCCTCGTCGGTCACGACGCCGTCCTCGACGGGGACGAACTCGGGGCGCTCCTTGGCCTCGCGGAGCGCGCGCAGTCGGTCCCGATACTCCTCCGAGCGGAACCGGTCCGAGAGCCGCGCGTTCGCCACCATCGCGAACAGGAAGACGCCGACGAGCAGGAAGACGACCCCCATCGTCGGCGCGACGATGGTCCCGAGGTCGGCCACGGCGCTCGCGACGAGGAGGGCGACGCCGGCGAGCACCTGGACCGCGGCGACGGCCTGTATCACGAGGTTGCCGAACTCGCCCGACCCGTCCGGGACGCTGTCGGGGTGCGGGAGCGACCAGTCCTCGGGCGGTTCGGGCACCTCGTACGACTCCATCGCCGCGAGCGCGACGACCGGTTCGATGTCCCGGAGCACCGTCCCCTCGCCGCGCACCTCACCGGTGGGGCGGATGATCGCGTACCCCTCGTCGGAGTAGACGAGGATGCGCTCTTCGCCGTCCTCGCGGACGCGCTCCAAGACGCCGAACACGTCGCGGGTCGCGATGCGCGACTTCAACTCGGCGTCGACGCGGTCGAGGAGCCGGTCGCCGGTGATCCACGTGTCGGGATCGAAGGCGGCGTCCCACTCTTCCGCGCTCATCTGGGCCATGTCCGACGGTCCGAAGTCGTCGAAGTCGTACTCCGCCTCGACGCGCTCGCGGAGGGCTTCGATGTCGGTCTCGTCGCTTGAAGCGCCGTCGGGGGCCGTCTCCGGCGCCTCGTCTTCTCGAGTCCCGTCGGACGCCGGCTCTACCGGCTCCTCCGGCGGCGACTCCGACTCCGACCGCGGCGAGGTGTCCTCCATCGCTTCGGCGGTACGTGCTCCTGACGCTAACTGTTTTCGTCCGCGCCCGGCCGCCGAGAATCCGGGACCGCGTCGCCGGACGCGGATCGCGGGGCTTTACGCGCCCGAGCACGTACCGGCAGTATGGTCGACGAGTCGGTCATCGCGGCGCTCGCCGGGGTGTCCGTGACGACGAGCCTCCCGTTCCTCCTCTACGGCGCCTGGATCATGATCGACGCGGAGACGGTGTCGTGGAACGTGTTGATGCGGCACTTGCGGTACATCGTCGCCGGACTCCTGCTCACGACCGTCCCGCTCGTCGGGTGGATGATCCCGCGCGTCCTCGATCAACTGACGGGGATGGCGATCCTCCACGCCTTCTTCGGCGTCCAGGCGTACGCCCTGCTGGCGTTCGCGCTCACCGGGATCGTGCGGATCTTCCAAGCGAAGCGGAACGCCGACGCGTACGAGGACCTCGACGTCGACATCGACGAGATCCACGAGGACATGGGCCACTGGCGCAAGCGGCTCCGCGCGGGCGTCGCCGGCTTCATGCTGCTGTGGCTCTGCGCGTGGGTGACCGGTCTCTACCGGCTGTTCACGCTCCACTTCGGGGTGTGACCGCGCGGGACGCGTGCGACCGCCACCGGGAGCGGCCGCCCCGACCGACAGCTTCAATCCGGGTTTGCCCCTAACGGCGGTATCGTGGCAGTCACCTTCGATCTCTTCGGGACCCTCGTCGACGTGGAGTACCCGTCCGATCCGGCGGAAGCGGTCGCGCGCGAACTGGAGTCCCGCGACGTGACGGTTCCCGACGACTGGCACGTCGCGTACGGCGAGCGACACGTCGAGGCGCCGGCGGGCGCGGAGGTCCCCCTCCCCGCACACGTCGCCCGCGCGCTCGACTCCCGCGGCGTCGACGTGACGGGGAACGTCGCCAGACACGCCGTGATCGCGGCGTTCGACCCGGACGTGACCCGACGCGACGGCGCGCTCGACGCGGTCCGCGGCGCCGGCGAGCGCGGTCCAGTCGGCCTGCTCTCGAACTGCGCGGTCCCCGAACTCGTGCCCAGAACGCTGATCCGCGCCGGACTCCGCGGCGAGTTCGACGCGGTCACGACGAGCGTCGGCTGCGGCTGGCGCAAGCCGCACCCCTCCGCGTTCGAGGCCGCGGCCGAGGCGCTCGGGACCTCGACGTCCGCCCTCGTCCACGTCGGCGACGACCCCGAGACCGACGGCGGGATCGTCGCCGCCGGCGGGCGCTTCGTCGACGTGACGGAGACGCCGCTGTCCGAGGTCGTCGGGGAGTTGGAGGCGGAGCCATAGTCGGCCGCGACGAGCGCGGCAGGAGGGGCGGAGTCAGTCGAACCCGGCGTCCGCCAACCGCGCGCGCCACGCCGCTTCGACCCGCCCCTCGCCGACCAGCTTCTCGACGTGCGCGGCGACCGTCGCCCGCGCGAGGTCCCGCACGCCGGAGAGGTCCTTCCCGTAGGCGCCGTCGACGACCGCGTCGAGGTCCGCGGCACCATCGTCGATCGCGGCGACCACGTCGCGCTCGCGCGCCAGCCGGTGCTCGATCAGCCGGTCGCAGGTCGCCGCCGGGTCGTCGATCGGCGGGCCGTGCCCCGGGAGGAGCCGGTCGTAGCCGGCGTCGCGGACGCGTTCGAGGCTCGCGAGGTACGCCGAGAGGTCGCCCTCGGGCGCGGCGACCGCGACGCTCCCCTCGGCGACGGCGAGGTCGCCGCAACACAGCGCGGAGGGCGCCGGTCCGCCCGCCGACGGTTCAAATCTCTCCTCCGGCTCACCGACCGCGAACGCGACGTGGTCGGGCGCGTGCCCCGACGTGTCGACCGCGCGGACCGCGGTGTCACCGACCGCCTCGCCCGGTGCGACCGTCTCGTCGGGGTCGATTCCGGTCGCCGCGGCGAAGCGGTCCGCGTGACCCTCGCGGGCGACGACGGTCGCGTCCGTCAGGGCCGCGTACTCAGCGACCCCGCCGACGTGGTCAGGGTGCGCGTGGGTGACCGCGATCGCCTCGACGGCGGGGGCGGCCGCGTCGTCCGAGCCGCGCTCCGCGAGCGCCGCGTCGAGCGCGTCGGTCCGGGCCGCCGGGTCGACGAGCAGGCCGCCGAGGAGGTACGCGTTCGTGGTCCCGCCGGGGGCGCGGGTGTCGACGGGGACTTCGATCCGGGTGACGGCGGGCTCGTCGCTCGAGATCGGACCGCCGCCGGTCTCCGGGTCGTCGCCCGACATCGATCAGTCCCCGCGGCCGAGCGACGACCGCGCGGCCGGTCCGGGTCCGGAGCCGGGACGGTCGCGGCCGGGGATCGGCACGTCGGTGTCGCCGGCGACCGCGTACGCCCCGAGGTCGGCGACCCCGGCGTCGACCGCGTCGACAGACTCGTACGGGCGGCCGACCACGACGTCGCCGGCCGTGTTCCGGTTGATCCCGGGGATCGCCGTCAGCTCGTCCATCGAGGCCGCGTTGACGTCGAGCGGGTACGGGACGCCCGTCACGGAGCGGTAGCCGTGGTCGGTGATCGCCACGTCGATCGCGGTCCCCAGCTCGCGCTCGCCCGGGACCGCGACGAGGAGCGCGTAGGTGCCGAGCTGGCGCCCGAACGTCTTCCCGTCCTGATGGTATTCGAGGTGGAGGTCGGGCAGGACGGTCCCCGGCGGGACGACGCGGTCGAGCATCGGGTTGTCGATGGTCTCGCGGACCTCCCGCTTGTACGCCTGGAACTGCTCTTTGTGCTCCTGTGCGATGTCGGCGCCCGTCTCGGCCATCTCGGTGCCCGCGAACGCCATCACCTGCCGGATGTTGATCCGGCGGAGCATCAGCCCCTCGTCGTACACCGACTGGAGGAACTCCCTGTTGTGCTCGTACGTCTCCGGGCGCTCGCCCGTCAGCCCGTGGACGAGGTTGATCCCGGGGAGCAGCTTCGGCAGCCGCGGCGAGGCGTCCGGCCCGGTGGAGGGACCGGTGACGCGGGTCGGGTCGCCGGGCGTCGTCTCGGGCGTGTCGCCCGGGCGCCAGCCGCCCTCCTCGTTGACGACGCGGACGGCCTCTAAACACTCCTCGGCGGTGACGAGCAGGTTGTTCTCCTCCTGAACGACCGGGTCGGCGGATTCGAGACCGAACGCGGCCGTGTCGCCGGGGGTGTTGTGCTCGGCGATGACCCGGATCGCCTCGCGGGATGCCTCGGGGTAGTCCGTGATCGTCACGGGGTTCATGTTGTCGAGGTGGAGCGTCCGGAGGTCGGGCGCGACCTCGCGGATCCCGCCGTACAGCTCGCGGAGGGCGTCCGGGTTCGGCGCCTCGCCGTCGCCGCCGAACGCGAGGATGTCGGCCTGCCGCCCGAGCCGGAAGTGCTTCACCCCGCGGTCCGAGAGCGCGTCGACCTCGCCGACGACCGAACCGGGCGCGCGGAACGCCGGATCGCCGTACAGCGGCTCCGTACAGAACGAGCAGCGGTAGGCGCAGCCGCGGGAGGTCTCCATCTCGCAGATGAGGTAGTCGGGGTGGTTCGGGTGCTGCTCGACGACGAACGCCCCCAGCCGCGCCCAGCGGTCGACCTCCTCGTTCGTCCGCATCCGGTTGCCGTACCCCTCAAGCCCCTCGCGGACGAGGTCGTGAGCCGCGGCCTCGACGTCGCCCATCGCGACGAAGTCGTAGTCGAGGTCGTCGCGCTGCGTCTCCTGTGCGCCAGCGTTCTCCTCGCCGACCCCGAATCGAACGGGACCGCCGAGCAGCGTCACGCCGTCGGCGGTCCAGCCGAGTTCGCGCACCTCGTCCGGCTCCGCCGGGGTGCCGCCGACGTAGTTCCCGGGCACCGTCATCCCGCCGACGTACACCATGAGGTCCGCGTCGGCCACGTCGGCGTGTTTCGACCGGTCCTCGCGCAGTTCGTCGATGGTGTGGTAGGTGATCTGCGACTCGGGGACGCCCGCGTCGACGAGCGCGCCCGCCGTGTACCGCGGGTACGTCGAGAGGTACGGCGGGACGCCGAAGTGGGCCGGCTCGTCGACGTACCCGTCGACGACGGTGACGGAGAGGTCGTTCGGGTCGGCCGGGAGCGACCCCCGGGCCGACGCGGGCGAATCGGTCATGTTACCCTCCGTAGTCGGCCGAGACGGGAAAAGCGTGCGGAACGTCGGGGGCCGGACACGCGGACGGAACGCGGCGGCGGAACGCACAGCACGGAACGCGGCGGGGAATTATTTATATCAGCTCGCTCGGGATCGAATCGTATGCCCTCCGAGACGGTTTCGACCCGACTGCGCGTCGTGCGATACGTCGTGTTCGGCGGCGTCTTCCTCTTCGCCGCGGGACAGTTCTACGCCGCCGAGCCGCGCCCGTGGGGCGTCGCGGCCGCGTGGGCGGCCGGGACCGCCCTCGTCTTCGGACCGATCGCGTGGCTGGCGCGCGACCGAGTCCCGGAGGATCGCCGCGAGACGCTGACGTACGTCGCCGGCGGCGTGGGGATCCTCGTCGCCTCGGTCTGGCTCGGCGTCGCGCTCGCGTTCGCCCCGGCGCTTTTCTCGTACGGTCCCGGGTTCTTGGCGGGAGTCGCGGTCGGGACCCTCCTCGCGTTGCTCGCGGAGCGAACGGTCGTTCCCGAGCGGCTTCGCGGCGCTGGGATCTGACCGCCGCGCGGCGCGTTTCGCGCCCCCGGGTCGCCGCCGCCACGCCGTTTAAGCCCTCGCCGACACAATATCGGGACATGCCATCGACGATGGAGGTCAAGTGCGTCAGCGACGACTGCGAGCTGGACATGTTCGAGAACCACTACACGTACGACGTGCCCGACGACCACGCGGTCGGGGACCTCTCGTGTCCGTACTGCGGCGGGAGCGACCTCGTCGAAATCGAGGTGTGAGCCGTGGGCGGACTCGTCGAGACCGGTCGGTCCGCGCTCCGCAGCGCCCTCGAACGCGTCGGCCGCGGGTGGGGCCGCGTCCAGGAGGGCCGCCCGCTCTCGTCCGACCTCCTCGAGAGCGACGACGCGTACCTCGTCGTCTTCGACGCCCCCGGCGTCCGCGGCGAGGACGTCGACGTCACCTTCCTCGATCACACCGTCGAGGTGAGCCTCGAACGCTTCCGCGACTTCTACGACGGCCACGACCTCGTGTTCCCCGGCCGCGGCGTCTCGCTGTCCGGCAGCGTCGACCTCCCGCGCGACGCGGACGTGACCCCCGAGGGCGCGAACGCGACGCTCACGCGCAACGGCACGCTCCACGTCGAGATCCCCAAACGCGGGGAGTCGAGCGACGTCGACGTGGTCGAGGAAGACGACTGACCGCGCTTTTTCGACCGGTTACGTCTCCTCCGTCCGGTTCGACAGCGACATCCCCTCCGCGATCTCGAACACCTCGTCGCCGTCGAACCGGGTCGGGTCGAACGCGCCGATCCACGGCGAGTCGGGCGCGTCGAACGCGATCCCGGAGAGCGACGCCAACACGCCCTCGGCGAGCGTCTCGCCGATCGCCGGCGAGCGCATGAATCCGTGCCCCTGCCAGCCGGCGGCGACGAACAGCGTCGGGTCGTCCGCCGCCGACTCGACCGGCCCGACGAGCGGGTCGCCGTCGGGGGTCGCAGTACAGAGTCCGGCCCACGCCCGCGAGACATCCGAGTCGGGGTCAGTGCGGTTAGTGCGATCGGCGCGGTCGAGAGAGTCGCCGCGGGCGAGTCGCTCGTCGAGGACGGCAGCGATGTCCTCGCGGAACCAGTCGTCCGCCTCCCGCCGGTAGTCGTCGGGGTCGGCCGGGACCGGTTCCGTGCCGTCGCCCGCGAGCAGGCCGTCCGGGTGCGGGCGGAGGTACGCGTCCGCGGTGGCGTCGTAGGTCATCGGCCCGTCGTAGTCGTCCCGAGCCACGAGCGCCTGGACGCGATAGGGGACGACCGGGACCGCGACGCCGGCGTCCGCGAGCAGCGACCGGGTGTGCGCCCCGACGGCGACGACGACGGCGTCGAAGGCGCGGGTCTCGGTCTCCGAGTTCCCGTCGTCGCCGGCGTCGCGAATCCGGATCTCGCGTCCCGAGTCGGTCCGCGGGCCGAGCGCGACCGCGGTCTCCGTTTCTATGGCGACGCCCTCCCGGGCGGCCCGCTCGCCGAGCGCGCGGACGTAGCTCGGCGGGTCGGTCCACCCCGCGCCCTCGGCGACCGCCGCGACGGCGAGGTCGTCGGTCCGGAGCGACGGGAAGCGCTCGCCGAGTTCGTCGGGGTCAACGAGGGACACCTCGCGGGCGTGGTCGCGCATGCGTTCGACCATCGCCGGGACGGCGTCGGCCTCGGGGTCGCCCTCGCGGACCGCGATCACGTACGGGCAGGGCGAAAACGAGAACCCCGGCAGCGACCGGTCGAACGCGCGGAACCGCTCGATCGACCGCGCGCCGACCGCGGCGTCGACGTCCTCGGCGTAGGCGTCGTAGAGGACGCCCGCCGCGCGACCCGAGCTCTCGGCCGCCAGCTCGCCGCGCTCGTAGAGCGTCACGTCCGCGCCGCGGGCCGCGAGGTCGGAGGCCGCCGTGACGCCGACCGCGCCGCCGCCGACGACCGCGACCGTCGGGGCGGACTCGGCTGTCTCGGTCATGGATCGGAACACGCGAGCGACGCCGAAAAGCCACCGGGACGACGACGAAGAATCAACCGCGGTGGCGCGTGCCGACGAACGCCCGAAGGGCGTGAGTCGCACGCGCGAGGGAGTCGCTGGCGGCGATAGCCGCCAGCGACGAGGCGGGGGAGGCGCGAGGT
>NZ_JAGGKE010000007.1 GCF_017873555.1 Halorubrum trapanicum | reverse complement strand
CTGCCGCGCTGGGGGGGTGGCGGCCCGGGGCCCCCCCCCCCCCCCCCCCCCCGGCCCCCCCCCCCCCCCCCCCCCCCCCCCCCCCCCCCCCGGGGGGGGGGGGCGGCGGGCCCCCGCGACTCCCTCGCGCGTGCTCCTCGCGCCCTTCGGGCGCTCAGAGGCACGCGCCACCGCAGTTCACTTATAAAAAAAAACCGTCGCGCTGCCGAAAACGCCTATTTAAACGCCGCGGCCTTGGAGCTTCTCTTCTTCTTTCATGTCCTCGTTCGACTGGCCCTTCATCCCCTTGCCGGTGCCGCTCGCGATCCGGGCGAGCTCGTCGGGGTCGTCCCAGTTGTTGACGGCCTCGACGATGGCGGTGCCCATCGCCTCGGGGTCCTCCGCGCCGAAGATGCCGGAGCCGACGAAGATGCCGTCGCAGCCGTGGTACATCATCAGGGCGGCGTCGGCGGGCGTCGCGATGCCGCCGGCCGCGAAGTTGACGACCGGGAGCCGGCCGGCCTCGGCGGTCTCGTGGACCAGGTCGCGGGGCGCGCCGTGCTCGCGGGCCCACTTCTCGCGCTCCTCGTAGTTGAGCCCGGTGAGCGTTCGGACCTGGTTTTTGATGGTGCGCTGGTGTTTGACGGCCTGGTTCACGTCACCGGTGCCGGCCTCGCCCTTCGTCCGGATCATCGCCGCGCCCTCGCGGATCCGGCGGAGCGCCTCGGGGAGGTTGCGGGCGCCGCAGACGAACGGGGAGGTGAAGTCGCGCTTGTCGGTGTGGTACTCGTCGTCGGCGGGCGTGAGCACCTCCGACTCGTCGATCATGTCGACGCCGAGCGCCTCCAGGATCTCCGCCTCCTTGCGGTGGCCGATCCGCGATTTCCCCATCACCGGGATCGACACCTCGTCGATGATCTCGGGGACGCGCTCGGGGTCGGGCATCCGCGCGACGCCGCCGCGCTTGCGGATGTCCGCCGGGACGTGTTCGAGCACCATCACGGCGACCGCGCCGGCGTCCTCCGCGATGCGGGCCTGCTCGCGGTTGACGACGTCCATGATCACGCCGCCCTTCTGCATCTGTGCGAAGCCGCGCTTGACCAGCTCGGTCCCCCGCTTCAGCTCCTCCAGATCCGTGGCCTCTGGCATGGCAGATACGTGGGTCGCCGGCCACTTAACGGGTCGCTTTCGGGCGGATGGGCGGGCGAGAGCGCCGTTCGCGGATCGAGCCGGGACGGGGTTCCCTCCGGGTCGTCGCCACCGCAACCGCGAAGTCCCCCGCCGCCCAAGCCGCGGCCGTGACCACCGGAGCCATCCTCGCCGGCGGGCGCTCGACGCGCTTCGGCGACGCCGACAAGGCGGTCGCGCCGATCGCCGGCGTCCCGATGATCCGTCGGGTCGCGGACCGGTTCGCGGGGACCGACGACCCGGTTCCGCCGGGCGCCGACCGCGCCGGGGGCGGCGACCCCGTCGTCGACGAACTCGTCGTCAACTGTCGCCCGGACCAGCGCGAGGCGATCGCGGAGGCGCTGTCGGGGATCCCGCTCCCCGTCCGCTGGGCGCTCGACGAGGAGCCGGACCTGGGCCCGCTGGCGGGGATCCGGAACGCCTGCCGGGCCGCGACCGACCCCTACGCCGTCGTCGTCGCCTGCGACATGCCGTTCGTCGACCCCGCGTTCGTCGCGGCGCTGCGCGAGACGGCCGCAGGGACGGCGAGCGGCACTGAGACCGAGACCGAGGCGGTCGTCCCGCGACTCGACGATCGCTGGTATCAGACGACACAGGCGGTGTACGCGACGGACCCCGCCACGGACGCCTGCGACCGCGCGCTCGACCGCGGAGACAGGAAGGTGCTCGCGCTGGTGGACCGGCTGGACGCCGTCGTCGTCGACGACGAGGCGATCCGGTCGCTGACGACCGAGCGCACATTCACGAACGTCAACACGCTGGCCGAACTCGACGAGGCCGAGCGGGCGGTCGCCGCCGCGGTCGACACGGAGTGAGTCGTCGGCGACGACGGGCTGTTTTCCGACCGCTCCGTCAGTCCGTCAGCACCTCGTACGCCTCGTTGAGCCGCTTGAACTCCTCCTCGTCGCCGTCCGCGCCGTCCGGGTGGAGCCGCTTCGCGCGCTCGCGGTACGTCCGGCGCACCGTCTCGCCGTCGGCCGTCCGGTCGAGTCCGAGCGTCTCGTACGCCTGGCGCTCGGTCATCCCGCCGGTCGAGGGCGCGCGGTCGCGGGGGTCGCGGGTCTCGGATCCGTCGGGACCGGCCCGACTCCCGGTTCCACGGGCGTCGCGCTGACCCGGTCCCGGGCCGCGGCCGCCGTCGGCGGCGCCGGCGGCGCGGTACGCGCGCTCCCGGTTGGCCTCCGCGCGGGCGCGCTGTCTGGCGCGCTGGCGCTCCGTCGGTCCCGCCTGCTCGGCGGACCGCCGGGCCTGGTCGTGGAGGCGACCCGTGGCGTGGTACCAGAGGAAGTACGAGACGGCGCCGAACGGGACCGCGAGCGCCAAGGCGATCGGGTGGAGGACGATCCCGCCGATCACGAGCAGCGCCGTCATGCCGACGAACGTCCCGGCGAGCCCCACGACGATCGTTCGGTTCGTCACGGCCGTATTCGGGGTCGCAGGACCGTAAGGCTCTCGCCGACCCCTCTCCGGGAGCGCCGGCGCCTCGCGTCTCGCCTCCGCACCGTTTATGCCCGCGGCCGCCCGGATACGGGGTATGGAACCGGCGGACCGAGAGACGGTGACCGGACTGCCGCCCGGGATCGCGGCCGCCCGCGAGGCGCTCACGCCGATGCTCTCGCAGTACGCCGACCTCTGTGCCGACCACGAGGACGCGCTCGTCTTATTCCAGGTCGGCGACTTCTACGAGGCGTTCTGCGAGGCGGCCGAGACCGTGGCGCGCGTCTGCGAGGTGACGCTGACGGAGCGCTCCGACTCCACCGGCGACTACCCGATGGCCGGGATCCCCATCGACAACGCCGCCCCCTACCTCGAAGCGCTGCTGGACGCGGGCTACCGCGTCGCGCTCGGCGACCAGGTCGAGGACGCCGAGCAGGCGTCCGGGCTGGTCGACCGCGCCGTCACCGAGGTGATCACCCCTGGGACCGTCGTCGAGGACGACCTCCTCGAATCGGGGACGACGAACTACGTGGCCGCGGTCGCCGAGTCAGCGGAAACCGTCGGTCTCGCCGCCGTCGACGTCTCGACGGGCGAGTGTCTCGTCACGTCGGGCGACGCGGACGCGGTCGCGGGCGAACTCGACCGGATCGCGCCGGCGGAACTCATCGCCGGACCCGACGCCCCCGAATTCGAGCCGAGCGACGCGGCGCGCGGCTGGACGACCCACGACTACGACGCGAGCGCCTTCGACCGCCGGACCGCGAGCGAGCGGCTGGAGCCGTACCTCCCCGCGCCCGACCGCCGATTCGACGCCGACGCGGAGCTGCGCGCGGCGGGCGCGGTGCTCGCGTACGCCGAGTACACGCAGGGCGACGACGGGCCGCTCTCGTACGTGACCCGGATCCGGCGGTACGACCCCCGCGACCGCCTCCGGCTCGACGCGGCGGCCCAGCGCAGCCTGGAGCTGTTCGAGAACCGCGGGCTGGGCGCGAGCGACACGCTGTTCGACGCGCTCGACGAGACGAACTGCGCGCTCGGGCGGCGCTGTCTGGAGCGCTGGCTCCGCCGGCCGCTCGTCGACGCCGACGCGATCCGGAGCCGCCACGACGCGGTCGGCGAGCTCGCGGACCGGAGCCTCGCCCGCGAGGGGATCGCCGACGCGCTCGCGACCGCATACGACCTCGAACGACTGGTGAGCCGCGTCTCGCGCGGCCGGGCCGACGCCCGGGACCTGCGCTCGCTTCACCGGACGCTCGCGGTCGTCCCGGAGCTGAAGGCGACGCTCGCGGGCGCGGTGGGCGAGGGCGCGACAGATGCCGACGGCGCGGACGCGGACGACCCCGCCCGCCCCCGCACCGACCACCTCCGCGACCTCCGCGAGCGGCTCGACGAGCTGACCGCGGTCCGCGAGCTGATCGACGGCGCGATAGCGACCGACCCACCCCAGGAGATCACGGAGGGCGGCGTGATCCGCGAGGGGTTCGACGACGACCTCGACGACCTGCGCGCCACCGAGCGCGAGGGGCGCGAGTGGGTCGCCGACCTGGAGGCGAGCGAGCGCGAGCGCACCGGGATCGACTCGCTGTCGGTCGGCCACAACCAGGTCCACGGCTACTACATCGAGGTGACCGACGCGAACCTCGACCGCGTCCCCGACGACTACCGGCGCCGACAGACGCTGAAGAACAGCGAGCGCTACGTCACCCCGGAGCTGAAGGAGCGCGAAGAGGAGATCGTCGGCGCGGCCGAGCGCGCGGACGCCCTGGAGTACGAGCTGTTCGTCGACGTCCGCGAGCACGTCGCGGCCGAGACCGAACGGGTCCAGGGCCTCGCGGACGCGCTCGCCGAACTCGACGCGCTGACCTCGCTCGCCGCGGTCGCGGTCGAGCGCGACTACGTTCGCCCCGAGCTTCGGGAGGACCCCGAAGCGGGGGTCGACGACGCTCTCGACGCCTCCGCCGATCCGGCCCCCGCCGATCCCGCCCCCGGTATCGAGATCGAGGGCGGCAGACACCCGGTCGTCGAGCGGACGGAGGAGTCGTTCGTGCCGAACGACGCGGATCTCCCGCGCGGCTCGGTCGCCGTGATCACGGGCCCGAACATGAGCGGGAAGTCGACGTACATGCGGTCGGTCGCGCTCGCGGTCGTGCTCGCGCAGACGGGGTCGTTCGTCCCCGCGCAGGCGGCGACGCTCCCGGTCTTCGAGCGCGTGTTCACCCGCGTCGGCGCCTCCGACGACATCGCGGGCGGACAGTCGACGTTCATGCGCGAGATGAGCGAGCTCACCGAGATCCTCCACGACGCCGGCGCCGACTCGCTCGTCCTCCTTGACGAGGTCGGCAGGGGAACCGCGACCACTGACGGGCGCGCCATCGCCCGCGCGGCCGCGGAGTTCCTCCACGACGAACTCGGCGCGACAGCCCTCTTTGCGACCCACTACCACGGTCTCACGGACCTGGCCGACGAGCGCGAGCGCGTCTTCAACCTCCATTTCACCGCCACCCGCGAGGACGGCGACGTGACGTTCCTCCACCGGGTCGTCCCCGGCGCCTCCTCGTCGTCGTACGGCGTCGAGGTCGCGGAGCTGGCCGGCGTTCCCGGTCCCGTCGTCGACCGCGCCCGCGGCCTCGTCGCCGCGGAGGAGGCGGAACGCGGTCGGGACCCGAGCGGGGCCGAAGCCGAGGGGGCGACCGGCGACGCGGCGGCGATAGACGAGACCGACCCGGACGAGACCGACCGCGACAACGACGCGTCGCTGCGCGAGTTCCTCGCGGAGGAGGCGTCGGGGGAGCGCGACGAGGCCGGCCGGGAGGCGGGCGACACCCCGACCGAGACGGATCCGTCGACCGAAACCCCGACCGAGGGCGACCCCGCGCGTCCGCCGACCGACCCTGACGAGGGGGTCGCCGCCGGCGCGCCGCCCGACCTCGCCGCCGAACTCCGCGACCTCGACCTCGCCCGGATGACGCCGATCGAGGCGCTGAACGCCCTCCACGACCTCCAATCGAAGGTCGACGATGACGGGTGATCGAGACGCCGGTCGCGGCGCGCCCGGCGCCGGAGACGCCGCCGAGGCCCGCGGCGACTCGGCCGACGACGAGGGGCGCGTCCGCCGGCTCGATCAGGCGACGGTCGACCGGATCGCGGCCGGCGAGGTGGTGACGCGTCCCGCTCGAGTCGTCGGCGAACTGGTCGACAACGCGCTCGACGCGGACGCCTCTCGGGTCGAGATCGCCGTCGACGGCGACGGGACAGACCGGATCCACGTCGCGGACGACGGCCGAGGGATGAGCCGCACGGACGCCGAGCGTGCCGTCGAGCGCCACGCGACGAGCAAGCTGGCGCCCGACGGCGACCCGGTCGGCGTCGCGTCGCTCGGCTT
This sequence comes from Halorubrum trapanicum, assembly GCF_017873555.1. Classification (GTDB taxonomy): domain Archaea; phylum Halobacteriota; class Halobacteria; order Halobacteriales; family Haloferacaceae; genus Halorubrum; species Halorubrum trapanicum. The sequence continues at coordinate 155,376 of NZ_JAGGKE010000007.1, read as the reverse complement.
CCGGGGCGAGGCGCTCGCGGCCATCGCCGAGGCCGCCCGGCTCGAACTCGTGACCAGCCCGGGCGACGGGGTCGGCACACGGGTCGTCGTCGACGGGACCGCGAAGGCCGCGACGGGGTCGGGGAGGCCGGGCGGCGAGCCGGACGTCGCGGTCGAACCCGCGGCCCGCGCCCGCGGGACGACGGTCGTCGTCGAGGACCTGTTCGCGACCCGACCGGCCCGCCGGGAGTCGCTCGCGGGGGCGAACGCGGAGTTCGCGCGGGTCTCCTCGCTCGTCGCCGACTACGCGCTGGCGAACCCGTCGGTCGCGTTCACGCTCGACCACGACGGGTCGACGACGCTGTCGACGCCCGGAACCGACCGCACGGACGCGCTGCTCGGCGTGTACGACCGCGACACCGCCAGCCGGTCGACGACCGTCTCCGCGAGCGTCGACGTCGAAGCGGACGGCGAGCGCGACGCGTCCCCCGTCGACGTCGGCGTCTCGGGCGCGCTGGCGTACCCGTCGATCACCCGTGCCACCCGCGACCACGTCCGCGTCTCGGTGAACGGCCGGCCGGTCCGGAACGATCGCCTCGCGGCCGCGGTCCGCGACGGCTACGGCCGGCTCCTCCCCGACGGCCGCGAGCCGGTGGCGGCGGTCGACGCGTCGATCCCGCCCGATCGCGTCGACCCGAACGTCCACCCAGCCAAGCGCGAGGTGGGACTCCGCGACGCCGACGCGGTCGCGGACGCGGTGGCGTCGGTCGTCGCGGACGCGCTCACGGGCGCGGACCTCCGGCGCTCGGCGGATGTCGCCACCGACCTCGGCTCCGCGCTCGACCCCGTCGGCGACGACGACGGCTCGCGCGCCGGCGCGTTCGCGGACGCCGAGCCGATCGGCGCCTTCCGCGACCTCTACGTCCTCGTCGAGTCCGGCGACGAACTGCTCGTGATCGACGGGCACGCGGCCCACGAGCGAGTGAACTACGAGCGGCTCGCCCGCGCGTTCGACGGCGACCCGGTGTCGACCGCGACGCTCGACCCGCCCGCGACCGTCTCGCTGTCGGCCGACGAGGCGGCGGCCGCGAGGGCGCACTCGGAGGACCTCGCCGCGCTCGGCTTCGAGACCGAGGCGTTCGGCGGCGGCGCGCGTCGCCTGCGGACCGTCCCCGCGCCGTTCGGCCGAACCGCGGACGCGGACGCCTTCCGCGACGCGCTCGCGGCGCTGTCGGCGGCGAGCGGCGGTCGGGAGACCCCTCGGGACGCGCGCGACGCCCTGCTCGCGGACCTGGCGTGTCACCCCTCGCTGAAGCGCGGCGACTTCTCCGGTCTCGACGACGGCGACCTCCGGAACCTACTCGACCGCCTCGGCGAGTGCGACCGCCCGTACGCCTGCCCGCACGGCCGGCCGACCGTCCTCTCGGTCGACGAAGAGACGTTCGCGGCCGGGTTCGGTCGGGACCGGTGAGCCGGGAGCCGGAGCGGCCGCTACCGAGACGGATGCGGCCGACCGGTACCTATTAACATGATGGGACCGGGGGTATTCGCATGGGAGAGCGGACCGAAGTGACGCGAGGCTCGCTGCCGCAGGAGCGGTCTGGCGGCCGTTTTTCGGCGCCAGACGGCTTCCGCGACCTCGTCGAGCGACTGCTCGCGTGGCTTCGGAACCGGCGCGGATCGGGCTTAGAGCGCGTCTCGACCGCGACGACGATGCGGAACGTCGTCGACGCGGACGCGCTCGCGGAGGAGACGCCGCCGAAGTGGAGCGTCCTCCACGACGTGGTCACCTACGGCGCCGACTCGCTCACGGACGTCCTCGTCTTCCGACACGGTCCCTCCAGACAGGACTTGGTGGTGATGCCGGAGCGGAACACCGAGCCGGAAGGGGAGATCAGCTTCTATCACGCCGACCGCACGAAGGGTGCGCGCCACCTGCTCTCGATCGGCGCCAACTCGCTCACGGCGGCGCTCAGTTACATCCTGGAGCGCATCGAGCGGTTCGAGCGCCTGTTCACGGGCCGCGGGACGGAGCTGCCGAGCGGCTACACCGGGCCGTCGGATAGATAACGGCCGCCCGAGCCGAGGGAGCCTCAGGCGGGTCGATCGTTCGACCGCTCGTCGCCGTCCTCGTCGATCCGCTCGACGCGCTCGACCGTCTCCTCCGCTTCCGCCGTCTCGGGGGGATAGGAGACGGTCCGCTGCGGGTAGGGGATCGAGATGCCGGCGTCGGCGAAGCGCTCTTGGATCCGCTCGACCGCGACCGCCTTCGAGCGCCACCGCGCCTGCGGGGTCGGCGGGTCGATCCAGAACCGGAGGTCGAGCAGGATCGCGGAGTCGCCGAAGCCGGAGGGGATCGCGTACGGCTGGGGGTTGTTCGCGATCGTATCGATCCCGTCGAGGACCTCCTCGGCGATCTCGGCCGCCTCGTCGGGGTCGTCGTCGTACCCGATCCCGACCTCCATGTGGATCCGGAGGCGCCCCTCGCGGCTCCGGTTCGTGATCGCCTGGTTGGCGACGAGGTCGTTCGGAACCACGACGTACTCCCCGTCGAAGTTCCGCATGTGGGTATTCATGATCGTGATGTCGGTGACGAACCCCTCCTGGTCGCCGATCTCGACCCAGTCGCCGATCTCGAACGGACGGGCGAACATCAGCACGAAGCCGGCGATGAGCGACCCCAGCGTCTGCCGGGCCGCCATCCCGAGGACGATCCCGAGGAAGCCGGCGCCGACCAGGAGACCGCCGAGGTTCACGCCCCAGATACCGAGGACCGTTATCCCCGCGAGGATGAGCAGTCCGACCTGCGCCAGCCGGGTGAGGAGCTGTTCTTGGTGGGCGGTGATCCGGTCGCTGTCGGCCGACAGATCCGCGACGTACGCCTCAAGCGCGTCGCTGACGAGGTAGGCGCCGCCGAGCAGGACCGCCGAGACGAGGACCTGTCCCCCGACCCTGACGGCGTTTCTGGCGACGGGTAACACTCCGACCACGAAGTCGAATCGCCCCCACACCGTCAGCACGGCGACGCCCGCCAGCGCGAACAGCGCGAGCTGCGAGAGTCCGACCGCCATCCGCAGGAGGAACGAGACGGGAACTCCCTCGCGGAGCGTCTCGACCGCGCCCTCTGCCGACTCTCCAGCCCGGCCGTCGAGGAACCGATCGACCCATCCCGAGGCGGTTCGCTCCCCGGCGCGGACCGCCTTCGGAAGCAGCAGCCAGCCGACCGCGAGCGTCACGACGGCGATGCCGGCGGTGACCGCCAGCCGTCCCTCCGTGGTCGCGACGTCGCTCAACACCGCGCCGACCCGAGTGCCCAGTCCGCCTGTCACGGTCGTGGGTTCGTCGCCGGTCGGATAACGCGTTCGACACGAGTCTCAGCCGAGAGAATTAGGGCGGCGGCTCGGCACGCCGCCGCCGCGGCGGTCGCGTCCGTCACCGCCCTCGCCGAAGCTCTTCGATCAGCTGTTCGATGAGCGTCGACTGCCGGTCGAGCCGCTCGGACTGCGCCTCGACGGTACGCCGCAGCGCGGCGACCTCGCTCGCGAGGTCCGCGTCCTCGACGCCGGCGCTCTCGAACGGCGACCCGTCGAACCCGTCGTCGTCCGGGCCGGTGACATCGGCGTCGTCCTCGGCGTCGGCATCGATCGTTCCGGCGTCGGAGCCGGAGTCCGCCCCCACGGCGTCGGTGACTGTCGGGTCCGCCGCGGGTTCGTCTGCCGGGCCGTCCATCGCCGCGGGTTCGTCCGTCGGCCCCCGTTCGACCCCTTCGGCGGACGCGGTCGTCGTCGCGTCCGCGTCGAGGGGATCCGCCGGATCTGCCCCGGTCGCGTCGTCGACGGCCGCGTCCGCGGCGAGCGGGTCCGCGTCCAGCGGGTCGTCGTCGTCGCTCGGCTCCGACGGTTCGGCGGACGACGCCCCCGGGGCGTCGGTCTCCGTCGCGGCGCCGGCTTCTCCGGCTGCGTCGGTCCCTTCCGCGGTCTCTCCCACGGCGTCGTCGCCGTCGATGACCGGCTCCGATCGGGAGGCGGCGTCGGCGGCGTCGACCGCCCCGTCCGACGCCGTTTCGGCTCCGTCGGCGTCGGCCTCCGCGTCGGCGACCGGTGACGCCGAGAGCGGGTCCGGTCCCTCGCCGAAGTCGGTCGTACCGCCCGACTTCCCGTCCGTCGTCGACTCGTCCGCCTCGGCGGCGGCGACGCGGAACTCCTCTACGCTCTCGACGCCGTGGAACGAACACACCGCGTCGGCGAGGGTCTCCCGGACCGCCCGAGCGGACTCGTTCGGCGCTTTGAACCGCTCCGAGCGACCGTCGTGGACGAGGACGACCGCGGTGGCGACGGTCCCCTCCTCGAAGTCGAGGCCGGTGAGGTCCGCGTAGTGGAACTCCTCGAACTCGGGGTCCCAGACGGCAGAGCCGACGTGTTTGACCAGCCGTTCGCTGGTGACTATCAGGGTGAGTTCCGAGAAGCGGAAGGTTCGGACGACGGTCTCGCCCGGTCCCGTGACGCCGCTCGACGAGAGGACGCCGGCGAGGATCGGGTGGAGGACGTCGTCGACCCGTTTCGAGGGGACCGAGAGCGTCTCGTCGCCGTCGAGACCGTATCCGAGGGTGATCTTCGACTTGCGGCGGCCCGCCGAGACCTCGATGCGCTCGACGTCGTGGTCGTACTCGTCGACGGACTCGTCGGAGAGGAGTCCGTCGCCGCGGTAGACGAGGGTCCGGGTGGGCGTGACCGCGAGTCGATCGTCGCCGCCCAGCGGCACCTCGGCGACGACCTCCTCGTCGCCGACGGTCCCCGCGAGCAGTTCGGGAAGGCTCATACGCCCGGGATACGCCGCGCCCGGCATAAATCCGCTGGGTCGGCGGTGAGCGCGGGTCGAGCGCGTTCGTCGCGCCCGAGATCGCGGGCGTCTCCGGCACCGTATCGCCCCGGAACTGCCAGCCTGCGGGGATCTGCGATCGGTTCACAACCCTCCGACGGATGGGAAGGTTAAAGGGTCTCATCGCGGTACGAACTGGTGAGGCCGGGTGGCTTAGCTGGACATAGCGCCGCACTCATAGGGTTCAGAGATTCGGTGCGGTGACGCCTTGGAAGCGTCCGCGTCCTTCCCGTGGCTCCGCCGAGCCTCGGACCTGGGACATGCGGAGATCGTGGGTTCGGAGCCCACCCCGGCCATTCTACAATCCGTTTACGTTGCCAGTGACGAGGTCGTCATTGGTCTATCGTGCGGTAACGGACCGTTCGTTGATGAGAACGAACTGTGCACCGACTTTGAGAATTCGCTCCTACTCGGACGGTTTATTCGTAAAATGCGCTTCACAGGGTTTCTACAGAGTATTTCCACACTATGGAAAGTTTAATGGGATACGATGTCCCACTATTAGGCGGAGACACCCACCGCCACGGACCAGTCTCCACCGTCAATCGGGCTAACCACCTGATCAAAAAAGGAGAAGACTCGTCGGGCAACCTACCCGACGTGTGACATAAGCGCAACCGTCATCAAGACGATACCCTCTGGGTGCCCTGTCAGGACCAGAACGGTGCCGCAGATGACGGTTGTCACCGTGGTTTTCTCAGAGATGCGCTAACACCTCCAGAGTGACTTTTACAGCGCAGAGCTCCGATGCGCCAGCTCTCGTATATCCGATCACTCGCAGTTCACCAGCGCATCACGCGTTGGCGTCTGCTGTCGAATTAGAGTTGAGTCTACCCCTTGTACGTTCGGATGTTCGAACTCGATCGGTTTCTATGTGTTTGACATAACACATAACAGCGGTTGTGGACATCAAGATATTTCGCGCGTTAATTTGATTCTATACATCTCTTATCTTAGCACTATAGAATTCTCTACCTTCTCGGGTGTGTCGAGTTCCCGTGGCCTCCTACACCGGGACCGCCGCGCCGGCGACGAGCGCGACCGCGGCGACGACGCCGCCCAGCCCCAACAGCCCGTAGTTCGCGAGCGGGTTCGCCGCCGTGAACAGGTCGAGGGTGTACTCGGTGTCCCACACGGGCGCGTACGGTCGGATTCCCATCGGCGTGAGCGCGTCGGCGAGGAGGTGCGAGACGATCGTCACGGCGCCGAACAGGAACCCGGCGCCGCCGAACAGGAGCGCGGCGGCGACCCCGCTCTGGAACCCGAGCGCCAGCCCGACGACGCCGAAGGCGACCCCGACGAGCAGCGCGAACCAGACGGTGTGCGTGATCCCCCGATGCTTCACGAAGGGGACGCGAATGTCGAGGTCGGGGACCATCGCCAGCGACGCGACGCCGGCGGCGCCGACGAGTCCGACCTCTATCGAGGCGAGGGCGGTCACGAGGAACCCGAACGGGGCGTAGACGGCGAGCGACGCCCCGACGTGGCCGTTGCGGTGCATGCGATCGACTGCGTCCCCGGCGCGTAAGTCCGTTACGTCGGCGAAGCGGCGGGCCATGCGCTCGGCGCCGTCCCGCGGATCCCCGGTTTCGATGCGGGGCGAAACGACTACGGCCTCCCGCCGCGACCGTCCGGTATGACGCTGACCGCCCGCGACCTGATGGAACCGGACGTAAAGACGGTGTCGCCGGACGACGACGTCGCCGAGGTGTTCAAGCGGTTCGCCCGCTACGAGTTCAGCGGCTTCCCGGTCGTCGACGACGACGAGCGGGTGGTCGGCGTGATCACCGAGTCCGACCTCGTGGACCTGTTCGAACCCGAAGACGAGACGCTGTGGATCCCGATCGGACTCCCGCCGTTCGTGGACACGCTCTCCTATCAGGTGAAGCGCCCGTGGGCCGACCTCGACCTCGGCGTCGACATGATCCGCAACGCGGACCGCCCCGTCTCCGACGTGATGAGCGCCGACGTGGCGACGGTGACGCCGGACTCCGGCGTCGACGCGGTCCTCGACCTGCTCGTCGGCGACGAGCCAGATATTAATCGCGTTCCTGTGGTCGATGAGGACGGGCGCCTCGTCGGCATCATCGCGCGCCAAGACGTGATCCGCGCGTTCCGCGACCGCCGACTAGAGTAAACTGAGGGCGACAACAGTCTTGACGGACATTTAGATACAGTCGGCCGCGACTCGGTGTAGATAGTCTCCAAAGCCCCAGCCGCTCGGTGATACGTAGTTGCTTCCGCGGAGACCATCTCCAAAGCCCCAGCTGGGAGGGCGGCGCACGCTCGTTGCGCTCCTCGTCACTCCCTACGGTCGTTCCTGCGGTGCTTACGTCGTCATCAGAACGCTTCGCGTTCTGATTGGCTCACGAGAGCGAAGCTCTCGTGAACGCCTGCGCCGCCCTCCCAGCTGCCCCTTTGAGTCCCACCCCCACCGCTCCGCACAGCACCTCACGCCTCCCCAACCTCGTCAGTCGCCTCCGCTTCGCTCCGGCGACTGACTCCCTCGCGCGTGCTGTCTCGCGGTCGCCGGGGGCGACCGCTCGCAGGCACGCGCCACCGCGCTGTTCTCTCAGTAAAATCGCTTGGCAGCCCCGCACGGGTCGGAGTCACGCGAGCCGCCGAACGGACAGCCTCTTACCGGTCGACCGTCAGGAACGGACGGACATGCTGCTAGCCGGAACCGTCGTCGCCGACTCAGAGACCGTCATCCCCGACGGCGCCGTCGTCGTCGAGGGGAAAACGATCGCCGCGGTCGGCGAAGAGACTACCCTCCGCGAGCGCTACCCCGACCACGAGCGACGCGCGTTCGACATCGTCGCGCCCGGTCTCGTCGGCGGCCACGTTCACTCCGTCCAGTCGCTGGGGCGGGGGATCGCCGACGACGACGCCCTCCTCGACTGGCTGTTCGACGCCGTGCTCCCGATGGAGGCGGCGATGGACGCCGAGGCCACCCGGGCCGCGGCCGAGTTGGGATACTTGGAGTGTCTCGAATCGGGGACGACGACCGTCGTCGACCACCTCTCGGTGAACCACGCCGCGGAGGCGTTCGAGGCCGCGATCGAGACGGGGATCCGCGCGCGGCTCGGGAAGGTGCTGATGGACCGCGACTCGCCGGACGGCCTGTTGGAGGAGACCGACGCCGCGCTCGCGGAGAGCGAGTCCCTCATTCGAGAGTACCACGGCGCAGCCGACGGTCGCGTCCGCTACGCCGTCACGCCGCGGTTCGCCGTCACCTGTACCGAGGAGTGCCTGCGCGGCTGCCGCGAGCTGGCCGACCGGTACGACGGGGTGACGATCCACACCCACGCCAGCGAGAACGAGGACGAGATCGAGACGGTCGAGGCCGACACCGGCAAGCGCAACGTCCTCTGGCTCGACGAGGTGGGGCTGACGGGGCCGGACGTGACGCTCGCGCACTGCGTCCACACGGACGAGCGCGAGCGCGAGGTGCTCGCGGAGACGGACACGGTCGTCACCCACTGCCCCTCCTCGAACATGAAGCTCGCCTCGGGGATCGCGCCGGTCCAGGACTACCTCGACCGCGGGATCGCGGTCGCGCTCGGTAACGACGGCCCGCCGTGTAACAACACGCTCGACGCCTTCACGGAGATGCGGCAGGCGAGCCTCCTCGGGAAGGTCGACGCCCGCGACCCGACCCGGCTCCCCGCCGGGACCGTCTTGGAGATGGCGACGGAGAACGGCGCCAGCGCCGCCGGCTTCGACCGGCTCGGCACGCTCGAGGCGGGCCGGCGCGCGGACGTGATCGGGGTCACGACCGACCTGACCCGCGCCACGCCGCTCCACGACCCGCTCTCGCACCTGGTGTACGCGGCCCACGGTGACGACGTAGTGTTCACGATGGTCGACGGCGAGATCCGCTACGCCGACGGCGAGCACGTCGGAATCGACGCCGCCGCGGTCCGGGAGCGCGCCACTCGCCAGGCGAAACGCGTCGTCGAAGAGGCGGGGATCGAGACGGACGCGCCGGTCTGAATCGGCGACAGTCAGACTAACCGAGGAGGAGAGAAGCGCGGACGCGCCGGTCTCACAGCGTCGTCTCGATCGACGACGACGAGTCGGAGTCGACGGACGACGCCCACGTCGCGGCGGCCGACGGGTCGTTGAACGCCTCGACCTCGATGTCCTCGACGTCGATAGTCCGCTTGAGGTACCGCCGCTTCGAGCGCTCGCCGACGACGGCGAAGCGCTCGACGCCGCGGGCGACCGCGATCTGTGCGGACTCGCGGAGCGCCCGCCGCCCGGCGTCCGAACACGGCCGACTCGTCCGCACGATGATAATGACGGCCTCGACCTCGCCGGGAGTGGTCGCGCTCCGCCACCGATCGAGCAGCGCCTCGCCGTCCGCGGGGCTCAGTCCAGTTCCGTGGGGGAACTCGACGACGAGGACGTCGTCCTCGACCCGCAGCAGCCAGCGCTCGCTCGGTTCCATGCTCTTCGATATCACGCTCCTGATTATAAAGCCGCGTTTCAAAATATCATATCTGGTATTCTGTGAGAAACACGTCGAACGCCCAGATCGCGCGAAAGGGAACGGTCTGGAGGCCTCCGACCGATCGTCGACGGACGCGTTCGCTATGGTTTTCGGTCGAGATATTTGGGATCCGCCGTCGGCGTGTGGATCTGTTGCTCCAACGGGACGGTACTCCCGCCGACGGCGACGGCGGAGAGCTCCGAACCGGGTTACCTTCGGCCGGTGTCGGGGTCGTCCGCGGCCTCGTCGTCGAGCGCGTCGACCACCGCGGTCGCGAGCGCCTCGAACGACGCCTCGTCGGGGATCACGTCGACCGCGACGCCGTTGTCGGCGGCGGTCTCCGCGGTCGGCGGGCCGATGGCGCCGACGACCGCGTCCGCCAGCCCGGCGCGCGCCTCGTCGTCGACGCCGCGGTCCTCGGCCGCCGCGAGGAAGTTCTCGACGGTCAGCGAGGAGGTGAACGCGACCGCGTCGAGGTCGCCCGCGGCGGCCGACTCGGCGGAGTCGCCCGCGTCGGCCGGTCGCGTGAGCCGGTACAGCACGGTCTCCGTCACGTCGGCACCGGCCTCTCGCAGGCCGTCGAGGAGGACGTCGCTGCCGTGGTCCGACCGCGCGACGGCGACGCGCTCGCCCGCGACGCGAGGTTCGAGCGCCGCGACGAGGCCGGCGGAGGTGTACTCCTCGGGGACGACGTCGACGGTCCAGCCCGCCTCGCGGGCGGCCGCGGCGGTCGCCGGACCGATAGCGGCGAGATCGGTGTCTCCTGGTTCCCAGCCGGCCTCTGCGGCCAGTTCGACGCCGGTCTTGCTCGTGAGCACGACGAGCGGCGCGTCCGCGGGGACGGCGCCCGTCGGTTCGACTTCGAGCATCGGATCGGAGACCGGCTCCGCGCCGAGCGACCGGAGCAGCTCGACCGCCGACTCGATCCGCTCGTCGTCGGGGCGGAAGACGGCCACGCGCGGCCCGCGCGACCCGCCTCCGCTCACGCCCCGTCACCCCCGTCGGTCGGGGTACCGTCTTCCCCGCCCTCCGCCGATTCGTCCTCTCCAGATTCGTCCTCTCCAGATTCGTCCTCTCCAGATTCGTCCTCTCCAGATTCGTCCTCTCCAGATTCGTCCTCTCCAGATTCGTCCCCCTCGCTCGCCGATCGAACCGGCGCCGAGCCGGCGTTTTCCAGGAAGGTCACGACGCGGTCGCGGGTGGCGGCCACGTCGCCGATGACGGTGATCGCCGGGGGTTCGATCCCCGCCTCGTCGCGCGCGTCCACGATGGTGTCGAGCGTGCCGGTCGCGACGCGCATGTTCGGCCAGGTGGCGCGCTCGACGAGCGCGACCGGGGTGTCGCCGTCGAGTCCGGCGTCGCGGAGCGCGGCGGTGTACGCCGGCAGCTTGCCGACGCCCATCAGCACGACGATGGTCCCGCCCGTCGCCGCGAGCGCGTCCCAGTCGACCGCTGACTCGTCTTTCGTCGGGTCCTCGTGGCCCGTGACGAACGAGACCGAGGAAGCGTGATCGCGGTGGGTCACCGGGATGCCGGCGACCGCGGGACCGGCTATCGCCGAGGTGACGCCGGGGACGACCTCGAAGGGGATTCCCGCCTCCGCGAGGTGTTCCGCCTCCTCGCCGCCGCGGCCGAAGACGAACGGGTCGCCGCCCTTCAGCCGGACGACGCGGTTCCCCTCGCGGGCCAGCTCGACCATGCGCCGGTTGGTGTACTCCTGGGGCGTCCACTCGCCGCCGGCGCGTTTCCCCACGTCCTCGCGCTTCGCTTCGGGTATCTCGCCGAGGATCTCCGGCCCGGGGAGCTTGTCGTGGAGCACCACGTCGGCCGACTCGATCAGCCGCTTCGCCTTCACCGTGAGCAGGTCGGGATCCCCCGGCCCGGAGCCGACGAGGAACACGGTGCCGACCCGATCGCCGCGGCCGCGGGTCGGCGGCTCGTCCGCGTTCGATCCGGGTCCCGCCCCGGTGCCGGAACCGCCCTCAGTCATCGGTCCCCGCCTCCGCGGCCTCGTCGCGCGCCTCGGCGATCAGGTCGTCCGCGCCGCGGTCCGCGAGGTCCGCGGCGAACTCCGCGGCGGCCGTCGCGTGCGACCGGATCGGGAGGTCTCGGGTGTCCGCCACCTCCTCGGTGCCGTCCGTCGAGAGCACCCGCGCCCGGACGTGGACGTGTTCCCCCTTGACGAGCGCCGAGACGCCGATCGGCGCGACGCAGCCCCCGTTGAGCTCGCCGAGGACCGTCCGCTCGACGGTGACCGCCACGCGGGTCCGCGGGTGGTCGACCGCCTCGCGGACCGCCTCGATCACGTCGGGGTCGCTCGCGGTGACGGCGATGGCGCCCTGCCCGGCCGCGGGGACGAACTCCTCTCGCGGGAGCCGCGTCGTCTCCACCTCGTAGAAGAGGTTCGAGCGGCGGAGCCCGGCCTCCGCGAGGACGACCGCGTCGTACTCGGTCTCGACCTGCCGCTCCATCGCCGCGCGTTCGAGGTCCGACAGCGAGTCGAACCACTCCTCGACGGTGCGGTCGAAGTCGGCGTCGACCTCGTCCGCGTCCGCCTCGTCGGCGTCGGCTTCGTCACCCTCATCCTCCGCGTCGCCGCCCTCCGCAGTCAGCGCGCTCTCCTCGCCGGCGGCGATCAGGCGCCGCTCGTGTTCCGCCTGAAGACCGGGCGCGAGCAGCTTCTCCAGCCGGGTGTCGACGTTGCCGCGGATCGGCTCGACGGTGAGATCGGGGCGGGCCGCCCGGATCTGCGCGCCGCGACGGAGCGAGCCGGTGCCGACGACGGCGCCCGCGGGGAGGTCCTCGATGCCGAGTCCGTCGGGGTGGACGACCACGTCGCCGGAGGGCGCGCGCTCGGGGACGCCCGCGACGACGAGGTCCGCCATCTCCTCGGTCGGGAGGTCCTTCAGCGAGTGGACCGCGAGGTCGGCGTCGCCGGAGAGCACCTCCTCGTCGAGGGCGCGCACGAACGCGCCCGTCTTCCCGAGGCGGTGGATCAGTTCGTCGGGGATCTGGTCGCCGCGCGTCTCCACCTGCCGGAGTTCGACGTCGCGGCGTCGGCTCGACAGCGCCTCGCGGACGGTCTCGGCCTGTCGGAGGGCCAAGTCCGACCCGCGGGTCGCGAGCCTGAGCGTTTCGGTCATAGGCGGACCGAGGTCCCCCGCGTTCAAAAGCGCACCAGTTCGGTCGCCTCGGCGACCGCGACCGAGAGACGGGGTCTCCGGGCCGCTCCCGCCCTCGATCGGCTTCCGGGGCAACTCCCGCCACGGTCACGCACCCTTTATCAGTCCGTCCCGAAACCGGAGACGACTATGGCACGCGCGAGCGCCGGGGCGCGGCTCCACTTCGGTTTCTGTAACCTCAGCCTCTCGCACGAGCGGCTGTACGGCGCCCTCGGCGTCGGACTCGCGGCACCTCGGGTCGTCGTCGACGCCGAACCGGTCCCGGAGGTGAGCGTGACGGTCGAGACCGGATCCGCCGCGGGCGACCCGGCCGGTTCCACCCCCACCGTGCGCGACGACGCTCGCGAGTACGCGACCGCGGCGACCGATCTGCTCGGCGTCGACGGCGCCCGCATCACGGTCCGGGAGTCGCTCCCCCGCCACGCCGGTCTCGGCAGCGGGACGCAGCTGGCGGCGGCGACGCTCGCGGCGGTCGCGACCGCCCACGGCGAGCCGGCCCGAGTTCGCGAGCGCGCCCCGGCGCTCGGTCGCGGCGGGCGCTCCGGCGTCGGCGTCGCGACGTTCGAGAGGGGCGGCTTCGTCCTCGACGCCGGGCACCCGACCGCCCGTTTCACCACCGACCGCCCCGCGGACGGCGAGTGGACCGTCCCGCCCGTGGCCGCGCGTCACACCGTCCCCGACGACTGGCGGTTCCTGCTCGTCGAGCCGGACGCGGACGCCGGCCGGAGCGGGGCGGCCGAGGACGACGCGATGCGGACCGCGGTCGAGCGCGCGGAGCCGGGGATCGCCGACCGGATCGGCGGGATCGTCACCCGACGTGTCCTTCCCGCGATCGCGACGGGGAACGCGGAGTCGTTCGGCGCCGCGGTCGCGGAGATCGGCCGGCTCAACGGCGCGTGGTACGCCGACGAGCAGGGCGGGGTGTACCGACCTCCGGTCGGTGAGGTCGTCGCGTCGCTGTCGGGCGCCTCTCCGGTGTTCGGCGCCGGGCAGTCCTCGTGGGGACCGACCGTCTACGGCGTCACCGACGCGGACCACGCGGATGCGGCGGCCGAGGCCGGCGAGCGCGCGCTCGACGCGGCCGGCGTCGGCGGCGAGGTGGCCGTCGTCCGGGCGGCGAACGAGGGCGCGCGGATCGCCGCCGGGGGCGGACCGGACTCGCCGTCGGCGGACCCGGAGAGGGGTAACACTAAGCCCCGCGGCGACGGGGCGTAAGCCATGTCCAGTCTTCCGTTCGGGGTCGCGCGCCTCGACTCGATCCTCGGCGGCGGGGCGCCGCCGGGGAGCGTCGTTCTGCTCGCCGGCGAGGCGGGCGCGGGCGCCCGGGAGTTCTGCTACACCAGCGCCGCGATGAACGCCTTAGCGGGCGCCGACGAGGAGCTGTTCGACCTGTACTACGGCGACATTGACGCCGACGCCAGCCTGCCCGAGTCGGTCCACTACATCTCCTTCACCGCCGACACCGGCGCGATCACCCGGGAGATGGAGTACACGATGGCGGACGAAATCGTCGACGCGGCGGTCGACGAAATCTCCTTCCGCGATCTCTCACCGGAGTACTTCCAGCTGTCGCCGGTACCGCGCGACTGGTACGAGACGGAGACGGCTTCGATCACCGAACTCGGCGAGCGCGGCGAGTACGAGGACGTGCTCACCGCGTTCGGCGACTACCTCTCGGAACACGGGCAGGGGAGCCTCGTCTGTATCGACTCCGTCACCGACCTCGTCTCGATGGTCTCCGACGACACCGACTGGAGCGACGTGGCGATGGTGATGAAGGGGTTAAAGAAGGCCGCCTACGAGTGGGACGCCCTCGTCCTCGTGTTGGTGAACACCGAGGCGCTCCGCGACCGCGAGTTCGGCACCCTGATGGACGCCGCGGGCGGGACGCTCCAGTTCTCGTGGGAGAGCGGCGGCTCCCAGCGCGCCCGGACCATGTTCGTCCGCGAGTTCCGCGGCGTGCTCTCGCGGCTGGAGGCCGAGAACATCGTCCGCTTCGAGACCGAGATCCACGAGGGCGGGTTCGACATCAGCGACGTTCGGAAGATTCGATAACGCGGGCCTAACGCCGAGTATCGATCCGGAGAACGCCGCGACAGGTTACTTAAGCCTCGCCGCTCAACGACACGTAGATGACGGAGGACCCGCGATGAGCGACCTCGACCCGGCTGCGGCCGCCCTCTCCGCCGCCGCGGAGGACGCCGGCGTGAGCCGCGAGGAGCTCCTCAAGCGCGCGCTCGTCGCGCTCGCGGAGTCCGAGGGGATCGACGTCCCCGACGCCGAGGAGGTGGCGGCGATCGAGGCGCGCCTCGACGACCTCGACGACGACGTCGACGAGAAGATCGCCGACCTCCGAGAGCGGTTCGTCGACCTCTACCGCGAGGTGGAGTCGCTCGACGCCGCCGCGGAAGGCGACGGTGACGGGGCGCCCGCAGCGGACGCGGCGCACCTCGACGAACTCGCCGACGAACTGGAGGGGATCGCCGGCCGGCTGGACCGCCTCGACGCGGCGGTCGTCGACGCGCCCTCTTCGGATCGGGTCGACGACCTCGGCGACCGACTCGACGCGCTCGACGCCCGTCTCGACGAGCTGGAGGCGGTCCGCGACCGGCTGGACGCCTTCGACGACCGCCTCCACGAGGTCGACGACCGGGTCGCGGCCGTCGAGTCCGACCTCGCCGACATCTCCGCCGACGACCTGGCCGAGATCGACGACAAGCTCTCTCGCGTCGCGAACGCGGTCGTCAAGGTCAAACGCCGGCTCGACGCGGCCGAGCGCGACCGCGCGGACCGGGAGCGCCTGGACGCGCTGACGCGGACGGCGAACCGACACGGCGTGCGGAGCGCGGACTGCGACCACTGCGGCGGCGGCGTGGAGTTGGGGCTGCTGTCGACGCCTGAGTGCCCCCACTGCGGGCGCCGGTTCGAGGATCTGGAGCCGAACACGGGCTTCCTCGGTACGTCCAGGCTGCTCGTCGCGGACCGGCCCGCCATCGACGGCGACGTCGCGGACGGCGACCGCGGCGAGAGAGGGCGAACGAGCGACCCGACGGGCGCCGCCGCGAGCGACGGCGGGTCGGAGGGCGGCGGTCGATGAGCGACGGCGACCGGCCGGACGACGACGCGAGCGACGACCCGTTCGGCGACGAGCTCTTCGGGGACGGACCGAGCGACGCGACCGAAGAGCCGTTCGCGGAGGCCGACGGCGACGATGCGGACGAGGTCGACGACCCCTTCGCGGCCCTCGGCGACGGGGTCGATGAGGGCGACGAGGGGGCTACCGACGCGGCCGCGGCCGCGTCGTCCCACGGCGACCCCGAACCGGCCGCACCGGCGGACGACCCGTTCGCCGAGCTGGACGCGGACGCAGGTGATGCCTCGGACGGCGAGGATCCATTCGAATCGATGGAGGTCGGCGACGTCGGCGAAGAGGACGTGTGGGCGGCGCTCGACGAGGAGTCGTCCGTCGGCGCCGACGCGACCGGTTTCGACGCCGAAAGCGGCTCTCGCGTCGATCCGGGCGACGCGACGGGGTTCGGCGGACCGGGGGCGGGAGCCGGCGCGGGCGGCGACGAGCGCGTGGTCGACAAGCGGAGCTACTGTCAGCAGTGCCCGCACTTCTCGGCGCCCCCGGAGACCGCGTGTACCCACGAGGGGACCGACATCGTCGAGTCGGTCGACTTCTCCCGGTTCCGGGTCCGGAACTGTCCGATGGTCGACGCGGAGGACCCCGCGTTCGACGAGGAATAACCGGAATACGTTTCTTCGAGTCCTTCGCGTGACCCCGAGAGATTTCTGAACATGTTCAAGCGCGCGCAGCCGATAGGACGTTCGTCCCGTGAGTATATCCGTTTCCGGGGAAGGGAGATCCGTCGAGTTCGGGCGGGGGGCGGTCACCGGCGCGATAGGGGATTCGATTACGGTTGTCCCGCTCGTCGTCGCGCTGGCGCTGCTGACGGAGGTGTCGCTCCCGCACGCGCTCGTCGCGTTCGGGGTCTTCCAGATCGTCTGGGGGGTCCGCTACGGGCTGCCGGTGTCGGTCGAGCCGATGAAGGCGCTGGCCGCGCTCGCGGTCGCGGGCGCGCTCACCTACGCCGAACTCGCGCTCGCGGGCCTGATCCTCGGCGTCGTCCTCCTCGCGATCGGACTCACGGGGACGCTCGCGTACGTCGAGCGGTGGATCGGCGAGCCGGTGATCCGCGGCGTCCAGTTCGCGGTGGGACTCGTCCTGCTGGAGACGGGGATCGGACTCGCAATCGACGACCCGGTCGTGGCGCTCGTCGGAGTCGGTATCGCCGCCGCGTTCGCGCTCGCGGGCCGCGGGAAGGCGAGCGCGCTGGCCGTGGCGCTCGTCGGCGTCGCGACCGCGCTCGTCGTCGCTGGAATTCCGACGCCGCGACTGCCCGGCGCGCCGCCGACGCCGGCGTTCGGTGCGGCGCTCACGCGCGCGGCCTTCGACGGCGTGGTCGCACAGTTGGCCATGACCATCGGCAACGCCGCCTTAGCGACCTCGCTCCTCTTCGCCGACCTGCTCGACGCCGAGGTGACGCCGGACGAACTGTCGACGAGCATGGGCGTCATGAACCTGATCGCAGTGCCGCTCGGCGGGATCCCGATGTGTCACGGCTGCGACGGCGTGGCGGGCAAGCACGCGTTCGGCGCGCGCACCGGCGGCGCGAACGTCGTCCTCGGCGCCGGTTACCTCGTCGCCGCCCTGTTCGCCACGCCCGCGCTGATCGCGGCGTTCCCGCTGGCGATGCTCGGCGCCCTCCTCGCGATCGTCGCCGTCTCCCTGGCGCGCAACGTCACCGACTCGGGCAACCGCGCACTCTCCGTCGGCATCGGCCTCCTCGCGCTGGCGACCAACCTCGGGGTCGCGTTCCTCGTCGGTATCGCCGTCCACCTCGCGTGGGAGCGAATTAGCGGATGAGGTGTCTGTAGGCCTCGACTGAGTTAAACGGACAATGCGGTGGCGCGTGCCGACGAGCGGCCGACAGGCCGCGAGTCGCACGCGCGAGGGAGTCGCTGGCGGCGCCAGCCGCCAGCGACGAGGCTGGGGAGGCGTGAGGCGCTGTGCGGTTGCGGTCGGGTGGGACTCAAAGGGGCAGTCGCGAGGACGAAGGCGGCCGACGCAAGGACCGCAAGGAGCGAGCGACGCGAGCGACTGAGGACCACAGCGAGGCCCCCGAGTCCTCGCGACTGGGGCTTTGGCGGTGTTCGCCGTCGATCGCTTGACCCCCTCGAACACTCGGAAAACGCCTTCCTCACGTCACACCACGTATTCGACCGTACCCACCGGACCTAAACCGCTCGACGCCGTATCAAACACGTATATGCAGTTCTGTGACGACTGCGGCTCGATGATGGTCTCTCGCGACGGGGAGATGGTGTGTCAGAACGACGACTGCGGCGGCACCGCCGAGCGCGACGAGGCGCTCGCGGCCGAGTTCGAGTCGACGACCGAACAGACCGGCGACGAGGTGATCGAGACCGAGGAGGGCGCGAATTTCGAGGGGAAGCCCACCGCGAACGATATCGTCTGCGACGAGTGCGGCCACGGCGAGGCGTGGTACACGATCAAACAGACCGGCGCGGCCGACGAGCCGCCGACGCGCTTCTTTAAATGCAAGGAGTGCGGCCACCGCTGGCGCGGGTACAACTGAGCCGTCACTCCCGGCTCAGCCGCGCCCCGAGGAACGCCGCGGCCGCCTCGCCAACCTCCCCGCTCCGCCCGACGAAGAAGTGGTCGGACTCGAACGCGACCGTCTCGATCCCCAGTTCCGCCGCGCGCTCGACCACGGGTCTCCAGTCGGCCGTCGAGTCGCGCGTCGCGTACAGGACCCGGACCGGCACGCCCCGCTCGACGACCGCTCCGAGCGCGGCGACCGCGTCGACGTCCGCGTTCAGCCGCGCGGTCGGCGCGAGCGCGCAGACGGCCGCGAGTTCGGGCCGCGACGCGGCCGCGACGAGCGCGACCGTGCCGCCGAACGAGAAGCCGAACAGCCCGACGCGGTCGTAGCGGTCGAGCGCCCAGCCGACCGCCGCGTCCGCGTCGGTGGTCTCGCCGTACCCCTCGTCCCAGTCGCCGTAGTCGAACCGGAGGCAGTCGATTCCGCGGTCGGTCAGGGCGTCGCTCGCGGCCGTCAGTCGCTCGTCGCCGCGGTGGCCGCGCTGCTGGGGGTGCGGCGGGCAGGCGACGACGACCGCGTCGGCCCGGAGCGCGTCGCCGGAGCCGACCTCGGACCCGTCGCTGGCGGCGGTGTCGAGACTGGCGCGCACGTCGCGGCCGCCGGGGATCAGGACGGTGTCGCTCACTGGAGTCGGATCTGAGCCTCGCAGTCGCTCCCGCTCACGGGACCTGCGTCACGCGGTCGACGTCGTCGAGCGCTTCGAGGTCGGCCGCGAGCGCCTCTTGGTCGACGTTCGCCTCGTAGTAGAACACGATGTCGAAGGCGCCGTCGCGCAGCAGCTGCTGGCACTCCCAGACGAACGCCTCGCCGTCGAGCGTCAGCCCCTGGAACTGGTTCGACGAGAAGTTCGTGTCGTCGTTGCCCGCCTCGATGTACGTCTCGCCTTTCCCCGCGTGGTCGGCGATGACCTCGTTGGCGGCGACCGTCAGCTCGTGCATCTCCAGGTCCTGCTGGCCGTCGAGGTCCGTGTGGACGATACAGCCCACCAGCTCGATGTCGCCCGGTTCGAGCAGGGCCTTCGTGCGGGTGTACAGGTCCGAATCGACGGTCTCGCTCATGCGTTCCCTTTCCAACTCCGGTTACAAACGGGTGACGGTTCCCGCGGCGGACCGGACCGGACGCTACCGCTCCCAGAACGCCCGCTGCCGGGCTTCGATCTCCGAGAGCGCCGCCGACAGGACGTCTCGCCAGTCGGCCGGATGTGACGCGTCGCCGGGCGTCGGCGCGTCCGGTCCCGGGTGGACGTGGTCGCGGACGTTGTGGTCGGACGGGTGTCGGTCCCACCGGTGATCGAACTCTCCGTCCTCGTGTTCCTCGTGGTAGTGAATCGAGAAGTCCCCGTTCTCGTACCAGGCCACCTCAAGCCGAGCGGCGCGCACCCGATCCGGGTAAAATCGATTGTCGTAGACACAGACCAGCCGATCCGGTGCGACCGCCGGCTCCCCGTCGATCCGGCTGAAGCGGCCGTTCGCGCCGAATCGCTCTCGAATCGCGTCGAGCCGGTCGAAATCGACGGGCGTACCGCTCGACGAGTCGGGCGCGTCCTCGTCGCCGCCGCTCATACCGCGGATCGTCGGTCGGCGGCGTCTCCGGACTCGGCCGCGAGCGCGCGTTCGAGCAGGGCCACCCGTCGGCGGGCCGTCTGCCACGCGGTGAGACGCTCCCAGACCGCTTCGACGGACCGGTCGGTCGCCTCGGCGTGGCGCGCGATCGAAACGTCGGTCGGTGCGTCGACGTCGAACTCCCGACGCAGCGCCGCGAGGTGTTCGGACTCCTCTTCCAGCAGGTCGAGGAGTTCCTCGGTCGTGTACTCCCGCCGGAGGCGCTGAACGCGTCGCCAGTCTAAGTACTCCTGGTTTCGCTCGTAGGTGGCGGGCGAGTCCGTGGCCTTCGTCACGACTCCCATGCGTTCGAACCACTCCAGGTACTCTCGCGCGGCGTCGACGCCGTGGCCCGCGAGTTCGGCGACGTCGCCCGCCGTCGCCGGCGAATCGAGCGTGAGGACGGCGTCGAGGAAGTCGTCCCGAGTTCGCTCGCCGCGCACCGCGTCTTCCGGCGGCACCAACGCGTCGAAGTCGGGGGCGTCGGCGCGCTCCGCCTCGTTCGCCTTCAGTTCGTCACGAGGCTCGTCCATGTGGGTGTTCTGAGCCTGTGACGGAATAAAACTTTCTCGCGAGGAATAACCCGTCTGATCGACTACCGAAGTCGAACGACCGCCCGATCGCTCCGCTCTTCGAGTCTGACCAGCCCGTCGTCGTCGAGGTCGTCGACCAGTCCGCGGAGCCACTCCCGGCCGTGTTCGCCGTCGGGGGCGTAGTCGACCCGGATCCGGTGGCCGAGCGCGTCCAGTTCCATCTCGTCGTGCTCGCCGAGGAGGCGGACGATCCGCCCGCGGAACTGCCGGCGGCTCCCCTCGAAGCTGGGCTGCTCGGGCACGTCGGGCGCGGTGAAATCGCCCGTCTGGTAGGCGTGACACCACTCGCGCCACGGGCAGCCGGCCTCGTCGCACCGGGGCTTCTTCCCGCAGGCGACGCCGCCGAGTTCCATGACCGCGTTGTTCCACACCCGCGACTCGCCCGCCGGCATGAGCCGGGAGGCGACCCGCTCGAACGCGTCGTCGTCGTCCGGAACGTCGAACGCGCGGTACAGCACCCGCTTCACGTTGGTGTCGACGACGGCGTCGCCGTTATTGAACGCGAACGACGCGACCGCGTTGGCGGTGTACGGGCCGACGCCCATCAGTTCGCTGAGACCGTCCGGCTCCTCCGGGAAATCCCCGTCGTACTCGGTCTCGACCTGCCCGGCCGCCTCGTGGAGGTACTTCGCGCGGTTGTTGTACCCCAGCGAGTGGTCCGACCAGAAGGCGACCACGTCGGCGCGGTCGGCCGCGGCCAGGTCCGCGGTCGTCGGCCACTCGTCGAGGAAGTCCTCCCAGGCGGGCACCACGCGGTCGAGCTGGGTCTGCTGGCTCATCACCTCGCTGACGAGGATCTCGTAGGGGTCGTCGGTGCGGCGCCACGGGAACTCGCGGTGGTCCGCCTCGTACCAGTCGACGAGCGCGTCGCGGACCGCGTCGAGGTCGGCCGGGAGCTCGGAGGCGCTCTCCGCGTCGGTCATATCTCCGGTCCGGCCGGCTACGGTTTATCCGTGCTGGTCCCCGTCGGCGCCGACCGCCGCCATCGTCCGCGGGTCGCGGTCGGGACCGGGATACTCGCCGCCGACCGCCTCCGGGTACAGTTTCGCCGGGTCGAACACCGTCGCGAACGCCCGCGGCTCCCTGACGCTCACGGGCAGACGGTCGCGCAGGCCGGCGGCGGCCCCCGGCCCGGTGAGCGAGGGGTCGAGGCTCACGATCTGCATCGCGCCGCCCCGGTACGCGGACGCCAGCGCGGGGTGGTCTCCCGGGGGCTGCGCGACCGGCTCGCGCCACGCCTCGACCGCGGCGCGCCAGTCCGCCGCCAGGTCCGGATCCGACAGCGACGCGATGGCCGCCTCGGCGTCGTCGAGGAGCGGATCGCTGGCGACGAGCGTCGTCCACGCGTGCGACCGGAGCGCGTCGAGGGCGTCGCGGGCGGCCCCGCCGACGAGGAGGTCGGCCGCGAGCGCGTCCGCGTCGGCGACGACCCGGGCGGGACTGGGGTCGAGGGGGTCGGTGACCGCCTCGTCGCCGTCGGCGGAGGCGTCGCTGGCGGTGGCGGCGCCGTCGTCCGGGGCCGATCCCGATCGCACGTCGTCGAGCGCGCGTCGCACGTCCGCCTCGTCGAGGTCGCCGGCGAGCGCGGCCGCGCGCTCGAACAGGTCGGCGAAGGTCATGTCGGTCGGTCGGTGCCGTGAGCGTATCCTCCTTACGACCGGGAGTTGATCGCGTCCCGCTCACCTCACGGTCTCGACAGAGCGTCGTCAGTGTTGTCTCGGGGCGAAGCCAGCAGCAATCTGTAGAAAATGATTTTATTAATATTGAAAGAGTAGTTTTCAGAGTGGGAACTATTAAGTAGGTCGCGCGCGTACGTATAATTGAAATGAGTACCCAGAAGCAGGCCCGTCAACGGTACGGCGACGTTCACGAGAGCGAGGCGCTCCGCGTCCCCGAGGAGAAGGCCGAACAGCTCGTCGACGCGCTCAACAGCGACCTCGCGGCGACGTACGTCCTCTACCACCAGATCAAAAAGCACCACTGGCTCGTCGAGGGCGCCGAGTTCCTCGGCATCCACGAGTACCTCGGCGAGGTCGCGGCCGACCTCGAAGCGGGCGCCGACGTGCTCGCCGAACGCGCGCAGGCGCTCGGCGGCGTGCCGCTCTCGGGCGGCGCGAACTACGAGGAGCACGCGCCGGTGACCCCCGAGGACGCCGACGCCTACGACATCCGCACGTCGCTGGAACACGACCTCGAGATGTTCGGCGACATCACCGAGCAGCTCCGCGAGCACATCCAGCTCGCCAACAACCTCGGCGACTACAACACCGAGGAACTGCTCCGCGAGATCCTCGAAGACGTCGAGGAACACGGCCACCACATCGAGCACTACCTCGAAGACGACACGCTCGTCACGAGCGAGACGCTCGAATAGGCCGACTGCGGCGGGCCGACTGCGTGGCGATTCGGACGCTGACCGCTTTTCCGACTGAATCCCCGATTCCGAAGAGTCCGCCCGCCGTCTCGCTCAGTCGAGGTCCGGCGTCCGCTCGCCCGCAGGAACAACGATCTCCAGCCAGTTCTCTTCCGGCGGAAGCGGGCAGGAGAACGTCTCGCTGTACGCACAGAAGGGACTGTACGCGAGGTTGAAGTCGACGGTGACGGTGTCGCCGTCGTCGAGGTCGCGCTCGGGCGCGAGTTCCATGTACCGGCCCTGATGGTACGTCTGCTGGCCCGTGGTCTTGTCTCGGAAGGGGACGAAGATCGCGCCGTCGTCGCCCTCCTGTCGGTACCCCGCGAGCGTGTGCTCCTCGCCGTCGACCTCGAACGCGAAGGTGACGATCCGGAGGTACCGCACCGGGTTGCTCGCGGTCGTCTCCATCTCGACCGGCTCCGGCTCGTCGTGGACGGTGACGGTCGCCTCGACGCGGTAGTCGGGGTCGGGCGGGAAGTAGTCCAGCCCGTCAAAGTCGTCGCGGTGTTCCGGCGGGATCGGCGACTGCTGGTGCTCGGCGAAGAACTCGTCTTTCTCCCGGCGGTTCGCGCGAAGCCGCTCGGCGTAATCCTCGCTCATGGACGGTCCGACGGGCGCCCGCGGTTTCAGGTCCGCGGTTCGGTCGCCGGCGGAGCCGCGGCGCGCTGGCGGCGTATCGGCGGCGGCGACCTCACAGCGCCTGGAGGTCCGCGAGGCAGTCGTCGAGGTCGCGGTTCGACCTCGCCAGCGACACGCCGTCGACGCGGGCGAGGTCGGCGGCGTGGTCCCACAGGTCGCCGTCCTCGATCCCGTGGAGCACGACCGCGTTCGGCGTCGGACTCACGACCCGCAGCGCAACGAGCGGCGACTCGCCGCGGGTTACCCGCGTGAACACGAGCGCGCGGTTCGTCGACTGGCCGTACAGCCGGTAGAACTCCTCGCTCGACAGCCGCGTGATCGCCTGGATCGAGTCGATCACGGTGTGGCCGTTCACGTGCTCGTGTTCGCCGCGGACGATCTCCGTCGCGCCCATCGCGTCGTAGAACTCCTCGAGGGGGACCGCCGTCGAGTACTCGCGGAGGTCGTGGACGATGTCGCTCTCGAACCCGGCCGAGAGCACCCGGGCGTGCTGGCGGAGCCGCCCCCCGCCGCGGCGCTCGTCGATGTCGAGCAGTCCCTCGACGGTGCGGCGGACGACCCCGATGCCCGGGCTCTCGCGGCGGCCGCTCTCGTAGTCGGAGACGACCGACGAGGAGACGCCGAGCTGGTCGGCCAGCTCCGTCTGAGAGACGTCGAAGTCGGTCCGCCACTTCCGGAGGGTCGCCCCGGGGTCGTCGCTCAGCGTTATCTCGCCGGCGATCCGGCGGGAGAGCTCCTCGCGTGCGTCGCTCATGCCGTGAATCGACGGCCGAGCGCCGCAAAAGGCTACCGTTCGTTGCGCGTCGACGGCGCCGGACCCTACTCCAGGTACAGCGAGTAGACGATGACGGCGAACCCGACCGACGTGAGGAGCCCGTCGATGGCGATGCCGACCGCCAGGTCGGCGCCGATGATCTGGTGGGAGACGCCGCCCAACAGCGCACCGACGGTGACGATGCCGAAGCCGACGCCGAGCTCTCGCAGCGACCGGTCGCCGGTCCGGTCGTACGCGCGGAGCGCGTAGTAGGTGATGCTGCCACCGAGCGCCAGGATGGCGGTCTTTGCGACGATGATCGTCAGGTCGATGTACGGATTCATGTTTCCTCTCGTAGCTCCGACCACAGGTCGGCCAGTCGCTCGTCTCGAGTCCGCTCCGGCCGGGAGAACTCGACGTCGAACTCGCGGCGGTCCGCGTCGCTTTCGGCGCCGTCGTCGATCGAGACGGTGACGGCGTCGAACGACACCGAGTACCGCGTCGTGTGCTGTCCGTCCCGACGGATGTCGGTCGACTCCGACAGCAGGGAAGCGTCGGTGAGCTTCTCCAGTTTCCGGTAGGTCGTCGACAGGGGGATGTCGCACTCCTCGGAGAGCTCGCTCGCGGTCTTCGGCTCGGTGAGCGCCGCGACGATCCGACGGGCCGCGTCGTCGGCCAGCGCGTCGAGTACCTCGTCGACCGACGGGGGCTCCGGGTCTCGCGACGGGTCCCGCACCATGCGTGACGGTTCGGCCCCCGCAACTTAAACCATCGAACTTCCGTCCGACGAGACTCCGGTCGGTTCCGTCGGCTGTCGGACGCCGACCGGATCGGACCTCCGGTCCCGACCCCACGAGTCCGCCCGTTTTTGTACGGCCGCGGCGTAGCGCGCCTCGATGGATACGTGGAAGCGGCGGGTCGTGTTGTACGCGGTCTTTCTCGGCGTCATGCTCACGTTCACCGCCGTCGCCTACCGGTGGGGAATGCGCGTGTACGAGAGCGACCCCCGGACCCTGATCGAGTCGTTCCAGTTCGCGATCGAGATGTTCACGACGACCGGGTTCGGCGGCGACTCGTCGTCGTGGCAGAGCCAGCAGATACACGCGTTCGTCGCCGTGATGGACCTGATCGGGATGATGCTGCTCATCGGTGCGCTCCCGGTGGTCGCGACCCCGCTTCTCGAATCGGCGTTCTCGACGACCGTCCCCCGATCGCTGGAGACGGAGATGGAGGGACACGTCGTGGTCGCGTCCGACACCACGCGCTCCGACGCGCTCCTCGACGAGTTCGAGTCGGAGGACGTTCCGTACGTGGTCGTCGAACCCGACCCCGACCGGGCGCTGGCGCTGTACGAGGCGGGTCACCTGGTGATCCGGGCCGATCCCGAGACGACGACGGGACTCGAAAGCGCCCGCCTCGGGTCGGCTCGCGCCCTGGTCACCGACGTCTCCGACCGGGTGGACGCGAGCATCGTCCTCGCCGCGAAGGAGCTCTCGACGGACGTCCGCGCGATAAGCGTCGTCGAGGACTCCTCCCGCGAGCGCTACCACCGCCTCGCCGGCGCGGACGAGGTGCTCTCCCCGCGGTCGCTGCTCGGCGAGAGCCTCGCTTCGAAGGTGACGACGGCGGTCCGGACCGACCTCGACGAGGCGGTCGCGATCGGCGACTCGCTGCGGATCGCGGAGATTTCGGTCCACCACGGGAGCGGCCTCGCCGGGTCGACGCTCGCGGGTAGCCGGATCGGCGAGCGCACCGGGGTCGACGTGATCGGCGCGTGGTTCAACGGGGCGTTCGAGGCGGCGCCGCCGCCGGACGCGACGCTGTCGGCCGGGACCGTCCTCCTCGTCTCTGGAACCGAGACACAGGTGGAGCGGCTCGTCGACCTGACTAACTCCGCGGCCCGGCGGTTCGGCGCGGGCGAAACGGTCGTCGTCGGGAACGGACAGGTCGGAAAGACCGTCGCGAACACGCTCGACGCGGCCGGCCTTCCGGTGACGGTCGTCGACCGCGACGACGGCGAGGCGATCGACGTGGTCGGCGACGCGACGGACCCGGAGACGCTGCGGGACGCCGGCGTCGCGGACGCTCGGACCGTCGTCCTCGCGCTTCCCGACGACACGACCGCCGAGTTCGCGACGCTCGTGGCCCGGGACTTGGCGCCGAACGTCGAGCTGCTCGCGCGGGTCGAAGACCCCGAGAGCGTGCCGAAGATGCACCGGGCCGGCGCCGACTACGTCCTCTCCCTCTCGACGGTGACGGGGCGGATGTCCGCCTCGGCCGTGCTCGCCGACCGGGACGTGCTCTCGCTCGACACGCACGTCGAGGTCGTCCGGAGCGAGACGCCGGCCCTGATCGGCCGGACGATCGGGCAGGCGGCCGTTCGCGAGACGACCGGCTGTACCGTCATCGCGATCGAGCGGGGCGACGAGCTCGTCACCGACGTGGGTCCGGAGACGCGGGTCGAGCGGGGCGACGAGCTCGTCGTCGCCGGCACCGACGAGGGGGTCCGCGCGTTCGAGCGCGCGTTCGCCTGAGCGCGCCGTTCGCCGATCCCGGGCTCGACTCAACGCGGGACGTTTCAGACGCCTCGCCGGGACGAGTCGAACGCTTCAAGTATTCGCTGGCTGTTCGTACCCGTATGAAAGACCAGGGACGCTCCACGCGCAAGCGGACCGGCGGCCGACTCAAGCACGCCTCGAACAAGAAGCGCCACCAGCTCGGCCGCGAGCCGGCCGAGACGACGGTCGGCGAGACGCGCCTCCAGTACATCGACTCCCGCGGCACGGAGAAGAAGGTCCGCGCGCTCTCGACGAACGTCGCGCAGGTCGCCGACGGCGGCGACGTGGACGAGGCCGAGATCGAGAACGTCGTCGAAAACCCTGCGAACGTCAACTACGTCCGCCGGAACATCGTCACGAAGGGCGCTATCATCGAGACGTCCGCCGGCCGCGCCCGCGTCACCTCTCGTCCCGGCCAGACCGGCCAGGTCAACGCCGTCCTGCTCGACTGAGACCGACGCGACGCCCGTCACCCGACGGCTCCGTCGGAGCCTTTCTGAAGGTATTTCCCCTCGCTGCCCCACCACCGACGCGTGTACCTCGGCGTCGACGAAGCAGGCAAGGGACCCGCGCTCGGACCGATGGTCGCGGCGGCGGTGGTCGCCGACCCGGCGAGCCTGCCGGCCGACGTGGACGACTCGAAGCGGATAGCGCCGGCCCGGCGCGAGGAGATGGCGGCGGCCCTCAGGGGCGGCCCGGACGTCGCGGTCGGCGTCGCCCGCGTCGAGCCGGCCGAGATCGACCGGCCGGACACCGACATGAACACGCTCACCGTCCGCGGGCAGGCCCGGGCGGTCCGGGCCGCGCTCGCCGACCTCTCCTCCGGGGTCGCCGAACCGGTCCGGGTCGTCGCGGACGCGGGCGACACCAGCGAGGAGCGGTTCGCGCGGCGCCTCCGCGAGTTCGTCGAGGGCGGCGGCGAGAACGAACCCCCAGCGGACGGCGAATCCCTCTCGTCGGTCGACGTGACGGCCGCCCACGGCGCCGACGGGGACGACCCCGTCGTCGGTGCCGCGAGCGTCGTTGCGAAGGTCGTCCGCGACGCGGCGATGGCCGCGATCGACGCGGAGTACGCCGACTACGACGACCTCGGGAGCGGCTATCCGAGCGATCCGGCCACCCGGGCGTTTCTCGCCGCGTACGTCGGCGACCACGGGACGCTGCCCGACTGCGCGCGCGAGTCGTGGAGCACCTGCGAGGACGCGCTCGCGGCCGCAGAGCAGTCCGCGCTCGACGAGTTCTGAACCGGAACGCGGCGCGGGACTCGCGGACCGACGCCTCTCAGAACAGCCCGGCGGCGAGACCGCCGACCGCGCCGACGAACGCCTCCCACACCGAGAACCCGGTCGCGATCGCCAGCACGGTGTCCGCGCCGAAGAACGCGAACAGCAGCGCGGAGCCGAGGTGCGCGAGCCGCATGTCCACCCGCCCGGCGAAGGTGTGGAAGAAGTACGCGTTCGCGAGGCTCACCGGAATGATCGCGAGCATCTCGCCGACCCAGATGGCGGAGGTGGCGCCGTACTGGACGGCCAGCCCGATGGTGACGAGCTGGGTCTTGTCGCCGAACTCGCCGGTCGCGGTGAGCGCGAAGATGGGCAGGAAGCCGCCGAACGACCCCGAGTACCGGTCGAGACGCCCCGGTAATGAGAGGTCGTCGAACGCCGCCAGTCCGCCGTCGGTGCGCTCCGCCTCGGGACTCGTTCCCCGGGCCGGCGCGGAGCGGTACAGGAGCACCGCGAAGACGAAGAACAGGGCCGCGGTCACGGCGTTGAGCGCGAGCGGCGGGAGCGCCGACTGGAGCGCCTGCCCGAACGCGATCTCGACCGCGGTCCAGCCGGCGAACGCGGACCCGGCGGCGGCGACGACGACCTTCGGATCGTATTTCGTCGCGAGCCCGGCGATCATCAGCTGGACCTTCTCGCCGGGGAGCACCGCGAGCTGGGCAGCGAACGCGACGGCGACGATCTCGACGTAGCCGGTCATGCGTCACCCGCCTCCTGACCATCGGTCGCGGCGGCCGAGTCCGTTCCGCGGCGGACGTACACCCGGTCCGCGACCGCCTCCGGCAGGCCGTGTTCGGTCCCGTCGTCCGTTCTGACCGTGACCAGTCCGAAGGACGTAATGTCGACGACTTCGACGGTCGTTCCGGGCGTGATCTCCGCGTCGACGAGGAACTCTAACACGTCGGCGTCGCGGTCGCTGACGCGGGCGACCGTTCCCCGCTCGCCGGGTTCCAACGCCGCGACGAGCGTCGTTCCGGCGTCCTCCGGCGCCGACAAGTCCGCCGGGGGGATCGGGTCGCCGTGCGGGTCGGCGGCGGGGTAATCGAGGAGCCGTTCCACCCGCCGCGTGAACTCCTCGCTGACGTGGTGTTCGAGCGCGTCGGCCTCGTCGTGGACCTCGGTCGGCTCGTAGTCCAACTGCTCGGCGAGGAACGCCTCGATGAGCCGGTGTCGGCGCACGACCTCCAGCGCGGCGACCTCGCCGGCGGGCGTGAGTTCGACGCCTTCGTACTTCTCGCGGGAGAGCAGCCCGCGCTCTGCGAGGCTCTCGACCATGCTCGTCACGGTCGCGGGGGTCTTGTCGAGCGCCTCGGCGATCTGTGAGGTCGAGACGGGGGGTCCGGACCGCGACTCGACCCGATGGATCGCTTTGAGGTAGTCCTCGACGGCGTCGGTCGGCATACCTGTTTTAGATCGGTCTAATTTAATAGTTTGTCGGATCCTAATCGATTCCTGGGTAAAATCTAAATCCGGTCCGATCGGGACGACGAACGCAAAAAACGGCGCCGGTTGCGCGGAGAAACTGATCTCCCGTCAGATGGGTTTAAAACGACGGTCGGAGCCGGGCGACCCGAACGCGACTCACCTGACCGTCAGCAGGCGACGCAGGATGTCGCCGTACGCGGGTCGGGTGATCAACACGCCGACCAGCACGCCGAGGATGGTGAAGATGGCGAACCCGGAGAGGTCGCCGAGCGAGAGCACCATCAGCGGCGACATCGCGATGACCGTCGTGGCCGCGGCCGCGCCGATGACCCAGAAGGCCCGTCGGAACCGCGACCTGAACACCTTCCGTGAGTTCACCTCGCCCTCGCTCATCACCTCGTCGGCGATGATGACGAGGTCGTCGACGCCGGTCCCGACCACCGCGATGAAGCCCGCGATCACCGCGAGTTCCAGCGGGTAGCCGAGCAGCGCCGCGAAGCCGAGCAGGGCGTACACCTCCGCCAGCGCGGTGACGATCATCGGCAGGGCGACCCGCGGATCGCGGTAGCGCAAGAACACCATCCCGGCGACGGCGAGCACCGAGAGCACGCCGATAATCAGCGAGTACGTCCGGAAGTTCTCCCCCTGCGAGGCCGAGATGTACGAGGAGGTCCCCCCGCCGTCGATGTCGAGGTCAGCCGGGAGCGCGCCGGCGCGGAGGTTCAGCGAGATCCGCTGCGCTTCGGAGAACTCCCCGGTCGTGAGTCGGAACCGACCGGTCTCCGCCCACGATCCGGATCCCATGTCGCCCGCGAGTCCGGAATCCATCCCGAAGGAGTTGACGACCTCACCGTCGACGACGAGCAACAGGCACGGGTTCGGCGCCTCTCCTTCCTCGTCCGAGTTCAGCTCTCCCGTCTCCGCGTTGTACAGACATCTGTCTCCCTGGGTCTGGTACTCGTCGGGGAAGCCGCGCTGAGCCACGCGGTCTTGGAACGCGTATGCCGGCGACTGCTCGCCCTCCGGCGCGGTGTTCCGAACGGTGACCGGAACGTATGCCCCCGTGCCCTGGTCGTTCTGTGTCGCGGTTCCGATCTCCTCGAAGTCGTCTTGGATCAACACGCCCTCGTCGACGCCGGTGTCGTTCCCGTCGGGATACGCGATGTCGATCTGGACGGTTCCGCGCTCTTCGAGGAGGCTGACCACGTCCTGTCGGTCCTCACCGGGCACCTCGACGAGGATGAAGTACTCGCCGGTGGCCGACTGGATCTGCTGGACGCTCCCGCCCGAGAGACCCGCCTCGTTGATCTTCCCTTGGATGACGTTCATCGTCTCGTCGCGCGTCTGCTGGGTGACGCCCGAGCGGATATCCGCGTACTCGTAGCCGGCGGCGTCCATCGCCGCGCGGAACTGTGATTCGGTCACCGACGGCTCCGTGACCTCCACCGCGCTCTCGTCGGGAACGGCGCCGACGTTCCGCGTCGAGGCGTTGTCCAGCTCGGCGGCGACCGCCTCCGCGACCGTGCCCGCCGTGTCTCCGTCGAACGCGACGTCGGTGGCGGTGTATCCCGAAAGCGGCGCGCGGACGCGAGTCCCGCCGGCCAGGTCGAGACCGTACTGAAGGTTCGTGATCCCCTGGGCCTCGGTCGCGTTCTCGCTGGACGCCTGCTCCGGGGCGAACGCGCCGCTGAAAAGCGCCACCGACGCCCCGAGAACGACGGCGACGAGCAGCAGGATCCGCCAGTTCTCCTTGATCGGTTCGAGCATTAGCGGTTCACCCCCTCGAACTTGTACCAGCGAAGCAGCGAGACGTTCAGCAGATACGTGTTCATCAGGTCGGCACACAGCCCCACCGAGAGGATGATCCCGATGTCACGGAGCAGCCCGATCCCGAACAGCGAGGCGACGACCGCCATCACGACCATCGCCGCGATGGAGGTGAGCGTCATCGTCACCCCGGTCCGCATCGCGCGGCTGACCGACTCGTAGAACTCGCCGGTGCGGCGCAGCACCGAGTCGTTCAACAGGATGTCCGAGTCGACGCTGTACCCGATGATCATCAGTAGCGCCGCGATCGTCCCCAGCGTCATCTGGATGCCGAGGAGATTCATCGCCGCGATCGGTATCACCAGGTCGGAGAACGCGGACGCGACGACCGCCAGCGAGGGAACGAACGTCCGGAACAGCGCGAACACGAGCACGCTCATCCCGAGGAACGCGAGCGCCACGCCGAAGAGGGCGGTCCGCGCGGTGTCGCTCGCGAAGCTCGCCGACACCTGATCGACCGCGGTCGTTGTCAATCCCGCCGCGTCCGCCTGATTTTGGAGGTCGTCAGCGAACCCCTCGCGCCCGTCGTCGGGCGCCTGGAACGTGACGACGACGACGTCGTCGTTGGGGATCGTCTGGACCGTATCGGGCTCGCGGTCGAAGGCCGTCTGAACCTGCTGTTCGACGTCGCCCCCGTCGTCCGCGATTCGCAGCTCGACGCCGCCGGTGAACTCCAGTCCGAGATTCGCCGGCGCACCGGTGGCGACGAACCACCCGCCGAGGATCGCCAGCGCGAGGACCAGAAACGCGAGCGGCACCGCCGCAAGCTGCCGGTTCGAGTAGTCGGTGTAGTTGACTTCCGGCACCTCGATCGATACCATAAATACCGCTTCCTCCGCGGGCGCGAATAAGCCTTCTTATCTGGTGAGCCGTCGGCGCGGACGGCGCTCCGAACGCCCGCGCTACGGGAGGTATCGAACCGCGACGACTCCCGGCTCCGACCGGACCTCGACGCGGTTCACGCCGAGGCGGGCCGCTCGCGAAAGGGTCCCCTCGCGGTCGTCGATCACGTCGGCCACCGCGTCGTCCGTCTCGGCCTCCGGCGGCGTCAACACGTGAATCTCGCCGACGCCCGCGCGTTCCTCCCGGGCCAGCTCTCCGGTCGGCGTCTCCGCGGCGAGTTCGCGTTCGTGGACCGTCGGCGGCTCCGGACTCTCTTCGATCGACAGCGAGCGACGCTCTTCGACCTCGATCACCTGATAGGTGACCTCCATCGGCGGGTCGGGGGCGACGGTCGCCTCGACGGCGTCGTCGACGTCGAGTCCGGGGTTCGAGCTGAGCGTGTGGACCTGTCCGTCGTGAACGTCTTTCAGCACGGCCGAGTCGCTCTCGACGTGCGTGACGAGGAACGTGCCCTCCTTCTCGTCGGTCATTGCGTCCGGGTAGTCGCTCGGGCGACTTCCGGCTTTCGAGCCGCGGACGGCGGCGTTCCGCTCACGTCGACTCGCGGGAGTCGGCCGTCGCGTCTCCGCCGGCCGTCGCGTCGTCGTCGGCCGTCGCGTCATCGTCTGCCCCGCCGCGGAGCCGGAAGTGCGTCGCGAAGACGGCGAGCGCGGCCGCGACGGGCGGGACGATCCCCGCGGGCTGCGGCAGCGCGTACAGCGCGTTCACGGCCGCGGAGCCGCTCGGATCGCGGAGTCCTTCGGGCGCCGAGATGACCATTCCGAGGTACAGCGAGGCGAGGAACAGGAAGCCGGCGACCCCCATCCACCGGTCGTACGTGGCCGCGACCGGGTCGCCGCGGCGGTGGCGACGGGCGACGAACAGGATCGGGGCGAGCAGCGGGCCGACGGCGCCGAGACCGGCGACCACGAACAGCGACCGCGAGAAGAGGAACGTCCCTCCCTGCGCCGAGACCGTCTCGCCCATCCAGACGACGAGTCCGAGGGTGACGACGAGCGCGACGAACCCGGCGGTCAACGCCCCGAGCGCGGCGTACGCGCGCATCGTCCACGACTCGGTCGCGCGGAACGCGTAGGGGATCGCGCCGAACACCCCGCGGTAGCTGTCTGCCATCGACTCCGATAGGTGCGTCGGCGAATTAAACCCCTCGTCGGCGGGAAGCCATTTATACGCGCGACCGGATCCCTGTGACGTGGGTCTCTACGACGCGTACCTCGCGACGCGCCACCGCCTCCACGACGCCGAGCCGCCGGCGCACGTCGCGCTCGTTCTCACCGAACGCGATCTCCTCGCCGACGGGGCGTTCGACACGCTGTCGTCGGCGATCGGCTGGGCGTTCGAGTACGGCGCCGAGCGCGTCACCGTCTCCGTCTCCGTTCTCGACCGGGCGGTCGCCCCGACGCTGATCCGAGAGCTACGTCGGCTCGACGCCCCCGCGGAGACCGTGGTCCGCGGCCCGGACGCCGACGGGTCCCCGGACACGAGTACGGACGACGCGCCGGTCCGGATCCTGGTCGGTCTCGGCGGGAAAGCGGAGTTCGCCGGCGCGGTTCGCGAACTGGCGAGCGATGTCGCGGACGGCGAGATACCGCCCGACGCCATCGACGAGGCCGACGTCGCGGACCGCCTGCTGTTCCCCGAGGAACCCGACCTCGTGATCAAGACCGGCGCCGAGCGGCTCTCCGACTTCGCCATCTGGCAGTCGGTGTACGCGGAGCTGTACTTCACCGACGTGAACTGGCGCGACTTCCGCAGACGGGAGTACCTTCGCGCGGTCTTGGACTTCCAGGACCGCCAGCGGCGGTTCGGTCGGTGATCGGTTCCGGTCGGGACCTCCGAGACCGGTCTACCAGACGAACGTGAAGAGCACGGTGAACGTCACCAGCGCCCCCACCGTCGAGAGGATCGGCACGACGTTTTGCATCAGCACGACGCGCGCGCTCGTCCCGGGATTGAACAGGTCCGACGCCGAGGGGATGTCGCTCGCGTCGCCCTCCCCGATCGGCGGCATCTCGTCGGCCGTCAGCGCGCCGACGGAGACCGTCGGCTCCTTCTCGCCTTTGATCCCCTCCCGCACCGTCACCGTGCGGGTCGCGCGCCCCCAGCCGAGACCGACGATCGACATCGTCGCGATGATCACGAACGAGGCGGGGATCCCGACCGCCGAGAGGCTGATGACGATCCCGGAGGAGACGACCGCGACGACGATGGCGGCCGTCAGCGGGAGGTCGGTGATGTCGTTGCCGAGCGTGTCGAGCGTCCGGCGCGCGATGGTGAACGCGCCCACCGCGACCGCGGCGCTGCCGAGGAGGATCATCGGCGTCATCTCCACGGAGTCGAGCGCGACGAGCGGCGCGATGGCGTTCGCGATGTTCGACGTGCCCGAGGAGAACGCCATCAGGCAGCCGATGGCGATGACGACGATCCCGCCCGTCAGCTCTCGCCGCGTCGTGTTCGGTCCGAGGACCGGCTTCGGGATCAGCCCCGAGCGGTCGAACTCGAACAGCGCGCCCTCGGTGCTCTCGATCGCCACCCAGCGGTCGATCGCGGAGTAGAAGTAGCGCCCGACGACGCCCGACACCCAGAACCCGATGATCGGCGCGACGAGCCACCAGATCGCGATTTCGCCCATCACCGCCCAGTCGAGGGTGTTCGTCGCGATCCCCAGCCCGGCGATGGAGCCGACCGCCGTCATCGACGTCGACGCCGGGACGCCGGCGAAGTTGCCGACGAACAGCGCGCCGCCGATGAAAAAGAGGACGATGATGCTCGTCTCCAGCGTGAACACGCTCGCGCCGGTGACGAGGTCCTCGCCCAGCGTCGTGACCACGCGCTGGCCCAGCGTCCCAGCGCCGATAAAGAAGAACACCGACATCAGCGCCGCCGCGCCCGCCTTCGACAACACGTCCGCGCCGACGGCCGGTCCGAACGCCGGTCCCGTCGTCGCCCCGCCGATGTTGTATCCGACGAACGCCGCCACCGCGACCCCGACGAGAAGAAGAATCTCTACCATATACGCGAACAGAGGACGCACGCGCTGTTAAACGGACGGGGTCCGTCGCCGTCGGCTCCGCCCGTGCGACGCTCGTCCTCGGTCACGTCACGAGACGAACGTGGACGCGATACGGTACTTAAACAGCGACGAGGGCCAGTGTGTGCTATTTATAAATCAACGAGGCCGTGGCGCGTGCCGACGAGCGCCCGGAGGGCGCGAGTCGCACGCGCGAGGTCGCCGGAGCGAAGCGACGGCGACTGACGAGGCTGGGGAGGCGTGAGGCTGTGGTTGCTGTGCGGGGCGGGACTCAAAGGGGCAGCCGCGAGGGCGAAGCACACCGACGCAAGCCCTGGAAGGAGCGAACGGAGTGAGCGACTGAAGGGCGCAGCGAGGTGCGCGAGCCCTCGCGGCTGGGGCTTTGGAGGTGCTCTCGACGGCGTCGAAAACGACTGAAAGGGGTACACCGGCCGAGATCTGAACTCAGAACCAGACGTGCTCGCTCAGGGATCGCTTCGCCCGCCCCTTCGCTGCGCGCGACTGATAGCGTTCAAACCTCTCTCGGAGACTTCTCTCACTACGTTGGAGAAATGCACCGGCCGAGATTTGAACTCGGGTTGCAACCATGGCAAGGTTGCGTGATACCACTACACTACCGGTGCGTGCTTCGCATCTCGGGATTGGTCGGAGACTCACTTAAGTCTGTCACATCGGGACGGAAACGCGGTCCGGTCGCCGTCGCCGCCCCGCATCACTCTCCTCTCCCGCGTGCGATCTCGTCCGCGTGGGCGTCGTGGAGGTCGGCGAACGCCGCCGCCTCGGCGCGCTCCTGCGTCTCGTCGTCTCGACGGTCCCGAATCCGCCGTTTGATCGCCGCGAGCGCGTTCGACTCGCCCGCCGCGATCTCGTCGGCCACCGCGCGGGGGTCGTCGACGACGCGGGAGACGAGTCCGGTCCGCAGCGCGGCCTCGGCGTCGAGGACGCGCCCCGAGAGCGCGAAGTCGAGCGCGTCGCCCTCGCGCATGACGCGGGGGAGCCTGACCGTCCCGCCCCACGCGCCGAACAGGCCGAGCGAGACGCCGGGTTCGCCGAACGTCGCCCGCGGAGTCGCGACGCGGACGTCCGCTGCCAGCGCCAGTTCGACGCCGCCGCCGCGGGCCGGGCCGTCGACGCCGCAGACGACGACCGACTCCGACTCCTCGATCCCGGCGGCCGCGCGCTGACCCTGCCGCGCGAACGCCTCCGGGTCGTCGAGTGCCGCGACCGCGTCGAGGTCGGCGCCGGCACAGAAGGCGTCGCCGGCGCCCCGGAGGTACGTCACCGGCCGGCGTTCGTCGCTCTCCGGCTCTTCGAACGCCTCTCGGAGAGCGGTCAGGTCCGGCGGTCGGAGCGCGTTGCGCGCTTCGGGGCGGTCGAGCGTGACGACGCGCACGTCGCCGTCGGTTCGGGTTCGGATCACGAGACGGCATCCCGTTCGTTTCCAAAGGTCTTTGCCCTTCGCTCGTCTATCGAACGACAATGGACGATGCCGCGCGAGCGCGTGACGCCGCGCGAGAGGCGCTCGCGGACGTGGAACCCGAACAGCTCCGCGAGGCCCTCGACTCCCGACTCGTCGACGCCGCGGTGACCCCCGGCGTGCTGGCGCTGGTCACCGCTCGCGCGTTGAAACCGGAGGTCGACCTCGCCGGCGTGGCCGGCCGCGCCGCGGGCGTACAGCTCATCTACGAGGGGTTGCGGCTCACTCGCACGGTGGCCCGCGAGGAGCCGTGGGTGACGGCGCCGACCGCCGCCGACATCGACGCGGACATGGACGTCCTCGCCGCCGACGTGCTCGTCTCGCGGGGGTTCTCGCTTTTGGCCTGTACCGACGCCGCCCGCCCCGCCGTCGACGTGGTGCGCGCGTTCGGACGCGACCAGACCCTGCGCGACCGGGAGGACGCGGACGCCGAGACGGCGGCCGGACTCGACCGCAACCTGGAGGTGGACGCGCTCGAACTCGCCGTCGTCGCCGGCACCACCGCCGTCGGCGGCGACCCGCCCGGGGAGCTGCTCGCGTACGCCCGCGATCTCGCCGCCGACTGCGACGGCGAGTTCCCGCCCGCGGGCCGGGCGCTGCCGGAGGCGACCGCCGACCGCATCGCGGACATCTCCGACCGCGCTGTCGGCGCGACCGACAGTTAATCGCGGGGGACGCTTCCGGGGAGACCCGATGATTCCCCGACGCCGCGCCCGCGAATCGAAACCCATAAAGTCGAATCCGGTCAACGACAGTTTGCGTGCCTGGGTAGCTTAGCGGTAAAGCGCGTCCTTGGTAAGGACGAGACCGGGGGTTCAAATCCCCCCTCAGGCTCTTTCCTCCGTACACTCCTTGTGCGCACACTTTTCGGGCTACACTCGTCTGAACGAAACCCGTTCAAGATTCCATTCTCTCGCTAAACAGGGCATCCCTCGCCGTAATGCGATTCGATGAAGTGTCAGGACACACAAACCAACTCACAGACTCCGGCGGGATAGACTCGAAATTGACCGGGGGCGCGTCCCCTCAAGGGACTCTCCTGATTTTGCTAATCCGCGCTCACAGAGGGATGAATGAATCATAGTCAGGAATATGATAAAACGCCCCTCGATGCGGCGAGATACGGGTAGAGAATTTGGCCCCGGTCGCCGTCAGTCGTGAGCCACATCATCGAGGAGTGTTCCTTCTACACCTCGATGTGGTGAGTCGCTTCGGTAAGTACAGCGGAACAAATCCACACGCTAATTCCTGTCGATAAGTGTAATTACACAGTCGTAACTTTTTGTACCTTCGCTTGTGATTGGCAAAGTATGCCACGGAGGCAACCGAATGTGGAAATCGTAGATTGTGCCTACTGCGGCGGCACAGGAGTCGAGGGAGTTGGTGAGTGTCCAGCATGCGGCGGCAGTGGACGGCACAAGTACCGACTTCGAGGCGGAGAGAGACTGGAGAGATGCCGCCCTTGTAATGGTAGCGGCGCTCACGGTGTCAACCTCTGTTCGAAGTGTCAAGGCTCCGGCTGGGATGTAATATAAAATATCATATTAAGTAATGCCGGCAGAATATAAGCACCTGCTACACAAGAGGAAATCATCCCATAGGCTTAATGGTATATGGCATAATTGGCAAAATATGAGCTTCAAAAACTATGTGGTTTTTAGGGTAAAGACCTATGGCATAGGATTTATCGGACTCATTCTCGCGGGGGCTGGTCTAATTGCCGTATTTTTGAATAATGACATTATTGTGGGGGCTATAATGTTTCTTATTGGAATTATAGGTGTACTCTATGCACGTTATCAGTGGCGTGAACACGATATCAGGCTCGAACAGCGGAAACTCGGAAGGTGACGTATTTCAGTTAAAATTAACCTGCTTTGACACTATCTATCAACTGATTAAGTAGAAAAAGTATCGAACTAATAGGATTTCAAGAAATCTCCGGCTCGATGAAGGAAACATCCAGCTGAATCACTCTAACCCAACACAATTCTGATGTGATAAGTATGGCAACGTTCACCCGAACACGGTTGTCGTTTTCCGGTGTCCACAGACGACATACGGGGCTGAATACCCAATTCTTTTATAAATAGCGTTGCTAATAGAGAGATAAGAAGCACGCAAAGTGGGCGTTTGCGGCAAAGGTAGCCGCTTTTAGGGCCGAAGGCCTCCTCGGTAAAGCAAGTCCTTGGTAAGGACGAGACCCCGAGTTCAAATCTCGGCCTAGGCTCTTCCTACGACGTGGTGCCTTACTCGCGACCGCGGGCCGCGAACGT
The DNA here is from genome assembly GCF_017873555.1 of Halorubrum trapanicum. Lineage (GTDB taxonomy): Archaea > Halobacteriota > Halobacteria > Halobacteriales > Haloferacaceae > Halorubrum > Halorubrum trapanicum. The sequence continues at coordinate 116,372 of NZ_JAGGKE010000007.1, read as the reverse complement.
CGCTGCCCGCCGGACCAGCGCGTCGTGCGGGTCGGCCGCCGGCCGCCGCGCGAGCACCTGCTCGAACGCCTCGTCGAGCCCCCGCTCCGTCAGGCGCGTCATCGCCGCGGCGGCGACCGCCGGACTGCGCGAGGCGCCGGCCGAACAGTGGATCAGGACGCGCTGACCGGCCTCGCGCCGCTCCACGACCGTCTCCACGGCGTCGGCGAACGCCGAGTACTCGTTTTGCGGCCCGTCCAGCATCGGAATATCGACGCGGTTGACGGTCCCGGTGTCCGGATCGCCGTGCGTGAGCGAGACGACGACGTCGACACCGCCCTCCCGAAGGAGCGACTCGTCTTCGGCGTCCGATACGGTCCCAATAAAAAGCCCGTCGACGATCTCAGTCATTTCGAAACACGCCGTTGAGGAGTCGTACTGTCGCGACTGAGGTAAATGCCTCCGGTCGTCGCGTCTCTCCGCGACGGATGGAGTCTCCCCGCGGTAGGCGCTTTTTTATTCCCCACTCCCCGACCGATACGTCACATGGGCAAACACGAGCGCGGCTGGGTCGAGGCCACGGAGAAGCTGACGGCGCAGTTCGCGAACGGCGCGGAACCCGACGCGGACCTCGAAGAGCAGGGTCGACCCGACCTCGCGGAGGCCCTGGCCGAACGGATCGAGGCCGACTTCCCGGACCGGACCGCGGTGCGCCACGCCGGCAACTCCTACGACTCGCTCGGCGACCTCATCGTCGAGGCCGCCGACGGAGAGACATTCCTCGAAGCGAAGTTCGTCGCCAGCGGCGGCACGCGGGCGAACCTCGGGCAGGACACGCTGACGGACTTCGAGCTCTTCGAGGACGCGGCGGCGTGGAGCGACTTCCGCGAGGAGATCGGATTCCCCGAGGACCGCGAGGCACTGCTCCGGCAGTTCGACGACTACCCGGACGACGTTCGCGACTGGTCGTACAAGTCGGCGGTGTACGACCGCGCGAAACACCTCAAGAACGTCCTCGACGTGTCGCGGGGGCAGAACACGGGGTCGCGGGCGGACGAGGTCCTCGCCGACCCGGACGCGACGGAGACGGAGCGGGAGGCGGCGCGGATCGTCAACGAGATCCTCGAACTCGACAGGGAGGAGAAGCTGGCGTACTTCGATCACCTCCGAGCCGCCGAGCAGAACCCGCGCAACGTCGAGACGTTCGCGCACCTGATCGTCTGCGGCTACCACACCGCCGACGCGCTCGAAGCGCACTTCGACGAGGACCTCGACGATATCAAGCGGCTGCTCGAAACCGACTCCTACCGGCTGTACGAGGTGAACAAAAACAGCGCGACGGTGACCGTCGAGAACCCCGCAGAGCTGCTCGCCGGCTTCGAGTGGGAGGACACGCGCGTCGAGATCCCGGAGGACGGCACCTCCGTGAGCGTGGTGACGGGACCGCCCGAGAACCGGCGGCGCGTGCTCAACATCGCCTACAACTGGAAGAACAAGTTCCAGGGGATCCAGACGCCGTCGATGAACGTCTTCGTCCCTGAGGCCTGAACCGAGATTCGGACCCGGCGACCCGCACGCTTTTGCGCTCGGACGCCAAGGGTCGACCATGCAACGCGGCCGCCGGAAGCCGGACTGGCTGAAGTCGCGCCCGCCGTCCGGGAGTCGGTTCACCGAGATCAAGTCCATCCTCCGCGATCACGACCTCCACACGGTCTGCGAGGAGGCGAACTGCCCGAACATGGGCGAGTGTTGGTCAGGGGGCGCGAACGCGCCCCCGAACGGCGAGGCGGCGGACGCCGCCGAGGGGGGTCCCGGCGGCACGGCGACGTTCATGCTCATGGGCGACCGCTGCTCGCGTGGCTGTAACTTCTGTGACGTGGAGACGGGCGGGATGGAGGCGCTCGACCCCGCCGAACCGGCGAACGTCGCGGACGCGGTCGCGGAGATCGGTCTCGACTACGTCGTCCTCACGTCCGTCGACCGCGACGACCTTGCGGACGGCGGGTCGGCGCACTTCGCCGAGACGATCCGCGAGATCAAGCGTCGGGACTCGGAGATCCTCGTCGAGACGCTCATTCCGGACTTCGGCGGGGACCCCGAGGCGATAGACCGGATCATCGACGCGGGACCGGACGTGATCGCGCACAACGTCGAGACGGTCGAGCGGCTCCAGTGGCCGGTCCGGGACCGCCGCGCGAACTACGAGCAGTCCCTCGCGGTCCTCGATCAGGTCGACCGCGAGTCCGACATCCACACCAAGACGAGCCTGATGCTCGGCGTCGGGGAGTACGACCACGAGGTGTACCGGACGCTCGGGGACCTCCGCGAGGTCGGCGTCGACGTGGTCACGTTCGGGCAGTACCTCCAGCCCTCGCGCTCGCATCTGGACGTGTTCGAGTACGTCCACCCGGACGTCTTCGAGACGTGGCGACGGGTGGCCGAGACGGAGTTCGACTTCCTCTACTGCGCGTCGGGCGCCATGGTCCGGTCGTCGTACAAGGCCGGCGAGCTGTTCGTCGAGGCCCTGCTGCGCGAGGGACGGTCGCCCGAGGACGCGCGACGCCACGCGCGGGCCGCGGGAAGTGACTGAGACGCGGGTCCCGGAACTCGCCACCTTCGACAGCTGTCAGGCGCTTTCGAGGTCTTGTCCGAACAGCGAGTTATTTACCTCTCGGTGACCCACCCTGTCTCAGTGAGACGTACACATAGGAACAACTGACTCGTCGATCGTCGACTCAGTGCGGGCACGTCCGGGGGTTCTCTTCGTCGTCCTCCTCGGCGGCCTGCTCTTGGTCGACCTCACGGCGAAACTCGCGGGGGTCGGCCTCGGCCCGATCGGGGGGTCGCTCTCGGTCGACCGGCTCGGATCGAACCTCTGGAACGGCATCGTCATCGGCCTCGTAATCGGACTCGCGGGCATCGGGCTCTCGATGACGTACAGCATTCTCTCGTTCGCGAACTTCTCGCACGGCGACCTCGTCAGCGTGGGCGCGTTCTCCGGCTGGGGCGTCGCCTTCCTGATCGCCGGATTCGGCGACGTGCCGGTCCGCGCGCTGCTGACCGTTCGGGACGCCGGGAGCGCCTCGCCGGGCGACATCGGCGCGCACATCCTCACGACGCCGGCCGCAATCCTGGTCGGGCTCCTCGCGGCGTTCGTCGTCACCGCGCTGCTCGCGGTGGCGCTCGACCGGGCGTTCTACAAGCCGATGCGGGACCGCGACGGGATCGCGCTGCTGATCGCCTCCATCGGCGCCGCGCTGGTCGTCCGCTACCTGCTCCAGTTCGGCTACGGCTCCGACCGGCGCGGCGTGACCGCCAGCGTCGACGCGTCGAACCTCGCGTTCGGCCCGCTCGGACTCTCCGTGAACGCGCACGAACTCACCATCCTCGTCGCGGCGCTCGGCCTGATGCTCGCGATGCACGGCATGCTCCAGCACACGAAGCTCGGCACCGCGATGCGGGCGATGGCCGACAACAAGGACCTCGCGCTCATCACGGGGATTCCGGCCGAGCGCGTCGTCACCGCCACGTGGATCATCGGCGGCGGACTCGCGGGCGCCTCCGGCTATCTCTACGTCCTGCTCCGGGGGACGATCCAGTTCGACTTCGGCTGGCTCCTCCTGCTTCTCATCTTCGCGGCCGTAATCTTAGGCGGGATCGGCTCCGTCTACGGGGCCATCGTCGGCGGACTCGTCATCGGCGTCGTGTTCACGACCTCGACGATCTGGATCCCGTCCGACTTCAACCAGGCGGCGGCGTTCGCCGTGATGATCCTGATGCTGCTGTTGCGCCCCGAGGGGCTGTTCGGAGGTGTTTCGACGACATGAGCGACCCCGACGCGTCCGACGACTCCGCTTCCACGTCAGGCGACCCCGCGCCCGCGTCCGACCCGCCCGAGAGCGTCACCGCGGCGCTGGTCGAGGCCGCAAGAGAGAGCGACCTCGGACTCGTGGTCGGGACGCTGCTCGCGGTCTACGCGGCCGCGACGCTGCTCACGTTCACAGACGGACTCAACAGCGTGGTCGGGCTGCTTGAGACGCTGACCTTCCTCGGTCTCGTCTACGCGCTCACCGCGCTCGCCTTGAACCTCCAGTGGGGGTACACCGGTCTCTTTAACATCGGCGTCGCCGGCTTCATGGCCGTCGGCGTGTACACGATGGGGATGGTCGTTCGGTCGCCCGATCCCGCCTTCGGTCCGCCCGGACTCGGGCTACCGCTCCCGGTCGGCGTCCTCGCCGGGATGGGGATGGCGGCGCTGCTCGGTGCGCTCGCCGCTCTCCCGGCGCTGCGGCTCAAGGCCGACTACCTCGCGATCGTGACGCTCGGACTCTCCGAGATAATCCGCCTGTCGCTCCAGTCGAGCGCCTTCGACACGTTCCTGCGCGAGACGATCGGTGCCGGAACGGGCGGCGGCCGCGGAATGGGAATGCCGGACAACCCCGTCCGTGGCCTGTTCCTCGTCGACGGACAGGCGGGGAACCCGACCGCACTCGGCGACCTCGTCTTCGGAGTCTTCGGCACCGACGGTCTCGGAATCGCCCACCCGATACTCATCGGCTGGGGGTACATCGCCGTTCTCGCCGGTTTCCTGATCGGCTTTTACCTCCTGCTCGAACGCCTCGGACGGTCGCCGTTCGGGCGGACGATGAAAGCCATTCGGGAGGACGAACTCGTCGCCAACTCGCTCGGCAAGGACGTGAACCTCGTGAAGATCAAGGTGTTCGTCATCGGCTGCGCGCTGATGGGACTCGCCGGCATCCTCTGGTTCGGCAGCCAGGGCAACGTCTCGCCGACGCCGCAGTTCCGGCCGCTCCTGACATTCTACGTCTTCATCGCGGTGATCATCGGCGGATCCGGGTCGAACACCGGCTCCGTCCTCGGCGGTATCGTCTTCGCAGCGGTGCTGTTCGAGGGGCCGCGGCGCGTCGGCGGGGCCGTCCGCGGTCTCATCGACGCGGAGACGCCGGCGTCGTTCGCCGACGCGGTCGCCTCGCTGGACCCGGTGACGTTCCTCGCGTACGCGACCGACAACGTCGCGCCGCTCCAGTTCGTCTTCCTCGGACTCGTGCTCGTGTTCATCATCCACCGGCGCCCGGAGGGGATCCTCGGCGACCGGATCGAGACGGCCGCGGCCGTCGACCTCTCGGAGCGGCCCGCCGGAGGTGAGTCCGATGAGTAGCGACGCTCCCGATCCGATCGACGACGCCGACGCGAACGGCGCCGCAGACCCGAGAGACGCCGGCGCGGCCGACACCGTCGCGGCCGCGGACGGACCGGACGACGAACCGGAGGCGAACGACAGCGCGGTCGAGGAGGCCGCGAAGCGCACCCCCTCGACGGTCCCGCTCCGCGTGGAGGGGCTGGTGAAGCGGTTCGGCGGCGTCACCGCGGTCGACGGCGCTTCCTTCGAGGTCGAGTCCGGGTCGCTGACGGGACTCATCGGCCCGAACGGCGCCGGGAAGTCGACCACCTTCAACTGTATCACCGGCGTCCACGAGCCGACCGCCGGGACGGTGTACTTCGAGGGCGAGGACATCACCGGTCTCAGACCGCATCAGATCGCGCGGAAGGGACTGGTTCGGACGTTCCAGATCGCCCGGGAACTCTCCGAGATGACCGTCTTGGAGAACCTCATGCTCGCGCCGCAGGGACAGCTCGGTGAGTCCGCGATTCGGGCGGTCACGCCCGGGCTTCGCGGCGCGGTCGTCGAGGAGGAGACCGCGCTCCGCGAGCGCGCCTGGGAGACGCTGGAGTTCTTCGAGATCGACCACCTCGCGCACGAGCACGCGGGGAACCTCTCCGGCGGCCAGCGGAAGCTGCTGGAGATGGCCCGCGCGCTGATGACCGACCCCGAGATGGTGCTGCTCGACGAGCCGCTCGCCGGGGTCAACCCGACGCTCGAGGAGAAGCTCCTCGACCGGATCCACGACCTGCGCGCTGACGGCTACACCTTCCTGCTCGTCGAACACGACATGGACGTCATCATGAACAACTGCGAACGCGTCATCGTCATGCATCAGGGCAGCGTGCTCGCCGAGGGGACCGGCGACGAGATACGGAACGACGAGCGGGTCATCGAGGCGTACCTGGGGGAGGACCTATGACGGCCGACGCCGAGACCGATCCCGAACCGACGCCGGACGATGCCTCGGAGACCCCGCCCGATGCTACCGCCGGAACCGATCACGCGATCGACGGCGACGCGATCTTACGCATCCGCGACCTCGACGCGGGCTACGGCGACCTCCAGATCCTCTCGGACGTGGTCCTCGACGTCGCCGACGGGGAGTACGTGACCATCGTCGGTCCGAACGGGGCCGGCAAGTCGACGGTGATGAAGACCGTCTTCGGACTCACGACCCACATGGACGGCACCGTCGAGTTCGAGGGCGAGCCGATCCACGGGCTCGCGCCCGAGCAGATCATCCGCGAGGGGGTCGGGTTCGTCCCGCAGAACGACAACGTGTTCCCGGGCCTCAGCGTCCGCGAAAACCTCGAGATGGGCGCGTACATCCTCGACGAGGTGCCCGAAGCCCAGATCGAGACGATCTACGACCGCTTCCCGATCCTCCGGGAACGCAGCGACCAGAAGGCGGGGACGCTCTCGGGCGGTCAGCGGCAGATGGTCGCGATGGGGCGAGCGCTCATGCTCGACCCCGACCTCCTGTTGCTCGACGAGCCCTCGGCCGGTCTCGCTCCCGACCTCGTCTCCGACATGTTCGACCGGATCGACCGGATCAACGAGAGCGGGACGGCGGTGCTGATGGTCGAGCAGAATGCGAAGGAGGCGCTGCGCCGCTGCGACCGCGGCTACGTGCTGGTGAACGGCGAGAACCGCTACACTGACCGCGGCGAGATGCTACTCGCTGACGAGGACGTGCGGCGCGACTTCCTCGGCGGATAATCGCTTTGCTGCGAGGGAGCGGTCTGTTATTGTTCAGTTCCGGGCGGTACCGACCGCCGTCAGTACGATGTTTCCCGTGGATCGGTAGCGAGTCCCTCCAAAGCCCCAGTCGCGAGGACAGCACACGCTCGTTGCGCTCCTCGTCACTCGCTTCGCTCGTTCCTGCGGTGCTTACGTCGCCTGTGCTGTCCTCGCGACTGCCCCTTTGAGTCCCCCCGCCCACCACAGCGACCGCGCCTCACGCCTCCCCAGCCTCGCGGCTCACGCTTCGCGGCTGCGCCGCTCGCGTTCGCCGCGTCCAGCGAGGGCCGAAGGTCCCTCTGGCAGTCGGGCTTCGCCCGACGACCTCGCGCGTGCGACTCGCGGCCTTCGGCCGCTCGTCGGCACGCGCCACCGCTCCCGTTTGTAACTAGAATAGCAATTCTCTCCCAATCGCACCGAGCGCCGCGGCTCAGACGGTGTGAAAAATCGGGAAAGGCTCGGTCGATCCCTACTCGTTCAGCACGCTCGACCACTGGCTGGTGTACGTCGCCTGGTTCGGCTCGAAGGAGACCCGCTGGTCGACGGTGCCGTCGCGCTCCTCGAAGGCGTTCACGTACGCCTCCTCCAGCGACTGGCCGTAGGCGTCGTTGAGGTACAGCGTGCCGGAGGACTCGGCGCCGACCGTGTCGCTGACGGCGAGGTCGGCCATCGCCGGTCCCTGAAGCAGGTCGGAGGGCGCAGTCCGGAAGATATAGCCGTTGTCCTCTAAGTCCGTCACGTTCGGATCGGTCGACGACGGCGAGATGCCGACGACGCCGTTCGGGATGAACACTTGGTCGGCGACCTGAAGGTTGACGTTCGACGACGCCGGGCCGACGACCGCGCCGAATCCCGCGTTGACGATGGCGTTCGCGCCAGAGATACCGGCCTGCGGATCGGTCTGGGTGTCCTCGACTCTGGTCTCGACGTCGACGTTGATGCCGGCGTCGTTGACCTGCGTGGCCGCGAGCAGCGCGCCGTCGCGGATCGGTACCCCGAGCGGACCGAGGTCGCCGGTCTCCGGCATCAACACGCCGATCCGGGCCGTAAAGGAGTCGACGCCGACCGGATCCGCGGCGGTCGCGTTCAGGTCCTCCTCGGAGAGTTCGTTCCCGAACTCGACGGTGTCGAGGGTGACGAGCTCGCCGTCTTGGAAGTCCGTGATGTCGTAGGCGGCGGTGGCGACGTCGCCGTTGACGTCGAAGTTGACGCTCGACGACGCGCCCACGTAGTGAACGGGGTCGCCGCCGGCGACGGTCTCGACCGCCTCCGGGAGGTCGGCCGGGCCGAACTCCTCGCCGCCGGGGTTCGCGACGGTCCGGATCCGGTCGCGGATCGCCTCGCCGTCGTTCTCGCCCGCGGCCGTGGCCGCGAGGATCTCGACCGCCATCGCGTCGTACGCCTGCGCGGTGAACACGCCCGGCTCCTCGCCGTACGCCTCCTGATACGACTCGGTGAAGAACTCCGCACCGGGACCGCCCGCGGAGGGCGCGGTGCCGATGACGTTGTTCATGTCGTTGTCGACCTCGCCGGGGAGGTCGGCGTCGATCAGCCCGTCGGGGACGATGATGTCCAGGTCGGGCGCGCTGTCGGCGAACTCCGAGTAGAAGTCGCGGAACAGCTGAATGCCGGACTGCGGGAAGCCGACGACCATCACGGCGTCGGGAACGTTGCTCCCGTCCGACCCGTCTCCCCCGTCGGAACCGTCGCCGCCGTCTCCCCCGTCGGAACCGTCGCTCCCGTCCGACCCGTCGCCGCCGTCGCCGCTCTCCGTCGAACAGCCGGCGACGGCTGCGATCCCGACCGCACCGGCGCCTCTGAGTACGTCGCGTCGCTGGATTCTTCGCGTCATCCTGTGAGCGTATACCATACGAGCCGTTATAAGTGTATCCACGGCCACAAATACGACGGCGTTCGAATTCGGGCCGATCAGACGGGTTCTGTCGGAGACTTGTGCGCTCTACCGACCGTTCGCTGATCGACGACCGAGCTCGAACTCCGTTTCATATATACTACCTGATAGAAATAACGTCGGCTCCGCGGACGCGAGCGTTCCGTCTCAGTACCCCTGTGCGTTCCCGTCTTTCCGGGGTTCCGTGGCGGCCGAGAGGACCCCGTCTCGGTTCCGCGCGATCTGTGCCCCGCCGAACATGACCGGCGAGAGCGTCCGCACGTCGTGGTCCTTCCGGACCAGCTTCGCCGCGGCGTCGTCGTCGAAGTGCGGTTCGAGCGCCAGCTCGCCGCTCTCGCGGTAGCGCCAGCGCGGCTCATCGAGCGCGCGCTGGAGGGGCATGTCGTAGTCGACGAGGTTCGAGATCACCTGGACGTGGCCCTGCGGCTGCATGTACCCGCCCATCACGCCGAACGCCGCCCAGTCGTCCTCGTCGAACCGGACGACGCCCGGGATGAGCGTGTGGAAGGGGCGCTTGCCGGGTTCGAGCGCGTTCGGGTGGTCCGGGTCGAGCGAGAACGACGCGCCGCGGTTCTGGAGCGCGATACCGGTGTCGCCGGCGACCAGCCCGGAGCCGAAGCCGGCGAACCGCGAGTTGATGTACGAGACAACGTTGCCCGCGTCGTCGGCGACGGTGAGGAGGACGGTGTCCGCGTCCTCCGCGTTCGCGTTCGGCACGCCGAAGGAGACGTCGTGCGAGGCGGCCTCGCCGACGCCGGCGGCGCGCTCGGCCGCCCACTCCGCAGACGCGAGCGGCGGGACCTCCTCGTACTCGGGGTCGGTTATGTAGCGGTGGCCGTCGTGGAACGCCCGCTTCATGGCCTCGGCGAAGTAGTGGACGCGTTCCGGCGAGTCGTACTCGTGTTCGCCCGCGCCCAGCTCGGCGGCGACGTTGAGCGCCTCCAGCGCGATCAGTCCCTGGTTGTTCGGCGGCAGCTCGTACACCTCGGCGCCGTTGTAGGTAGTCGACACCGGGTCGGGCCACTCGACCTCGAAGTCGGCGAGGTCGTCGACGGTCATGAACCCGCCCTGCGACTGGACCTCGTCGGCGATCGCCTCGGCGATCTCGCCCTCGTAGACGACGTCCGCGCCCTCCTCCGCGATCCTCCGCATCGACTCGCCCAGGCGCGGCATCGTCACCGTCTGCCCGACGCTCGGCGGCTCGTCGTCGAACAGGTACGCCTCCCGGGCGTGGTCGTCGGTGAACAGCGCGTCTGCGCTCGCCCAGTAGGAGGCGATCACCTCGGACACCGGGTACCCCTCGGTCGCGTAGCGGATGGCGGGCGCGAGCGCGTCCGCGAGGCTCAGCCGGCCCAGCTCCTCGACGGTCGCCTCCCAGCCGCGGGCCGTCCCCGGGACCGTGACCGCGTGCGGCCCGTAGAACGGCATCCCGGCCTCGCCGGCGTCGTCGACCGCGTAGCCGCCGTCGTCGGGGTAGTAGGCGTCCGCGTCGTCGTCCTCAGCCAACGCGTCCCGGACGTTCTCTATCGTCGCGTCCGCCGGCGCGCCGCCACAGGAGCGCATCGCGCCGACCTCGCCGTCCGCGGTCCGGTACAGCGCGAACACGTCGCCGCCGAGTCCGGTCGAGGTCGGCTCGACGACGTTGAGCGCGGCCGCGGTCGCGACCGCGGCGTCGAACGCGTTCCCTCCCTCTCGGAGGACTTCGATCCCCGCCTCGCTGGCGAGCGGTTGGCTGGTCGCCACCACGCCGCGCTGCCCGTACACGGTCGACCGGCGCGACGTGAATCGGTCTAAGTCTGGCTCCATACGACACTCGTCCGGCGCGCGGGAGAATAAAGCCCCGACCGGATGTGTCCGGTGTCGGCTCCGTGCGGTCGACGAGTGCGGCGATCGCCGCCGTCACTCCTCGAACTCGGCGTAGTGGCGGACCAGCCCGCACTCGGGGCACATCACCGTCGTCAGCGACTTCCGCTCGTTCATCCCGAGCTTCCCGAGCAGTCCCGTCCGCTTCTCGCCGGTCCTGACGTGCGCGTTCCAGGCGTCGTCCATGCCGAACTCGACTTCCTCCATCGTGACGCCGCAGTCGGGACAGCGGTGGTTCATGAGCCTCCGCTCGCGCGGCGGCGTGAAAACGGTTGGTCCCGTCGGCGGTCGGGCCGCCACCGGTGCGTTACCGGCCTCGGTACTCATAGGGCTCGTCGTCGCCGGGTGCCGAGTCCGGCTCGGAGCGGTGGTTCGTCATCGGCCGCTCGTCGGTAGTCGCGCCGTCGAATAAAAGGATCCGGCCGCGTCGTCAGTGCGACGAGCCGGCGTACGCGTTCCAGCGGTCGGTGCCGTTCGCAATCTGCCGGGTGTCCGACGGGTCGAACGTCGCCGCCGCCTGCGCGACCGCCTCGGCGGCGGTCGGCAGGTCGTCGGTCGCGTCGTCGTCGTCCTCGTCGGACTCCGGGGACGACGTCGGTCGGTCGGTCGTCGGTTCGGTCTCGGTCGCCTCGCGCGTGCTCGGACCGCCGGGACCGGCCGTCGTCCCCGCCGTCGAGCGTGCGTCAGTCGTGTACTACGGGCGGCACGACTCGACCAATGAGCGTATCCTTCATAATTGTTTATGTTGGTACGAGCTTTCGCCGGCCGGGGTGAGGCGAGCGCGCCGCGCCTACCAGGCCGACCACGCGGTCAGCGTCTCGTCGCGGGCGTACACCCGCTTGAGGTCCTTCGCGTAGGCGAGGTCGCCGGGGTGATCGAGCTTCTCGTGGCGGTACTCGGGCGCGTCCTCGCGGATCTGAAGCCCCTCGACGGTGAACTCCTCCTCGCCGAACTCGACCGTCTCGTCGACGGTGAACTCGTAGTCACCGGGAACGTTCACCCGCAGCGAGCGCGTCTGGTCCGCCTCGCCGTCCTTCGGGTGGAGCGTGACGGGGACCGCGACGTTGTCGACCGCGCGGGTCCACAGCGTCTCCGCGTCGGTGATGTCGGCCTCCTCGACGCGGTTCTCCGGCCCGAGTTCGATGTCGGTGATCCGCACCTGCATCAGCGCCTCGTCGGTGTCGACGACGAACTCCTCGCCCGCCGCGACGTCGCCGTCGGCCGGCACGTCCATCGTCGTCGTGAACGAGTCGCCGTCCTGCGAGACGACGATCGTCACGGCGACGGTCTCCTCCTCGGGGATCTCGGTCTTGTGGGTGTGGTCGCACTCGGTACAGCGCACGGTGGCCTGCCCGCCCGGGCTGAGGACCTCGTGGACGGTCGGCTCGGACGGCGAGCACGACGGACAGGGGAGTCCGACGCGTGCGCCGGCTTCGGTGTCGGTCATTGGCCGTTCGTACCCGCCGCGCCCGTAAATATCCGCCCCTGTGGGATCGGTGTGGGTCGCGCTCGCGTGGCGCGCGGCGGCGCGGCGACGCCGGTGGGCCGTCCCGAGCGCGGGGGTGAGCCGTCGCGAGCGCGGGAGTGGGCCGCGCGGTAAGGAAACTGGTTTACCGGTGTCCGCGGAACGGTCGCCCATGATCGTACCCGGGTCCAGCTCGCAGCAGCTCGCGGCCGCGCTCGCCGAGGCGACGGACCGGGCGCTCGCGACCCCGACATACGACCGGTTCCCGGACGGGGAGGGGCTCGCCGCGGTGCCCGACTTCGACGCCGACGAGGCCGTGATCGTCGCCGCGACCGACTCCGACGAGGCGTGGGTGGAACTGCTCCAGCTCCAAGACGCCGTCCGCGAGGCCGGCGCGACGGCCGTGACGACCGTGATCCCGTACATGGGCTACGCGCGCCAAGACGACTCGTTCGGCGACGGCGAGCCGGTCTCCGCCCGCGCGATGGCGCGGGCGATCTCGACCGGGACCGACCGCGTCCTCCTCGTCAACCCCCACGAGGCGACCGTCGCCGACTTCTTCGACGTCCCCGCCGAGGCGGTCGACGCCGCGGGCGCGCTCGCGGACCCCCTCCCTGCGGACCTCGACGACCCGCTCTTCCTCGCGCCCGACGAGGGCGCCATCGACGTGGCCGCCACCGTCCGCGACGCCTACGGCGCCGGCGAGACGGACTACTTCGAGAAGCACCGCGACCGCGAGACGGGCGCCGTCGCGGTGTCGCCCTCCGACGCCCCCGTGGCCGACCGGGACGTGGTCGTCGTCGACGACATCATCGCGACCGGGTCGACGATGAGCGAGTCGGTCGCCGTCCTCACCGACCGCGGCGCCGCGCGGGTGCTGACGGCCTGCGTCCACCCCGTCCTCGCGGCCAACGCGGTGACGAAGCTCCGCGCCGCGGGCGTCGACCGGATCGTCGGCAGCGACACCGTCGAGCGCGGGTGTAGCGTCGTCAGCGTTGCGCCCGCCGTGGCCGACGCGCTCGACTCGTTGTAAAGGTCACTCGCCGTCCTCGATCTCTCGGATCACCTCGGCCGGGTTGCCGCCGACCACCGTCCGCGCCGGCACGTCGTCGACCACGACGGCGCCGGCCGCGACGACCGCGCCGTCGCCGACCGAGGTTCCGGGCGTGAGCACCGCCTGCCCGCCGATCCAGACGTCGTCGCCGACCGTGACGGGGTCGCCGAACTCGCGGCCGGTCGCGCGCTCCTCGGGGTCGAGCGGGTGCGTCGGGGTGTAGACGTGGACGCCCGGCCCGAGCATACAGTTCTCGCCGAACGCGATCGGCCCGGCGTCGAGGAAGACGCAGCCGAAGTTCGCGAAGAAGCCGTCGCCGACGCCGATGTTGTACCCGTAGTCACAGTGGAACGGCGGCAGCACCGTCGCGTCGCCGCGGACCTCGCCGAACAGCTCGCGGAGGAGTCGGTCGCGGCGGTCGGTCTCCGTCTGGGCGGTTTCGTTGTACCGCCGGCAGCGGTCCCGAGCGCGCTCTCGCTCGCGTCTGAGTTCCGGATCGCTCGGGTCGTACGCCTCGCCGGCGAGCATCCGCTCCTTCTCGCGTCCCATACGACTCCCGGCGCTGCGAGCGACAAAGGCCTGTCTGTCGGCGCTGTCGAGGGGAACTGTTTATAAATCGTTGACTGCGTCTCGGCGGCGAACGCCTCCAAAGCCCCAGCCGCCCCGCACAGCAACCGCACCTCACGCCTCCCCAGCCTCGTAGTCGCCTTCGCTTCGCTCCGGCGACTGACTCCCTCGCGCGTGCTCCTCGCGGCCGCCTTCGGCGGCCACTCGGAGGCGCGCAGGGAGGCGCGACGCGCCTCTTGCAGCCGGCGGCTCTGCCGCCGGCGACGCCACCGCAGTTCAGTTTATAAGTGTTGAACCCGCTCGTGTCCATTTAAATACCGTATCACCCGACGCAGTCGCGACGGGAGACGATACGCCCCGCCTCAGACGATCTTCATCATCCGCGTCTCGAACTTCCCGACCCGAACGCGGACCCAGCCCGCGAGTTCGTCGTCGAGGTCGGGGTCGTCGGTGTCGACGCGGAGCGCGCGCACGTCGTCGAGCTTGGCGCGCGAGGCAACGATTCGGAGGTCACAGCGCCGGATCACGGCCGGCGAGATCTGTGGGTTGCCGCGGCCGAAGACGAACCCCTGCCCGCCGATGGGCGAGACGACGATCACGTTCTCCTCGCCGAGCGCGTCGAGGATCTGCGCCTCCGTCGCGTCGCGGACGAGCACCTCGCCGTCCCGCCAGACATCGACCCCGATCGCCGACGGCTCGAAGCCGAGTTCGTCCTTGATCGCGCCCACGGTCGACCCCGGGCCGAGGACGAAGGTGACTCCCTCGCCGTCGCGCTCGCGGATGTCGGCCGCGACGCCCTCGGCCAGCGACTCGACGGTCCCGCTCGCGGTCTGTTTCGACGACTGGAGGTCGTCGGCGACGGGAACGTGCGCGACCCCCCGAAGCTCCGGGTTGACCTCGCCCTCGCGGTAGGCGTCCTCGTCGATGTCCATCACCTCGCGGCGCTCGGTCCGCGAGAACGACGCCGCGACCTCGGCGGCGTCCTCCGGCGACACCGCGAACACCGACGAGTACACCTTCACGCCGGCGGGGACGCCGAGCATCGGCACGTCGGTCCCCTCCAAGGCCTCCGCGACGTCCGCGGCGGTGCCGTCGCCGCCGACGAACAAGACGAGGTCGACGGGGTCGGCGGCGGTCTCGCCCGAGGCCTCGCTGCCGTCGCCGTCGTCGATCCCCGCGAACGCCCGCACGACCGCGGCGGTGTGCGCCGCGGTCGTCTCCGTCGGCTCCGGGGTCGCCGTCTGCTCCGGCGCCTCCCCCCCGAACGGGTCGACGACGCGGACCGGGTCGAAGCCCGCCTCGCGGACGATCGACTCCCCCATCGGGTCGGCTGCGACGGAGACGCTCGTGTCGGGGGCGACCGCGGCCAGTCGGTCGAGGGTTCGTTTCGCTCGCTCCGGGGCTCGCGGCTCCGCGCCGCGCTCTATCGCCTCGGCCACCTTCCCGTCGGTCCCCTTCAGGCCGACGCGGCCGCCCATGCCGGCGACCGGGTTCACCGCGATCCCCACGTGCATGCCGGACGTTCACCGCGCCGGCCCCTTAAGGGAGCCGCGTCCGGTCGAGGCGCGCCGTTCGAGAATCAACGCTTAAGACGCCCCCAGAACAACCCCGAGATATGATCCTCGAAGCCGCCGTGACGGAGCCGCTGCCGATCAGCGCGACCGCGGGCGCGGTCCTGCTCGCGAGCCTCGCCCTCGTCGTCGTGTGGGTCGCGTACCTGTACCGCTGACCGAGCCGTCGCGACGCGACGCTCAGGCCGCCTCGTCCCCGACCGAGTCTCCGTCCGTTTCTTCGACCGCGTCCGCGTGCTCGCGGACCCACGCCGCCGCGCGCTCGGTCTCCGCCTCGCTCTCGGCGGTGATCTTCACCGTCACCACCCTCCCCGGATACGATCCGACCCGCACGTCGAACCGCTCCCGCAGCGACGCGACACGGTCGAGCAGTTCGCTCTCCGGCTCGTCGACGTCGACGGTGCGCACGTGGGTCCGCGTCCCCGCGAACTCGCCTTCGACCGCCTCGAACATCGCTTTCATCTCGCCCGGAACCCCGGGCAGGACGTAGACGGAGTCGACGACGGCGCCGGGCGCGACCCCCGCCTCGTTCGGCAGCGGCCGGCAGTCGGCGGGGAGGTGCGTGGTCTCCGCCGCGAGGTCGCTCCCGCTGTACCCCCGCTCGGCGAGCCACGCGGCCGCCTCGGCGTTCTCGACGAGGTCGCGTCCGAACGCGGCCGCGACGCCCTCCATCGTCACGTCGTCGTGCGTCGGCCCGAGACCGCCGGTGACGATCACCGCGTCGTACTCGGCGCGGTACTCGTTGACGACCCGCGCGATCTCGGCGACCTCGTCCGGCACGACGGTCACCCGCCGGACCTCGACGCCCCGGGCGTCGAGGCGGTCGCAGAGCCAGGTGGCGTTCGTGTTCTCGGTGTCCCCGACGAGGAGCTCGTCCCCGACGGTGACGACGGCGGCGTTCATATCGAACGCAAGCGGCGCGCGGTAGAAAAGGACCGCGGCGCGGGCGACGCGAGGAACTCGGTGCGACCGCGTCCGTCAGAGCCAGCCGTCGTCGTCCTCGTCGTCGTAGACGCCCAACCCGAGGTCGCGTCTGCGCTGGCGGAGCGCCTCCAGCTGTCGCCGGAAGTAGACCGTCCCGGCGACCGCGGCGATCGCCCCGATGACGAGGATGACGCCGAACACCAGCAGGTCCCCCTCGCGGTACGACTGGACGACGATCGATTCGGTCGTCACCTCGTCCCAGACGATCCGGTCGCGGTCGCCGACCGTCTCGACCGAGTGGTCGCGCGGCGACACGTGGCCGACGATCGGGAACTCCGTGCTGAACTCCGGCGGGAGCGTCACGGCGTACGACCCCTCGACGTAGGCGCGCATGGTGAACCGGCGCGGCGACCCGTCGCCGGAGAACGCGAGCCTGCCGCCGGCCATGTCGTCCGCGAAGCGGATCCACGTCTCGTCGGTCGTCCGCTCTATCTCGCCGCCGCGAGCGCGGAACTCGCTCCCGGTGATCACCTCGCCGTCGGGGTACCGGTACCGGAGCGCCTCGAACTCCATCGGCTCGTCGCCCGCGTACGGCGTCTGCTCGTACAGCCGCAGCTCCTCCCGGTCGCCGACCGCGTACACGACGGTGTACGTCGCGTCGGTCGAGAGGTCGAACGCGGCGTCCCGGTCCGTGTCGAAGTCGTACTCGCGGGGCGGCTCGGCGTCGAGCGTCTCGTTCGTCACCTCGCCGCCGCCGGTCGCGTAGCCGAGACAGCCGGCGCTGACCGCGAGGAGGGCGATCGCTGCCACCGCGAGCGCGAAGCGTCGGTTCACCTGTTCAACTCACCTCAGACGACACAGCGCATCTCGGCCGGGAGGTACGAGCCGATGGCCGCGAGCAGCCCCGGCGGGTCGGTCCCCTCCGCGCAGACGATGCTCTGTTCGAGGAGTCCCAGCCGCTCGACGGTGACGATGTCCTGCGCGTGGCCCGCGCGGTTCACCGTCGCGCGCGTCTCGCCGCGGGTCGCGGAGTTGACGTTCACGCGCCCGTCGCCGCGCTGCCAGTCGTACAGACGGTCGCGCTCGGCGTCGGCGAGCCGGGACGGTTCCGGCTCGTCGTCGCCGTCCGGGTCGCCCCCGTAGACGAACCGCATCGGGAGGTGCTGAACGAGTCCGAACCGCTCGACGACCTGCTGCGGCGAGCCGACGCCGAGCCCGAGCTCGTCGGCCGGGACGAACACGTCGACGCCGGCGTCGAGGGTGAACCCCACGTCGTCCCACGACTCGAGGGTGCCGACGTACTCCTCTCCGGACTCCAGTCCGCCGTCGTGGGCGACGATCTCGCCCCACGTCTCCGCGAGGACGTTGCGCGCGACCGGGGCGTCCTCGCCCGTCACGTCGATCTGGACGAACCCGTCGTCGCGGACGCCGACCTGCCAGTCCACGTCGAGCTCGCCGACGTCGTTGGCGACGAGCGAGTTCATGCCGTCGAGCGCGCGGTCGCGGGCGTCCCCCTCGACGTAGCACTTGGTTGCGAGGACGACCATCAGCCGGTCACGTCCACGTTGAGCTCGTCGCGGAGCCGCTCGATGCGCTGGTCCATCGCGTCGCGGAGCCGGTCGTTGTCCATCGCATCCAGCGGCGAGCCGCACTCGGGGCACTCGAAGCCGAAGTCCATCGCCTCGCCGAACTCGAAGCGGATCGAACACACCTCACAGAGGTAGAACTCGTGGGTGCGCTCGTACTCCTCGCGCTCTTCGAGGGCGTCGAGCAGCCGGTACATCTCCTCTTGGAGGTTCTCCGGGATGTTGTCGTAGTGGAATGTCCACAGGTACGTGAGCCACCCGGAGTCCTCGTCGCGGACGCGGCGGTACGTCGCCAGGTCGTTCTCGTACAGGATGAACAGCGCGCGCCGCACGTCGTTGAGCTCCAGTCCCAGCTCCTCGGCCAGCTCCTCGTCGGTGACCTCGCCGTCGGGCGGCGCGGCCGCGACCGGCATCCCCGTCGGTCCCACCAGCTCGTGGAGGTACTTCTGGATGACGGGGTCGTTCAGTAGATCCTCAAAAGCCATTACGCGAAACTGGTGGTGGAATCCGGTTAAAACCTCCGAAAGGCGCGGTCGTGCTCGTCCCGACGCGCGTCGGAACCGCCTCCGGGACCGCGCCGCCGACCCACCCGCGGGTCCGTCAGAGCTTTACGCGCCGTGGCTCACACTCGGCCGTATGACAGACTCGGTCGACGGACGGGGGCGACGCGCGCTCGGCGCCTTCGCGCTCCTCGCGGTCCCGGCGGTGCTGGCGGCGGTCCCGCTGGTCCCGGCCGCCGCGCTGCTCGGTCCCGGCGGACTGGGCGTGCTCCCGCTCGGCGCGCCCGGCGGACTGCTCGCGGCCATCGTCGTCGGTCCCGCCGGCTCCGCGCTCCTCGGTCCGGTTCTCGTCGATAGGCGGATCTCGCGGCTCCCGGACGCCGACCTCGACGACCGCCGGGCCGACTTCGTCGCCGACCGCGTCGAGGCGCTCGCGGCCGAGGTGGGCGTCGACGCCCCCGAGATCACCGCGGTCCGGGCCGACGCGGCGAACGTCGCCGTCACGGACGGCTACCGCGGCTCCCGGCTGGTGGTCTCGACGCGCCTGCTCGCGCTGCCGAAGGCCGACCGCGACGCCGCGCTGCGCCACGCCCTCGTCAGGCTCCGGACGCGGCAGGCGCTGCTCACGACCGCGACGCTCCCGGCGCTGGCGGCCGTCGAGACCGCGGCGCTGCTCGCGACGCTGCTCGTGGGCCGCCGCGGGGACCGCACCGCCGCGGACCGGCGCGTCAACCGGATCCACGGGTACGAGCCGGACCGCGAGCGCGTCCCGTCGTGGGCCTACGTGGCCGCCGGGGTCCTGTGCTGGCTGGTGCTGCTTCCGGCGTGGATCCCCGCGACGGTCGGCGACCGGCTCTCCGTCGCCGGCGGGCGTCGCGCCGCGGACGCGCTGGTCGCGCGGGCCGGAAGCGATGAACGTGGCGGGCTCGGCAACGCGGTCGCGTTCGCCAGCGACGCCGCGGGCGCCGGCGACTGGCCGCCCCTCCTCGATCGCCTCTCCCTGGTCTCCATGGCCGACGCCGAGACGGGTCGCGTGCGCGGGACGAGTCGCCAGGAGGCGCGGACCCGACTCGCGCGGCTCCGCTCGAAACGGGCGCTGTAGGGGCAGGTAGGGGCGTCGTAGAGGCGGGTATGGGCGTCGTAGAGGCGGGTAGTGCGCTATAGAGACGGCCGGCCGCGTGGCTTCGACCGACTCAGGGGTGGGTCGGGACCTCCAGCCGGATTGTCGTCCCGTCCTCGCCGGTGTCGACGGTGAAATCGCCGCCCGCCTTCCCCACGACCCAGTACATGAGCCAGATGCCGAGGCGGTCGGCGTGGGTCAGCGACGTCTCGCCCGACTCCAGCACCTGCGTCTCGTGGTCGGGGATCCCCGGGCCGTCGTCCTCGATCGCGATCGCGATCCACCCGGGGGGGTCTCGCTCGACGCGCACCTCGACCGACGGCGTCGCCGCGTCGTTGTGTTTCACCGCGTTCTCGACCGCCTCCTCGACGGCGACGGTCAGGCCGACGACCGCAACCTCGATCGGGTCGTCGTCGGGCAGCGACAGCGTCAGGTCCGCGTGCGGGTAGCGGCTCCGGATCCGGTTCCGGAGTTCGATCAGTTCCACCCGGAGGTCGACCGCCGCCTCCGACGCCGGCGCCGAGAGGGTCTCGTCGACCGTCCGGACCGCCTCCGCGATCCCCGTGAGGTCGTCCGCCGTTTTCCCGATCACGTCCAGCGACCGGCGGCGCATCTCCCCGTCGGGGTCGCCCCGGAGCAGATCCGCGTACCCCGAGATGAGGTTCATCTTGTTCCGGAGGTTGTGGTTGAGCACCCGGGTCATCACCTCCAGCCGCCGCTCTCGGATCTTCCGTTCGGTGATATCCGTCTGGAACCCCACGAAGTGCGTGGTACTCCCCTCCTCGTCGCGGAGCGGCGCGATGGTGACCCGGTTCCAGAACTTCTGGTCGTTCGCGCGGTAGTTGAGAATGTCGACGCTCACGGGTCGCTCCTCGTCGAGCGCCGCCCGGATCTCCGCCGGCGTCTCGTCCGACGTGTCCGGTCCCTGAAGGAACCGGCAGTCCTCGCCGAGCGTCTCCTCGCCGTAGCCGGTCAGCTCTTCGAACTCCTGGTTGTGGTACACGAGCGGGTTGTCGTCGCCCCCCGTCGCCCGCGCGAGGGTGATCCCGACGGGCGCCTCGTCCATCGCTCGCTCTTTGAGCCGCAGGTCCGCGACGGTTCGCCTGAGCCGGAGCGAGGTCGTCCGCCGCTCGATCAGGTTCGAGACCCGCGTGAGGAGCGCCCGCCGCCCCACCGGCAGTTCGACGACGTCGTCGACGCGCTGCCACGCGCGGTCGTCCAGCCCGCTCCGCGACCCGTCCCTCGCCAGCAACACGAACGGCAGGAATGCGGGATCCGCGCGCTCGCGCCGCGAGTCGACCGCCTCGCCGGCGGCGTCGAAGGCGTCGGTATCGAGGAGACAGCAGTCGAACTCGCCGCCGAGCGCGGACGGCGCGGCGGCGGTTCGGATCTCGTACCGCTCGCCCAGCGCCTCGGCGAGCAGTTCGCGGTCGCGGTCCCCGTCCATCAGGAGGAGGACGGTCTCGTCGCCGTCCGGGCGCGGGGCGAGGTCGTCACCACGAGCGTCGTCACCGGCTGGAACGTCGTCGCCGTTCCGTTCCGCAGACTCGTCGCCGTCGGCACCGGCTTCGGGATCCGACTCCGAGTCCATTTCTCTTCCGACGAGGCGGGGAACGCACTAAGAACTACCCCATTTATATGACCGCCCCGCTCGATTGGTAAGGCATGACATCACCGCTGTCCGAGCGAGCGTCGACCGGCATCGTCGGGCTCGACGAGGTGCTGTCCGGGGGTCTCGTTCCAGACCAGAGCTACATGGTCCGCGGACAGGCGGGGAGCGGCAAGACGATCCTGAGCTTCCACTTCCTCCAGCAGGGGGTCGACGAGGGGGAGACGGCGCTCTTCATCAACCTCGAAGAGGACCTCCGCGACCTGAAGGCGAACGCGGCCGCGCTCGGCTTCGACACCGACGCGATCGAGTTCCTCGACCTGAGTCCCAGCGCGGACGCGTTCGTCGAGGACGAGTCGTACGAGGTGTTCGAGCCGGCCGAGGTCGAGCGGGAGCCGCTGACCGACCGGATCGTCGAGGGCGTCACCGCGGCCGAGCCGGACCGCGTCGTCGTCGACCCGCTGACGCAGCTCCGCTTTCTGCTCTCCGACGACTACCAGTTCCGGAAGCAGGTGGTCGGGTTCATGCGATTCCTGAAAGACCGGGGGGCGACGGTGCTTTTCACCGTCCAGAACACCGAGTCGCTGCCGACGGACGACCTCGAGTTCATCACGGACGGGACGGTCCGGCTCGACGCGGCGTCGTACGGCAAGACGGTCGACGTGCCGAAGTTCCGCGGGTCGGCGACACAGGGCGGCGACCACGCCTACCGGGTCACCGACTCGGGGATCGAGGTGTACCCCGCGCTCCGCCCGGGGACCCGCGGGGAGGACGCCGCCTTCGAGCAGGTGTCCGCCGGGATCCCGGAAATCGACGAGCTGCTCCACGGGGGGATCGAACGGGGGACCGTCACCATCGTCAGCGGACCGACCGGCGTGGGGAAGACGACCCTCAGCACGCAGTTCATGAAGGAGGCCGCGGGCCGGGGGGAACGCTCCGTAATCTTCCTGTTCGAGGAGAGCCGGGAGACCTTCCTCGCGCGGTCCCGAGCGGTCAACATCCCGGTCGACGAGATGCTGGAGAAGGGGACGCTTCAGGTGACCGAGGTCGAGGCGTTAGAGCGGTCGCCACAGGAGTTCGCGCGGATGGTCCGCGAGGAGGTCGAAGGCGAGAGCGCCGACATCGTCATGGTCGACGGCATCTCCGGGTACCGGCTGACGCTGCGCGGCGAGGACGAGACGATGCTCCAGCAGATGCACGCGCTCGGCCGCTACCTCAAGAACGCGGGCGTGACGGCGATATTCGTCGACGAGACGCGGAACGTCACGGGGGAGTTCCGGGCGACGATGGAGAACGTCAGCTACCTCGCGGACAACATTGTCTTCCTCCGACACATCGAAGTGGGCGGCGAGCTGCGCAAGGCGATCGGCGTCCTGAAAAAGCGGACGAGCGACTTCGAGCGCACGATCCGCGAGTTCAAGATTACGGAACACGGGATCACCGTCGGCGAGCCGATGTCCGGGCTTCGCGGCATCCTCAGCGGCACGCCGGAGATCGTCGATCAGGACCGGACGCGCGGCGCGGAGCGCGGCGACCGCGACGAGTAGTCGAGTCGAGACCGATTCAGTCGCGGTCGCCGGTTTCGGATCCCTCGCCGGAGTCCGCGGCCGCGTCGTTCCCGGACTCCTCCTCGGTGTCGACCACCGTCTTCCCGGTTGCCTCCGGCACCACCCGGCGGTCGGCGTTCTCCCACTCGCGGTCCAGCTCCGCGCCCTCGAACAGCCGGTCGAGGAACACCGCCAGCCCGGCGACCTCGGAGTGCGGCTGGTTCGTCACGCCCACGTTGAAGTCGGCGCGCTCGTACAGCGCCCACGGGACCTTCTCGCCGCCGACCACGACGAGGAGGTCGCGCGGGGGAGACGCCTCCTCGATCACGTCCGGCCCGTCGAGTCCGACCGCCTCGCGAACGTCTTCCTCGACGTCGTGAACGCGCTCGCCGTACATCGTGAGGTGGACGACGACCCCGTCGAAGTCCCTGACGATCGCCTTCTGGTCGTCGCGGAGTTCGACCGCGAACGGCCCGCCGAACCGGTCGGTGATATCGCGGACCGTCTCCGCCGACTGCCCGGCGTTGTCCGGGAAGATCACCCGGTCCGCGCCGAGCGCCCGCGCTGTGAGTCCGACGTGCGTCGTCATGCGGTCGTCGCGCCCCGGCCGGTGGCCGTACCGGAGGACGACGACCTCGCGCGCATCGTTCATGCCACGGACTGCGAGAGCGAGCAGGGTGTCGCTTTCGATGCGGTCGCGGCGTCGACCGTTGCCTCGGCCCGGAGACGATCCGAAATCGTGGATCGAATTGGGTGAATCAGACGCGAGGTGACCACGTAACTGAAAGTTTCATGTGGGAGGCGGTCGCGGTGTGAGCCATGACGAGCGTCAAGGAGTTCCGCGTCGACGAGCCGGCGACCGCCGACGGACTGGGTCGGGGGCGGTTCGTCTTCACGGACGCCTACTCCGTGTTCGACTGGGGACAGATGCCCGACGCGATCCCGAACAAGGGCGCGAGCCTCTGTGCGATGGGCGCGTTCAACTTCGAACTGCTGGAGCGCGAGGGGGTTCCGACGCACTATCGGGGGGTCGCGGATTCGAACGAAATCGTCCCGCTCGACGAGGCGGCGGCCCCGCCGACGGAGATGGCCATCGACCTGACGCAGGTGCCCGACCTCCCGTACGAGGGCCCGCACGCCGGCTACGACTACGACGCCTACCACGCCGCGGGCGGGGAGAACTTCCTCGTCCCGCTGGAGGTCGTCTTCCGTAACCGCGTCCCGGTCGGGTCCAGCCTGCGGAGGCGCGCCGACCCCGCCGACTTCGGACTCGACGACCTCGGCGGCGCCGACGGCGAGTGGCCCGACGAGCCGGTCGACCTCCCCGAACCCGTCGTGGAGTTCTCGACGAAGTACGAGCAGCAGGACCGCTACCTGGCCCGCGCGGAGGCCGACGAGGTCGCGGGCGTCGCCCACATTGAGGCCCTCGAATCGCTCGCGCGCGAGGTGAACCGCGTCGTCACCGAGCGCGCCGAGGCGACCGGGTTCGTCCACGAGGACGGCAAGATCGAGTGCCTCTACGTCGACGGCGAGCTCCGCGTCGCCGACGTGGTCGGCACCTTCGACGAGAACCGGTTCTCCTACGGCGGGCGCGGGATCTCGAAGGAGGTCGTCCGCCAGTGGTACAAGGCGAACGACCCCGACTGGGTCGCGGCCGTCAAGGCGGCGAAGGAGTCGGTCGCGGGTCGCGACATCGACGACTGGCGCGAGCTCTGCGACGAGTCGCCCGACCCGCTGCCGCCGGCGGTCGTCGACGCGGTCTCGGACCTGTACGCGGCCGGGACGAACGCCTACACCGACCGCGAGTGGTTCGACGTCCCGGACGTCGAGGCGGCGCTCGACGCGGTCGACGAGTTATAAAATAGGGTGACCGCGGATAGGGTGGCGAACACCGCCAAAGCCCCAGCCGGGAGGCGGGCGCACGCTCGCTGCGCTCCTCGGTCGGTCGCTCGCTTCGCTCGCTCCCGCCCTGCGGTCCTTGCGTCGCCTGCGCCCGCCTCCCGGCTGCCCCTTTGAGTCCCGCCCCGCACCGCACAGCACCGCACAGCACCGCACCTCTCACCTCCCCAGCCTCGTCGACCGGTCTCCGCTTCGCTCCGACCGGCCGACTCCCTCGCGCGTGCTTCTCGCGGCCGCCGGGGGCGGCCGCTCGCAGGCACGCGCCACCGCACCGGTTTGTCAGCGATCTGGGCTATCGCTCGCCGGCGTGAACGAACCGGGCCGACGACCGTTTCACCGCCGCGCCCAGTCGAGCATCCGCGCGTAGAAGGGGTCCGAACCGAGCGCGTCGGCGTCGCCGACTATCGTCAGCTGCTTTTTCGCTCGGGTGAGCGCGACGTTCACGCGGCGGTGGTCCTCGAAGATGGGGCCGTCGAGGTCGCCGGTCGCGACGAACGAGACGAGGATCACCTCCTTCGAGGAGCCTTGGAACCGGTCGACGGTGTCGACGGTGACATCGGTCCGGCGGCCGATCTCCGCGACCTGCGCGCGGAAGGGCGCGATGACGCCGATGTCGTCCGGGTCGACGCCGGCGGCGACGTAGGCGTCGACGACCGCGGCGACGCGCTCGGCCTCGCGGACGTTCCGGTTGCCGTCGCGCTCGCCGTCGGGGTCGACGAACCCCACGCCGCCGGTCAGTTCGGGGGCGAGCGCGTCGGGGTCGACGCCGAGGTCCGCGAGCGTTTGCCCGGCCACCTCTGGGGTCGCGGGGCGGAGCGCGCCGTCGTAGAACTCCGCGGAGGCGAACGCCTGAATGCGCTGGCTCATCCGGTACTGGCGGTCGAGCATGACGCTCGCGTCCGGGTACGTCTCGATGAGGCGCTGGAAGAGCGACGTCTGGAGGTCGTTTTCGGCGCGGACGACCGGCGGGAGCTGCTCGTGGTCGCCGACGAGGACGAACCGGTCGGCGCGGTTGATCGCGGCGTGGGTGCCCGGCTCCGTGAGCTGGGAGGCCTCGTCGACGAGGGCCACGTCGAACTCGCACTCGCGCATGACCCGGGAGCCGCAGGTCGCGGTCGTCGCCGCGACGACCGGCGCGTTCCGAAGCTCCGCCGCCTTCGCGTTCGGCTCGCCGCGCTGGACCAGCCGCACGTCCCCCATGTCGTCGCGGACGCCGGTCTCCGTTCCCACGCGCAACACGTCCTCGAACCCCTGATCGCGGAGCGCCTCCAGCGCGTTGTCGACCGCGCGGTTGGTGAACGCCGACAGCAGCACCCGGTTTCCCTCCGCGACCAGCGCGCGGATCGTCCGCGCGATGGTGTACGTCTTCCCGGTGCCCGGCGGCCCGTGGATCAGCGCGCAGTCCTCGGCGTCGACCGCCAGCTCGACCGCCTCGTTCTGGGCGTCGTTGTTGTCGATGTACGCGTCTGGGGCATTCTGGGCGTCCGGGTCGTCCGGGGCGTCCGTTCCGGGGCTGCCCGGCGGTCGCTCGGCCGGATCCCGAAATTCCGGCTCCCGGCGGCCGAACAGCACGTCCTTGCGGTCGGGGTCGCCCTTCAGCACGGCGTCGTGGAGCGCGGTGAGCGAGCGGTCGACGGAGATCTCCGAGGGGTACACGTCGAGCCGGCGCAGCTCGACCGGTTCGTCCGTCTCGACGACGACCTCGTCGCTCCCGAGTTCGGTGATCCGACCGAGTTCCGCGTGGCCGGCGACGGGGTCGCCGTCGCTCGCGAGCGCCACGTCGCCCTCGCGGAGCTTCGAGACGGCGTCGCCCGGCTTCCGGGCGCGCAGCTCCCAGCGGGCGTCGTCGATCTCGGTCTGTGCGACCGGTTCGAGGTCGATCAGCGCGCGGTCGTCGGCCGCCCGCTCCTCGGGCGTCTGCTCCCACAGCTTCCGGTACTCGGCGTGGGTCTCGCGGCGCTCCTCCTCGAGCGCGGTGTAGAAGCGGTCGAAGTAGTCGCGCTCCTCGTCGGGGACCGGCGTCCCGACCTGTCCCGCCTTCGATTCCTGGTCGAGCCGGCCGGAGACGACCATACAGGCGTCCTGCTCGAAGCAGTAGCTACACGTCGCGTCCGCCTCGTACCCCGTCGGCACCGTGGGGCGCTCGCCGGGGTCGTTGAGCGCGCGCCACTCCATCGCCGCGAGGGCGTTGCGCTCGCGCACGACGAACTCTAAGAAGCCGCGCCCGACCGTGAACTCCTTGGCGGGCGCCAGATCGCCCGACTCCTCGTTGCGGTCGAGGGCGGTGTTTTTCGTGTACAGCAGCGTCCCGATGTCGGGGTCGACGCCGCGCTCGTCGAGCATGAGCGCGTAGCAGGCGGCCTGGACCTTGTCGTGGAAGCGCGGCTCCCGCTTGGTGTTCTTCCCCGTCTTCAGCTCGACCGGCGTGCCGCGACGGAGCGCGTCGGCCCGCCCCTTCAGCCCGAACGTGGGCGAGATGAGGGTGAACTCCGAGCGCCACGTGTCCTCGTCGCTCAGGGTTCCCTGCGCGAGCCATCCCTCGACGGCCGCGGCGTTGCGGCGCACCTCGTCTTCGACCTCCTCCGTCTCGTAGCCGAGCAGGCCGAGTTCGAGACCGGCCTCCGCGACGCGGTCCGCCACCGACGCCTCCAGGTCCATCCCGCGGAGCAGGTCGCCGAACACCTCGTGGACGACCGTCCCCTTGACCACCGGGTAGTTGAGCGGGATCCCCGAGAGCTTGTTCAGGTAGTACATGCGGGGACACTGGACCCACGACCGGATCCCGGTCACGTCGACGAGGAAGTCGGGTTCGAGGACGACCCACGACTCGTCGGTCGTCGCGTACCCCGTCTCCCCGCGGTACTCGTCCTCCTCGGGGTCGGTGACGAGCAGCTCCATCCCCGGCGCCGCGTGTTCGGCCGTCTCCGTCCACTTCCCCCACAGCGTCACGTCGACCGGGTCGCCCGTGCCGCGGTCGGGCCGGACCCGCACCTCGCGGAGGTCGCGCTCCCCGTAGGACGTCGACACCGTCCGCGCCTCCCCGACGGAGACGATCGGCCCCCGAACGTTCACGCTCCCGCTCGGCGGCGGCGGCGAAAAACGCTGTCGGTGCGGTCCCTCGGCGACCTCGGTCTGCTCACCCTCCATCGGCGGATCGCCGCTCGGCGGGCGCTCTCCGTCGCTCGTCGGGGGACTCCCGCCCGTCGATAGGCACCGGGGGCGGTCACGGTGAGCGACCGACCGGATCGACCTCGGGTAACCGGAGCTGTTCGGTCTCCGTTTCCGCGGGCAGGCCGACGACGTCTCGGAGGTGAGTCCCACACAGTCGGGGCGTCTCCGACCCGATCGGAAACGTCTCGTGACGGATCTCTCCGTCCGGGGTCTCGACGTACTCGATCTCGCGGAGCGCCAGGGCGAACCGACCGCCGTCGCCACAGAGGAGACAGCGGGAATCGCCGTCCCAGTCGCCGTTTTCGAGCGCTTCGCCGAAGTGGCTCCGCTCGCACGACCGACAGTAGCCGCTCAGCACCGACCCGCCGTGAACGTCGATGATCGCCCGCTTGCGGACCTGGCGATCCTCACACGACGCACATCTCATTACATGTTCCCCAGTGGGAATACTGATTCCACGAAACGAGTGATAAATGTAGCCACCGTCCTGAAAGTGGTCAATAGTTTCATAGTTTATAAACAATAGAGTCGTCGCAGTCTATCGATTTTTGATAGTAGTTTCATATCTCAAAGAAGAAGTGAACGGGTTCGGGTCGGCGGCGAAGTGAAACAGAAAACCGTTGACAGGAGCGTCCGAACACCGATCCTCGGTACCGATGGGCACATCTGAACCTCCGTATCGGGTGGAACGCCGATCGAACCCGCCGCGACCGACATTCTCATGGCGACGAGGCGGCAATCGCTGGTATGCGCGTGCGAGACTGGGACGACATCCTCGCGGACGTCGCGAGCGACTCGACCGACCCCGACGGGTGGCGGGCGGTCGCCGGCTCCCGCCGCGGCGGTCTCGGCGAGGACCTCTACTTCGGCCACCCGAGCGTCGGTCTCTACCACCTGAAGACGTACGCGAAGAACCCACACGACCTCCGCGGCGTCGGCGCGCAGGTCGCCCGGAAGGTCGACGACGAACTCGACCCGCTCCTCCCGGACGCCGAAAGCGACGGGCGGTTCGCGGTCCGGTCGGCGCCGGAGGACGAGGACCACGCCGAGGAGATGGCGACCCGACTCACCGAGACGCTGCGGGTCCACGCCGAGGCGCCGACCGACCCCGACCACCTCTTCGAGGACGTGATGGAGGCGGTCGAGTCGCCCGCGTTCGGTCCGATGGAGTACGAGTTCGACGGCCGCCCCGACGAGCTGGACGAGCTCTCCGACACCTTCGAGGAGGCCGAGGAACTGCTCACCTCGGAGCTGGACGACCTGATCGAAGACGACGACGTCGACCGCGGCTTCCACTGAGAGCAGCGGAGCTATCGGAAAAACGGGCGATTCCCCGCCTCACCACAGCGATTCGACGCGCCGTTCGATCGCTTCGAACACCGTCGAGTACACTTCGAGCGGGTGGAGCGACGGCGGATCGAGGGCGGATATCTCGTCGCCGGTCGGCGGTTCGTGGAAGTGAAGTCGGGAATCGTGCGCGTTCGGATGTCGGTCCCACCGGCACTCCCAGCGGTCGTCGCCTCGGTCTTCGACGTAGTGGACCGAGAAATCCCCCGTCGTGAACCACCGCACGTCGACCCTGGCCGCGGTCACCGGATCGGGATATCGCTCGCGGTCCAGTTCCGCCCGCAGCGACCGCGGTTCGTACGGGTCCGGTTCGAACTCGGTCGCTGCGACGAGGGGATCCGACGCCACCTGCCGTTCGAGCAGCCGCAGCGTCTGTCGGTCCGGCGGGCCGGTGGACCCGCCCGCCGAGCCGCCTTCCGACGGATCCATCTTCAGGCGGGGATCAGGCGTCCGTCGTTCTCCGCAAGCCGGCGCGCGAGCTCGTAGAGCCGACGGTCCCGAACCGTTCGACGCCAGTCGCTCACCGCCTCCATCCGATCGTGGACGGTCTCGTGGTCGGCGGCGTCGAACACGGAGACTGCGCTTGGGTCGGTCGCGTCGAACCGCGCCTCGTACTCGGACCGCCGCGCTTCGAGGTCGGCGACCCGGTCGATGATCTCCTCGACCGAGAGTTCGGCCGCGATCCGGCTCGCGTCCTGCCATTCGAGGTATCCCTCGTTCCGCTCGTACGTCGCCGGGCGACTCTCTCGGTTTGCGCGGGCGATACCCATCTCCGCCAGCCGGTCGAGGTGTTTCTTCGCCGCGTTCGGTGAGCAGTCCGCGAGGTCGGCCACGTCCGCGTACGTCGTCGGTGACGTCAGGCCGAGGACCGCGTCGTAGACGCGACCGAACGTGTCGGTCCCCGCCTGCCACCGGGACTCGCCGGTCTCGGACACCGGAGCCGGATCGAAGTTAGTCATGGCGACGCGTACGACCTGAATATCAAAGTATCTTCGCGTTATTCAAATATTTGTGTGACTTAGATCGCCGTCACCCACGCCCGGTACTCGTCGCCGAGCTCGTACACCTCGCGGAACGCGCGCTCCACGAACCCCGCCACCCGGTTCGCGTCCGACCGCGCGGTGACGACGGCGTTCGTCCCCTCCGCCTCCTCCGGGCTGACCAGCTCGTCGATCCGGAACTCGGGGAACTCCGAGAGCAGCGACTTCAGTCGCTCCAGCTCCTCGTCGGTACAGTCCATGATGAGTTCGGTGCCCGCCAACTGGATCCACGGCGGCACCTCGCCGCCCTCGGTGTCGTCGCTGTCGGGGTCGACGTCGACGGTCATCACGTCGCCGGAGCGCGCGCGGTGCGCGGCCGCGGCGTCGGCGAACAGCTTCAGCCGCTCGTCCTCGGTCGCGGCGTCGAATCGAGTCATACTACCGCTCGGCCGCGGCGGGGCTTAAAATCCGCACTCCGCGGCGGTGGGGGCCTCGCTCCGACCGCGCCGGCTCCCGGTCCCGACCCCGACGCCTTCACTCCCGCTCCGTCTCGCTCAACACGTCGTCGACGACCGAGAGCGTCCGCTCGGCCTCGGCGACCCGCGCGTCGGCCTCGCCGCGCTCGATCAGGGCCAGTTCGGGTTCGTCGAGGGCGTCGCGCACCTCGGCCGCGCGGCGGAGCCGCTCGTACTCGTCGGTCCGCGCGAGCTCCCGTACCGAGCGCAGGGTCGCGACGACCTCGTCGTCGGCGATCCGCCCCACCAGCGGGACCAGCTCGTCTATCTCGTAGGCGAGCTCGTCGCCCGGCTTCGGCGGCCAGTCGAGCGTCAGCGGCTCGCCGTCGAGCCGTTCGAGGTACGTCCGGTGGACCGCGACCGCGGTGCGGAGCGCGCCCGGGTCGTCGACGTAGTGCTCCAGCTTGGAGTTCGTGTAGTCGGCGTACTCCAGTAAGGTCGCCGGCGGCTCCTCGCCGGCCGCGTGCGACTCGACGTACTCGGCGAGGTCGGTCGGCGGCACGTCGACGTCGACGAACGGCGTCCCGTCCGCGCGGTCGAGGAAGTCGAACACCTCGCGGGCGGACGCCGACTTGAAGAACTCCCGAAAGGCCTCGCGGATCCCCTCGTCGTACGCCTCGATCGGATTGCGGAGGCGGGAGAGGTCCGCGTCGAGGTCGGCGTCGGCCATGTCGGCGACCTCGCGGAGCTCGTCGAGCCGCGATTCGAGGCGCTTGCGGGCCTCGCGGGCCGCCTTCCGCGCCGCCCGGTAGTCGTCGACCGCGTCGTCGTACGCCTCCAGCAGGTCGACGAACTCCCCGGCCGGCTCCAGCGCGTCGCGGGCGGCAGCGAAGTCCGACTCCGAGAGTCGGCGCTTGTCGACCGCCTCGTCGGCCGCCTCGAAGGCGTCGCCCGCGGGGGTGTCGTCGTCGACGTCGACCGCGTCGCCGAACTCGCCGCGGAAGCGGACGTACGACTCGAAGTCGCCGGAGCCGACCGCGTCCTCCTCGTACCGGTCGAGGATCCGGTGCGCGCGGCGGTACGCGTCGGCGGCGGCCTCGACGCGGCCGCGGCCGTAGCCGTCGATCCGCGACGTCGTCCGGCGGAGCTCGTCGTAGCGCTCGCGGAGCCGCGCGGCCGCCTCGCCCGCCTCGGCGACGGGGTCGTCCGCGTCGCTCTCGGCGTCGCCGCGGGCGGTCCGGCCGCCGTCGGTCCTTCGGTCCCCGTCGGCCATCGGTCAGTACACCTCGTCAGGGTCGAAGACGCGCTCCCCGACGTGCTCGCCGTCTATCGTCCGGTGGAAACACGAGCGGTGGCCGGTGTGGCAGGCGCCGCCCGCCTGCTCGACGAGGTACAGCAGGGTGTCGGCGTCGCAGTCCACCCGGACCTCCCGGACCGACTGGGTGTGACCCGAGGTGCCGCCCTTGTGCCACAGCTCCTCGCGGGACCGGGAGTAGTAGTGGGCCTCGCCGGTCTCGCGGGTGCGAGAGAGCGCCTCCGGCGAGACGTGCGCGAGCATCAGCACCTCGCCGGAGTCGGCGTCCTGGGCGACCGCCGGGACCAACCCGTCGTCGCCGAAGTCGACCTCGATCGACCCGGTCTCCGCGTCGGCGTCACTCATGGCTGTCCGGAGGCGTGGCGCTCGAATAGTCCTTGTGCCTGCGGTCACCGCGCGGGAGCGTCCCGCGAGGCGTCTCGGAGGCGCTCTCCGCCCCGGGACGGCTCGGACGCGCTACTCCCGCCGCATCACGAGCGCGTCGCCGTCGGCGTACGCGTCCGGCCGCCGCTCAGCGACCTCGAAGCCGAGCGACTCGTACAGCGCGAGCGCGGCGTCGTTGTCGGGGTGCGCCTGGAGCGTCACCGGCCCGTCGGCGTCCGCGACCGTCGCGGCGAGCAGCGCGCGAGCGCGGCCCTCGCGCCGGAATCCGGGGGCGACGACGAGCTCCGCCACGTGGACGCCCGGTCGGTTCGGCGCGTCCACCGAGAGCAGGTAGCCGACGACGCGGCCGTCTGCGACGCTCACGCGCGCGGCGCCCACCGCGAGACCGTACTCCAAGAGGTCCGGGCTGGGCTGGCGGAGGTGCGACTGGAGCTCGCGGATCCGGTCGGCGTCGGCGGGCCGCCCCGGACGGACCCGGGGGTCGATATCGTCGCCCGCCATCTCACACCACCGCCCAGAGCGAGACGGCGACGGCGGCACCGGCGAGCGTCGCGAGGAAGTTCACGGTCTGGTTGCCGACCCGGTCTCCCTCGATCAGGGCGCCGAGGAGGCTGTCGACGGTCATCCCGGCGACGCCGGCGGCGACGACCGCGCCACCCGCGGCGACGCCGCCGGGGGCGACCGGGTCGAGGTAGGGCGCCCCGCCGGCTGCGAGCGCGCCGACGATCAGCGCCCCGGAGAGACCCGCCAGCTCGCCCTGCCAGGTGATCGCGCCGTCGGTCCCGGGTTCGACGCGCCGGAGCGTCGTCACCAGCCGCGGCCCGTCGTAGAGACCACCAATCTCGGAGGAGAGCGTGTCGGCCATCGCGGTCGCCGTCGCGCCCGCGAACGCGAAGCCGAGCGGGGCGGCCGGGACGGCGAGGTGCGGCGCGGCGGCGTAGCCGACCACCGCCGCGAGCGCGACGGCGGAGTTCGCCAGCACGTTGCCGGTGCCGCGGGCCCCCTCGTTCTCCTGTGCGACCCCCCGGGCGGCCTTCTCGTCGAACCGGTACTTCGAGGCCAGCCCCCCGACCGCGTAGAAGGACATCAGCGTGAGGAACCAGCCGACCCCGCCGAGGACGACCGCGAGCAGCGCCGAGACGACGCCGGTGAGCATCCCGGCCACCGAGGCGGTGCTGATGGCGAAGGAGACGTAGCCGAGCGCGCCCGTCACCGCGAGACCGGCGACGATGAGGGGGGCGCCGACTGTCGGCTCCAGGGCGAGGAACCCCCACGTCACGAACGCGACGAGGATCGTCGTGATGTGCGCGTCCCGCGAGAACACCAGCGAGCGGACGAGCGCGGCCGTCAGCGCGGCCGCGGCGGCGAGGAACGTGAGCAGGGGAAGCGCCGCGCCGTCGACGGGGGCGCCGGTCTGGAGCCGCACGGCGACCTGTCCGACGAGCGCGGCCGCAGTCCCGGCGGCGACGTAGCCGGCGACGAGCGGGAACTCGTCGGTCGTCCGCCGGGAGACGAGCGTCCGACCGAGGCGGCCGGCGCCGACCGCGAGCGTCGCGGCCGCGAACGCCTCGTAGGGGAGCGGGGCGCGCGGCAGCGACGCGAACAGGGCGAGACCGGCGCCGGCGAGCGCGAAGGAGACGAACCCGTAGAGGCGCTCCTCCTCGCGGTCGCCCGGCAGCGCGAGCGTCTCGAACCACTCGCCGTCGCGGACTCCGAAGAACGCGACGCCGGCGACGGCGAAGAAGGGAACGGCGGCGGCGGCGCCGAGCGCCGGCGCGAGGGCCGCGAAGGCGGCCACCGCGGCGAAAACACTCGCTCGTCGGAGCCTCCGTATCACACCCTCGGCTACCCGCGACGACCACTTAACGGTCCCGACAGCCGTCGGGCGGTCGGTCGCGGACCGCAGCCGACGCGACGACGCCGTCAGTATCGGTACTCGTTGAACTGGACCGCGTGTCCCTCCAGCACGCGGACGGACTCCTCCGGATCCTCCTCGTCGTCTCCGGTCCGATCTTCGTGTGAGTCAACCACTCCCATGTGCGAGCGGTACACTCGCTCGCATATAACTGTTGGCAACGTGGCGAAGGTGATAGACCGCTCAGAGACGATCCTCAGCCGACGACGCGGTCGATGTCCCCGAGGTGATCGAGGACGTGGTCGGGTGAGAGTTCGGACGCCGCGAGGTCGTCGTCGTCGGTGACGCCCGAGCGGACGAGGACGGTGGTCATCCCGGCGCGCTCGCCCAAGGCGATGTCCGTGTCGAGCCGGTCGCCGACGACGAGACACTCCTCGGGCGGGTAGGGGAGCCGCTCGCGGACCATTTCGATCGCGGTGTCCGACGGTTTGCCGAGGACGGCGTCGGGGTCGCGCTCGGCGACGCCCGCGATCGCGTTGATCACGGCGCCCGACCCGGGCACGTCGCGCTCGGGGGCCGGAATCACCACGTCGGGGTCGGTGCCGATGAACGGGATCTCGCGCTCCAAGGCCCACAGCGCCGTACAGAGGTCCTCGTAGTCGAACTCGCGGTCGATGGAGGCGACCAGGGCGTCGGCGGCGTCGACGTCGTCGGTCGTCGAGAGACCGGCGTCCGCGAACTGGGCGAGCAGTCCGGGGTCGGCGATACAGAGCAGGTCGTCGTTCGCGTGGTGTTCTCGGAGGTACCGCGTCGTCACGCTGCCCGCGGTGAACACGCGCTCGGCGTCGACGTCGTACCCCGCGGCGCCGAGGCGGTCGACGTACGCGGGCGGCGCCTTCGTCGGGTTGTTCGAGACGAACAGGGTCTCGATACCGGTCTCCCGGAGCCGCCGGTATCCCGCCGGGGCGCCCGGGATCGGATCGTCGCCGCGCACCACCGTGCCGTCGACGTCGAGGACGGCGCCGCTGAATTCCATACCCGGAGTGGGGACGCCACGGCCGTAGGGGTTGCGCCCGGGTCCGCGGCGGACCGGTCCCGTCCGGGACCGACGATCACGAACACGATACAGGTCCCACCTTCGGGATAACGGAAGGGTAAAGCGGCCGCGTTCCGTACCGGTGTCCACTGTGACGACGACCCAGGTGACCCTCGTCCAGATCGACAACTACGGGCCGTGGACGACGACGCCGGAGCCGCGCCGCGAGATGGACCTCCAGACGCTCCAGTCGCGGCTCTTCGCCGACGTCGCCCAGTTCCTGGGCCACCGCGACGCCTACGTCTTCTTCACCAGGTTCGACAACATGATCGCGGTGACGAACGGCGTCGACGGCGCGGCCCACGCGACCCTCCAGGAGTCGATCGGCAACCGCTACCCGGTCAGCGTCAGCCTCGGCACCGCCGTCGCCGAGCGCCCCGTCGACGCGCTCGAAGCGGCGAACCGGCGGCTCCAGACCGCGGGCAGCGCCCAAGACGAGAGCCGGACCGAGGTGCTCGCCGGCGAGTACCTCTCGGAGACGGACCGGTCGGACCTCCAAGTCGCGCACTTCGACGTGGTCAACGCGACCGGCAAGTACACCGACCGGCTCAACGAGTTCGACACGTTCATCAACATCGAACAGGCGTACGGCTCGCTGATGCGCCACCTCCGCGAGGCGCACGGCGCCCTCTCCTTCTTCGTCGGCGGCGACAACGTCGTGGCGGTCTGCCCCGACCTCCCCGAGACCGCGTTCTCGTCGGCGGTCGAGCAAGTCGAGGAGGACGTCGACATCGAGCTTCAGGTCGGCGTCGGTCAGGGCGCCTCCGCCCACGAGGCCGGCTTCGCGGCCAAACACGCCCTCGAGGACTGCCGACACGACGGGACGAGCGTCGAGCTGTTCGGTGCGCCCCTCGTCGGCGACTGACCGCGCGGTCCCGTAGTCGGTCGTTTTACGGCCGCCTCCCCGCCTGAAATCATCTCTGATAATTTGTGTGCGAGATTTTTATACCCCGGTCGGGAACCTCCGGTTAGCATGTCAGAGGAGATAGTGTTCGTCTGTACGGCGGACGGCTGTAACGAGGGCCCGTGGGAGGGCTCGCACGACGCGATGGCGCACTGCTCCGAACACCCGGACCACGGCTACACCGGGATGCCGCGGTCGGAGATCGATCCGGCCCGCGAAGTCATCCCCGCGACCGCGACGCGGAAACGCGACAACCGGAACCTCCAGCACAAGGGCCACCCGAAGGGTGCGTACGCGCAGGACGACTGACGAACTCCGGCGGACTGGCCGGGATCTCGGCGTCCGCCCCCGGCGCTGGGGCCGGCTTCCCGTCCTCGTCGCGGGACGCAGCGAAGAGCCGATCTCCTGAGCCGGTCGCTCTCCTCTTCCTCTCGCCGGTCCGGACGTGGATCCGGCGCCGTTTATGGGCGGCCCGGGCGTACGAACCCGTATGGTCTCGGAGATATTCGACCCTGACGCGTGGGAGCCCGTCACCGACGAGTTCGACGACATCACCTACCACCGCGCCGTCGACGTCCCCGCGGTCCGGATCGCCTTCGACCGCCCCGCGGTCCGCAACGCGTTCCGTCCCGGCACGGTCGACGAGCTGTACGCCGCGCTCGACCACGCGCGCAAGCAGGCCGATATCGGTTGCGTCCTCCTCACCGGGAACGGTCCCTCGGAGAAGGACGGCGGCTGGGCGTTCTGTTCCGGCGGCGACCAGTCGGTTCGGGGCGGCTCCGGCTACGAGTACCGCGACGACGACGAGGCGGGCGACGACGACGACGACCTCGTCCGCTCGGCGCGGGCGGGGCGGCTCCACATCCTCGAGGTCCAGCGGCTGATCCGGTTCATGCCGAAGCCGGTGGTCGCGGTCGTCCCGGGCTGGGCGGTCGGCGGCGGCCACTCGCTCCACGTCGTCTGCGACATGACCCTCGCCAGCGAGGAACACGGGAAGTTCCTCCAGACCGACCCCGACGTGGGATCCTTCGACGGCGGGTTCGGCTCCGCGTACCTCGCGAAGCAGATCGGCCAGAAGAAGGCCCGCGAGGTGTTCTTCCGCGGGAAGACCTACTCTGCCGAGGAGGCCGCGGACATGGGGATGGTCAACGAGGTCGTCGCACACGAGGAGTTGGAGGACGTGGCGCTGGAGTGGGCCGACGAGATGACTCGGAAGTCGCCGACCGCGATGCGCATGCTGAAGTACGCGTTCAACATGGCCGACGACGGGATGGTCGGCCAGCAGGTGTTCGCGGGCGAGGCGACCCGCCTCGCGTACATGACCGAGGAGGCACAGGAGGGCCGCGACGCGTTCTTGCAGGGCCGCGAACCGGAGTTCCGCGAGTACCCCTGGCACTACTAAGTTTCTGGTATGAAAACTATTATGTAAATCGTCTGTCTCCTGTGTGAAAGCCATGCGACAGCATAGCAGGCGGCGGTTTCTCGAAGGAGCGGGCGTAACACTCGGCGGCCTCGCGCTCGGCACGGGGAACGTGTCGGCGTCGACAGACGACGAACGGTTCCTGATCAACCTCAGGAAGGTCGACCGGAGCGACGTGCCGGACGACGTGGAGGTCGTCCACGACCTCTCGGCGGCCGACGTGCTGGTCGCTCGCGGCGATCAGACCCGCGTCGGCAGCGCGACGGCGACGGCGCCGGACGTGAAGATCGACCGCAGCGACGACGAGGCTGGAGCCGTCGTCGAGGCCGAGGGTCCGTTGGCCGCGGGCGACTCCGCGAGCCACAACCACGACGGCGCGCCGAGCAACACCGAGTTCCAGTGGGACAAGCGCGAGCAGGGAGTCAGCGGCGAACTCACCGACAAGCCCGGCGGCGGGAAGTTCGTCCACGACGCGACGACGGGCGAGGGGACCCGCGTCGCCGTCGTCGACTCCGGCGTGTACGACGACCACCCGGACCTGGAGGGCGTCGTCAACGCGGAACTCTCGGTGAACATCACCGGCGACGGCTTCGACTTCCGTCCCAACGGCGCGGGCAACCACGGCACCCACGTCGCGGGAACGATCGCCGCGACGAACGACAACGACGGTCCCGCCGGCGGCGTGCTCGGCACGGCGCCGGACACCGAGATCGTCGCGGTCCGGATGTTCTCCGGCGAGGAGGGGTTCGCGGGCGACGGTCTCGCCGGCTGGGAGTACGCCGCGGAGATCGGCTGTGACGCGATCAACTACAGCGTCGGCTACACGGTCGCCGACACCGTCGAGTACCCGAGCCTGATCGCCTTAGAACAGATGATCAGTCAGGTCGCGGAGTACGTCCGCTCGCAGGGGACTGTCATCGTCAACTCCGCGGGCAACTCGTCGCTGGACATGGACGCAGAGAACATCCTCAGCCTCCCGACGGAGGCCGACGGCGTCTTCGGCGTGAGCGCGACCGGTCCCATCGGCTACGGCTGGGGGGGCAAGCACAGCGACAACGAGGCCAAGTGGCTCACCGGCAACCGGCTGGAGGAGCCGACGACCGAGCCGGCGTTCTACACGAACTACGGCTCCGCCGTCGACGTGAGTGCCGCCGGCGGGAACGTCGACCAGGAGGCGCTCGCGACCAACCCGGACGCCTACAACGACCTCGTTTACTCCACGGTCAACGTCGCCGGTCCCGACGGGGAACAGACGGCGTCCTACGGCTGGAAGGCCGGGACCTCTATGGCGGCGCCGCAGGTCGCCGGCGCGGTCGCGCTCGTCCGGTCGCTCCGCCCCGACGCCTCCGTCGACGAGATCGAGTCCCTCATTCAGGAGACCGCCAGCATGCCCGACGAGGGCGAGACCTACCACGGCGCGGGCCACCTCGATCTCGAGGCCCTCGTCCGGGAAGTAAGCAAGAAGAAGGGGAAGTAAGCAAGAAGAAGGGGAAGTAAGCAAGAAGAAGGGGAAGTAAGCAAGAAGAAGGGGAAGTAATTCGACCGAAAGGAGCCTGACGCGATCGGTGCCATCCACGCGCGTCAGGCCGCGCTCTCGGTCGACGAACGGGCACCGGGTGGGACCGCCGCGCTACTGATTCTCGTTAGTTCGCGAAAACGGGAGGGGGACTGTTAGTCGTCGTCCCCGACGATCCCCTCTGCGACCGCCATGTCGTCGATCGTGGGGTCGTCCTCGGAGCGACGGAGGACGAACCGCTTGCGGATCAGGTCCGCGAAGTAGACCGCGGTCCCGAGGATGAGCAGCGTGTCACCGGGGAGCCGCGCCCAGAACAGCGTCTGGACGAGGTCGCCCTCGTAGAAGCCGAGGCTGCGGGCCGCGGCGTAGCCTTCCGTGAACGCGACGTCGAGCTGGAGGAAGCCGACGGGCAGCACGGAGACGAACACCATCAGCGCCAGCCCGACGTTCCAGAGCCAGAACGACGCGCGCAGCCACGAACCGTCCCAGCGGTCGGGGTCGATCGACAGCTGGAGCATGTACGCGACCATGCCGAGCGCGAGGAAGCCGAACGCGCCGAACATCGCGGCGTGGGCGTGGCCGACGGTGAGGTACGTCCCGTGCTCGTAGTAGTTGATCAGCGGGAGGTTGATGAAGAAGCCGAGCACGCCGGCCCCGACGAAGTTCCACACCCCGCTGGCGACGATGAACATGAAGGGGAGCTTGTACGGGAACCCGGTCTCGCTCATCGCGCGGTACTGGCCGATCGCCTCGTAGAGGATGAAGATCAGCGGGAGCAGCTCCAGCGTCGAGAAGACGCTGCCGATCGGCACCCAGTAGTCGGGCATCCCGATCCACCAGTAGTGGTGGGAGACGCCGATGACGCCGGTTCCCATCACGAGCAGCGCCTGGAGCATCACCGCCTTCTCCGCGCTGCGCCGCGAGAGCAGGTTCATCGACACCAAGGTCAGCCCGAT
Organism: Halorubrum trapanicum; assembly: GCF_017873555.1. Taxonomy (GTDB): domain Archaea; phylum Halobacteriota; class Halobacteria; order Halobacteriales; family Haloferacaceae; genus Halorubrum; species Halorubrum trapanicum. Next base: position 76,452 of record NZ_JAGGKE010000007.1, on the reverse strand, counting down.
GATGGCGACGATGAAGAACTCGAAGGCGCCCTCGACCCACATGTGGACGACCCACCAGCGCCAGAACTCCGTGACGGCGATGTTCGTCGACGGCGTGAACATGAAGCCGGCGACGAACAGCAGGGTGATCGAGCCGCCCGCGTAGAGGATCATGTGCGCCAGCCCGTACACCGGCTCGCGGTCGAGCAGCGGCTTCAGGCCGCGGATCGCGAGGACCGCCCAGAGGACGAACCCGACGAGCAGGCCGCCCTGCCACACCTTCCCGACTTCGAGGTACTCCAGCCCCTCGTTGCCGAGCAGCCACCAGAGCTCGCCGGGGAGGTAGCCGTTCGCGCCGAGCCAGATGCCGCTCATCCCGCCGACCACGACGACGACGAGCGCGCCGAGCAGGACGTTCACGTACGCTCCCTGCCGCTTCGGCTCGTGACCGGTGAGCAGCGGCGGGAGGAACAGGCCGGCGCCGAGCCACGTCGACGCGATCCATAAGATTCCCAGATCGATGTGCCACGTCTTCGCGATGGAGAAGGGGAGGAGCTGGAGGATGTGGATCCCGAACACCTGCTCTACCCCGAAGAACCCCGCCCGTTCGATGTAGAAGTGCGCGAGCAGCCCCCCTAACAGCACTTGCGCCAGGAACAGCCCCGCCGCGATGGGGATGAACCGAAGCGCGGCGCGCTGGCTCGGGAAGACGCTCACGTCCCCCGGCTTCGGCACCGAGAGTCCCTCCGCCGACGGTTCCGGGAGCTTCACCGACTTGTACAGCAATATCGCGGCGCCCGCGGCGCCGACGAGCAGCACCATCGCGATAACGCTCCAGATCATCGCCGAGCCGGTGGCGTCGTTGCCGGCGCCGGGCGAGTAGGGCCACTCGTTGGTGTACGAGTGGTCGGCGTTCGGGCGGTCGGTGTGCGAGAACCACGCGGTCCACAGCGCGAAGTCCGCGAACGACCGGGCCCCTTCCTCAGAGTCGATCATCTCGACCGGGACGCCGCGGTCGTGGTCGCCCTCGTGGTAGCGCTCGACGTACGTCTCGCGCACCTGCTCGTGGGCGTACAGCTCCGCGGCGGAGTACTCCACGGTGTCGCTCCCGTCGTGCGACTGGTCGAGTTCGTCGCGGACGAGCGCGTCGATCCGCGACTGCTCGCCGGAGTCGAGGTCGCCGTACGCCGCGCCGTACTCGGCGTCGGCGTAGTACTCGCGCATGTGTTGGGTCTTCAACTCCAGCGTCTCGGCGGTGTAGTCCTCGCCGTAGTACGCCCCGTTGCCGAGTATCGACCCGTGGTTCATCAGCCCGTACTGTTGGAACGCCTCCTTCCCGTCTTGGACCTCGGTCCCGGTGACGACCGTCTCGCCGTCGGGACCGACGACCTCGTCGGGGATCGGCGGCGCCTCCTGATACGCGAACCACGCCCCGGCGCCCATCACGACCAGGTTGAGCAGGAACGCCGCGACGATCACCTTCGCTATCGTCTTGCGCGTGAGTTCCATCGGGTGTGCGTACCGGCGAGACGCCCTATGAGTTTGCCGGCAACATGTTCGGTCGGTTTCCCGACCGCCGAAAGCGCTTCAGTCGGGCGGTCTCGACCGATATCGGCGGCGAACTGGCGGCCCCCGGACGCGCTTCGCGCGGTATCGGTCCCGCCCGCCCGACTCCGCTCCGCCGCGGTCGAAATCCCTGCGAACATGTTCGTCACCCGTCTTACCCGGAACAGTCGCGTACCTCCGAATATGGCCCGGACCAGCGAGATGGCAGACCCGCCCGCGGCCGAGTCGGAGCGGAGCGCGGCCGAAACGGAACCCGGCGGGGACGAGACGGAGGCGACCGCGACCGAGGCGGAGACGACCGTCACCGTCCGGTGTACCGGCCACGTGCGCACGGAGCTCGGCGTGTACGAGTTCGAGTACACCTTCGGGGGCGACACCCTCCGCGCGTTCCTCGACGAGCTGTTCGAGGACTACCCCCAGCTCCAGGACATGCTGATCGCGGAGTCCGAGTCGGACGCGACCCACAGCGGCTGGGCGCCGACGCCGGAGGAGCTTCCGGGGACGTGGTCGAAGAACCCAGTCGGCGAGCAGACCATCGCGTACGCCCGGATCCTCGTGAACGGTCACTTCAACGAGAACGAGCAGGGCTTCGACACGGAACTGGAGGATGGCGACCGCGTCGCGCTCGTCTACCCGTTCATGTTCTGCTGTTAATCTGGACAGACCGATGTCACCAGAGTTACGGTGATATTCTCAAAACCTCCGGCGCCTGTTTATAAATGATTGACTGTGAATAGGCGGGAAACTTCCAAAGCCCCAGTCGCGAGGCGCTACTCGGTCGGAGATCGTCCGACCTCGAACACCTCTAAAGCCCCAGTCGCGAGGCGGGCGCACGCTCGCTGTGCGCCTCGCTCGTTCGCTCCGCTCACTCGCTTCGGTGCTTGCTTCGCCTGCGCCCGCCTCGCGACTGCCCCTTTGAGTCCCACCCCGCACCGCACAGCGACCGCAGCCTCACGCCTCCCCAGCCTCGTCGCTCACGCCCTGCGGGCGTTCGCGACTCCCTCGCGCGTGCTCCTCGCGCCCGCTGGGCGCTCGGAGGCACGCGCCACCGCACCGCGGTCTATTTATAAAATCGTCGTCGTCACTCGCGGGTTGCTCGCCGCAGGAGTGCGGGGGAAGGGATTCGAACCACAGTCGGACGTGCTCGCTTCGCTGCGCGCGACCTCCCTGCTTCGAATTCCTTCTAATCCAGACGCGGCGCTCACGATGTGTGAGCGCCGCGATATGCGGGGGAAGGGATTCGAACCCTCGAACCTCTACAGGAGCGGATCTTAAGTCCGCCGCTTTTGGCCAGGCTCAGCCACCCCCGCGCGGATTCGGGTATCCGCGGCGAGGTGAAACGCCTTTCGGAACACCGGGCGGAACGCGCTACCAGTCGACCGAGAGCGTCCCGTCGCCGTGCGGATCCGGCGCTATCTCCTCGTCCGTCCGGCGGTCGACGACGTGGATCACGCCCGCCTCCTTCTTGGCGGGACACGCCTCGGCCGCGCGGACGTTCTCCTCCAAATCGTCCTCGCCGATGTAGTACGTCTCCGGCTTCGCCATCCCGCTCACCACGTCCATCACCCAGTTGTCCGCGACCTCCGCGCACTTCCCCGCCCCGAAGCACTTGTTCGCCTCGAAGACGATCTTGTAGGGCTTCTCGTCGACCGGCGGCCCCTCGCCGCCGAGGTCGCTGGCGCGGAGCACCTCGTCGCCGCCGTCGGTCGCGGCCTCGTCGCCGCCGTCGGTCTCGGCCTCGTCGCTCATGTCGCTCCCTCGGCGGCCGCGGGACTTTCGTCTGTCGGTCGTTCCCGCGCGCTCGGGACGGTCACGTCGAGGCGGACGAGGCGGTCACTCCTCGACGTGTTCCGCGAGCAGGCGCTCGGCGTGGTCGAGCGAGTCGGCCAACTCCCACCGGACCTTCGCGGCGTCGCCGTACGCGAGCGCCTCCTTCAGTTCCTCGCGGAGGATCCCGGTTCCGAACCCGACCGTCTCGCCGTCGGCGTCCCCGAGTTCGTACAGCGCGTAGCGGCTCGGGACGCTCCCGACCGTCGAGCGGTCGAGGTCGCGCCAGGGTTTCGCGAGGCTCATCGCGTCGACTCCCCGGCCGGCCGCGCGCTCGTCGGCGTCACCGGTGGGCGTCGAGCCCGTCTTCGGGACCCTCGACGATCTCGTAGCTCCCCTCGGTCCAGCCGTCCTCGACGAAGACGAACACGCGCCCGCCGGCGATCTCGGGGTCGGCGACGACCTCGTTGCGCTGGCCGTCGCGGCCGACGATCACGCCGGGGAACACCTCGTCGCGCTCGCCGTCCTCGACGATGACGCGGCCGACGCCGGAGTCTTCGAGGATCTCGTCGTCGGTCTTGTAGTCGTTCACGTACGTCATCACGCCCTCCGTCTCCGTCGGGTCGGTGACGAGCACGTGGGTCTCCTTGCCGGGACCGGCGGTCACCGACCCCTCGGCCGACTCGGGGACGCCCCGGTAGAGGGTCGTCCGGCCGTCGAGGTACTCGACGACGACGCCCTCCTCGCGGAGGTCGACGCCGATCGACGTCGGCGGCACGTCGCTGCGTGATGGCGCGGACATACGCCACGCTCCGGGTGCCGGCCTCAAAAGGGACGCGCTCGGGCCTCGCGCCGGACTGCGACGGACCGTTCCCGAACGCGGCGGCGGACGACCGCCCGAAACGCCGCACGGCGGGGGCGCCCTCAGCCGCGAGAATCGGCGTGCCACATTTAAGTTCCTGCCGCGGGGAGTGCGTGTCATGGAACGGACGCGACGGACGCTTCTGGGGGTCGGCGCCGCCCTCGTCGGGACCGCCGGGTGTCTCGGCGTCGAGGGCGTCGAGTACCCCGACGCCCCCGAGGGCGCCGACGCGCCGGGCGACGGCGGCGACTCCGACGACGACCCGCCCGATGACGGCCCTCCCGACGATCCGGCGGACGCCGACGGCGACCCGCCGGAAGTCAATCCCGCGCTGGCGGACGCGACCCGCGCGGTCGTCGACGACGCGGTGTGGTTCGCGACCGAGTACCCGGACGCGGTCGCGACCTACCGCGACGCGGTCGCCGACGCGGTCTCGACCGTCCGATCGGTCCGCGAAACCGTCGACGAGGAGGCGACGATCACGGCCGAACAGGTGGAGGCGGTCGCGGCCGCCGGCGAGACCGCCGCCTCGCGCGCGGTGGAAGCCCTCGAACCCCACTTCTCGCCCGGGCCGCGGATCCGCGCCCGCGTCGACCGTCACGTCGACGTTCTGCGCGATTTCGCGCCCCGCGACGACGTCGACCGCGCCCTCGAGGAACTCGACCGCATGCGTACCGACCTCGCGAGCATCGGAACCGCCATCTACGTCGAGGAGGAGTTCTCCCGAGACCCGATTCACAACCGTCTGTTCCGTCGGCTGCTGGCGCCGCTGCCGACGGACGACGGGGAGCGCGGGCGCGTCACGTCCGGGACGCTCGTCGAACTCGCCGTCGCGAGCCGCGGCTTCTCGACGTTCGCACACCGGCCGTACGGCGACGGACTCGACCGCGACGACGTGCCGCGGATCTACGGCGACGCGTTCGCTCCCGAGCGACAACGAGAACTGCGCGCCCGGCTCGGCCCGATCCCGCAGTCGGCGGACCGGATCGAGGAGCTGTTCGTCGCGTTCGCGGACCGCCCTCCCGCCGGGAACCGACGCCGAGAGGCGTTCGAGGGCTGGGCCCGCGAACTCGACGGCGTTCCGGCCTACGTCCAGCGGTATCCGGACGCGGAGACCGCCGAGGCGCGGCTCTCGACCGCTCTCGAAGCGGGGTCGACGGAGGGACGAGCCGCCATCGACCCCGAGGCGACGCTCGCCGGCTCCGACTTCAGCGGGAACAGTTCGGCGACCGAAAACGGCACCGCCGCCGACGGCGGAAGCGAGGCGATCGCCGACGTCGACGACGGCCCGACCGCCTGGTACCGGTTCTACCACCGCGAGGCGGAGGGCGAGCGGTACGGCTTCGACGAGCACGCCGGCATCCAGTACGGCTACGTCGTCCGGGCGGGGGAGTTCCTCCTCGCGACCGGCTTCTCCGGCGACGCGTGGGAGGAGCGGACCGGCTGGCACGGCAGACTGCGGCACGGGTGGGTGACCGGCGCGTGAACGCGAACGAAGTCGGTCTCGTGGCCGCGGCCTTCGCGCTCGTCGGCGCCGGCGTCGGCATCGTCGGCGCGGCCGCGACGGGCTGGGCGGAGGCCGCGCTGGCGACCGCCGCGACCGGCGAGACCGCGCGGTTCGGACCGGTGTTCGTCGCGCAGTCGTACCTCGCCGTGACCGCGACCGTCCTCGTCGCCGCGGTCCCGCTGGCCGGGGTCCTCGGCGTGCTCGTCGGGTCGCGCGCCCGCGGCGTCGTCTCCGCGGCGACGACCTGCGGACTCGGAACCGGTCTCGGCGCGCTGGCGTACGGGCTGATCGCGGTCACGGTTATCGTCGTCTCGCAGGGCGACGCCGCGACGCAGGCGCACGGGCTGGCCGACGCGCTCGTGCCGACGCTCGCGACGGCGTTCGTCTCCGGGGCCGTCGGCGCGTCGGCCGGAGTCCTCGGAGGAGTGATGCGATGACCCGAAACCGGGACGGAGCGGACCGCGACGACGACCGACCCGACCGACCCGTCCGACGCGCGTCGCGGCGGGGCGTCCTCGCGGGCGGGGCCACCGGACTGCTCGCCGGCTGTCTCGTGACCTCGGAGGAGGAAGACGGGGCCGCCGCGCGACAGACGGAGGACGGAACGGGCGGCGACGACTCGGGCGCGGGCGGCGACGACTCGGGCGTGGGCGGCGACGACTCGGGCGTGGGCGGCGACGACTCGGACGCGGGCGGCGACGGGTCCGGCGGTGACGGCGGGGGATCCGGCGGCGAGGCGGGCGGCGACGCCGAGGAACCGACCCCTGACGAGGTCGGTCCCGACGGGTCCGGTCTCGTGGTCACCGACGCCACGGTGCTGGACGTAACGGAAAGCGGGGGACGGACGACGGTCGACGCTCGTCTGACCGTCGAGAACGCGGGTCGGTTCGAGTACGGCACGGTCGAGTTCCGCGTCGACGCGTATCCGACGCCGGCGGGGTCGGAAAAGCGCGATTCCGTCGGGTTCGGGAAGGTCACGCGACGATTCCCGTCTGACGACCGGTTCGACGGGTCGCGGACACGGCAGTTCACGCTGGAGATCACGTTCCCGAGTCGACGGAGCAACGTTCGTCCCGACCCGGACCGATACGCGGTCGACGCGGCGGTCAGGCGCGCGGAGCCGGTCTGAGGCGGTGGGGGCCGCGACCGCGGTCCGCTCGGGAGAGAGACTCGCCGTGATCGCTACCTCTTTGTCCGCGCTCGCGAGCGTGAAGCCATGGAGGGACGGGCGGCGGCGCTCGGCGCCGGAACCGTGTTGAACGCGCTCGCGACCGGCACGGGCGCGGCGTTCGGCATCGACGTCGAGACGCGCGCGACCGTCGAACTCGACCCCGCGGCCGACGGCGTCGCGGGCGAAATCGCCGAGGACGCCGACGCCGACACCGACCTGATCGAGCGCTGCGTCGCCCTCGCGACCGAGCGGTGGGGCGGCGGCGAGGGGGGCACGGTCCGCACCGACAGCGACGTGCCGCTGGCGGCGGGGCTGAAAAGCTCCAGCGCGGCCGCCAACGCGACCGTCCTCGCGACCTGCGACGCGCTCGGACTCGCGGTCGGCGACGATCCGGACGACCCCGCGGTCGACGTCACTCGCCTCGAAGCGTGCCGGCTGGGCGTGCGCGCGGCTCGCGAGGCCGGCGTCACCGTCACCGGCGCGTTCGACGACGCGACCGCGTCGATGCTCGGCGGCGTCACCGTCACAGACAACGACGCCGACGAACTACGCGTCCGCGAGACCGTCGACTGGGAGGTCCTGATCTGGACCCCGCCCGAGCGCGCGTACAGCGCGGACGCCGACGTGGCGCGCTGCGAGGCCGTGGCGCCGATGGCGGACCTCGTCGCCGACCTCGCGCTCGACGGGCGGTACGGCGAGGCGATGACGGTGAACGGGCTGGCGTTCTCGGCCGCGCTCGGGTTCGACGCCGACCCCGCCGTCGAGGCGATGCCGCACACGACCGCGGTGTCGCTGTCGGGCACCGGCCCGAGCGTCGTCGCCGTCGCGGACCCTGCCGACCCCGAGACCGACCTCGACGCGGTCGCCGACGCGTGGGGCGACCGCCTCGGGACGCTGCGACGAACGACGACCAGAAACGACGGTGCGGCCGTCGAGTGAGCACCCGCGAGCACATTACCCACCGACCCCACTACCAATGAGCGACACACCCAACACCGAGGACCGGAGCCTCGACGAACTGCGACACGAGATTGAGGACATCGACCGCGAGATCGTCGAACTGATCGCCCGGCGGACCTACGTCGCCGACACGGTCGCGGCCGTGAAAGACGAACGAGACCTCCCGACAACTGACGAGGGCCAAGAGGAGCGCGTGATGGAGCGCGCCGGCGAGAACGCCGAGCGCTTCGACGTGGACGCCAACCTCGTGAAGGCGATCTTCCGGCTGCTGATCGAGTTGAACAAGGTGGAGCAGCGGGAGAGTCGATAGCGCGAAGTTCGACGTTACAAGCCGTATGGAGCCCGTTTAGTTCTCGAAGATTCTTCCGATAGCTGCTCTTTCGATTCAGGCTCGATCAAAAACACCATGTCCGGTTTCGGTGGCTCCGAAGGATGTGGTAGTGACAAGAGGGCAAGCGTTTTGCCCCCGAACTCACAATGTACACATATGAGTTCCGAGTCCAAAAAGAAGCGCGTCCAGTTCCGTGCACCGAGGGGACTAGTAAACCGGGCCGACGCGCTCGCTGCGGTGTTCGAGACGGATCGGACGGACATCCTCATCTCCGCGCTTCGGGACTACCTGCGGGACGCCGCGCACTCCGACGAGGTGAAACAGGAGATCGCGGAGGCCTTCTACGACGACGACATCACGTTTGAGGAACTGAAAGACCTCGTCGGGCACGAGGAGGCCGCCAACTTCCGGCTGCTGAAAGAGCAACTGACCGACGAATTCGTGGACGAGGTCACGGAGGAGCTGGCCGACTCGTAGATGGTTCTGATAGTCGCCGACACGTCGGCTCTGGTAAGCCTCGGGACGGTGGCGGGCACCTCACCGAATCCACTCGACCTTCTCCTCGATTCGCACACCGTGGTCGTCCCAGCGCAGGTCGTCGACGAACTCACCGAGACGGCGTCCTACGACGACGCGTCCGGCGAGGCGGCACAGGCGGTTCTCGGCCGTCGCTCTGCGTTGGAGACTTGTTCCATCGAACTGGACGAGACGTTCCCGCTGGACGACGGCGAGAACGCGGCGGTCACGCTGGCGAACGATATCGACGCCGTGCAACTGCTCTGTGACGAGTTCAATCGACTTGCGCTCGTCCACGCCTCGCTGGCCGAGACCCGCCTTGTCACGACGCCCATCCTCCTCACCGCACTGGTTCGCAACGACGCGATCTTGCCGGACGCTGCCGACGGGTTTTTGGCCGAGATGAGTGACGCTCGTAGTTGGTCGTCAAACTCCTACGTCGAGCGGGCGCAGTCCACGCTTCGACAGCAACGCGATAACGAGCAACCCGATCCGAAGTGATCGACTCGTTAGACACGCGCTAGCCGATCGGAACGACTCTCCGTAGAGCAAGGGCACCTCAGTTAAATACGCCACCGAGACACACTCTTTGTATCCTGAACTCTGTCGTATTGGACGTGTTGTTGGACACTATTCCAGAGAATCCATTGTGGATTTCATCGACCTGAACAAGGTCGAGCAACGAGAGAGCCGGTAGCGTCTTCGCGGGCCGACGCGGCTCCCGCCCTACTCGTCGCCGTCACGGATCAGCATCACCTTCACCCGGCGAACGGCGTCGAAGTCGCGGAGCCGGTACGTCAGTTCGCGGACGCGCTCGGCGTCCCCGCGGCAGAACAGCGATTCGAGACACCACTCGCCCTGGTGGGTGTGGCTCGTGTTGAGGATCACGTCCTGGTACTCGTGTTGGGCGCCGTGAAGCTCCCGGATGACCTCGTGGTGGCGGTAGTCGAAGCCGACGAGCGCGACGACCTCCCCGGTGGTCTCTTCGAGCCGGGAGTGCGACTCGACGAACTCCAGCATCGCCTCCCGGACCGCCCGCGATCGGTTCTCGATCCCCTCGTCTCGCCACGCCCGGTCGAACTCCTCGATCAGTCCGTCGGGGATGTTGAAACTCGTTCGCATCGCCTCGTCGTCGAGGCCCCGGACACAAGAGGTTCGTTATGACGATTCCCCCGGTTCGGTACTAACAACCGCTAAACGGTATCGTTCCCGACCCTCGAACGACGATGCTCTCAAGCGAACTGTTCGGACCGCTCGCGGGCGCAATCCTGCTCGGCGCGGTCCACGGCGTCGAACCCGGGCACGGCTGGCCCGTCGCCGCCTCCTACGCGCTCGATCAGACCAACAAGTGGCTGTACGGGTTCGCGGCGAGCGCCATCATCGGCTTCGGTCACCTCGTCAGCAGCATCGCGATGGTTGCCGCCTTCTTCTACGCGAAGAACTACTTCGATCTCACGCAGGTCAACGAGCCGATCACGGTGCTCGGCGGCGTTCAGATCGGCGGTCCCGTCAGCCTCGTGGCCGGCGTGCTGCTGATCGGTCTCGGCGTCCGCGAGTACTTTCACGGGCACTCGCACGGATCTCCCGGAAAGGCGCACGATCACGACTCGGAAGGTGATCGCGGCCACCACGACGGGCACGACCACAGCCACGACGGGCACGACCACAGCCACGACGGGCACGACCACGATCATTCACACGACCACGACGACGGCGGCGGACGCCTCGCCCGGCTGAAGGGGCTTCTCCCGTTCGTCGGCGGCCAGTCCCACTCGCACGACGGCTTCGACGAGAGCGCTGATCGGGGACTCCTCGGCATCGCGTGGTTCGCGTTCGTCCTCGGGTTCGCCCACGAGGAGGAGTTCGAGATCATCGCGCTGTGTGCCGGGTCGAACTACTGTCTCGAACTGATGGGCGCGTACGCGCTGACGGTGATCGCGGGCATCGTCGGACTGACGATGCTGTTGATCGCGGGCTACCACCGCTCGCAGGAACGGGTCGAGCGGTACACGCCGTACCTCCCCGCGTTCTCCGCGGCGGTTCTCGTCGTCATGGGTCTCGGGTTCATCGCCGGGCTGTTCTGAGCCGCCGGCGCCCACCGACGCCCGTGTCCCGTTTCTCCAACGCGTAGATTTAATCCGGGCGACGGCGTGCGAGCAGCCGTGGTATCGCCTTCGTCGATCGCGGGTGCCGACTCCGGAATCGTCCGAGAGCGACCCTTCCAGCTGCTGCTGCTCATCAACGTGCTCCCGCCGCTCGGCACCGCGCTCCTCTCGCCCGTGCTCGGATCCCTCGTCGAGCCGCTCGGTGCCTCCACGGCGAACATCGGGCTCATGATGTCGGCGTTCACCGCGCCGTCCATCGTCGTCATCCCGATCGCGGGCGTGATATCCGACCGGTACGGGCGACGACCGGTGTTGATATTCGGGCTTTGCTGGTTCGGGCTCGCCGGCACCGCCATCGCGTTCGTCTCCACCTTCACCGCGGCGCTCGCCCTGCGCGCGCTCCAGGGGATCGGGTTCGCCGCGCTCACGCCGATCATCATCACCAGCATCGGCGACCTGTACGAGGGCACGAAGGAGGCGACCGCACAGGGGTTTCGATTCACCGGTTCCGGACTCTCGCAGACGGTATTCCCGCTTGCCGCGGGGGTGCTCGTGGGGATGGCGTGGCAGTACCCGTTCCTGCTGTACGCCGTCGCCTTCCCGATCGCGGCGGTCGTCTACGCCTCCTTCGAGGAGCCGCTCGACGAGGCGGGAGCGGAGGGATCAGAGGCGGGGATCCGGACGCATCTCGGCGACATGCGGAGGCTCGTCGCGCACCGCCGGGCGTGGACCGTGGTCGTCGCCCGCGGGAGCGCGAACGTCGCGTGGTTCGGCTTCCTCACGTACAACTCGATCCTCGTCGTCGACGTGCTCGGCTACACGCCGGCGGAGGCGGGAGTCCTCGCTGCGCTCGCGAGCCTGTCGTACGCGCTCGCGGCGACGCAGGCCGGTCGGATCGCCGACGTCTTCGACGACCGGCTCTATCCCCTCGTGGCCACGAACCTGTCGATGGGCGCGGGGCTCGCGTTCGCCTTCCTCGCTCGGTCGCTCGCGGTCGCCGCCGTCGGCGTCGTCTTCATGGGGATGGGATTCGGACTCGTGCTCTCCATTTACCGGAGCGTCATCACGACGCTCCCGCCGGCGGACCTCCGCGGCGGACTCGTCAGCCTCGGCGAGGGGAGCGGGCGCGCGGCGGCGACGGCGACCCCGGTGGTCATGGGCGTCGCCGTCGCGCTGGCGACCCGTCCGCTCGGCTTCGAGGCGGCCGTCCGCGCCGTCGGCGTCGGGGCCGGCGTCGCCGGCGCGGGCGTCGGGGTCGCCTGCCTGCTCCTGATGAGCGCGTCGCCGCCGATCCGGATGGGGGAGTAGCGCGCCCGAACCGGCGACCGCTGCCACCCCGAGAACTTTGTCGTCCGACCGCGACGCGGTGACCATGACCATGACCGACGTCGCGGTGCTCGATCACGACGCGCACGGAATCCCGGCGGCGGAGTACGCCGACCTGCTCGCACGCCGGCTCCCCGACCGGGAGGTACGCCTCGCCCGGACGCCCGCGGAGACCGACCGCTACCTGCGGGAGGCGACGGTCGTCGCCGGGAAGTCGATCGACGGCGCGGCGGCGGCGAGCGCCGAGAACCTGCGGCTGTTCGCGTGTAACTCCGCCGGCGTCGACCACCTCCCGCTGGACGCGCTCGCCGAGCGGGGCGTCGCGGTGACGAACGCCTCGGGCGTCCACGGGCCGAACATCGCCGAGCACGTGCTCGGCTGGCTGCTCACGTTCGCGCGCCGGCTCGACGAGGGGCGCCGCCGCCAGCGGCGTCGGGAGTGGCGTCGCTTCCAGTCGTTCACCGAGCTCGCCGGCAGCACCGTCGCGGTCGTCGGACTCGGCTCGATCGGCGAGGCGATCGTCGCCCGCTTGGAAGGATTCGACGTCGAGACGGTCGGCGCGCGCTACTCGCCGGAGAAGGGCGGCCCGACGGACGAGGTGATCGGCTACGGCGACCTGCCCGAGGCGTTGCCGAGGACCGACGCGCTCGTCCTCGCCTGTCCCCTGACGGAGACGACCGAGGGACTCGTCGACGCGGCCGCGCTCGACGCGCTGCCGACGGACGCGATCGTCGTCAACGTCGCGCGGGGCGGGGTGATCGACACGCCGGCGCTCGTGGACGCGCTTCGGTCGAACGCGCTCCACGGGGCCGCGCTCGACGTCACGGACCCGGAGCCGCTCCCGAGCGACCACGACCTGTGGGGGTTCGAGAACGTCTTCCTGACCCCGCACGTCGCCGGGCACACGCCGAAGTACTGGGAGCGGCGCGCGGACATCCTCGTCGAGAACCTCGAACGGGTCGCGGAGACCGGCGCGTACGAGGGGCTGAGAAATCAGGTGACTTGACGGGGCGGTCCGCGGCCGCGGCAGGTCCGCGACGCTACTGGTACGCTTGGATCCCGGTGAGGTCCTCGCCGAGGATCAGCGTGTGGATGTCGTGGGTGCCCTCGTAGGTGTACACCGTCTCCATGTTCGCCATGTGTCGCATCGGCGAGTAGTCGGCCGTGATCCCGTTGCCGCCGAGCATCTCGCGGGCGATCCGCGACTGGTCGCGGGCGGTGCGGACGTTGTTTCGCTTGGCCATCGAGACGTGTTGCGGCCGCATCTCGCCCGCCTCCTTGAGCTCCGCGAGCCGATGCGCGAGCAGCTGGGCGAGGGTGATCTGCGTCGCCATCTCCGCGAGCTTCTCCTGTTGCATCTGGAAGCCGCCGATCGGCTTCCCGAACTGCTCGCGGTCGGTGGCGTATTCGCGGGCGACCTCGAAGCAGTCCGCCGCCGCGCCGACCGCGCCCCACGCGATCCCGTAGCGGGCCTGCGTCAGACACGACAGCGGCCCCTTCATCCCCTCGACGCCCGGCAGCCGGTTCTCCTTCGGAACGCGGACGTCCTGGAGGCTGATCTCGCCGGTGATCGACGCGCGGAGGCTGAGCTTCTCGTCGATCTTGTTCGTCGCGACGCCGTCGCGGTCGGTCTCGACGAGGAACCCGCGGACGGGGGTGTCCTCCTCGCCGTGGTCCCGCGCCCAGACGACGGCGACGTCCGCGATGGGGGAGTTCGTGATCCACGTCTTCGAGCCGTTCAGGACGTACTCGTCGCCGTCCGGATCGGCCGTCGTCTCCATCGCGGAGGGGTTCGAACCGTGCTCCGGCTCGGTGAGCCCGAAGCAGCCGACGGCCTCGCCCGTGCCGAGCTTCGGGAGCCACTCCTCCTTCTGGGCGTCGCTGCCGAACGCGTGGATCGGGTACATCACCAGCGCGCCCTGGACGCTCGCCATCGACCGGAGTCCGGAGTCGCACGCCTCCAGCTCGCGCATCAGCAGGCCGTAGGCCGTCTCGCTGACGCCCGGGAGACCGTACCCCTCCAGGTTCGGCGCATAAAAGCCCATCTCGCCCATCTTCGGGATGAGGTCCGTGGGGAACGTGCCGTCGATCCAGTGTTGACCGATGTCCGCGACCTCGCCGTCGATGAACGACCGGGCCGAGTCGACGAGCAGCCGCTCCTCCTCGGACAGGGTCGACTCCATATCGAAGTAATCGAGCATACGATCGGATGGGATCCCAAGGATAAATAACTACAGTCCCCGGCCGTCGGTGTGCGGGTCGCGTCCCGGCGACGACCCGTCTCAGAACCCGTCGGTTCCGTCGAGGACGTGCTCCTCGACGACGTCCGTGTCGAGTTCGACCCCGAGACCGGGCGCCTCCGGCACCGCGATGCGGCCGTCTTGGATCAGCGGCTCGTCGCGGGCCAGCAGGTCGTCCCACCAGTCGACCTCCAGCGCGTGGTACTCCAGGAGATCGAAGTTCGGCGTGGCAGCGCCGAGGTGGACGCAGGCCATCGTTCCGACGGGACTACAGACGTTGTGCGGAGAGATCGGCATGTAGTTCTCCTCGGCGCGGTCCGCGATCCGCATCGTCTCCGTGAGACCGCCGACCGTCGTCGGGTCGGGAGTGACGACGTCGACGCCGTGGTCGTAGATGAGGTCCGACAGCTCGAACACGCGGAAGCGGTTCTCGCCGGTCGCGACCGGCGTCCGCGTCGCCTTCGTCACCTCCTTTTGCGCGTCGGTGTTTTCCGGCGGGATCAGGTCCTCCAGCCACATCAGGTCGAACTCCTCCAGCTCGTGGGCGAGCCGCTTCGCGCTCTCGACGGAGTAGTCCCAGTGGCAGTCGAAGGCGAGGTCGGCGTCGTACCCGATCTCCTCGCGCACGGCGGCGACGATCTCCTTTTTCTCCCGGATCGCCGCGTTCGTGAGGCGCCCGTTGTACGGGTCGTTCTCGTTGTCGGCCGGCAGGTCGAGGTCGAACTTCAGCGCGGAAAAGCCCATGTCGGTGACGCGCGCGGCCTCGGCGGCGTACGCCTCGGGAGAGTACGCCTCGGCGTCGGCGTAGGCGGTCGCGCCGTCCTCGACCGCGTACGCCTCGCCGGCGTGGCAGTCGCAGTAGAGCCGGACCTCGTCGCGGTACTTCGAGCCGAGCAGCTGGTAGACGGGGAGTCCGAGGATCTTGCCGGCGGCGTCCAACAGCGCGATCTCGATGCCGGAGGCCGCGGTGACGACCTTCCCGGTCGTGCCGCCGTGGCCCGACATCTCCTGGAAGACGTACCGCACCAGCCGCTCGACGTCGAGCGGGTTCTCGCCGACGAGGAACCGGTTCGTGTACTCGACGAGCTCCGGGACGCCGCCCCCGCGGTACGCCTCGCCGATCCCGGTGACGCCGGCGTCGGTCTCGACTTTGATCAGGTTCCACTCGAAGTTCCCCTCGACGACGCAGGCGTCGAGGCCGGTGATCTGTACGTCTCGGTCAGAGTCGCGGGTGTCGATCTGGTCTGAGTAGTCTCGCATGTGTGGTGGTGTCGGTAGTCTCGTGGGGTTCGGGGTCAGTCGTCTCTGAACCGCTGTAGCGCGTCTTTATCGAGCGGGACGCCGTGCCCGGGTCGGTCCGGGAGGTCGATACTGCCGTCGTCGCCGGGTTTGACCGGATCGGCGACCACGTCGTCGAACGCCTTCACGTCCATGTCGCGGTAGAAGTACTCCACCCAGAGACCGTTCTCGATGGCGCCGAGCAGGGAGGCGTGGATGTTCCAGTTGTAGTGGGGCGCGATCGGGATGTCGTACGCGGAGGCGTGGTCCGCGATCTTCAGCCACTCCGTGACCCCGCCGCAGACGGTGACGTCGGGCTGGAGGATCGCCGCCGCGCCCGTGTCGGCGAGCCGGGCGAAGTTGTGTCGCGTCCCCTCCAGCTCGCCGGTGGCGACGGGGTACTCGATCCCGTCGTTCACCTCGGCCATCGTGTCGACGCGGTCGATCATCACCGGCTCCTCGATGAAGTACGGGTCGTAGGGCGCGAACGCCCGGCAGTTGCGGAGCGCCTCCGTCGTCGACCCCCAGACGCCGTTGGCGTCGAGGAGCAGGGTGCGCTCGTCGCCGATCTCGTCGCGCACGGCGGCGACGCGCTCGGCCTCCTCCGCGGCCGACAGGCGGCCGACCTTCATCTTCACGACGTCGTGGCCCTCGTCGAGGTAGCGCCGCATCTCGCCGCGGAGCGCCTCGTGACCCTTGTCGTCGCGGTAGTAGCCGCCGCTGGCGTACGACGGCACCGACTCCGAGTGGCCGCCGAGCAGCTTGTGAAGCGGCATGTCGGCGGCCTTCGCCTTCACGTCCCAGAGCGCGATGTCGACCGTCGAGATGGCGCGTAAGAAGAGACCGGTCCGGCCGATCTGGACGTTGCCCTCGTACATCTCGTGCCACAGGCGCTCGGTGTCGCGGGGATCCTCACCGACGAGGATCGGTTCGAGCAGCGACTCGACCGCGTCGGCGATGAGACCGGCTCCCTCGTACCCCAGCGAGTAGCCGACCCCCTCGTGGCCGGTGTCCGTCCGCACGTACGTGATCGCGTGGTCACGATAGGTGAGGGTCCGGTTGGAGAAGGAGACGGGCGACTCCAGCGGCAGCTTGATCGGGAACGACTCGACTTCGGTGATCTGCATGCGTGGTGCGGCGTCACACGGACACAAGTAGACGCCTGTATCGGCAACACTCTCGCAGAGCGTTTCAGCGGCGGGTTCGCCGGTAACTCCACCGCTTGCCACCCGCAGCTTTTGTACCGGCGCCCCGAGGGACTCCACATGGACGTTCCCGATCGAAGCGACGTCGACGGGCTCATCGATCCACAGCCGCTCCCGGGGTTCGCGCGGGTGCGGTACGAGCCGCGAACGGAGCGCCTCGACGACCCCGTCGGGGCGGCGCGCGGGGCGCTCGACGCGCTCGATCTCGACGGCCTCCCGGCGGACGCGACCGTGGCCGTCGGGGTCGGTAGCCGCGGGATCGACCGCGTCGACGAGATCACGGGCGCGGTCGTCGACCGGCTCGACGAGCGGGGCTTCGACCCCGTGGTGGTGCCGGCGATGGGGAGCCACGGCGGCGCGACGCCGGAGGGACAGCGCGAGGTGCTGGCGGCGCTCGGGATCACCGAGGAGACGGTCGGCGCGCCGATCGACGCCCGCATGGAGGCCGAGCGGCTGGCGACGGTCCCGGTGGGCGACGCGGAGACGCCGGTGTACTTTTCGACGGCGGCGCGTTCGGCCGACGCCGTGCTCGTGGTGAACCGCGTGAAGGCCCACACCAACTTCACCGGACCGATCGAGAGCGGGCTGGCGAAGATGACCGTCGTCGGTCTCGGTAAGCAGCGCGGCGCGAAGTCGTTCCACTCGACGGCTATCGCCGAGGGGTACGTCGAGACGCTGACGGCCGCGCTCGACGTCATCGAGCGCGAGACGCCGATGGTCGGGGGGATCGCGCTCGTCGAGAACTTCGAGGAGGAGATCGGCCACGTGGAGTCCGTGCCCGCCGGGTCGTTCCTCGACCGCGAGCCGGAGCTGCTGGAGCGCGCCTACGACGAGATGCCGACGCTCCCGGTCGACGACGTCGACCTCCTCGTCGTCGACGAGATCGGCAAGGAGATCTCGGGCGCCGGGATGGACACGAACGTCATCGGGCGGTACCGCGTCCTCAACGCGCCGGACCCCGAGACCCCGGACATCGACCTCATCTACGTGCGCGGGCTGACCGAGGCGACGAAGGGGAACGGCAACGGGATCGGACTCGCCGACCTCACCCGAAAGAGCGCGGTCGACCAGTTGGACCTGAAGAAGACGTACGCGAACGCCCTCACGAGCGGCTCGCTCGCGAAGTCGAAGCTCCCCGTGGTGGCCCCCGACGACGAGTTCGCGCTCCGGACCGCCCTGGCCGCGCTGGGCGGGTACGACCCCGAGACGGTCCGGATCGTCTGGATCCGGAACACGCAGGACCTCGGCGAGCTCCGCGTCTCCGACGCCGTGGTCGACGACCTCCCCGAGGCGGCGGAGGTGGTCGGTCGCGAGACCGTGGGGTTCGACGAGGGGACGGCGGGGTTCGAAGGGGCGACCGACGGCGACCCGAACGCGTGACGATCCTGTCTCTCGCCCGACATTCCGCTGGTTGCCTGTAGGAAAACGTTTTCACGCGATACTCGGAATCGGTAGGGTATGGACCTACAGATCGACGGGAACGCGGCGCTCGTCACCGCATCGTCCAGCGGGCTCGGCAAGGCATCGGCGAAGGCGCTCGCCCGGGAGGGCGTCGACGTCGTCATCAACGGCCGCGACGAGGAGCGACTGGCCGCCGCGAAGGAGGAGGTCGAAGAGGTCGCGACCGGCGAGGTCGCCGCCCACGCCGCGGACCTGACCGACGCCGACGAGGTCGCGGCCTTGGTGGAGGCGACCGTCGACGAGTTCGGCGCGCTCGACCACCTCGTGACCAGCGCCGGCGGCCCGCCCTCGGGCGCGTTCCTCGACACCGACGACGAGGACTGGCAGCACGCCTACGACCTGCTCGTGATGAGCGTCGTCCGGCTGGCGCGGGAGTCGTACCCGCACCTCAAGGAGGGCGACGGCGGCACCATCGTCAACATCACCTCCCGGAGCGTGAAGGAGGCCATCGACAGCCTCGTGCTGTCGAACTCCGTTCGGATGAGCGTCATCGGGCTGGAGAAGACCCTCTCGAAGGAGTTCGCGCCCGAGGTGCGCGCGAACGCCGTCCTGCCGGGTCCCCACGAGACGAGCCGGATCCGCGACCTCGTCGAGGCCGCCGTCGAGCGCGGCGAGTACGACTCCTACGAGGAGGGGCTCGACGACTGGGCGGCGAACCCGCTCGGCCGCATCGGCGACCCGATGGAGCTCGGCGACACCGTCGCGTTCCTCTCCTCGCCGAAGTCGGGGTACGTCAACGGCACCGCCCTCCCGATCGACGGCGGCTCGACCGGAGCGAACCTATGAGGCCGGTCGCGTTCGACGACGCCGAGACGTACGAGCCGGAGGCGGGGTGGCGGCGCGTGTCGATGGCGGGCAGCGACCGGTTCTCCTTCGAGTGGTTCGAGAAGCCGCCGGGCCACAGCTCGCCGATGCACGACCACGAGAACGAGCAGGTGTGCCTCTGTCTGGCGGGCGAGCTCACGGTCGTCACCGAGGACGACGAGGTGACCCTTCGGAAGAACGACTCCGTCCTGTTGGAGTCCAACGAGGCCCACAGAGTGGAGAACGCCGGCGACGAGCGCGCGGTCGGGCTCGACGTGTTCGCCCCCGGGCGCTCGTTCGACTTCTGGACGGACCGCGAGGAGTGAGATGAACGGATCGAACGCGCGAAACGGGGCGATCCCTCGGTGAAGTACCTCGCACGCACGGCCACCGGCGACCCGCTGCTCGGCGACGAGGAGGGGTACGTCCCGCTCGACGCGGTCGAACCGGACGCGGCGAGCGTCCGCGACGCGCTCCCCCGGGCGGCGGCGGGCGAGCTCGGCGACGTCGCCGACGCGACCGCCGACCCCGTCCCGGCCGCGGACCTGTCGTTCGGCGCGCCCCTGGAGTCGTTCGGGAAGCTGTGGGGGATCGGCCTGAACTACGAGGAGCACGCAGGCGACCTCGACGAGCAGCGTCCGGAGGAGCCGGCGAGCTTCATGAAGCCCTCGTCGGTCCTGACGGGGCCGGGCGGGCCGATCCGGCTGCCGCCGGAGTCCCAGAGCGAGCGGGTGACCGCCGAGGCGGAGCTGGCCGTCGTGATGGGCCGGACGTGTCGGAACGTCGACGAGGGCGACGTCGACGACGTGATCGCGGGCTTCCTCCCCGTGATCGACATGACCGCCGAGGACGTGCTTCAGCGGAACCCCCGATTCCTCACGCGGGCGAAGAGCTACGACACGTTCCTCGTGCCCGGCGCCGCGCTCGCGGTCCCGGAGGGGCCGCTCGACCTCGACGAACTCTCCGTCCGGACGGAGGTCAACGGCGAGGTGAGAGCCGAAAACGAGATCCGGAACATGCTGTTCCCGCCGGCGGAGATCGTCTCGTTCCACTCGGACGTGATGACGCTGGAACCCGGCGACCTGTTCAGTACCGGGACGCCCGGCGCGGCACCCATCGACCCCGGCGACCAGGTGCGAGCGGTCGTCGAATCGATCGGCACGGTCGGCGCGCCGGTGACGCGGTAGTCGGTCGGCGTCGCGGTTACAGCCGCCGCCATCCGGTCCCTTCGGCAGGCATCTTTATTACCCGCTGTTCGGTTAGGTGGCGCTATGTACCGCGTACTGCTTCCCGTCGGCGGAGATGCCACACACGTACTGGACGCGGCCGACGCCGTCGCGTCGCTGCCGAACGCCGCGTCCGACGTCGAGGTAGTGATACTCAACGTGTACGAGGGGTTCGAGGCGAGCGGCGAGGGCGGCCGCGTCGACTCCGAGGAGGTGTGGAACGAAGAGAACTACCCCGAGAGCGTCGACACCGTCGAGGAACGGTTGGCGGCGGCCGACGTTGCGACGACCAGACGGCGTGAACACGGCGATCCCGCCGACACGATCATCGAAGTCGCCGACGAACTCGACGTCGACAACATCTCCATGAGCGGGCGACGGCGCAGTCCGACCGGGAAGATGCTGTTCGGGAGCACGACGCAGTCGGTACTGCTCGCGGCCGACCGCCCGGTGACGGTGATCCTCAACGAGTAGGCAGCCCCCGAACGTGTTCGCCTGCCTTCACGAACGTGTATATTCCCTCGATGTGAACTGAAACAAACAGGAACATTGTTAATGATAGATGGGGTGTACCCTGTTGAGTATGTCAGAGAACTCAGTCAATCGTCGTAAGTTCCTGTACGGTACCGGCGCGGTAGGCATCACCGGACTCGCCGGCTGTAGCGGCAACGGCGGCGACGGCGGCGACGGGTCCGACGGCGGTGACGGAAGCAACGGGTCCGACGGGTCTGATGGCTCCGACGGGGGAAGTCAGGATCTCTCGCTGCGCGTGGGTACGTCCGCCGGCGGGACCCAAGACGTCGGACTCGCGGTCGAGCGCGCGGTGAGCCAAGAGAGCGACACCCTGAGCTACTCGACCATCGAGAGTCCTGGCTACATCGGAACGATCCGCCGGATGGCCAACAACCAGTTCAACGCCGGGATCACGGACAACAACTCGCTGGCGAAGGCGCTCGACGAGACCGGCGCGTTCGAGGAACAGCCAGTCGAGCGCATCCCGCAGTACGGCTTCTACGCGTTCCCGTACAGCATCTATATCATCGCCCGCGACGGCACGGGGATCGAGACGT
The DNA here is from genome assembly GCF_017873555.1 of Halorubrum trapanicum. Classification (GTDB taxonomy): domain Archaea; phylum Halobacteriota; class Halobacteria; order Halobacteriales; family Haloferacaceae; genus Halorubrum; species Halorubrum trapanicum. Next base: position 55,078 of record NZ_JAGGKE010000007.1, on the reverse strand, counting down.
TCGACGATCTCGCCGGCGCGAACGTCTACCCCGCCGAGCCGGGGTACTCGACGCGCGCGACGACGCTGGACGTCTGGTCGCAGGACCCGACCGCCGACGTCTACGACCAGATGAACATCCAGAACATGGGCGTCGACTCCGCGCCCGGTGCGATGGAGGAGGGGAACATCGACGCCAGCATCGCGTACGGTACGCCCGGCGTCCGGTACACCGGGTTCGTCCAGGAGATCGCCTCCCGGATCGACGTCCACTACGTCGAGCCGACGGACGCGCTCCGCCAGTCAGCCGAGTCGTACCCCGGTGCTGGTACCGGTACCACGAGCTACGCTGACTGGTCCATCGCGGACGCCGACATCGGCACGGACGAGGTGTTCCACTGGAACCTCGAAGTGAACTACACGTTCAACCCCGAGGCGAACCCGGACGCCGTCTACGAGCTGTGCCGCGTCGTCGACGAGCACAACGACACGGTCAACGAGGGCGAAGCGCAGTTCAACGACTTCGAGTCCACCGAGGACATGCTCGGGTCGGCCCGCGAGAATATTCCGGTCCACCGCGGTGCCGTGCAGTACTACCAGGACAACGACGCGTGGGACGACAGCCTGACGGAAGGCGACAGCGCCTGATCGCTCGGAGATCCGGCTCTCTTTCCTGATCTCCGGGTACCCCGATCAGTAATTTAAAATCATCGTACACGCAACCGACAACCCAGACATCAACTATGACACGACCAACCAGGCCGGGGCAGACGAACATCCCACCTAACGTACGCTGGCGCATATGAGTACGGAAACGGCCTCGGCAGAATCCGACTCCGAATCCGGACTGCTACGGGGACTCGACGTCACGGTCACGGCGGCGGCGCTGCTGTTCTGGGCCGGCGTCCTCTACTGGGCTCAGACGCAGGCGGTCTCGCAGGTTCGGTACGCCACCGCGTTCGTCGGCGGCATCCTGACCGTGTACGCGCTCAACGAGACGCGGCTCGCAATCACCGACGGCGACTGGATCGACGGCGCGGTGTTGATCCCCGCGTCGCTGGCGCTGATGACCGCGTCGGCGTTCTTCGCGATCAACTTCCAAGACGTGTATCTCCAGCGGCAGGGGTACGCGCTCGAACACGAGTACATGCTCGCGCGTCTGGTGGTCATCTCGCTGATGTACCTCACGTGGCGCGAGTTCGGGAACGTGTTCCTCGGACTCATCTTCGCCGTGTTCGGGTACGCGATGTACGGGAACCTCGTCCCGGGCGTATTGGGTCACGCGGGGATGAACCAGGCGACGCTGCTACAGGCGACGGTCACCGACCTGTACGGCTTCTACGGGAGCCTCACGCAGATCACGGCCTCGTGGATCGCCCCGTTCCTGCTGTACGCCGGCCTGCTGTTCGCGTACGGCGCGTTCGACCTCATCCTGCGGGTCGCAATCGTGGCCGCGAAGTACATCGAGTCGGGGATCGCACAGACCGCCGTGCTCTCTTCGGCCGTCATCGGCTCGATCAACGGTTCCTACACCGCCAACGCGGCGATGACGGGTTCGTTCACCATCCCGACCATGCAGGAGGCCGGGATGAAAGGTCACCGCGCGGCCGGCATCGAAGCGGTCGCCTCCACGTCCGGGCAGGTGCTCCCCCCCGTCATGGGGGCGTCCGCGTTCGTGATGGCGTCGTACCTCGGCGTCCCGTACCTCGACATCGTCGTCGCCGGCCTCATCCCGGCCGCGATCCTGGTGATATCCATCTCCATCGCGGTCCACTACCTGGCAATCTCCGACGCCAGCAGTCAGGACATGGAGTTCTCCGAGTTCTTCGACGAGGAGCTCTCGACGGAGAAGAAGGTGTTCGAGGCGCTCCGCTTCGGCGTCCCGTTCGCGATCCTCATCTACCTGCTCGGGATCGCCCAGTACACGGTGATGACCTCCGCGCTGTACACGGTGGTCGCGATGATGCTCACGGGGACGCTCATGCCCCCGCTCCAGCGGATCGTGGACAGCTCCGGAACCGGACCGGGAACCGAGTTCGTCACGCAGGTGAAAAACACCGTTCACGGGGTCCGCCGCGGGGCCATCATCCTGGCACCGATCGCGATCATCCTCGTGGTCATCAGCGGCGTCGTGAACCTGTTCAGCACGACCGGCATTCCGGCGAAGATCGCGCTGCTGCTCATCAACATCTCGGGCGGCGTGCTGCTGTTCGCGGTGCTGCTCGGGATGGCGGTCGCGATCCTGATGGGCGTCGGCATGCCGACGGTCGCCGCGTACGTCATCGTGGCCATCCTCATCGTGCCGACCTTCGTCTCCGACTTCAACGTCCCGGCGATCACGGCCCACTACACGATGTTCTACGCGGCGATCCTCGCGGGGATCACCCCGCCGGTGGCGACCGCGGCGGTGATCGCGGCCGGGATCGCGGAGGCGAACTTCTGGCGGACCTGCGGCGCGGCGATCCGGATCGCCGCCCCGCTGTTCGTCCTCCCGGTCGCGTTCGTCTACAACCCCGGACTGATCTCGATGGACGTCGGTCTGTACACGCTGTACGTCGGGCTGCTCGTGCTGTTCGGGGCGGTGGCGATCATCTACGGGCTGAACTACCCGTTCAGGATGCGTCCCGGCCGGAAGATCGGCGTGCGAGCCCTGCTCGCGACGCTCGGCGTGCTGATCATGGTGTATCCGAACAACGTCGCGAAGATCGCGGGCATCGCGGTCTTCGTCGTGGTCTTCGTGGCGGAGAAGGTGATGATCCGCGGCCTCAAACTGCCGTTCGGTAGGGGGGCGAGCCAATGAGCGACGACGACTCTCCCGAGGCGGTCGCCGAAGAGTCCGCACAGCAGGCAGGGGGTCTCGGCGAGATCATCCCGAAGCCGCTGACACCGGTGTGGAACCAGGTCGAGAAGATTCAGGCGTTCCGCCGAACGCACGGCTCCAAGTACGTCGGTGTGCTCGAACTGCTCACCGCACTCGCGCTCACCGGCGGCTACGTCTGGTGGCTGCTCATCTTCCTCGAAGTGCTGTAGCCGCCGCGGTCTCTCCCGGCCGGGCCGGTTTTCGCGGTGACCGCTCGAACGGCCCGCTTGCGCACTCGAAACCGCCCGTCAAGCGCCGACACGACAGCGAACCTGTTGCTTCCCCCGCCGACATTCCGTGACGGCGCCTCGGTCACCGAGAACGGAACACCGGTCGCGGAAGCCGCGTCCACAGCCGAGTGACCGGGAGTGATAACGGTGGAGGGAAGCGAACGGCACACGAGAACTGCGCGGGACTGCGACCGCGTCAGCGGCCGCCGTCGGTCATCGCGACCGGTTCGTCGCCGTCGGCGTCGGGAGCCTCTTCCGCCGCGGACTCGCCGGTCGACGCGGGGTCGACCGCGGTGTCCGTGACGCCGAACTGCGTCCAGAGGGTGGCGACGACGACCGCGTACGCGACCAGGTCGTAGTGGACCGCGCCCTCCAGCCCGGTGAACGCGGTCAGCGTGCTGTACCCGTAGAGGGCGACGACGCTCCCGACGAACGCGGTCTCGTTGGTGAACCGACCGTCGCGCACCGCCGCGAGCGCGCGGCGGATCGCGGGACCGCAGGCGACGAGGAACGCGATCCCCGAGAGCGCGCCGAGGTTCACGAAGAAGTGCGTCGTCATCTGCGAGTCGAGGATCGACTGGAGGTACTGGACCGTCACGGGGTCGTAGAACAGCCACTCGACGCGGGTCGGGTACAGCACAGCGACGTACGGCGTCGCGACCATCAGGCCGAACAGGACCGCGACCGCGACGCGGGACGACGCGAACTGCGAGGCGCGGCGCGCCTCGAACGCGTCGTCGCCGGGCGCGACGACCAGCCCGCACTCCGTCAGGACCTCCCGGAGCGCGTCGCGCGACAGCGACGGGTCGTGGTGGACGCCGACCGTCCCGTTGCGCCGCGTCGCCGAGGCGGCGCTGACGCCGTCGACGTCGCGGAGGACCGCCTCCAACAGCCCCTCGCGGCGGTCGGTGTCGATTCCCTCGACCGAGAACGTGTCGTGGTCGTGGGTCTCCGGGACGCGGGCGACCCGCGGTCCCGAGTCGTCGGCGTCGTCCGGGGTCGTCTCGCCGCCGGGCGCGTCGATTCCCCGCTCGCGGACCACGGCGTCGAGCGGCGTCTCGCCGCCGCGGTGGTCGCTGCCTGACATGAGAGACACCTACGGTTACAAGCGCTTGAAACTTCCCCCGAGCGGAGGCGTCGCGCGCGGCCGCGAACGCCGACGGGGCGACGACCCCCGATCGTCAGGCATTGACCGATTCGAGGTACGAACTCACGATCATCTGGCCCTTGCGGGTGAGCGTGGTCCCGCTCTCGCCGTCGGCCACGAGGCCGGCCTCGCGCAGCGAGTCGAGGATCATCGACGTCTGGGTGACGTCGCCGGTGACGACGTCCGCGATGTTCGCCTCGCCGCCCGCGGAGTAGATGGAGACGAGGATCTCCAGCTGCTCTTCGGTCGGGTCGAACGAGTCGAGGTCCTCCATCGCCTCGTCGTACTCGATCTTGATGTACCGACCGAGGATGTTGAGCGCCCGCTCGTTCGGGACGGTCGTGATCGACGTGACCGTCCGGTCGTCGGCGACGTGGCGGAAGACGAGCGCCGGTCGCTTCGTTCCGCCGAGGGTGCGGTCGGTGCGCTCGTAGTCGATCACGGCGGAGAGGTCGACCGTGAACGGCTCGGGGCAGTCGTCGAACCGTATCTCGCCCGGCGACACCGACACCGAGGCGCGGTGGTCGGTCGCGTCCGTGACGCGGCCGCCGACCTTCGCCGGGTGTCGCACCGTGACGGTGACGTTCCGCAACAGCAGCTTGAACAGCAGCCGGACGAACCGGTCCATGTCCTCGGGTTCGCCCTCGACCAGCGCCGAGCGACGCGACCCGTCGCGGTCGTACGCGACGGTGACGCTGTCGTTGAAAAACGAGCGCAGGTCGCCGGGGACGCTCCCGACGACGACGTCGAACACCCGCGCGAGCGGGACCGTCTCCTTGCCGTCGTCCGTCGCGAGGACCAGTCGCTTCTGGCTCAACAGCACGCGACCGGTCACCGGCTCGTCGGTCTGTAGGCTCGCCGCGTGAACGCGGCCGACGAAGTCGGCGACGACGGACTCCTCCATCGATACCACCTGAGCGCCGTACGCTATTTATTGTTACTCTCGTCGTATCAGTCGTGATAACCAGTTGTCACCAGGTCGGTTGCGAACGGACGGAACCGGCGAACGCGGTCGATCGAGGCTCGCGCGAACCCGCCGAAACCGTCGGGGGATATCGAACGTGTTCGGTTCCGCCGTCTCTCGTTCGTGGCTGGCGGATGGGGAACAGCAAAGCCTAATGAGGTGGGCTTCAAACCGGCAGGTGATGCCCACAGTAGAATACCTCAACTACGAAGTGCTCGACGACCACGGCTGGTCGATGGACGACGACGACCTCTTCGAGCAGGCCGCCGACGCCGGCCTCGACGACGAGGACTACGGTACTCTCGAAGTGAATCAGGGCGAGTACATCCTCGAATCCGCCGAGGCGCAGGGCTACGACTGGCCCTTCTCATGCCGCGCCGGCGCCTGTGCGAACTGCGCGTCTATCGTCAAGAAGGGCGACATCGACATGGACATGCAGCAGATCCTCTCCGACGAGGAGGTCGAAGAGAAGAACGTCCGGCTCACCTGTATCGGGAGCCCGGCCACGGACGAGGTCAAGATCGTCTACAACGCGAAACACCTCGACTACCTGCAGAACCGCGTCATCTAAGAACTACTGTACGGGAGCTGCCCGTACAAGATGATTTGTAGCAGAAGCCCAAACGCGAAGTATCCTGTTAAATAGGGATTCAGAAGCCACTCTTCGCCAGATGGTCTCTTCGTGTGTTTGTAGAACCCTGAAAGCCGTTAGTAAAGTTGTCTTGAACCACAATACTCTCTCGTAATATCTTCCCGAATTCAATCTCAGTACAACACGTACCTCTGGTTTACTCGAGAAATGGGAGCTGTGTGGAGGTTATACAGAACCGAACCCACACAACAGGTGGTTGATGCGCGTATCGCCTTAACTATCGGCTCAGTTGCCTCGCAATTAGTTTCGTAACATAATTTCGCGTGTCTCCCACAATATTTATGACGCGCTCTGACATCGTATGACATATGCCCGAAGCCCGTGACACGCTCCAAACCATCGAACGGAACGATATTCCGATCAAAGACGGCACTCACAAAGCAGATGTTCTGCGTCTGCTCGCTCAAAACCCGAACACCGGATACGAACCAAAAGAAATCGCCGCAAAAACTACAGTACCGTCCGCAAGCGTGTATAAGGTCCTTCAGAGACTACGGGAGCGAGAGCTGATCGAAAAGATTGCGGATAATTATCTCGTGAATGAAGAACGCCTCTCTGAAATCAACGAGATGCTCATCATCAGTACGCAGTTCGATGTCGCAGAAGACATCAGCACACACAATACTGCCCCTGATGACGTTGAGGCCGTGTCCTCCGAAGAACTCGACACTCCCTCCACCGATCTTCTCACCGAATAGTCTGTTCAGTCTTCTACCTAATGTTTCACCCCAAGCAAGTCGTCACACTCTCTAACGATCCGCTCGCTAACCGATCGGACCGAACAGCTGTTATCGTCGCGAAATCAACCTTCGATGACTGGGACGGCACGGCACGCTACAACGTTGTTTGTCTCACCACGGACTTCGACGAATACGGAGATAACAGTCACACACAGGAACTTCACAAGAGCAAACACCTCCAAACTGGACAACTCAAGGACCATTCTCTCATCTGTCCGTGGGCTACGCTCGCGTTCAACGGACAGAACCTCGATCACGTCACTACGAACGGCGTTCCCCAGCAGAACCTGGAACTCACCGATACTGGTCACGAACTCGTGTCTCAGACGGTGTACAGTTTCTTCAGCTCATACAACAACTTCTCTTCTTCGCCTTAATTTCTGTACAAAATACTCGTGTCGTGTTTACACTTTCTTGGACGCACCATCCCGACCAGCCGCCCGCTCGTCGCCCTCGCTCTCCGAGCGACGGCCGTGCCCGCTACTCGCGCTCGCCCGAACAGGTTCGGTCGAATTTCGCGGCCGTGAGAACGCGCGAAACCCGGTTCGGGGAACCGTCCGTACGGGGGGTATGGTCGAAAAGACGGACCGAAGCGAGGGCGCGAACGGCCCCCGGTCGGCCGACGGGCGTCGGTTCGAGGTGTTCGTCCGCGAGGAGGAGTCGGACCCGCTCCGTCACGTCGGCACGGTGGCCGCGCCGACGCCGGACGTCGCCCACGAGGAGGCGAGCAAGCTCTTCGCGTGGTACGCCCGCGACGTGTGGGTGTGCCCGGCCGCGGAGGTGTCCCGGTACTCCGCCGAGTCGCTCGCGAACGACGAGCCGGAGGCGTCCGGAAATTCCGAGGCAGCCGGAGGTTCCGAGGCGGCCGACGACGCCGACGAGCCGCGCGTCTACGAGGAGACGGAGGGGACGCCGACCGCCTCCTGCGGCGGGGCGCCCGCGGCCGACACCGCCGACGAGGAGGGGTCGCGATGATATCCGTCAGCAAGCTGCTGTGCGGACTCGACGCCGAGAGCGACGGGCTCCGCTACGACGCGGCCGACGGCTCGAAGGAGCCGCAGATCACCGAGGAGAAACAGCGGCGGCCGGTCGTCGTCTGGAACACGACGAAGCGGTGTAACCTCTACTGCGAGCACTGCTACGCCGGCGCCGACGCCGAGGGCGCGCCGAACGAGCTGTCGACCGCCGAGGGGAAGGCGCTCATCGACGACCTCGCCGCGTTCGGCGTCCCGGTCCTGCTGTTCTCCGGCGGCGAACCCCTCGTCCGCGAGGACCTCGCGGAGCTTATCGCGTACGCCGACGAGGGCGGCGTCCGCCCGGTGCTCTCGACGAACGGCACCCCCCTCACCCGCGAGCGCGCCAGCGAACTGAAGGCGGCCGGTCTCAAGTACGCCGGCGTCTCGGTCGACGGCCTCCCCGAGCGCAACGACCGGATCCGGGGGGAGGAGGGCGCGTTCGACGCCGCGGTCCGGGGAATTGAGGCCTGCCTCGACGTGGGTCTCAAGACGGGCCTGCGGTACACGATCACCGAGCACAACGTCGACGACCTCGCGGGCGTCGTCGACCTGCTCACCGACGTGGGCGTCGACCGCTTCTGCTTTTACCACCTCGACTACGGCGGCCGGGGCGCGGACATCTCGAACGTCGACCTGAGTCCGGAGGCGACCCGGAAAGCGGTCACCGACCTCTGTGACCTCACCCGTGAGTACCACGAGGCGGGCGAGGAGATAGAGACGCTGCTCGTGGGCAACTACGCGGACGCGGGCCACCTCGTCGAGTACGCCGACCGCGAGATGGGGACCGACCGCGCCCGGCTCATCTACCGATACCTCGAACGCAACGGCGGCGACCCGACCGGCGAGCGCGTCGCCGACGTCGACCCCGTCGGTAACGTCCACCTCACGCAGTTCTGGCAGGGGTACTCGCCCGGCAACGTCCGCGACCGATCGTTCGGCGCCATCTGGTCCGACGAGTCGAACCCGCTCCTCTCCGGGCTTCGAGACCGGGAGGACCGGCTCTCCGGTCGCTGCGCCGACTGCGCGTACCAGTCGATCTGCCGCGGCGGCTCTCGGCTCCGCGCGCTCTCCACGCACGGCGACCCGTTCGCCCCGGATCCGAAGTGCTACCTCACCGAGGCGGAGCGCGCCGGCGAGGAGGCGCTCGCGCGACTCGACGGGACCGACCGGTCCGCGCCCGCCGACGACTGAGCCGCTCCGGGCGGCGGTCGTCGCTATCGCCTACTCCTCTCCGTCGCCCGTGGTCCTGGACTCCCCTGCTGTGCCGTACTTCGCCGAGAACCGTTCGGCGGGAACCTCCCCGCGGGCGACGCCGATCGCGTCGCGCACGAGTTCGACGGTGGCGTCGTCTCGCACCGGCTCGGGAACCGGCGGGTCGTCGTCGCTCATGGCCGGACGAAGAGCTCGGCGCCCCCTCCGCGTCCCGCTTCACGTGTGTATCTCTTCAAGAGGCACCCGCGCTCACCGCTCGGCGTCGTCGAAGACGTCCGTCACCAGCTTCGCCTGCGCGGTGCGGAGCCGCTGGGAGAGCGCGGACTTGCTGATCCCGAGCTCCTCGGCCAGATCGCGCAGGCGCACGTCGCGGTCGTCGTCGAAGTAGCCGCGGACGACCGCGAGCTCGAGCCCGCGGCGCTGTTTCGGCGTCAGCGCGGAGAGGTCGAAGGTGACCTGCTCCGTCGCGTTCGGCCCCTCGACGACCGCGAGCCGGACGAGCCGCACCCGGTCGACGACGCCGCGCAGCTCGTCGACCAGTCCGCGGACGGCGGCCCGGTCGTCGACGTACGCGGTCACGAGTATCGTCCCGTCCTCGACCCGCCGGAAATGCGGTGCGCAGCCGAGCCGCCCGAACGCGTGACAGAGGCAGTCCTCGTCGACCTCGCCGGTCCCGCGGACCACCTCCCCGTCCGGCGTCGTCACGTCGACGACGCACTCGTCGCCCACGGCGTTGACCGCCACCTCGGCGGCCTCGTCGGCCTCCGAGACGATCGGACAGCCGCTGTCGCCGGTCGGATCGACGTCGAGGTCGACCCGCAGACGGCGGTCGCCGTCGGCGCCGGCGGCGTCGGACATGTCAGCCGCTACGGACGGCGTCGGTTTTATTCTTCGGCGGATTCCCGAGATCCGGCGCGGCGGCCCGGGTCGGCTCCGAAAAAGCGGGTGGTAGAGGGAGAACGCGGCCGCGTCGTCGCCTCAGTCCTCGGACTCGGGGGCGGCCTCCTCGGCGGGTTCGTCGGCCGCGCCGCCCGAGTCGGCCTCATCGCCCTCCTCGGAGCGCGCGGCGACGAGGGCGCCGCTGGCGACGCTGTACATCGGCTCGTCGGCCGAGCGCACGCCGCTGATCGAGAACGGGATGTTCGCGTCCGCGAGGTGGTCGGCGAAGAGGTCCTCGAAGCCGTTCGGGCTGGAGGTGCCGCCGGTGACGACGACGGGCACGTCCAGCCCCTCCTCGACGTCCTCCTCGTCGACCTCGCGGGTGATGTTCTCGATCACGTAATCGAGCAGGTTCTCGTAGTAGATGGCGAGCGCGCCCTCCACGCCGCCCACGTCGGTTCGGAAGTCCAGCTCGAAGTCGTCCTCCTTGATGCTCGTCACCTTGTCGACCGGGGTGCCGGTCGCCTGCGAGGTCTGCTCGTCGACCCAGTCGCCCCCGCGGGCGATGGAGAACTTCATGACGGGCACCGCGTAGTAGGCGAGACAGACGTTCGTCATCCCCGCGCCGAAGGAAATCCCCAGCCCGGTGAAGTTGTTGTCGGCCAGCTCGGAGTAGATGACCGCCATCCCCTCGTTGATCGGCTCGGGGTCGTACCCCATGTCGCCGAGCATCGATTCGAGCGTCTTCTCGTGGTACAGCGTCGTCAGCCCGGAGTCGATCGGGTCCGCGGGGCTGGAGTAGAACAGCCGCTCGTTCGGCTTCGACGGCTCCCCGACCACCTGCTCGGTGATCAGCTTGATCATCGGGATCGCGGAGGCCTCGTCGCTGGATAAGATTCCGTGTTGCATCGGCCGGCGCGTCTCCTTGTTGAAGATGTTCGCGAAGTTGAGGGCGTCGTCGCCGACGACGTACACCTTGTCGTCCTTTCGGATGTGGAGGACCTCGCTGCGGGAGAGCATCTGCTCGGCCATGTCGCTGTACTCGATCTCGACGAACGAGTTGCGCTGCTGTACGAACACCGTCTCCGCGCCTTCCTGTCGTCCGGAGAGGATGTTCATCGTGCCGACGTCCAGGCCTTTGGCCATACGCGGCTATTTCATTTCGGACGTGATAAACGTTCGTGGGGGGACGGACGCGGCGCGAGGCGCGTCGACCGATCCCGCACCGTTTATTTCTCGGGGGCGGGAGTACGCGGACGACGTGCGAGACACGCTCGGCGGTATCGTCGAACTCGCTCGCCTCGGCAACTGCGTCGCCGCCGGGGCTCTCACGGCGACCGGCGCGTTCGTCGCGGGCGTGAGCGGCGCCGCCCTCCCGACCGCGCTCGCGGCCGTCACGACCGTCTTCGCGGTCGCCGCGGGCAACGCGATCAACGACTACTTCGACCGCGAGATCGACGCGGTCAACCGCCCCGACCGCCCCATCCCGCGCGGCGCCGTCTCCCCGCGGGTCGCGCTCGCGACCGCGATCGGCTGGTTCGCGGTCGCGGTCGCGGCCGCGGTCCGCCTCCCACCGCTCTCGATCGGCATCGCCGCGGTGAACCTCGTCGCCTTGGTCACCTACACGAGCCTCTTCAAGGGGACGCCCGGTCTCGGCAACGCCCTGGTCGCCTACCTCGTCGGGTCGACGTTCCTCTTCGGCGGCGCCGCGGTCGGCAACCCCCGCGCCGTCCTCGTCCTCGCCGCGCTCGCCGGCCTCTCGACGTTCACCCGCGAGGTGATCAAAGACGTCGAGGACGTGGCCGGCGACCGCGAGGAGGGACTCACCACGCTTCCAATCGCGGTCGGCGAGCGCCGCGCGCTGTGGATCGGCGCGGCCGCGCTCGTCGTCGCCGTCGCCGTCAGCCCGCTCCCGTACCTCTCCGGGACGCTCGGCGCGGCGTACCTCGCGGTCGTCGCTGTCGCCGACGCGGTCATGCTGTACGCGACCTACGAGGGCTTCGCCGACCCCGCCGCCGCGCAGCGCCGCTTCAAGTACGGCACGTTCCTCGCGGCGGCGGCGTTCGTCGTCGGTCGGGCCGTCGTGGTCGCGTGAGGCGGGCGCGGCGGCTCCGGGCCGGGACGGTCGGCGGTAAAAGCGGTCGCGGTTGCGGTTCGAATCGACGCTCGACGGCGGACGGTCAGGTGACGGTCACGCGACGTTGAAACCCTTGTCGCGGAGGAAGTCCTCCACGCGACCCGAGTGGTTCCCCTGGAGTTCGATGGCGCCGTCCTCGACGGTGCCCCCGCAGGCGAACTTCGACTTGAGATCCGACGAGAGGGAGCTCATGTCCACGTCCTTCGGATCGAATCCTTCGATGACCGTTACCTCCTTACCGTACCTTCGCTCGTCGATGCGGATGCTGATCTGCTGGGACTCCTTCGCGACGTCCTCGCAGACGCAGAGTTCCTGGGGCAGTCCGCACGTCGAGCAGACTTCCGACATTACAGCCCGAATCTACAGGACGCCCGTATTAAATAGTGTCGGGAGGTCCCCCGATCAGCGGACGAACCGCCCGATGAGCGGCGCCCGTTCGAGCGCGAGCCGCCGGACCGCCCGCCGGGCCTCGTCGGCCTCGTCGCGGGTTATCGTCCCGGCGTACGCGGCGCGCTCGTAGGCGGCCGCGACGGTCTCGACGCGCTCGTCCGCGCCGAGCGTCCGGATCGCCTCGACGTAGCTTCGCGGCGTCTCGCCCGGCCGCCGCTCGCGGTACGGCCCCGCGAGCAGCCGTTCGAGGTCCGCGAACGCGCGCTCGGCGTCCGCGACCGGGTCGCGCCGCCGCCGCGGAAGTAGCGGTCCGATACGCCGGCTCGCGCGGCTCGCGAGTCCGGTCCGGCGGGCGCCCGCGACCCCGAGCGCGACGACGAGCAGCCAGTACATCGCGGTCTCGGCGCTCGGAGTCGGGAGGTGTCCACCGCCGCCGCCGGCGTCGCCCGACTCACCGGCCGGTCCGACGTCGTCCGCCTCCGCGCCTTCGAGACGCGAGATGTCGGTGGGAGAGGCGCTCTCCGTGCCGTTCGTCTCCTCCGTTCCCGGGTCGGTCGAGTCGTTTCCGCCCGCGCTCGACGCGGCGTCACCGTCGGTGGAGTCGGGGGCGCCCGTGCTGGGACCCACGTCAAGCGTCTGATTGGGGGTGGACTCCTCGGTGTCGACGTTCTCCGCGCCGCCGGCGCGCGCCTCCGCGAGCCGGGCGTCTCGGGCCTCGTCGCGGGGGTCCGAGGGGGTCGGATCGAACGCCACCCAACCGTGGTCCGGAACGTAGATCGACACCCACGCGTGGGCGTTCTGTCCCCGCACGACGTACTCGTCCTCGCCGACCCGTTGGCCCGGGGTGTATCCGGTCTCCATCCGGGTCGGGATCCCCTGCGACCGGAGCATCGCCGCCATCGTCGTCGCGAAGTACACGCAGTAGCCGGCGTCCATCTCGAAGAGGAACGCGTCGGCGACGTCGCTCTCGGGCCGCTCGACGGTCAGCGAGTACTCGTACTCCGAGCGCAGGTACGCCTCGACCGCGGCCGCCCGCTCGTACGGCGAGTCGGCGTCCGCCGCGGCCGTGATCTCGTCCGTTCGCTCGCCGACCCGGTCGGGCGTGCTCTCCGGCAGCTGCGTGTACCGCTCTTCGATCGCCGCCGGGTAGTCGGCGCTCGCGTTCCGGAGCGCGGCCGGGTCGGCGTCGAGCACGCGGCTCTCCACGGTCGCCTCCTCGCCCGGTTCGAGCGGCTCCGCGAGCCGGAGGCTGCCGCGCTCGTCGAGCCGGACGGTCCCGCCGTCCGCCGTCGACGCCGATACCGCCTTCCACGGCGCCGGCAGCGCGGTCGACTCCGTCTCTGCGGTGATCGAGACGGTGACGGACTCGCTCGACCCGGGCGGACCGGAAAGCGAGTCACCGAGCGTGGATCGCTCCCCCGTCCTGACCCAGCCGTCGCCCGTGTAGGTGTCGTACGCACCCGTGTGCCAGTTCCGCTCGACCGGACTCTCGATCGTGTACCGCACCTCCGGGGAGAGCCGCGTCGTCCCGACGACAGCCAGCTCGTCGTCGCCGCTCAGGCTCGACTCCAGCGTCGCCGTGCCGCGGTCCAGCCCGAGCGGCGCCGCCGCGCCCGCCGGGATCACGGTGACGGTCGCGCTCGCGACGACCATCGCCGCGACCACCACCGCGAACGTGCCGGCGTGGCCGCGGCGGCGGCTCGGCGTCGAGAGCGTCGAGAGACCGACGGCGAGCGCCAGCCCGACGACGCCGGCGACCGCCGCCTCGGTGCCCGCGTCGCCGGTCAGCACGAGGAAGCCGAGGGTCCCGCCGCCGGCGCTCGCGGCCGCGACGTGCCGTCCCCGCCCGGCGAAGTAGCCGACGAGGAACGTCGGCACGGGCGCCACAGCGAGCACCCAGACGTCCGCGAGCGCCAGCCGCAACACGGAGAGACCGGTCGACAGCGCGAGGACGTCCAGGGCGACGCTCCGGACCGTGAACAGCGCGCGCCGGCTCTCGGGGACCGCGAGGAGGTAGCCGGACAGCCCGGCGACGAGGACCGCGCCGGCGAGCCACAGCGCGGTCCGCTCGCCGACGACCCGCGCCAGCGCGACCCCGCCGACCCCCGCGACCGCGACGACGCCGGCGGTCCGGGCCGTCCCGCCGACGACGTTCGTCACCTGGAAGAACACGGCGAGGTACGCGGCGGCGACGACCGCGACGCCGACGACCGCCGGGTCGGCCGCCCGCCGACCGGTTCCGGCCGACTTGCCTCCGCCCGACTCGGTCGGCGGGCGAACCGTTCCCGCGGACGACTCGCGGCTCACGGCGGCGTCACCTCACGTCGATCCGCCGCCTCGCCGGCCCGACTCCGTCCGGACCCGCCGCTCGGGGCGCGCTCCTCGCTCGCCTCGCGGCGCAGGTCCGCGAGCGAGACCGCCCGGTCGCCGGTTCGGAACCGGGCGCCGCTCGTGTCGGCGACGACCGTCACGTCGGCGTCGTCGTCGGTCACCTCCCCGGGACCGGTCCGGGCCGCGAGTTCGAGCACCTCGCGCCGCCCCCGTCCGCCCGGAGACGCCGAGACGCGGCCGCCGGGCAGCCGCACGTCGACCGGGACGCCGTCGTCGAGCAGCGCCAGCGCGAGGCTGCCGGTCGCCCGCGCGAGTTCGTCGGCCGCGACCGCGCTCGGGGAGCGGTCGCCGCCCTCGCCGTCGCCGCGGTCGGCCGTCCCGAACCCCGCGACCTCGTCGCCGCCGCTGACGTCCGTCTCGCCGGCGATCGTCACCCGGTTCCGGGCGGTCTCGGCCGCGAACTCCTTGACGACGATCTCGTCGCGCTTGGCGGTCGTCGCCCAGTGGACGTCGCGGACCGCGTCCCCCCGGGTGTACTCCCGGAGCCGGTCGAACTCCTCGCGCTCCCGGCTCACGTCGACCGCGTCGACCGCGTGTAGCGCCCGGCGGAACCGAGTCGGGACCGGGTCGCGGGGCGGGTACACGGTCACCGCGGCGGTCTCGTCGACGACCATCTCGCGCTCGAAGAGACCGAACACGTCGGTGACGGTGAGCTCGATCGGCCCGAGCGTCCGCTCGCCGCGCCTGCGGTACGTCACGCGGTACGAGACCGGCTCCGTGCCGACGGACGCGCGGATCGGCGTCGTCGGCCCGTCGAGCCCCTCGTCGACTTGGACGCCGACGTCGGCGAGAAAGGAGGGTGAGGCGTCGTCGCCGTCGCCGCCCCGCGCCGCCTCGGACCCGAACTCCAAGCGCACGTCCCGCGTCTCGCCGACGAACCCGTCGGGAGGCGTCACGTGGCGGGCCGCGGGGGCGTCGACGCGCGACACCTGGACGTAGCCGGCCGCGAGCGCGATGGCCACCGGGATCACGATCGCGTCGAGCGCGCGCCCCCCGGCGGCGAGCGCGCTGGCGGCCGCGACGAGCCCGACGAGTCCGGCGACGCGTCCCCGGCGGGTGAGCGCGGTCGTCATCGGCGCGCGGGAGGGGTCGGCGTCGCCGTCATCACTCCACCCGGATCCGGTCGAGCGCGTCGTCGACGACGTCGGCGCCGTCCGTCCCGCCCGACTCGGTTCGGATCCGATGCGAGAGCACGGTCGGCGCCTCCGCCTGAACGTCGTCGGGGATCACGTAGCCGCGGCCGGCGAGCGCGGCGCGGGCCTGCGACGCCCGGATCAGCGCGAGGCTCCCGCGCGGACTCGCCCCGAGCTTCGCGTTCCGACGGGTGTACACCGCGAGCCGGGCCACGTACTCCCGGACCGCCTCCGAGGCCTCGATCTCGCCGACGATCGCCCTCGCGCGCCGCACGTCGGCGATCGTCGCGACCGGCTCCACCGCGTCGATCGGGTGGTCGCCGGCGAGCCGCCCGAGGATCGCCGCCTCCTCCTCGGTGTCCGGGTAGCCGAGCCGGATCTTCTTCGTGAAGCGGTCGACCTCGGCGACGGGTAGCTCGTACGTCTGTCCCGGCTCCACGTCGTTCTGGGTCGCGATCACGCAGAACGGGTCCGGCAGGTCGCGGGTCGTCCCGTCGGTGGTCACCTGGTTCTCCTCCATCGCCTCCAACAGCGCCGACTGCGTCTTCGGCGGGGCGCGGTTGATCTCGTCGCCCAGCACGACGTTCGCGAACACCGGGCCGGGCTGGAAGTCGAACTCGTCCGTCCGGCGGTTGAACACGTTGACGCCGGTGACGTCGGACGGGAGGAGATCGGGGGTGAACTGGACGCGCTTGAACGAGCCGTCGATCGAGCGCGCGACCGACTTCGCGAGCGTCGTCTTCCCGACGCCCGGCACGTCCTCGACGAGGAGGTGGCCGCGCGCCAACACGGTGACGAGGACGTGTTCGACCGCGTCGCGCTTGCCCACGATCACGTCCTCGACCTCGCTCACGATCCGGTCCGCGAGCGCGGCGACGTCCGCGGGGGTCTCGGGTTCGACCGCCGCGCCGACACCGGCCGCCGCGCCGGCGGTCTCCGCATTGCCGTCGGTCGATTCAGCGGGACCCGTTCCGACCGGTCCGGACTCCCCGGGTTCCGTCATGGCCGGTCGGTCTCGTCCGGGTCGGTTCCCCGTCCGGATACGACCGTGCGAATGCTCCCCGTGATCATCGATATATCCAGAGTAAGGCGAGGAACGGCATATGCGTTCCGCCGGCCGAATACGGCGAGATACGGAGAGATACCGAGCGATCACGAGACATCTGGACCACTCTGGATCCGACCTAAATGACCGGAGGAGCGCGCCCGTTGACGGCCGAGACCGGCTCGACTACGACTCCCTGACGTTTCGGCCGACCGGATCGCCGAACGACGCCGCGCCCGTCGCCGGGTCGCGCTCGTAGACGACCTCGCCGCGGACGAGCGTGACCTCCGGGAAGACGCCGCGGAGGCCCTCGAAGGGGGTCCACGCGGGGGCGCTGTGGAGCGCCGCGGCCTCGATCTCCCGCGGGTCGGCCGTGTCGACGAGGACGAGGTCGGCGTCGCGCCCCTCGGCGACCCGTCCCTTCCGGTCGAGTCCGAACGTCTCGGCCGGGTTCGCGGCGACGACGTCGCGGACGCGTTCGAGCGACAGCTCCCCCTTCCGGACCGATTCGAGGAGGAGGGGGTACAGCGTCTCGACGCCCGGGACACCGCTCGGCGCGTCGACCAGCCCCGTCCGCTTCTCTTCGACCGTGTGCGGCGCGTGGTCGGTCGCGACCACGTCGACGTCGCCCTCGGCGAGCCGCGCGAACAGCGCCTCGCGGCGCGACTCGGAGCGGAGCGGCGGGTTCATCCGTCCGAACGTCCCCAGCGACCGCGCCCGCTCGCGCGAGAGGTACAGGTGGTGGGGCGTCACCTCGCAGGTGACGCGGGGCGCCGCGTCGGTCCCGGCTCCGTCGCCGTCGCTTTCCCCCGCTCCGTCCTCGCGGGCCTCGACGACGGCGTCGACCGCCTCCGGCGTCGAGGTGTGCGCGACGTGAACTCGCGCGTCGCGGTCGGCCGCCGCCGCGAGCGCGCGCTCGACGGCGGCGATCTCCGCGTCGGCCGTCCGGTAGGCGGACCACGCGTCCGCGGTCGCGGCCGTGCCGCTCCCGCCGAGGTCGCCGTCGAGCGCCGACTCGTCGAACAGCGTCGCGTCCTCGGCGTGGACGGTGACCGGAACGTCGCGGGCCGCGGCCGCGTCGAGCGCGTCCGCGAACAGGTCCCCGTCGATCCCCATGTCGCCGGTCGAGTCCGCGAGGAACACCTCGCCGAGCGCGAACAGCGGGCGCTCGAAGAGGCTCTCCGGGTCCCAGTCGGGCGTCACGCCGCCGTTGATCCCGTAGTCGACGAGCGAGTCGGCCGCGAGCGCGGCCTTCCCGTCGAAGGCGTCGCCGTCGACGGTCGGCGGCGAGGTGTTCGGCTGGTCGACGACGGTCGTCACGCCGCCCGCGGCCGCGCTCTTCGACCCGGAGGTCCACGTCTCCTTGTGGCTCCCGCCCGGCTCGCGGAAGTGGACGTGGACGTCGACCGCGCCCGGTAGGAGGTGTCTGCCGCGGGCCTCGAGGACGCGCTCGCCGGCGTCGGCGCCGAGTCCCTCGGCGACCGCGTCGATCCGTCCGTCGTCGCCGATACGCACGTCTCGCACCCGGCCGTCGGCCAGCGTCGCGCCCGTGATGAGCATCGTTGTCGGCCGGTCGCGGCGCGCGGGATAAACGCTGGTGGTTCCCGGCCGCGGAGCGGCGGGACGGCGACCGCGTCCGCCGACGAACCGCCGCGGGCCACCACAAGACGTTTGCCGCCCGCGGCGCCTCCTCTTCCGCATGGCTCTCGCCCTCCTTCCGCCTCCGGCTTCGGTCTCCCTCCTCGCGATTTCCGCGGTCGCGGACTCGGTCGTCGGGTGGCTGTGGACGCTCGCGCTGCTCCTCTTCCCCGGACTCGTCGCCGCGGGGCTGTGCGTGCCGTTCCTCGCGACGCGCTGCCGGGCGCTGTTCCGCGCGCTCCCCCCGGCGGGACGCGTTCTGCCCTCGTACATCGGCGTCTCGATCGGTCTCTCGGTCCCGTACATCGTCGGCGTCGTACTGACGGTCGCGTTCGCCGCCGAGGCGGGTCCCGCCTGGAGCGAGGGGTTCCTCACCACGGCGCTGTTCGGCGGGGTCCTCGTCGGCTTCGTCGCCCCGGCGGTCGCCGTCGCCGGCCTCCCGCGGCTCGGGGTCGACTGGGACCCGACCGGATACGGCTACTCGACGTGGATCCTCCTCGTCGCCGCCGGCCTGTGGTACGCGGTCGTCGCCGCGGTGCCGCTCGTCGCGCTCGCCGTCGGGATGGCGTTACCGGGCGGCTACTGACGATCCGGTCGTTGGCCATCGGTTTATAAATGAACGCGCGGAGCGGTGGCGCGTGCCGACGAGCGGCCGATAGGCCGCGAGTCGCACGCGCGAGGGACGCCGCGAACGCCCGGAGGGCGTGAGCGGCGAGGTTGGGGAGGCGTGAGGTGCGGTCGCCGTGCGGTGCGGGGCGGGACTCAAAGGGGCAGTCGCGAGGCGGGCGTAGACGACGTAAGCACCGCAGGGAGCGAACGAAGTGAGCGACCGAGGAGCGCAACGAGTGTACGCCCGCCTCGCGACTGGGGCTTTGGCGGTGTTCTCGGCCGAGACACGTTCGACTATTTATAAGCGAGCGGCTGGGGCTTTGGCAGTGTTCGTCGCCGATTGTCGAGTGCTAATTAAAAAGAGACAGTGTGAGACGCTACCGACGCTCCGATACGGTTTTGGGTCGCCCCGCGGAACTCTCGACAAATGCTGTCTCGACAGTTCGTCCGGGAGAACCCCGAGGTCGTCCGCGAGGCGCTCGAAAACAAGGGCGTCGACGTGGACCTCGACCGGATACTCGACGTCGACGAGGAGTGGCGGGAGCTGAAACAGCGCGGCGACGACTTACGGCACGAGCGCAACGAGGTCTCCTCGAAGATCGGCGAGCTGAAGGCGGCCGGCGAGGAGGCGGAGGCCCAAGCGGCGATCGAGCGCTCGCAGGAGCTCAAATCGGAGCTTCAGGAGATCGAGGACCGGGCCGACGAGCTGGAGACCGAACTGGAGGCGTCGCTGCTGGAACTCCCGCAGATCCCGCAGGACTCCGTGCCGGTCGGCGAGGACGAGTCGGAGAACGTCGAGCGGCGCCGCGAGGGGTTCGACGACCTCCGGGACCTCCCGGCCGACGTGGAGCCGCACTACGACCTGGGTGAGGAGCTCGAGATCCTCGACTTCGAGCGCGGCGCGAAGGTCGCCGGAGGCGGGTTCTACGTCGCGAAGGGCGACGGCGCGCGCCTCGAACACGCGCTGATCCAGTTCATGCTTGACGTGCACCGCGAGCAGGGGTACGAGGACGTGTTCCCGCCGATCCCGGTCAACTCCGCGTCGATGCGCGGCACCGGGCAGCTGCCGAAGTTCACCGAGGACGCCTACCGGGTGGAAGGGTCGAACGAGGACGAGTACGACGACGACGACCTCTGGCTGCTCCCGACCGCGGAGGTGCCCGTCACGAACCTCCACCGCGACGAGATCCTGCTCGGCGAGGATCTCCCGCTGAAGTACCAGGCGTACACGCCGAACTTCCGGCAGGAGGCGGGCGAGCACGGCACCGAGACGCGCGGGATCGTCCGCGTCCACCAGTTCAACAAGGTGGAGATGGTGAACTTCGTCCGGCCCGAGGAGAGCGACGATCGCTTCGAGGGGCTGGTCGACGAGGCCGAGGAGGTGCTTCGCCGACTCGAACTCCCCTACCGCATCTTAGAGATGTGTACCGGCGACCTCGGGTTCACGCAGGCGAAGAAGTACGATGTCGAGGTGTGGGCGCCCGCCGACGACATGGACGCGGGTCCCGAGCGGGGCGGCCGCTGGCTGGAGGTCTCCTCCGTCTCGAACTTCGAGGACTTCCAGGCGCGCCGCGCGGGGATTCGGTACCGCGAGGAACACCACGAGTCCGCGGAGTACCTCCACACCCTGAACGGCTCGGGGCTGGCGGTCCCGCGGATCGTCGTCGCGATCCTGGAGTACTACCAGAACGACGACGGCACGGTCACCGTTCCCGAGGCGCTGCGCCCGTACATGGGCGGCACCGAGGTCATCGAGGGCCACGACGCCGTCGGCGAGTCGAAGCTCGGCGGGGAGTGACATCCACCCACGGCTGAAGCCGTGGGCTCCCTCCTTGCTTATCGGTAGGAGCGAGCGCGTAAAATCGATTGCTTATAAATCTGCGAACTCGTCAGCGAGCGACTCGCTGCCGTCGAGCAGTTCCTTCGAGGTGCGAACGGCCTCCGCGTCCTGTCGACCGACAGATTCGGCGAGCGCGTCGAAGCCGATGGTGTCGCTGAGGTACAGGCTAACGACCATCTCGCGTGCGTGTTCTTCTGTTCCCATCTCGTTTATCTCTCACTGAAACGCGTTTGTGTCTCCTGTGGGGTAGTGACCGATCCCGCTAGACCGCCGCGAACGCCGCTACTGGTTCTCCAACGCGTCGAGGATACACGCGGCCGCGATCACGGCCTCCTTCGGCACGTCGCTCGCGTCGTCGACGGTGACCGTGTAGGCGTCCCGCATCGAGAACTCCCCCTCGATGTCGCCGACGTGGCCGCCGTCGGCGTCGAATATCTCGTACTTGTTCGGAATCAGGTTCGCGGCGCCGACGAGGTGACGGAGCGCCGACAGCAGCTTGTTCTTCGACTGAATCGTCGCCAGCGCCTCGCCGGTCTCGGGGTCGCGGACCGTCCAGTTCTCGACGAACAGCGAGTAGTCCTCGTCCAGCACGACGACCTCCTCGTCGGTGCCCGCGTCGACGATGGCGTAGTTGCCGCCGATGTCCATGATGCCGCCGGCCTTCACCGAGAAGGCGTCCTCGTCGTCGCCGGTGACGAACGGGAACTCCTCTTTCAGCTTGAACATCTTCTGTTTCCCGCGGAGGACGACGTTGCCGGCGCCGTCGCGGACGGTGTACTTGTTCCGCACCATCGACTGTTTGACCTCGTAGCGGTCGTCGCTGAGGTCGACGGTCGAGATGTCGTACTCGCTCGACTCGGCGTCGGACGTGGAGGGAAACGGCATGGACGCGACGACGGCGAGCGGTCAAAAAAGGCTTCTGTTCGCCGTTGCGGCGAAGCTCAGGGCGTCAGTCGGTCGACCGAGAGCCACTCCACGTCGGCGTCGAGGGGCGCGTCGGCGTCGCCCGGGTGGTCGTCCTCGACCCCGGTCAGCGCGAAGGCCATCTCCTTGCGGACGCCGCCCGCGAGCCGCACGTCGAGCGAGAGTTCGCGCGGCGAGAACTCGTGGGCCGGTCCCACCACGCGCACGAGATGCTCGGAGTGCGGCAGGTCATCGACCGTCTCCACGTCGAGGTACGTCCGGAAGTCGGCGCCGAACTTGAAGCCGGTCTTCGGCACCGCGTCGGCCGCGCGGAGGCGCTTGTAAACCGCGAGCCGGCGGTCGAACCGCTCGCCCTCCACGTCGCGGCCGCGGGCGACGATCCGGGCGGCGGCGTCGCCGGAGTCCGCGTCGGTCGGGTCGGCGGGGTCGCTCGCTTCTCCGTCGTCGTCCCCTCCGGCGGTCCCGACGGACGCCGACAGCGACAGCCGGCCGTCGGCGGCCAGCGACGCGGCCTCGACGAGAGAGAGCTGGAGCGCGCCCTCGACGTCGGCCGCTCGTCCGGTGAGCGGCTGCCCGTAGAAGCCGCGCTCGTAGAGGTCTTCGGGGGCGTCCCAGACGACGACGCGGTCGGCGAGGAGGACGCCCGCGAGCGACTCCGGCGGCTCGTAGTCGGTCGCACCCTCGATTCCGCCGCTCTCGGCCGCGAAGTAGGTGATGTCGGACTCCTCGTCGACGACCGCGAGGGTGCGCCCGGCGAGTCCCGCGGCCGCGACGGACTCGCGCTCGCCGACGACCTGGATCGGGTACTTCACGTTCCCCGTGTCGGGCGTCTCGCCGCGCTCGTAGGCGACGAAGTCGACCGCGTCGCTCGGTGCGTCGCCCCCGCCCGGCCACGGCTCGCGGGCGGGCGAGAGGTAGAAGCCGCGGTCGCGGAGGTCGGAGTAGACGAGGAAGCGCACCGCGAAGCGGTCGGCCGCCGCGGCGCTCGCGACGAAGAAGCGCTCGAAGCCGACCGGATCCGACCCGTCCTCCAGTTCGATCCCGGAGAGGTCGCCGCGGAACAGCAGGTGGGCGGCCTCGACCCGCGAGAGCGCGATCTCGTTCCCGTCGAGCGGGCGCCCGTACCCCCGGGCGTCGTAGAAGCGCTGGCGGGCGTCCCCGCCGACGCGGACCGCGTCGCCCCGCAGGTGTCCCGTCGGTTGCATACGCGTCAGGCCGGGCGGCCGAGGGAAGGCGGTTGCGGTCGGTGGTCGTGGGGTGCGGTCGTCAGCCGAGCGGTTCGGGTCCGAAACCCCGGGGCGTCCCCTCGTCCGGCGCCCCTGACAGACGCCGCCACCGACGCCCGCGACCGGGGAGACCGACCCGTCTCAGCCGTCGCGTTCGCTCACAAGAAGAGGGAGAGACCGCCGTGTACGACTACGAAGAAGAGTACGACCGCGATGGTCCCGAGCGGGGAGTACGTCCAGAGCGCCGAGAAGTCGCCGATGTACCGCCTGTTTCGAGCGGAACGGAAGGACGCTCCGAGATCGAAGAGAAAGTACGACGCCGTCAGCAGCACGGACAGGTCGACGAACAGTTCGGCCCACGCTCGTCCCCCAACGGCGAGCAAGATGCCAACGGCCGCGGCGACACCGACGGCCTGTCCGACCAGCCCTCCGGCGGTGTACAGGTCGACGTGCTTCGTCCGCGCGGCCTCCGCGTCGTACCCGGCGTATATCTCGCCGTATCGCGGCTGTTCCCGCGGTCTGATCCAGTCTTCCTCGTCACGCAACGCCACGTGCTGCGGGAAGTCGAGAAGGACGACCTTGATCTTCGAAGCCGGAATCCCGGCGACCCATCGTCCGACGCCGTAGTGACCGAACTCGTGGAAAGCCACGACGAGCCCGTACACGAACACGGAGGCAGCGACGTTCAGTACGGACTCGGTCATTGAGCGGAAGTGAAATCAAATGAAAATAAAAGCTGTGAAT
Organism: Halorubrum trapanicum; assembly: GCF_017873555.1. Taxonomy (GTDB): domain Archaea; phylum Halobacteriota; class Halobacteria; order Halobacteriales; family Haloferacaceae; genus Halorubrum; species Halorubrum trapanicum. The sequence goes on along the minus strand of NZ_JAGGKE010000007.1, from coordinate 31,323 downwards.
CGGTCTCACACGCCGCGACGGGGCGCCGGCGCTGTCCGGCCGGACAAGCGTAAAGAGCCGCCGGCGAGAACGTGGCGTATGAACGACACCGCAGGGCTCCGGCTCACGGTGCGTGCCGCCGAGAAGCGGGACGCGGGCCGGGGCATTGCTAGGCTCCCCGAGTCGGCTCGCAAGCGGCTCGCCCTCCTCAGCGGCGACACGGTCGAGGTGCGCGGCGAGCGCACCGCCGTCGCGAAGGTGTGGCCGGGCGGCCCAGACGCCGCCGAGGGCTCCGTCCTCATCGACGCCGACACCCGCGCGAACGCCGGCGTGAAGGTCGGCGACACCGTGACGATCGCCCCCGTCGACGTCTCCGACGCCGACCGCGTGACGCTGGCCGCGCCCGGCCGCCTCGCCGAGGTCGACGTGAGCCGCGAAGTGGTCGAGCGCGCGCTCTCGCGCGAGCTGCGCGACCGCCCCGTCACCGAGGGCGAGGCCGTCCACGTCGAGCGGCTCGGCGGCCTCCGGTTCGTCGTCGCCCGGACGGCCCCCTCGGGGACCGTCCGAATCACCGCCTCGACCGACGTGTCGGTCGAGTACGAGGACGATGCCGAGTCCGCGGGCGACCGGGCCGACGTACCGACCCGGAGCACGGACGACCGCGCCGGGGGGCCGACCGGCTCCGGGACGGCTCCGCCGGGAGACGACGCCGAACCGAAGGCCGGCGGATCGCCGCCCGCGGAGCACACCGCTGGCGCGACCTACGAGGACATCGGCGGTCTCGACGAGGAGCTGGAGCTGGTCCGCGAGACGATCGAACTCCCCCTCTCCGAGCCGGAGGTGTTCACCCGGCTCGGCGTCGACCCGCCGAAGGGCGTCCTGCTCCACGGGCCGCCGGGGACCGGGAAGACGCTCATCGCCCGCGCCGTCGCCAACGAGGTCGACGCGACGTTCATCACCGTCGACGGCCCGGAGATCATGTCGAAGTACAAAGGGGAGTCGGAAGAGCGGCTCCGCGAGGTGTTCGAGCGCGCGAGCGACGACGCCCCGGCGATCGTCTTCTTCGACGAGATCGACTCGATCGCGGGCAAGCGCGACGACGGCGGCGACGTGGAGAACCGCGTCGTCGGCCAGCTGCTCTCGCTGATGGACGGGCTGGACGCCCGCGGCGATGTGATCGTCATCGGCGCGACGAACCGCGTCGACACCATCGATCCGGCGCTCCGGCGGGGCGGGCGCTTCGACCGCGAGATCGAGATCGGCGTCCCCGGCGAGGCCGGCCGCCGCCAGATCCTCGACGTCCATACGCGCCGGATGCCGCTGGCCGACGACGTGGACCTCGACCGGATCGCGAGCCGCACCCACGGGTTCGTCGGCGCCGACATCGAGGGGCTGGCACAGGAGGCGGCGATGACGGCGCTGCGCCGCGCCCGGCAGGACGACGCGGCCGCCCTCGACGACGTGACGGTCACGAAAGGGGACTTCGAGGCCGCCCACGCGAACGTCGAGCCGAGCGCGATGCGCGAGTACGTCGCCGAGCAGCCGACGACCGACTTCGCCGACGTCGGCGGTCTCGACGACGCGAAAGCGGAGCTGGAACGCGCCGTGACGTGGCCGTTATCGTACGGCCCCCTGTTCGACGCGGCGGGCGCCGACCCCCCGACCGGCGTCCTCCTCCACGGCCCGCCCGGGACCGGGAAGACGCTGCTCGCGCGCGCCATCGCCGGCGAGAGCGGCGTGAACTACATCCAAGTCGCCGGCCCCGAACTCCTTGACCGGTACGTCGGCGAGTCGGAGAAGGCGGTCCGCGAGCTGTTCGACCGCGCCCGACAGGCGGCGCCCGCTATCATCTTCTTCGACGAGATCGACGCGGTCGCGACCGACCGCGACGCGGCCGGCGGCGACGGCTCCGGCGTCGGCGAGCGGGTGGTCTCGCAGCTCCTGACCGAACTCGACCGCGCCAGCGACAACCCGAACCTCGTCGTCCTCGCGGCGACCAACCGGCGGGACGCGCTCGACCCGGCGCTGCTCCGCCCGGGTCGCCTGGAGACCCACGTCGAGGTGCCGGAGCCGGACCGCGAGGCGCGTCGCAAGGTCCTCGAGGTCCACACGCGCGAGAAGCCCCTGGTCGACGAGGTCGACCTGGAACGGATCGCCGACGAGACGGAGGGGTACTCCGGCGCCGAGATCGCGGCCCTGTCGCGGGCGGCCGCGATGCGCGCCATCGAGCGCGTCGCCGACGAACACGGGGAGGCCGCCAACGACCACGCCGACGAGGTCGGGATCACCGGCGCGGACTTCGACGCGGCGCTCGAATCGGTCCGGCCCGAGACCGTCTGAGGGCGGCGAAGCGGCGACTCCGTCGGTCCGCTCAGTCCTCGTCGGTAGTCGCGGTTTCGTCGTCCTCCGGGGAACCGTGCGCGTGCGCCTCGCCGAGGGCGCCGGCGCCGAACTCGTCGACGGGCGTGACGCTGTAATCCACCGTGAGCGTGTCCTTCGTCGCGCGGACCTTCCCCACGAATGTCGAGATTTCCTCTAAGCCGCCCTCCAGCACGAACAGCTCCATACAGTACTGCGAGCCGACGTGGCTGTGGAAGTTCGAGGCGACGATCCCCTCGTGTTCGTGTCGCAGCCGCATCATCCGCTCCTCGACGCTCGTCGTCTCGTAGTTGAAAAGCACCGTCACCACGGCCATCAGCGCCCGGTCCTCCAGTTTGGCGTCCTCGAACTCGCCGAGGAGGTTCCGGGAGGCCTCGCGAATCACTTCGCTGCGCCCGGTGTACCCGTGTTCGTCGGAGAACTGGTCGATCCGTTCGAGTAACTCCTCCGGCATGGACACGCTGACGACGGTCATGTATTAACTCACGCCGACGGAGTTGTTAATCCTTGAGGTCCGGGTCGCCGCGCTCGGGTCCTCGCTCGGACCCGTCGCCTCCCGCATCGCCTCTCCCGGCGTCGTCCCCCTCGATCCGGTCGCCGAGCCACGCGTAGTGGTCGAGCAGTGCGGTCTCGCCCGCCTCGGTGAGCGCGTACACGTCGGCGATCCCCTCGGTCCGGCGGTGGAGGTGGCCGGACTCGACGAGCGCGGAGAGGGTGCCGTAGAAAGAGCCGGGGTCGATCCGCTCGTCGTAGTGCGATTCGAGCCGGCTCTTCGCCGACTGCGCGCGCAGCTCGCCGTGCTCGTACAGCAGCGCGCAGAGGTCGCGGCGCCGGCCGCTGTGGAACCACTTCGTCATGGATCGCGAGTCGCTCCGGGAAGGGATAAATCGCTCACGACGCGTCGACCGCGCCGCCGGAATCGACGCGTACGCCGCCGCGGCGGTCGGCGTCGTCCCCGTCGCCGCCAACCAGTTCGTCGAGGCGCTCGACGCGCCGGTCGCCGAGGACGCACCGGCCGCGGTCGTCGTGGCCGACGCGCTCGACGTGGACCGCGTCGAGTCCGGCGTTCCAGGCGGCCGCCACGTCGCTCTCGCCGTCGCCGACGTAGTAGCCCCGGTGTCGGCCCGGATCGACGCCGAGTTCGCCCATCGCGGTCTCGATCGGATCGGGGTCGGGCTTCCATCCCGTCTCGTCGGTACAGCAGACGACCGCGTCGAATCGACCGCCGAGGTCGACGTGGTCGAGAACCGGCTCCGCGAGGAACTCCTGACAGTGGGTGACGAGTCCGGTCGGTCCGCCGACCTCGCTCACGCGGTTGAGCAGGCGCGCGGCGTCGTCGTGGAGGTACGTCGCCTCCGCGCGGGCGACCGGGTCCTCCACGGCGTGGAACGCCGGCCAGAACGCGTCGGGGTCGACGCCGATCTCGCGGAGGGTCTCGCCGCGCGCGCCGCCGAGTCCGTGCCAGAGGACGTACGCCTCTCGGTCCGAGAACTCGCGGCCCAGCCGGTCGCCGACGCGGTCGAACACCGCTCGGGTGTACTCCCACTCGGCGTCGACGAGGGTGCCGTCGAGGTCGAACAGGTGGAAATCGTAGTCGGCGACGGCCATGGATCGACTCGTACGCCGGGGACCGGCAAGTGCGTTGCGGGTTCGAGCGAGGCGGTCGTCCCGCTCCGAGGTCTTCCGCTCCGAGGTCTTCCGCTCCGAGGTCTTCCGCTCCGAAGCCTCTCGCTCAGCCCCGGACGTGGACCGACGACCCGAGGTACTTGCGGAGGACCTCGTCGACGGAGTCGGCGTTGAACCGGCCGAGATCCGCGGCGATCGCGGCCTTCAGCGCGTCGAGGTACGCCTCGTCGGTGCGGAGTTCGCGGAAGTCGGCGGCGACGACCTCGACGCTCGCGGCGTTCGCGACGCCCAACCGCGCTTCCGCCAGTCGCCGGAAGGCCGGCTCGTCGCCGACCTCGCCGCGCCACAGTCGGTCGCGGAAGAAGAGCCACCCGTCGGTTCCGGGTTCGCTCGCGGGAATCTCCATCGTCGTCTCGAACCGGTCGGGGTCGACGGCGGCGGCCGGCGGATCGAGGCGGAGGGCGACGCGGAACACGTATGCGGCCTCCATGCCTCGGGGGTCGAGCGATCGATCCATAAAGGTATACCGCTCGGGGGCGTGGTCTCCGGCCATGTGGCAGCGACTCCGCGACCTCGTCGGGCGCGCGTACCGGCGGCACCTCCGCCGCGAGATCGACGACGTCCCCGACCACGTCGCCGTCATTCAGGACGGGAACCGTCGGTACGCCCGCGAGCGCGGCGACGACGCCCCCGAGGGCCACCGCGCCGGCGCCGACACCACCGAGCGCGTCCTCGACTGGTGCGCCGACCTGGGCGTCTCGGAGCTCACCCTCTACGCCTTCTCCACCGAGAACTTCGAGCGCCCGGACGAGGAGCTGAAGCCCCTCTTCGACCTGTTGGAGCACAAGCTCCGGGAGTTCGCCGACGCCGACCGCGTCCACGATCAGGGCGTGCGCGTCCGGGCCATCGGCGACGTCCCTCGGCTCCCGCCGCGCGTCCACGACGCGGTCGAGTACGCGGAGCGGCGCACCGCCGACAACGACCGGTTCACGCTCAACGTCGCGCTGGCGTACGGCGGCCGGACCGAACTGCTCGACGCCGCGCGCGCCATCGCCCGCGACGTGGACGCCGGCGAGATAGCGCCGGGGGACGTCGACGTCGAGACGGTCGAGTCCCGCCTGTACGACCGGCCGATCCGCGACGTGGACCTGATCGTCCGCACCGGCGGCGACGAGCGGACCTCGAACTTCCTCCCGTGGCACGCCAACGGGAACGAGGCGGCCGTCTACTTCTGTGCGCCGTACTGGCCGGAGTTCTCCGAGGCCGACTTCCTGCGCGCGATCCGCACCTACGAGTCGCGGGAGGAGTCGTGGCAGCGCGCCCGGGCGGAGCGCGCCGCCGCGCTGGTGCGCGCGCTCGCCGAGGTCGAGTTCGCCGAGGCCCGCGCCGCCGCCTCGCGGCTCCGGGAGCGCGTCCCGCGGCTCGACGGCAGCGACCTCTCCGACGACGCGCTCGGCCTCGCCGAGGGCGACGCGGCCAACCCGGTCGACGCCGACGCGGCCGGTCCGATCGACGGCGACTCGCAGGACTCGCCGGGAGCCGACTAAGCGGCGCCCGGCGCGATCCCGCCCTCGTTCCGCGTCAGCAGGTACAGCGCGAACGAGGAGAGCCAGTGCGACCCCGCGTAGTCGTCGGTGAGCACGTCCGCGGCCCCTGCCTCGGCGTGGCGGCGCGCCGCGGTCTCCAGCGGCTCCCGAAGCCGGGCCGCCGCCGGTCCCTCTCGGTCGGCCAGCGCGTCGGCCAGCCCCGCGAGACACCACGCGCGGGAGACGTTGAGTCCGATCAGGTGCATCGCGGCGCCGTCGCCCTCGTCCGGCTCGACGTCGACGGGCGAGCACAGCGCGTCGTGCGGCGGGGCGGCCAGGTCCGGGAGGAACTCGTCGAGCCACGCCGCGAACGCGTCGGGGCCGAGGACGCGTCGCACGAGGTCGGCCTCGGTCAGCGCGGGCGAGAGGAAGTCCCAGCCGACCGGCTCCGCGCCGACGACCGCGGCGGTGTCGTCCGCGTAGCGGCGGCGCGCCGTCGCCTCGGTCTCCGCTTCGAGGTCGGCGTCGCCGACGACCCGCGCGTAGTCGAGGACGCCGGCGAGCGCGAACGCGGTGTTGCCGTGGGTGCCGACGCGCTGCGGGCGGTCGACGTCGAGGAACGACTCGCGGGTCCCGCGTCGGACCCGCGCTTCGAGCGGGCGGAGCGTCTCGCGCCACGCGTCGGCGCGCGGGTCGTCCCAGAGGTGAAGCTCGGCGGCGAGGCGCAGCAGCCACGACCAGCCGTACGGCTCCTCGAAACCGGGGTTCTCGTCGAGGTAGTCGACCTCGCGAGCGACGTTCTCGGGGGTCAGCCGCCCGTCGATGCTCGCCGCAATTTCGGACTCGTCCGGGTGGTCCGTGGCGAGGCGCAGCGCGCGCACGAGCCCCCAGTGGCTGTGGACCGCGGAGTGCCAGTCGAAACAGCCGTAGAAGACGGGGTGGTCCTCGGCGGGACGCGGCGGCGCCTCCGGTCCCTCCACGACTCCCTGATAGTGCGGGTACTCGGTCTCGACCCCGTCGAGCGGGTGGGCGGCCAGCGCCGTCGCGACCGCGTCGTCGAGCGCGTCGGCCCGTCCGTCGCGGAGCGCGTCCGGAGAGATCTCCTCGAAGGCGTTCACGGCTGGTGGTCGGCGGGACGCCTGTTCAATCGGTCGGTCGTGTGCGGTACGGTGGCACGCGGAACCGGTTCGCGCGTCGCTACGCGGTCGGGCCGCTCACGCCGGGTTCTTCCGGGTCAGGTCGCTCCCGCAGATCGGACACCGCTCTTTGTTCTCGTCGAAGGTGCGGTTGCAGCCGACGCACTGGAAGCGCCACTCCCGCTCCTCGGAGATGCCGTCGCGGGCGATGGCCTCGACCGGGAGGTCGAGCCGCTCGGCGACGTTCTGCATCGCGTAGTCGTCGGTGACGAGCGTCGCGTGAAGCTCCAGCGCGGTCGCGATCAGCCGGATGTCGGTGTCGGACAGCTCCGCGGCGTCGCCCGACCCCTTCGCGGCCCGGCGGACCCGGTCGACCGCCTCCGGCGCCGGCACGTGGACGGTCATCCCGGAGCCTTCCATCGCGTCGAAGCGGAGGGCCACCTCGCCGGTCAGCTCGTCGTGGACCGCCGGGATGGAGACCACGTCCTCGTCTGTCGTGTACTCGTGGATGAACGCGGACGAGTCGAGGACCTGCATCAGCGGGCGACGACGATGTAGTCTTTCACCGCCTGCACGTTCGCAACCGGTACTCGGAGCCGCCCCATCTCGTCGACCTCGAAGTCGACGCGTTCGGGCCGCAGCTGTTCGTGCGGGCTGACCAGCAGGTGGTTCAGCTCGCCGGACTCGAGGTTCATCGTGATGTTGTAGAGGTCCCCGAGCTCCGTGCCGTCGGCGCTCATCACCGCCTTCCCGGAGAGGTTCTCCGCGAGGATGTCGACCATACCCTCACGGTTCCGGGCGACGGTATTAAACGCCACGGGCCGTCGGACGGGCGACGGACGAACGAGCGCGTCGCACTGCGGCCGGACGAACGCGTCGCACCGCGGCCGGACGAACGCGTCGCACCGCGGCCGGACCAACGCACCGAACGGTCCGGTTCCGTCGTCCCGGTTCGTCGCGGCATTTTGAAAGGCTTAACTGACGGCCGGCGGAACGGACGGTATAACCTTCTCGGGGCGATCACATATGACCGACCACACACACGCGGACACCCTGCGAACCCCCATCGTCGCCGTGCTGGGCCACGTCGACCACGGCAAGACGAGCCTGCTCGACACGATCCGCGGCTCCGCCGTCAGCGAGGGCGAGGCCGGTGCGATCACCCAACACATCGGGGCGACGGACATCCCGCTCGACACCATTTCCGGGATGGCGGGCGAGCTCATCGACCCGACCGACTTCGATCTTCCCGGCCTGCTGTTCATCGACACGCCGGGCCACCACTCCTTCTCGACGCTGCGGGCCCGCGGCGGCGCGCTCGCCGACATCGCGGTGCTCGTCGTCGACGTCAACGACGGCTTCCAGCCGCAGACGGAGGAGGCGATAGACATCCTCCGCCGGACGGGGACCCCCTTCGTCGTCGCGGCCAACAAGGTCGACACGACGCCCGGGTGGAACCCGCAGGACGGCGAGCCGATTCAAAAGAGCATGGACGCCCAGTCCGAGCGCGCGAAGTCGATGCTCGACGAGAACCTCTACGAGATCATCGGCCAGCTGTCGGACGCCGGCTTCTCGGCCGATCTCTACTGGCGCGTCCAGGACTTCCAGAAGAACATCGGCGTCGTCCCCCTCTCGGCGCTCACCGGCGAGGGCGTCCCCGACCTGCTCACGGTCCTCATGGGTCTCTCCCAGCGGTTCATGAAAGAGGAGATGGCCATCGACGTCACCGGCCCGGGCGAGGGGACGGTCCTCGAGGTGAAAGACGAGCGCGGCTTCGGCGCCACCGTCGACACCGTCGTCTACGACGGGGTGATCCGCAACGGCGACACCGTCGTCGTCGGCGGCCAAGACGAGCCGATCGTCACCGAGATACGCGCGCTGCTCCGGCCGCGGCCGCTCGCGGAGATCCGCACGGAGAAGGAGTTCGAGAAGGTCGGCGAGATCGGGGCCGCGGCCGGCGTGAAGATCGCCGCGCCCGACCTCGATCGGGCGATGGCGGGCGCGCCGGTCCGGGTCGTCCGCGACCGCACCGTCGACCAGGTCGTCGAGGAAGTGAAGGCCGAACTGGCCGAGATCGAGGTCGAGACGGCCGACAACGGCGTCGTCGTCAAGGCGGACACCCTCGGCTCGCTGGAGGCGATGGCGAACGCGCTCCGCGAGGCCGAGGTCCCCATCCTGCGCGCCGAGGTCGGCGACATCGCGCCGCGCGACATCGCGGTCGCGGAGACCGCGAACCAGGACGAGCACAAGGCGATTCTCGGCTTCAACGTCGACCTCCTCCAGAACGCGGAGTCCGACCTGGAGAACGCGGACGTGAAGCTGTTCAAGAACGAAGTCATCTACCAGCTGGTCGAGGACTACGAGCGCTACGTCGAGGAGAAGCAGCGCGCGCAACAGGAGACGGTGCTGGACAAGGTCGTGCGCCCGGCCCGCTTCCGCATCCTCCCCGACCACACCTTCCGGCAGAACGACCCCGCGGTCGTCGGCGTCGAGGTCATCTCCGGCACCCTCCAGAACAACCGCAACGTCGGCTACTTCGAGGGCAACGAGTTCGAGCGCGTCGGCGGTCTCTCCGGGATTCAAAAGCAGGGCGACGACGTCGACGAGGCGCGCGCCGGCGAGCGCGTCAGCATCGCCATCGACGGGCCGACCGTCGGGCGCGACATCGAGGAGGGCGACACGCTGTGGACCGAGGTGCCCGAGAAGCACGCGAAGATCTTAGAACAGGAGCTGAAAGAGGAGATCACCGCCGACGAGCGCGAGGCGCTCCAAGGGTACCTCGACACGCGCCGGAAGCGCGATCCGTTCTGGGGGAAGTAACGCACCCGGTCGCCGGTCACGCGTACACCAGAATGATCACGGCGACGAACAGCAACTCCCCGCCGACGAGCAGCGCGGCGAGCAGCCACGTCCGGTAGGTCCACAGCCAGTCGCGGGCGTCCGCGAATCGGCTCTCGGTTTCCGCCTCCGACTCGCCGCGGTACGCGGCGTCGACCCGCCAGCCGGTCTCCGGGTCGTACGTCGCCGGGACGCGGGCGCCGACGAGTTCGTCGACGTCGAGCGGCGAGACGCCCGCGGCCTCCAGAAAGTCGAGAAACGCCTCGGACTCCTGAAGCGAGCCGTCCCGGGGCGCGTCGAACCGCTCGGTGTGGGTGGCGTCGCCGTGGGGCGGGCGCATCTCGACGGCGACGCGGTCGCCCGCGGAGCGCACCCGCGTGACGATCAGCGCGTTCTCCTCGTCGTTGAGGTACGCCTCGCGGAGCCGGCGCTTCACCGCCTCGTCGACGCCGGCGTCGAGGTCGTCTGGGAGCGGGTCGGCGTCAGCCTCGGAGGGCGAGGACGCGTCCTCGACCGTCGCCGTCTCGGCGTCGTCCCCGGATCGGTCCGCCATCGATCCGACGTTGACGGCGCGCTCTGATAAGGTCACGGCCGCGATACGTGACTGGTTTCGTTGCGGACGGCCCGCGGGCCGAGCCTGCCGAAGCCCCAGCCGCTCGGCCGTACAGAGGTGACTCTTATAAATCGGCGATCGACACGAACGCCGCCGAAGCCCCAGCCGCGAGGGCGGCGCACGCTCGCTGCGGTCCTCGTCGCTCACTTCGTTCGCTCCTGCGGTCCTTACTTCGCCTGCGCCGCCCTCGCGGCTGCCCCTTCGAGTCCCGCACCGCTCCGCACAGCACCTCACGCCTCCCCAGCCTCGTCAGTCGCCCTCCGCGTTGCTCCGGGCGACTGACTCCCTCGCGCGTGCTGCTCGGCCGCGGGGCGGCCTCGCAGGCACGCGCCACCGCATTCGACCCGCAGCCGCTTACTGGAGCCGGTAGCGTAAGATTGCGGCGATGCCGCCGAGGTTGGCGAGCTGCTCGCCGGGGGCGAACTCCGAGGAGAAGACGACGACGTCGCCGCCCTGCTGTTCGACGGACTCGATCACCTCGTTGACGTCGATGTCCCAGTCGCCGTCGCCCTGCCGCTCGGTGCGGAGCCGCTCGTCGACGACGAGCAGCGTCTCGACCGCCCCGAACTCGGCGGCCTCGGCGGTGTCGTCCGGGCCGTACGTCGCCTTCGCCTCGGTCGCGATGTTCTCCGTCAGTTCGTCGATGAGACTCGCCTCCTTCGAGATCCGCGTCTCCTTCTGGACCTCGTCGACCGCACCGCGCTTGAGCACCTCGTGGACGCCGCGGTCGCCGGCCGCGGAGGTGTCGACGGTGGTGATCCGGTCGGAGAGGTCCCGGTACTCCTCGTCGATGTAGTCGCGCGCGTCCTGCTTGGTGAACCCCGGCCCGGCGAGGATGACGGCGTCGGCGTCGAGATGCGCGAGCGCCTCGCCGAGTTCGGCGAACAGCTCCTCGCGCGGCCGCGAGAACTCGCCTTTCCCTGTCGGCTTCGTGAACGAGGCGTACTCCTCGGTGCCGTACTGCTGGACCGTGTGGACGTAGGCGGCGCCCTCCTCGACGGTCGCGATGGCCACGTCGGGGTTCTCCGCGGCCTCCGTGGCCTCCTCCAGCCGCTCGGTCTGATCCGGCTTGAAGTGCTTCTCGACGGTGATCTCGTCGTGTTCCTCGACGTTGAGCGTGTGGTGGGCGTTGAGCTGGTCCTCTCGCGAGCAGCCGACGATGACCCCGGAGACGCGGAGGCGGTTGGCGAACCGCGCGAACTCCACGTCCTCGACCTCCAGCGTGACGAAGATGTGCTCGCGCTGCCCGCCGGTGTCCCGCATCTGGTCGTCGTTCCGCTGGATCCGTCGGGTGGTGTCGCCCTCGACGAGGTCCCCGGGTTCGAGGACGTGCGCGAGGTGCCAGAGGTCGTCGACGTTCTCGGGGACCAGCGTGAGCCGTTCCCGGCCCTCCTCGCCGTACCCCCGCTCGGAGATTCGCATGTCCGGGCGTTCGCTCGCGGCCGTATCAACTCTTGTCTTCCGCGTCGGCGAGTGCCGGTCCCCACTCGAAGCCACCGGCCGGGTCGCCCCCGCCGATCCCGTCGCTTTCGACGGCGTCTCCCCGGTCGCCGACCGGAAGGCCCCGGCCGACCTGGACCGCGGCCGGCGGCTCGCTCCGCATCGGCCGCCCGCCGTCGCCCGACACGGCGGGGACCGGAGCGTCGTCGCGCGAGCGACCGCTGTCGCGAATCACGTCGGCGTCGCGGACGGTTTCGGGGTCGGAAGTCGCGTCGTACTGCGTCCCGTCCTCCTCCGGACGGCGATCCGCGTCCGCCGCCGGATCCCCCCGCAAGGCGTCGGCCGCACCTCGCCCGTAAAGGCCGTGGGCGACGACGCGGACGGCGAACGCGAGCGCGACCCCGACGACGAGCGGCGTCATGGGCGCCGCGACGGCGTACCCGACCGCGAGCGCCCCGACGGCGAGCGTCCACCCGGTGGCGTACGATCCGGTCGCCGCGACGCCGGCTACCGTCCGCGGATTCAGTCCGTCTCTGAGTCGTCCGGAGGCCGCGAACGCGGCGAGCGCCGCGGGCCGGAGGTACGCGAACGCGAGGAGGTACGCGACCACGAGCGCGACGACGACGCCGGCGGCGACGGCGGCGACGGCGGCCGGCCCGGCCGGTCCGAGGGAGGACTCGGCGGCGGCCGCGACCGACGCCGGATCGACCGGCCCGGCGACGAGCGCGGCGACGACCCCGCCGCCGACCGCGAGACCGCCCGCGAGCGGCGCGAGGAGGGCGACCGAGAGCAACGCGGACTTGAGACCGTCCCTGACCAGCTCCCCCCACGCGACGAGCGACGGCGTGCCGGCCGCGTCGCCGGTCTGGATCGCGTTGCGTATCACCCGGACGAAGTAGCCGCGGGCGACGAGCCACGGCGCGAGCGCGACCGGCGCGGCGACGACGAACGCCGGGCTGACGAAGAGGACGCCGCCGAGCCACAGCGGGGTCAGGATCCACGCGAGCAGGGTCACTAACCCGCCGACGAGGACGACGCCGGCGGCGTCGTCGGTTCGTTTCAGCGACGTCGCGGCCGCGGTGAGCATGTGACCCGACACAGGGACGGGAGCGGCATAAATGGTGCCCGGCCCGAGCGTTTATATCGCTTCGCGGAGTAGCGACAACCGGCCGCGCGGGATACTCGTGTGCCTCTGACAACCCACTTGCGTCCGCCGAACGGCGGTCGCACCCCCGTCCGCGGCTTTCGTCCGACATCCCGTTCCCCTCTCATCGTAGCCGCGTCACCGTCGTGTGCCGGTACCGATTTATCCCGTCCCGCCGACGGATCGGGTATGACCGGCGACGAGCGGACGGCCGACGTGGAGCCGGCGCTCCGCAGCTACGGCGTCAGCGTCGAGTCGATCGACCGCGGCGACCCGTTGGAGCTGACGTACATGACAGCGTTCCCCGGCCGCAAGATCCACCGCGGCGAGATCGGTCGCGCGCTCAACGCGCTCATCGACCGCGCGGAGGCGGACGAGTGGGACCCGGTCCGCGTCGAGGGGACGGTCGTTCGATCGCCCGGCGACGTCCTCGGGACGTGGCGCGTCGAGGCCGAGTGGTTCGAGGCGCTCATCGGCTACGAGATCTCCGAGACGGAGTTCTCCTCTCGGGTGTTAGACACCGTCACCCACGAGACCGAGGGCGCTGCTCGGCCGGACGCCGAAACCGACCCGGAGGCGGACCGGTGACCCGCCGCGACCCAGTTAACCGCGCGCAGCGCCGGCTCGCGCGGCCGGCCCGCGAGCGGTTCGCCACCCGAGCGGTCGCGTTCGACGCCGACGGTGCGACCTGCCGCGGAACGTTGTACCTCCCCGGCGGCGACGCGGACGACCCCCCGGTGGTCGTGATGGCGCCCGGACTCGGCGCGGAGCGCACCTTCGGCTACCCCGCCGTCGCGGAGCGGTTCGCGGACGCGGGCTACGCCGCGCTGCTGTTCGATCACCCGGAGTTCGGCGAGTCGGACGGCGACTCGCAGGCGGTCGAACTCGACCGCCAGCGCGCGGCGTACGCGGCCGCGATCGACCGCGCGAAGCGCGTCGACGCCGTCGGCGACGACCTCGTGTTGTGGGGCGCGTCGCTGTCGGCCGGGCACGTCCTCACGCTCGCCGCGGCGCGCCGCGACGTCGACGCAGTCGTGGGGCTGGTCCCGATGCTCGACGGGCGAGCCATTGCCCTGCGCCGCGGCGGGCGGTACCTCCTCCGCTCCGGCGCCGCGGGCCTCCGCGACCTGCTCGGTCATCGGATCGGTCGCGGCCGCACCGTTCCCATCGTCGGCGGGACGGAGGAGTGCGCGGCGATCTCGGAGCCGGGGACGAAGCGGAAGTACATCGACCTCGTCGACCGCGAGTCGGCGTGGCGCAACGAGACGCCCGCGCGGTCGCTGCTCGGGCTGGTCCGGTACCGACCCGTGACGCGGCTCGCGGAGATCGACGCCCCGACGCTGCTTCTCGCCGGCACCGACGACGCCATCGTCGACGCCGAGTCGGTCGCGGACGCCGGCGAGCGACTCTCGCGCGGCACGGTCGTCTCGATGCCGGCGGACCACTTCTCCGTGCTGGGCGCGGACTTTGAGGGCGCGGTCGGTCACCAGCTGTCGTTCCTGCGCGACGCGCTGGAGTGAGCCGTCGCTCGGAACTCTGCTCCCCGCTACCGCTTAAGTGAGTTCGCAGCACAGTCTCGGACATGACAGCGATCGCAATGTTGAGCGTCGCGCCGGTGATCGAGGGGAGCATGGCCGAGGAGGTCGCGGCGGCCGTAGCCGCGCTCGACGACTTCGACGTGAGCTACGAGACGAACCCGATGGGGACCGTCATCGAGGCCGCCGACGCCGAGACGCTGTTCGCGGCCGCGGCGGCGGCCCACGACGCGGTCGACGGCGACCGCGTCTCGACGGTGCTCAAGATCGACGACAAGCGGACGAGCGACGGGACCGCCGCGGAGAAGGTCGAGGCCGTCGAGGACCACCTCGGTCGGGCGGCGAAGCGGGAGCGCTGACCGGGAGCGCTGACCGGGAGCGACCGGTCGGTCTTGGAACGGTCGCGGTTAGCCCTTGATGTTACAGACGGGGAACGTGCGGGCGACCTTGTCGCCAATTCCCAGCTCGTCGCTGACGCGGATCACCTCGTCGATGTCCTTGTAGACGCCGGGGGCCTCCTCCGCGATGGTGGCCCCGGACTCCGCTTTCACGTAGATCTGCTGGCCGGCTTCGAGGTCGTCCTGGACGTCGCCGCCCCAGAACTCCTGTTTCGCCTGCGTCCGGCTCATCAGGCGGCCGGCCCCGTGGGCGGTCGAGCCGAACGAGACCGACATCGACTCGTCGCCGCCGCGGAGCACGTACGACCCGGCGCCCATGCTGCCGGGGATGATGACGGGCTGCCCCACGTCGCGGTAGGTCTCGGGCACGTCCGCGTTGCCCGCGGGGAACGCCCGCGTCGCGCCCTTGCGGTGGACGTACAGCTCGCGCTCCGCGCGGTCGACCGCCTCGTCGCCGACGGCGGGGCGTCCCTCGGCGTCGACGCCGACCTCGTGGGTCTCCTTCTTGGCGATGTTGTGCGCCACGTCGTACAGCAGCTCCATCCCGAGGTCCGCTATCGGGTCGGCGTCGAACACCTCGCCGAACGTCTCGCGGGCCTGGTGGGTGATGAGCTGGCGGTTCACCCACGCGAAGTTGATGCACGCGCCCATCGCGCCGTAGTACTCCTCGGCCAGCTCGGAGCCGGCGGGCGCGGCCGCCAGCTCCTTGTCGGGCAGGTCGTCCACGAGGTCCGCGTGTTCCGTCTCGATCCGCCGGAGGTAGTCGTTACACGTCTGGTGGCCCAGCCCCCGGCTCCCGCAGTGGATCAGGACGACGATCCCGCCCTCCGCCACCCCGTACGCCTCGGCCACGTCCTCGCGGAACACGTCGGTGACGCGCTGGACCTCGAGGAAGTGGTTGCCCGAGCCGAGCGACCCCATCTGGTTGCGCCCGCGGTCGGTCGCCTTCTGGGAGACGTACTCCGGGCGTGCGTCGGGGCGCCGGCCCTCGTCCTCGCAGCGCGCGAGGTCGCTCTCGATCCCGTACCCCTCCTCGACCGCCCACTCGACGCCGCGTTCGAGGGCGCCCTCGATGGCGTCCGCGTCGCCGCCGATCACCCCGCCCCCGCCGAGCCCCGATGGGACAGCCTCGAACAGCGCATCGACCAACTCCTCCTCGCGTCCGCGCACGTCGTCGTAGGTGAGGTTCGTCTTCACCATTCGGACGCCGCAGTTGATGTCGTAGCCGATCGCTCCGGGCGAGAGACAGCCCGTTCGCGCGTCGATCGCGCCGACGCCGCCGACGGGGAAGCCGTACC
Organism: Halorubrum trapanicum; assembly: GCF_017873555.1. Taxonomy (GTDB): domain Archaea; phylum Halobacteriota; class Halobacteria; order Halobacteriales; family Haloferacaceae; genus Halorubrum; species Halorubrum trapanicum. The sequence goes on along the minus strand of NZ_JAGGKE010000007.1, from coordinate 15,411 downwards.
CCTGATGGCCGTCGGGCATACAGAGGGCCGGCTCGACCATCCCGGGGAGGTGGGTCGCGTTTTTTAGCTGCCGGAGCGAGTCGTCCTCGCCGATCTCTTCGAGCAGCGACTCGCTGGCGAGGACCCGCGCGGGGACGTTCATGTCGCCCTCGCGGGGGATCTCCCAGACGTGCTCGCGCACCTTCTCCAGCCGGATCCCGTCGAACTCGCGCGTGGTCATACCCGGCGTTCGGCGCGGGGGGAGAAGGGCGTTGCGTCCCGGCGTTCGGCGCGGGGGGAGGAGGGCGTTGCGTCAGCTGGCGCGGCCACCGTCGGATCTCGTCGGAGGCGATCCCGGCCGCCCCACCGCCACCGGTCACCGGTCGACGGGATCGATCGGGAGCCAGTCGATCGCGCCGTCGGCAAGGGTGAACGCGGCGAAGACCCGCCCGAGGACGAGCCCGTACAGCAGGTGCGCGACCGCGATGACCGCGCCGAACTCGAAGCTGGCCGTCAGCCCCGGCACCGGGAGCGTCGGCACCGGCAGCGACGTGGCGCCCTCGATCGCGATCGCGGCGGGCAACAGCAGGCCGCCGGTGATCACGCCCAACAGCGCGGAGTGGACGACGCCGAGCGAGAGGCACCCGCCCACGTCCCCGCGCAGGTCGGCGAAGAAGGGTCGATCGAAGACGGCGACGAACAGCCCGCCGAAGAGGATGCTGTTGAACAGGTGGACGACCCATCCCGCGGGGACCGTCTCGGTTCGGACCAGCGCGCCGATCGTCGGCATGAGTCCGAGACCGAAGTGTAACACGGCGCCCATCCCCGCGCCGGCGACCAGCCCGCCGACCGCGCCCGCGCGCCAGCGCCGCCCCGCGACCGCCGGTTCGCTCCCGTCGCTCCGCTTTGAGTGTGACATACGTTACCAACGCTCTCGATAACCATAATGGTTTTTCATATCACGCGCCAGGCCGGTCGTCGCGGCCTCACACGTCGAACACGACGTACGCGTACCACTCGTCGTCTCGGCGTTCGAGCGCCATCTCGGAGTACGTGACCGCCTTGATCTCCCGGGCCGCCACCGCGTCGAGCGGGACGCCGCGCGCGCTGGCCGCGAGCCGCCACTCGTCCGGGTCTGCGGGATCGCTCCGTCGGTCCCCCTCACCCGGTTCGACCACTGCGCACCGGTGGTCGGCCGGGAGGACGAGCCGCACGTCGCGCTCGTAGATCAGCCGGTCAAGGTAGTCGAACAGCAGCGCCTCGCGGCTCTCGGCGGCGACCTCGAGTTCGAACCGGTCCCCGGCGTCCGGGACCGACTCAGCGCTCGCGGCCGCGAGTCCGTCGGCGACCGCCGCGAACAGCGCCGAGAGGCTCTCGGCGGTCGCCTCGACGGCGACGTCGGCGGTGTGGTCGCGGAGTTCGTAGCTCATCGCCCGCCGCTCCGTCCGTCGGCTTCGTGGCCCTCCCCACCCGTCTCGTCGCGGGACGCCTCGGCGCTCCCCGGTCGCTCGTCGGCCTGGAACCGGGCGTCGATGGTCCGCTCCGGCGCGCCGGCGCGGAGGTCCTCCGGGTCGACGTCGTCGAGGTCGGCGGCGACCTCCTCCAGCGCGACGCCGCTGGTCACCAGCGCGCGGATCCCCTCGTCGACGCTCAACTCGACGTCGACGACCCGACGGTCGGGGACGAAGACGACGTGGCCGCCCATCACCGGGTTCGGCGCCATCGGCATGAACAGGGTCCGCATGCCCTCCCCCTCGCTGTCCGCGTGGTCCGCGATGACGGCGGGCGTCTCGCTCGTGACGAACGCGAGGGTGTAGGTGTCTTCGGTCGGGAACTCCACGAGGACGACCTCGCGGAAGTTCCCGCCGTCCGAGTCGAGCATGGCGTCGCTCATCTGTCGGAACCCCTGATAGACGGAGCCGACGCCCGGGACGCGCTCGACCGCCTCGTCGACGTAGTCGACGGCGCGCTCGCCGTACCGCGATGACTCGACGCCCGCGCCGATGACGAGGATGGCGGCCACGAACACGACCGGGGTCGCGATCTCGATCGCGAGCTCCCGGGAGATCGCACCGATCAGCGGCAGTCCGCCGCCCGGTGACACGGCGACGACCGCCGACGAGAACACGTCGAGGTAGTTGTACACCGCGTTGAACGCGACGGCGAGGACGACCAGCGTGATGACGGCGGGGACGACCACGGCGACGCCCGTGAGGAACGCCCGTCGGAGCAGTTCGGCTCCCGACGACTCGTCGATCATTGATCGCGACCACGCGCGACCGCGACAAAACGTTTCCGTCGTGGTCTCGGTGTCGACGCGGACCGGGGTCACCCCGTCGAGAGCGGGTCTGCCGCCACAACGCTCTCGCGTCCGCAACGCTTCGCGCCCGTAACGCTTTCGCGCCCGCAACGCTCTCGCTGGCGGCGGAGCCGTCCGCAACGGTCCCCGCTGGCGGTGGAGTTATATTCCGCTGGCGTGTTAGGTCATCGCAGTGAGCGTCAACGTCGAAAAGCGGGTCGACCCGCCCGGCGAGTCCGACTACGCGACCGCCGCGTGGGAGCTCAAAGAGCGCATTCGGTCCGCTGAGGGCGTCCTCCGACAGCGACGCGGCTTCTTCGTCGACGCGTACCGCCGGTCGACCGCCCACCTGCTCGTCGAGAACGACCGGCTCGTCGCGTTCGCCTCCGTCCGACGCGACGGGTACATCCTCTTTCTCGCCGTCCACCCCGACCACCGCGGCCGCGGCCACGCCGAGCGCCTCATCGCGGACGTCGCGGAGCAGCACCGGTCGGTCACCTGTCACGCCCGCACGACCAACCGCTCGGCGCTCGGCTTCTACGAGCACCTCGGCTTCGAGGTGATCCGCCGCATTGACGGCTACTACGAGGACGGCGGCGACGCCTACTACCTCAAGCTGGGCGGCGAGTCGATCCGCGAGCGGCTCTCCGGGTTCGTCGGGCGGTAGCCGGATTTTCCTCGCTCGTTCCTTCCCGCTCTCCCCGGTCCCGAAGGCCGCGAAACCGACAGTAATTAGCGCCGGCCGCGAGGATCAACCGGCATGTCGCAACCGACTCCCGCGGATCTCGCGGCCCGGGTCCGCGACGGCGACCTCCGCTTCCACGAGCTGGAAGACCACGCCGACGCCGACGCCGCGACCGCCGCGCGCCGGCTGCTCGTCGCGGAGGCGACCGACGCCGACCTCGACCCGCTCGGCGAGTACGCCTTCGACGCCGAGGCGGTCCACGGCTCGAACATCGAGAACACCCTCGGCGGCGTCCAGGTCCCCGTCGGCGTCGCCGGTCCGGTGACCGTCGACGGCGGATCGGGGTCGGTCGAGCGCTACCTCCCGCTCGCGACCACCGAGGGAGCGCTCGTCGCGTCGATCAACCGCGGCTGTTCCGCCATCGACGACGGCGGCGGCGCGACCGCGCGGGTGACGAAGAGCGGGATGACCCGCGCCCCCGTGTTCCGGGTCGCGGGCGTGGCCGAGGCCGAGGCGCTGGTCGCCTGGGTCCGCGACAGCGTCCCCGCGCTGCGCGAGGCGGCCGAGTCGACGACGAGCCACGGCGAACTGCTCGACGTGACGCCGTACGTCGTCGGCAACAACGTCTTCCTGCGGTTCCGCTACGACACGAAGGACGCGATGGGGATGAACATGGCCACCATCGCGACCCGTGAGGCCTGCGACGTCGTCGAGGCGGAGACGGGCGCCTCGCTCGTCGCGCTGTCGGGGAACCTCTGTTCGGACAAGAAGCCGGCCGCGATCAACGCGGTCGAGGGCCGCGGACGCTCGGTGGTCGCGGACGCGACGGTCCCGCGCGAGGTCGTCGAGGAGCGCCTCCACACGACCCCGGAGGCCGTCGCCGAGATCAACACCCGGAAGAACCTCGTCGGCTCCGCGAAGGCGGGCGCGCTCGGCTTCAACGCCCACGTCGCCAACGCGGTCGCGGCGATGTTCCTCGCGACCGGACAGGACGAGGCGCAGGTCGTCGAGGGCGCGAACGCGATCACGACCGCGGAAACGACCGCGGACGGCGACCTCTACGTCTCCGTCTCGCTGGCGAGTCTGGAGGTCGGAACGGTCGGCGGCGGGACGAAGCTGCCGACGCAGCGGGCGAGCCTGGAGATCCTCGGCGTCGCCGGCGGCGGCGACCCGGCCGGGAGCAACGCCGACGCGCTCGCGGAGTCGATCGCGGTGTGCGCGCTCGCGGGCGAACTCAACCTGCTCGCTGCGCTCGGCTCGCGACACCTCTCGTCGGCGCACGAGGAACTCGGCCGATAAACCGACGTTTCGGCCCGCGAACTCTCTCTCAATCCGACCAGCACGGACAGTCGTCGTGGAGCGCGTCCCGCCCCGCGTCGGTGATTCGGTACACCGCCTCGCCGGAGACGCGCTCGACGAGTCCGGCGTCTTCGAGCGCGGTCAGCCGGGACTCCACGTGGTCGTCGTAGAGTCCGGTGTTCCCGGCGACGAACGCCTGGTAGTCGGCGCCGACGTCGGCGAGGTACGAGAGCAGCCGCTCGTCGGAGCGCGTGAGCGACGGACGGTCGGGGTCGATCCGCCCGTCGCGTTCCCCGGCATCCGAACCCCCCGCCGGACGGTCGATCGGCTGTGCGTCGGGTGTGGCCATTTCACATACGTTGACGAGTACCACGGTAATGGGACCACCGGCGGTTCCCACTCGCTGGGAGTCGCCAGCGCTCGGCGGAACGTGTTCGGTTTCTAATCGAGTTTCTCGGGCGTCGACTCGGCCCGATCGGCCGGTTCAGTCGTCGGCGTCGGCCGGGGTCGTCCCGGCGGCGTCCCTGCCGCTCCCGTCGCCGGACGAACGGTCCAGGAGCATCGGCGTCCCGTCGGCGCGCGGGCCGAGTTGCGGGCCGTGCGGGCCGTCGTCGGGGTCGATCCGGCGGCGGGTCCGGTAGTCGGTCGAGCGCTCCACCGGGGTCCGCCCGATAGCCGCGATCATCTCGACGTAGTCGTCGAACGAGCGGTACTCGCCGTACTCGCCGCCCGCGCGGCTGGTGATCTCCTCCGAGAGGATGGTGCCCATGAAGTCGTCGGCGCCGCAGTTGAGCAGCTTCAGCCCGTGGGCGTCGCCCGACTTCACCCACGAGGCCTGGACGTGGTCGACGTTGTCGAGGAAGAGCCGCGCGACCGCGACTACCAGCTCGTCCTCGGCGCGCGAGGGACCGGAGTCGACGACGCCGCGGCGGTAGAGCGGGGTGTTCTGGTGGATGAAAGAGAGCGGGACGAACTCCGTGATCGCGCCCGTGCGGTCCTGGAGGTCGCGAATGACTTTCAGGTGTTCGGCCCTGTGCGCGACCGTCTCGACGTGGCCGTACATCATCGTCGAGGTGACGTCTAAGCCCGCCGCCGCCGCGCCCTCCATCGCCGCGACCCAGTCGTCGGTGCGGATCTTCCCCGGACAGATCACGTCGCGGACCTCGTCGACGAGGATCTCGGCGGCGGTGCCCGGCGCGGAGTCGAGGCCCGCGTCGGCCAGTTCGCGGTACACCGCCTCGTACTCCCAGTCCGTGCCGCGGGCGGCGTGGTACGCCTCCTCCGGCGTCATCGAGTGGAGGTGGACGCCGCCGACCGACATCGCGTCCATCTGCTCGACGTAGGTCCCGGGGTCGGTCGCGTACGCCTCGGGCGGCTTGTAGTTCGCCTCGCTGGCGGGGTCGTCGTGCGCGGCGAGGATCTCGTGGTGCTCCTCGTTCAGCGCGAACGCCGGATGGAGACCCGAGACGGAGCAGACCTCGTAGATACCCATGTCGAGGGCGTCATCGACAATCTCGCGTGACTCGGCCGGCGTCTTGGTGAACCCGGCGTGCTCGACGTCGCTGTCCGCCTCGAACGCGTGCGCGGAGTCCTTGAAGTTACAGAACAGGCAGCCGGTGTTGCAGGCCGTGGTGACGTTGTTGTTGAGGTTGGCGACGAAGGTGACCTCGTCGCCGACTTCCTCGGCCCTACGCCGGTCGGCCGCCTCCAGCACCGCCTCCTTGCGGACGGGGTCGATCCCCGACGACTCCGTGCCGGTGGCGAGCAGTTCGGTCGCGTCGTCGACCGTCAGCCGGACGCCGTCGCGGGCCTTCGCGAGCGCGTTCTCGAACGACTGGTCGGTCGCGGGCGTCGCGAAGTCGAACGCCTCCGCGCCGCTCTCCGACCGCCCGTCTCCGCCGCCGTCCGATCCGCTCGCGTCGGAACTACCCCCCGAACTCATCCCCTAACGCTCCCGGTTCCACCCCCATAAACGGGCGGGTCGCAACACCGACCGAGTCGCACAGTCGACACCGATCGCGAACGTCTGTTTATAAATATATCCGCGGGACGCGACGTCTGTTTATAAATAGAACTGCGGTGGCGCGTGCCTGCGAGGCCGCCTTGCGGCCGAGCAGCACGCGCGAGGGAGTCAGTCGCCGGAGCGGAGCGGAGGCGACTGACGAGGCTGGGGAGGTGTGAGGTGCTGTGCGGTGCGGGGCGGGACTCAAAGGGGCAGCCGCGAGGGCGAAGCACGGCGACGCAAGCACCGCAGCGAAGGAGCGAGCAACGCGAGCGACTGAGCGAGGCACGCAGCAAGCCGCGCGAGTCCTCGCGGCTGGGGCTTTGGAAGTGTCGTCTACAGAGTGAATCGAATAGGTACCTATTCGCTTCGAGCCGTGATTTCAATAGGATAGCCTCCAGCGAAAAATAGCATGGACCAGAGTGCTTTGGAGCAAATAAAACAGTACCAGCAGGAGGTTGAGGAACACCATCGAGCAGCGACATACGAAATCTGGGCGTACTACCATGAGCCAGAAGTTTCTAAATACGAGAGTTCACCTCACGATCAACAATTCAAGCAGGCTGCGGCGTACATTGATATGGCCATTACGAAGGTGGGTGCGCCGGGAGACGAGTGGAAAGACCGCGACGTGTCTATAGACTGGCTTTCGCGACGAGATTGGTCTAGACACATGGCTGCGGACTTGTTCTATGGGGTCGCATTAGAACTCATAGTATCAGCAGTTCACCTCAAACTGGATCCACGAGATTACCTCACCTACATGTCAATAGAGGGAGGTAAGACACCGTATATTAATGATTCAGAGGAGATTTTAAAGGGAGACTTGCGCCGGGATATTTCTGAGGACCATGTAGACGAAATCGAAGGTACCCTCAAATTGGTCAGAAAGAAGCGAAACAACTTGGCACACCTTGGACACCACTATCAGGGAAGTCCCAATTACTCAATTCTCTTCGTTACGGTTGCTGGGTACCTCATAGACCGATACGCGGACACAACCGTAATACCTGAACTCGAAACGATGGCAGACTACCTCGATCAACTTGAACAAGACAAATCCGATAGTGAAATCTATCCAGAACTGTCAGTCGATTTCCGTCCGGTCAGCTCTGACTAGTCACCATATCCCAGTATCGTTCACGCCAGATCCCGGTAGTCCCGGTCTTCGTCGGCGTGCGAACGCACCCACAACTGCCCGATCCGCGAGAGGCTCGTCCGGTAGGACTTCCCGTGTTCCTCGCGCTCGATGTACCCCTTCCCGCCGGGCCCCAACCGATCGACGTTATAAATCACCTTCGAGCGGAACGAGTCGGTGTACTCCTCGTTGAGTTCGGCCGCGAGCGTCTCCGCTAGCTCCGAGACGGACTCGAACTCGCCGTGCTCGCCGAGGGTGAACAGCACCAGCTCCTCGAACGGCTTGACGTTCTGGAAGGAGGCGACCGGCAGCTCGATGACGTGGCGGTCACCAATTTTCTTCGCGCCGATGGTGGTGCCGCGCTCGTCGAACTCCGCGAGGAGGTCGGTGGTGCTCGCCAGCCGGTCCGCGACGCGGTCGGGGTCGACGCCCGCCTCGGAGATGGCCGCGTCGTCGCCTTCGTCGAGGTCGCGCAAGAGGTCCCGCGTGGCGCGAAGCTCCTCCGCGAGTTCGGTTTCGAGGTACTTCTCGGGGGCCGTGTAGTAGGTGTGGATGCGGTCGCGGTCCGCCTGCCGCTCGACCATGATCGAGTGGGCCGCGGTCGCGAACGCGAACGAGACGGGCCGGGGCATCGAACAGAGGTTCACCCACACCTCGCGCTCGTCGGCGGGCGCGTCGGCCTCCCCGGAATCGCTGCTCCCGCCCGCCGCGCCGTCTCGATCGAGCTCCGCGTTGATCAGGTCGAAGGCGCGCTCGAAGGCCGCGTCGTAGTCGTACACGTCGTCCAGTTGCTCGCGCACCGTCTCGGCGCCGAGCAGGTTCGTGAAGTCCTGCTCCAGCTTGCGCGCGATGTTCCGCGAGTACTCGACGTTGGCCTCGCTGCCGACGGTCCCCTCCAGGAGGATCACCCGGTCGACGTCGAACTGGTCCCGGATGAGCGGGGCGATCATCCGGTCGTAGTCGAACCCGACGGGCACGACGTGGGTCTGCATACGCGAGCCGTTTGACGCGGCGCGGTTATAAACGACCGCAACCGGCCGCGGCGCCGCCGGACCGGCCGACCCCTTCCGCGAGCAGTAGGATTATCTCGGTCTGCGCCGTACGTTAACACGGTATGTCACAGCAAGGCGTTCAAGAGGAGCTGTACGTCGACCAGTACACGCTCGGGCTGGTCGGACCCGATCAGGAGTGGGCCGGCACGGTCGCGGACGGCGGGACGGTGACGACGTACACGCCGCCGGGCTGTTGGGGACCGATGGTGACGCCCTCGTTCCGGGGCGGCCACGAGGTAACCCGGCCGATCCGCGTCGAGGGCGCGGAGGTGGGCGACGCCGTCGCGATCCACATCCGCGACGTGGAGGTGACGAGCATGGCGACCAGCACGGGGTCGATGGCGGAGCGCGAGGGCGCGTTCGGCGACGACCCCTTCGTCGACCACCGCTGTCCGGAGTGCGGGACGACGTGGCCGGACTCCGTCGTCGAGGGCACCGGCGAGGACGCGATCCGCTGCGCGGAGTGCGGGGCCAACGCCTCCTCGTTCGGCTTCGAGTACGGCTACACCGTCGCGTTCGACCACGAGAACGCGGTCGGGATCACCCTCGACGAGGAGGGCGCCCACGAGCTGGCGCTCGACGCCGACGAGGTGATGGACATCCCCGAGAACGCCCGCCAGCACCCGATCCTGCTGTACGAGCCGGACGGGATGCCCGGCACGCTCGGGCGCCTCCGGCCCTTTATCGGCAACATCGGCACCACGCCGCCGGTGACGATGCCCGACTCGCACAACGCGGGCGACTTCGGGCAGAACCTCATCGGCGCCGACCACGACTACGGCGTCGAGACCGAGGCGGACCTCGACCTGCGGACCGACGGCCACATGGACGTGCCCGAGGTCCGGGCGGGTGCGACGCTGATCTGCCCGGTCGTCGTCGACGGCGGCGGCGTCTACGTCGGGGACCTCCACGCGAATCAGGGCGACGGGGAGCTATCCCTCCACACCACCGACGTGAGCGGGACGGTCACGATGGACGTGGAGGTGATCGAGGACGTCGATCTCGACGGCCCGGTCCTCCTGCCGAACGAGGAGGACCTCCCGTTCATCAGCGCGCCCTACACCGACGACGAGGTCGCGGCCGGGGAGGGTCTCGGGGAGGAGCACGGCGTCGACGTCGACACCGACGCCGCGCCGATTCAGGTGATCGGCTCCGGCGCGACCGTCAACGACGCCACCCAGAACGCCTTCGACCGCGCCGGGACCCTGCTCGGCATGAGCGAGGGCGAGGTCCGCGCCCGGTGTACGTTCACCGGCGGCGTCCAGATCGGTCGGCTTCCGGGCGTCGTCCAGCTCGATATGTTGGTCCCGTCGGACGTGCTTGAGGAATCCGGCCTCGACGACGTGACGCGCGAACAGTACGATTTATAGATCAGGGCGTCCGTCGTCGCGGTCGATCACCTATCTATTGCTGCCGGCAGACCGACGGCGCACACCTCCAAAGCCCCAGCCGGGAGGACTCGCGCGACTCGCTGCGGTCCTCGTCGCTCGCTTCGCTCGCTTCTGCGGTCCTTGCGTCGTCGTGCTTCGCCCTCCCGGCTGCCCCTTTGAGTCCCACCCCGCCCCGCAACCGCACCTCACCCCTCCCCAGCCTCGCGGTTCGCTCGGGGTTCCCTGCGGTCACCCCTCTCTCACCGCGTCCCTCGCGCGTGCTCCTCGCGGCCGCCGGAGGCGGCCGCTCGCAGGCACGCGCCACCGCAGTACCGACCGAATCGCGTGTCGCACGCCTTTCACCGCCGGGACCGTCCTCGTCCGACGGCCGCCCGCGACGGTCCCGCGGGAATCCGCCGCGTCGGTCCCTGCGACTCGGCCATCTGCCGCAGGCGCTCGACGCGCTCGTCGGTCGAGGGGTGCGTCGACAGCCAGCGCTCGGTCGCCTCGTCGGTCCGCTTGTGCGTCGAGAAGGGCGCGAACGGCCACGACGGCTCCGTCGCGCGCTCGATCCGGCGGAGCGCGCGGGCGAGCGCCATCGGGTCGCCGGTCACCTCGGCCGCCCGGTCGTCGGCCGCGAACTCGCGCTTTCGCGAGCGCGACCGCGCGACGAGCGTCGCGAGGACGAACCCGGCGAACAGCCCGCCCGCGAGCGCCCGGTGAAGCCGCGCGAAGGGACCCGACCGATCGCTCGGTCGCCCGCGGATCCACGCCGACGCGGCCGCGAGTCCGGAGAGCGCGAGCAGCGCCGGCAGCGCCGCGACCGTCGCGATCCCGACCAGCGAGCGGCCGATCCCGTCTGCCATCGCGATCGCGAACCCGTCGTTCCCCTCCAGGTGCGCCAGCTCGTGCGCGAGGATCGCCTCGACCTCGCGGGGCGACAGCAGCCCGAACAGCGACCGGTCGATCACCAGCGCGCCGCCGTCTCCCCCGCCCCCGACCGCAAACGCGTTCGGCGCGCGCGTGTCGGTGACGTAGAGGTCCGGGCGCGCGAGGTCCATCCGCGCCGCGAGCGAGTCGATTCGGCGGTGGAGGTCCGGCGCCCGCTTTCGGGGGACGCGGTCCCCCTCCAGCTTCGCGAGGATCTGCGCGGTGCCGAGCCGGTAGCTGAGGTACGCCGATCCGAGCGCGCCGGCGGCCAGCAGCGCGAGGAGGACCGGGAGGTCGGGGCGGGCGGCCCAGACCGCGCGCAGCAGGTCGGCGACGAACAGCGCCGCGGTCAGGTAGGCGGCGAGCAGCGCGACGCCGACGACCGCCGCGGCCGCGCGGAACGCGAGCCGAGACATGCCCGGAGCTACGCGACGGCGGGGCAAACGCGTTGCGGCCGGCGGCGGTCACAGCAGTTCCATCGCCCGGGCTTCCCCACCCGACACGCCGGAAGGAAAAGCGGTAATTCCCCGGCCGCGAAACCGGCTGTACATGGACGCACGCGTCCGCGAACACGCGGAGATCATCGCCGACCACGCCACCGACATCCAGTCGGGCGACGACGTGGTCATCCAGATGCCGAAAGAGGCCGAGGACCTCGCCGTCGCGCTCCACGAGGTCTGCGGCGACCGCGGGGCGAACCCCGTCTACCTCAACTACTCGAAGCGCGCCCAGCGCGCCTTCAAGCGCTCGGCCGACGACTTTTCCGAGCCGAGCCACCGGCGCGCGCTCTACGAGGAGGCCGACGTCTTCGTCATCGCGCGCGGCGGCGCGAACGCCACCGAGGACGCCGACGTCGACCCCGAGACCAACGCCGCGTACAACCGCGCGATGGAGGAGGTCAAGCGCACGCGCCTCTCGAAGACGTGGTGTCTCACGCAGTACCCGACCGCGAGCCACGCCCAGCTCGCCGGGATGAGCACCGAGGCGTACGAGAACTTCGTCTGGGACGCCGTCTCGCTCGACTGGGACGAACAGCGCGAGTTCCAGTCGAACATGGTCGAGATTCTGGACGCGGCGGACGAGGTGCGAATCAAGTCGGGCGACGAGACCGACCTCACGCTCGACGTGTCCGGGAACTCCACGCTCAACGACCAGGGAGAGGCGAACCTCCCCGGCGGCGAGGTGTTCACCGCGCCGACGCGCGACGGCGTCGACGGCGAGGTCCACTTCGACCTGCCCCTCTACCGCTACGGCCGCGAGATCGAGGGCGTCCGGCTCCGGTTCGAGGACGGCGAGGTCGTCTCGCACTCCGCCGAGCGCAACGAGGACCTCCTCACCGGCATCCTCGACACCGACGAGGGATCGCGGCGCCTCGGCGAACTCGGTATCGGGATGAACCGCCAGATCGACCGGTTCACCTACAACATGCTGTTCGACGAGAAGATGGGCGACACCGTCCACATGGCGGTCGGCTCCGCGTACCCGGAGACGGTCAGCGGCGACAACGAGGTCAACGAGTCGGCCGAGCACGTCGACATGATCGTCGACATGAGCGAGGACTCCGTCATCGAGGTCGACGGCGAGGTCGTCCAGCGGAACGGGACCTTCGCCTTCGAAGACGGGTTCTGAGGGCGCTCGCCGTTTCACCCCGATCCGGCGGAGTCATCGCGCTCGTCGCTCCGGCGGAGGAACGCCGCGTACGCGACGAGGAGGACGACGAACAGCCCGACCGTGCCGATCGCTGCGATTCCGGGGTAGTCCGCGAGCGGCGCGATCTCCCCGTCGGGCGCCGCGACGACGTCCACGACGCCGGTCCCGACCGACAGCGCGAGCACGGCGATCCACATCGTCCCCACGGCGTAGCCGAGTTCGACGAGCCTGTCGGCCCGCGCCGCGTGCGCGACGACCGCGCCGCCGCCGAGGATCGGAACCACGACGAGCGGACTCGTCGGATCGGGCAGGAGGACGCTCCCGCCGAGCGCGATCGCCGTCCAGTAGACGGCGACGGCGACGACCGTGCGGAGCGAGTCGCGGAGGGACACGAACTGGGAGTTCGGTCGGGTGCCACAAAACGATCGGGGACGTCGCGCCGCGGTTCGCCGTCGACGCCGCGGCGGTCTTTAAGATTCGGGGAGGCGTACGGCCGCCTATGCCAGAGGAAGTCCTGTTCGAATCGGAGAGCCGCCGGAGCCGCGAGGAGATCGCCGCGTACCTGCGGACGGTCGCGGACTCACTGGACGCGGGCAACGCGATCACGCTCAAACGGGGCGACGAGTCGGCGACGCTGGAGCCGCCCGCGCGACCGACCTTCGAGGTGAAAGCGGAGCGCGAGGGACCGACCGAGGGACCGGGCGAACTGAGCGTCGAGTTCGAACTGGAGTGGGACGAGGACGGCGGCGAGAAGAGCGCTGACGGCGACCTGGAGATCGAGTAATCGGAAGGGGCGTCGCCGCCTACGGCACCTCTCCGGGGACCTCGACGAACGCGTCCCGCGCGGAGAGGTGATCGAGCGTGTCGTCGACTTCGAGCCGGACGGACTCCATCCGCTCGACGAGCTCCTCGTACTCCTCGGACCCCGTCGTGCCGGCGGCTTCGAGCGCCGCCTTCTTCGAGGCGAGCGCGAAGAACTCCTGGCTCCGCTCGTCGAAGGCGGCGCGGTGGAGGAGCACCTCGACGAGCGTGAGCAGGTCCTCCTTGGTGACCGGCTTCGTCTTGTAGTCGTCGAACGGCATCTCGACGATGTCGACGTCCGGCTCGACCGCGGTCAGCATCGCCACGCGGGCGTCGTACCCCTCGCCGCGGATCTCCTCTAACACCTCGTGGCCCGACATGTCGGGCATCCGCCGGTCGAGGAGGACGACGTCGACCGACTCGTCCATCGCGTCGAGCGCCTCCTCGCCCCCGGTCGCGATCCGAACGTCGTAGGCCGGGTCGAGGTACACCCGGTACAGCTCTGCGAGGTCCGGCTCGTCGTCGACCGCGAGGACGGTCGCGTCCGGATCTCCGGTCATGGGCGGTTCCTCTCGGTCCGCGTCTCGCTGTCCGCGAGCCTCGGACCGGTGCGTCCGCCCGCCGTTCGTGCGTCCATACGGACCGCTTGTTCCGTTCCGTGTAAAAACGTTCACCCCCTGTTATCGATGTTGATATCACAGTGCGTCAGCGATCGGTCCGCGGCGACGGCGGCGCGCGATCGCGCCGTCGGTTCGCCGATCCAACGGTCTCTCCGTGACCCAAAGGCACATTTACGCCCGCATCTTATCCGGGCATAACGAATGTCTCACAGCCCCTCACTACCCGACCGCCCGCGGTTGGAGCTCGACCCCGAGATGAGCGACGCGGAGCGGCTGGAAGCGATCCGCCAGCACTTCCGGCGGATCGTTCAGGTGAACGAGGAACTGGAAGACCGCCTCGCGGACGCCGAGGGACGCCGCGGCGAGCTGAAAGACGACGTCGAACAGCTGAAACGCGAAAACGAGGTGCTGAAGACCTCCTCGCTGTACATCGCGTCGGTCGAGGAGATCACCGACGACGGCGTCGTGATCAAACAGCACGGCAACAACCAGGAGGTGCTCACGCAGGCCGCCTCGCGGCTCGACGAGGACCTCCGCCCCGGAGACCGCGTCGCGATCAACGACTCCTTCGCGGTCCAGCAGGTGCTCGACGACGAGACCGACTCCCGGGCGCAGGCGATGGAGGTCACCGAGTCCCCCGACGTCGAGTACGCCGACATCGGCGGCATCGACGACCAGATCCGGGAGGTCCGCGAGGCGGTCGAGGACCCGCTCGAAAACCCCGAGCAGTTCGAGAAGGTCGGCGTCGAACCGCCGAGCGGCGTCCTCCTCCACGGCCCGCCAGGGACGGGGAAGACGATGCTCGCGAAGGCGGTCGCCAACGAGTCGAACGCGACGTTCATCAAGATGGCCGGCTCCGAGCTGGTCCGGAAGTTCATCGGCGAGGGCGCGCGGCTGGTCCGCGACCTCTTCGAACTCGCCGCCGAGCGCGAGCCGGCCGTCATCTTCATCGACGAGATCGACGCCGTCGCCGCCAAGCGCACCGACTCGAAGACCTCCGGCGACGCGGAGGTCCAGCGCACGATGATGCAGCTGCTCTCCGAGATGGACGGCTTCGACGACCGCGGCGAGATCCGGATCATGGCCGCGACCAACCGCTTCGACATGCTCGACGAGGCCATCCTGCGCCCCGGCCGCTTCGACCGCCTCATCGAGGTGCCCGAGCCGGGAGCCGAGGGCCGCGAGCGCATCCTCGAGATCCACACGCAGGAGATGAACGTCGCCGACGGGGTCGACCTCGGCGCCGTCGCCCGCGACCTGGACGGGTACAGCGGCGCGGACATCGCCTCGCTCGCGACCGAGGCCGGGATGTTCGCCATCCGCGACGGCCGGACCGACGTGAGGCAGGCTGACTTCGAGCAGGCCCGCGACAAGCTTCAGGACGCCGATACCGAGGACGAGCGGGTCATCAACTACCAGTACTGAGGCGACTACGTGATTGAAGTTCGGTTTTTGCGAGGTGCTGTTGGACCCGTTTCTTCGGCTGAAATTCCAGCCGCTCGCTTATAAACCGTTGATCACAGATCGGCGGCGACCACCGCCAAAGCCCCAGCCGCTCGCTTATAAATCGTTGATCACAGATCGGC
>NZ_JAGGKE010000006.1 GCF_017873555.1 Halorubrum trapanicum | reverse complement strand
ACCCCCCGGGCCCCCCCCACTAAAACACCCCGGGGGGGGGGGGGGCCCCCCCCCCCCGGGGGGGGGGGGGCCCCCGGGGGGGGGGGGGGGGGGGGGGCCCCCCCCCCCCGCGACGAGGCTGGGGAGGCGCGAGGTGCTGTGCGGGGTGGGACTCAAAGGGGCAGCCGCGAGGACGAAGCACACCGATGTAAGCACCGCAGCGAGTGAGCGGAGCGAACGAGCGAGGAGCGCAACGAGGTGCGCGAGTCCTCGCGGCTGGGGCTTTGGAGGTAGTCATGGTCGATCCGCACGCGACCGACCGCAACCGGGCAGATCAGGAACGCTCAGTATATACAACGTAAACGGGTGACACGCGTGTCCCCGCCCACGTTATAGGGACCGAAGCCCAACTACTGCGTATGAATCAGCTCGTCGACGGCGAGTGGCGCACGGACACCTACGAAACGACCGACGAGGAGGGGGCGTTCCAGCGCGGCGAGACCACCTTCCGGAACTGGATCGCGGGCAGCGACGTGCCCGACCACGTCGACGCCGAGCCGGACGAGCGCTTCCAGCCGGAGGCCGGCCGGTATCACCTGTACGTCTCGTACGCGTGCCCGTGGGCGCACCGGACGCTGCTCGCGCGGTCGCTGCTCGGCCTCGAAGACGCGATCAGCGTCTCGGTCGTCGACCCGTACCGCGACGAGGGCGGCTGGCAGTTCACCCCGGAGAAGGAGGGCTGCACGCGCGACCACCTCCACGACAGCGACTACCTCCGAGAGCTGTACGTCGCGGCCGACCCCGACGCCACCTGCCGGGTGACGGTTCCCGTGCTGTGGGACAAAGACGAAGAGACCATCGTCAACAACGAGTCGCGAGAGGTCCTCCGGATGCTCTCGACCGCGTTCGCGGACCTCGGGAACGGCGTCTCGCTGCTCCCCGACGAGAGCGACGACGCGACCGTCACGGACGTCGACGAGGTGATCACGGACATCTACGAGCCGATCAACAACGGCGTCTACCGCGCCGGCTTCGCCACCTCACAGAAGGCCTACGACGAGGCGATAGACGACCTCTTCGACGCGCTCGACCGCTACGACGAGCGGCTCGCGGACCGGCGGTACCTCGTCGGCGACTCGCTCACCGAGGCGGACATCTGTATGTTCACCACGCTGATCCGCTTCGATCAGGTGTACCACACGCACTTCATGTGCAACCGAAAGTTCATCCACCAGTACGAGAACCTCTGGCCGTACCTGCGCGACCTCTACCAGACCGAGGGCGTCGCGGAGACGGTGAACATGGACCACATCAAAGAGCACTACTACACCACGCACCCGGACGTGACCCCGTCGGGGATCATCGCGCGCGGGCCCGACCTCGACTTCGAGGCCGCCCACGACCGCGACCGGCTCGGCGGCGAGGCTCCGAGCCCGAACGCCGCGGACTGATCGGAGCGGAGGCCGAGGACTGCGAGCGGTGATGCGGGAGAGAAGGGACGGCGGTCGCGACGCGGACCGCCACTACTTGGCAAAGAGAAGGAGTATCGCGGCCGCGAGGGCCAGAGTCGTCAGGAGAAGGCCGACGACGTAGTACCGGTTCCCCGGGAGCGGGTCCGAGGCGAACAGGAACAGGATGAACGCCGAACTGACCGCGACGATTTTCAGCGCCCGCGGGTCCGGATCGGACGCCTGATACAGGTATTTTCCAACTTTGTTCAACATGATTCAGCCCCTTGCTTTGCGAGTCATAAGTCTTGGGTACAGTCAGGACACGTCGCGTCGCCTCACTGAGGATCGATACCGGGAACGCCGATGACGTTGGGGAAGAACACGACGATCTGAACTCTTTCCCCCTCCGCGTTGTTGTCGACAATCTGCCAGCCGGTCGCCAAGAGGACAGCCGCGCATTCGCTGATCACGAACGCGGGTGCGTTCACCGGTCCTCCGGTGAGGATCGCGGCGATCTGTGCGACACCCGCCCCGGCGAGCATCGCGTCGATGACATCGTTGGTGAGACAGTGATCGATTGTGTGTTTTACCCCGTTCAGTTGGACGGAGTTTGAGTACCCGTTCTCGCCGGGGCAGGAGTCGTCGGAATCGAAAGAGTGGATTTCGGAGGGACCGGACGACGCGACTACCCTTCCATCCCGCCGAACGAGAGGCCGTCCTCGACGGAGCGCTGGGCCGCGAAGTAGACGATCGCGACCGGCAGCGCGAACAGGTTCGCGAACGCCGCGAACCGCGTCCACGGCGTCGAGAACCGGCCCTCGGTCGCGATGTTGTACAGCTCCACCGAGAGGGGATAGTTCTCGGGGCGGAGCAGCGTCTGCGCGATGATGAACTCGTTCCAGCCGGCGAGCCAGACGAAGATCAGGACGACCGCGAGTCCCGGCTTCGTCAGCGGGAGGATCACCTCCCGGATCGTGTCGAGGAAGCTCGCGCCGTCGACCATCGCCGCCTCCTCGTAGGAGACGGGGATGTTGTCCATGTACGTCTTCAGCAGCCACGTGTTGAACGGGATCGCCGACGCGGCGTAGAACAGCCCGAGGACGAACAGGTTGTTCGTGAGTCCGTAGGTGCTGAACAGCGAGTACAGCGCCACGAGCGTCGCGATCGACAGCCCGGCGCCGATCTGGGTGAAGAGGACGTAGCCGTAGAGGATCCGCTTGCGGCCCACGAACTGCCGGCGCGAGAACGCGTACGCGGCCGGGACGATCATTCCGAAGCCGGCCGCGAGCGTCACGCTGACGATGTAGAGGCTGTTGAACAGCGCGCCGGGGCCGGTCTCGGTGCCGGCCCACCGGAAGCTGAAGGGGAGAAGTCCGCCGCCGCCGCCGATGACGAGCTGGGGGTACCCCCAGTCGCCGTCGACGAAGAAGAAGTCGGACTCGAAGATCACCCACCGGTACGCGCCGAGGTTGTACGTCGACGGGTCCGGGAAGATGCCGCTCGTGTTGAACAGCCGCGACCCCTCCGCGAGCGACGCGCTCGTGATCCAGAACAGCGGGAACAGCAGCACGAGCACCATCGCGAGTCCGAACAGGGTCATCAGGACGCTCTTCGTCACGTCCCACGACGTACGCTTCCCCGTGCGAACGTCGTAAACCGCTCGCCGGATCATCACGGAGAACCGCTTCGGCGCGGTCGCGAGCGCGACCAGCTTCGAGCGGACCAGCGCGGCCGCGGAAGCGACCAGCGCGGCCGCGGAGCCGAGGGGATTCATTCGTCACCCACCCCCTCGGCGAGACCGCCGTAGCGCACGGCGACGAACATGAACAGCCCGACGAACGCGATGCCGACGATCAAGATCGCGGCCGACAGGCCGAACTGATTGAACGTGATCGCCTCGCGGTAGCCGTACACGATGATCAGCTCGTTCTGTCGCGACGGTCCCCCCTGGTTGAACACCCACGGGATCAGGAACTGCTGGAAGGAGGTCGCGGCCGTGAGGATCGACGCGAAAAGCACCGGTCCCTTGATCGCGGGTACGGTCACGGTGCGGAACCGCTGGAGTGCGCCCGCGCCGTCGACCATCGCCGCCTCGTGGAGCGACCGGGGAACGTCCTGTAAGGCGCTCACGATGATGATAACCATGAACGGGTACGCCAGCCACACCTCCGTGGTGACGTACGCGAAGAACGCCTCCCAACGGCCGCTGAGGAAGCCGATCGGCACGTCGAACAGGAGCAGCTCGGGCGCCGACAGCGACGACATGAACTCGTTGTATCGGCCCAGTATCGTGTTGAACACGCCGTAGCGCGCGTCGCTGAACATCCCGCGCCAGACGGTGATCGTGAAGATGCCGGGGAACCCCAGCGGGACGATCACCGCCGCGCGCATGTACCGCTTCCCGGCGACGCGGGCGTGGTTCAAGAGGAGGGCGATCCCCACCGCGAGGAACACCTTGATCACGAGCGAGACGGCGACGAACAGCCACGTCGTGATCATCGACGTCTTGAACTGCGAGTCGCCGATCAGCTGGACGTAGTTCTCCAGCCCGATCAGCTCGGCGCCGCCCCCGATCACCGACCCGGCGAACGTCGCGTCGGTGAGCGAGATGTAGAAGAGATAGAAGATGGGGTACAGCATGAAGCTCGAAAAGAGGATGACGCCGGGCGCGACCAACAGCAGTCCCCAGTCGCGACTGGAGAAGGGCAGCGCCGAGCGCAGGCGACCCAGTCCGCTCACGCCGGTTCCGGGTTGCGAAGAGGCCATCGCTCCGGAGGGTGCCTACAGCGCCTCCCGGATCTCGGAGGCGGCCTGGTCGAGCGCGGCGTCGCTCTCCTGGTCGCCGTTGAAGACGCGCTCCAACGCGTCCGTCACGGGCGTCCAGACGCTGTCCATGTCGGGGTGGCTCGGCATCGGGACGCCGTGTTCCACCTGCTGGGCGAACGCCTGGACCTCGTCCGCGACGTCGCCGCTTTCGACGACCTCGCCGAGGACCGGAATGTACCCCTGCGACTCGGCGTTGCTCCGGATGATCTCCGGGTTCGTCGTGTACCACTCGGCGAGTCCGGTCGCGGCGTCGACCGTCGACTGGTCCGCGTCGGCCAGCATCGAACTGAAGTAGAACAGCTGGACGCCGGAGTACGAGCGCGGGTTGTTGCCGTCGACGGTCGGCAGCGTCGTGACGCCGAGGTTGTCGACCTCGCTCTGGAGGTTGCCGAGCTCCCACGGACCGTTGATCGCGAACGGCGCGAGCCCGTCCGAGAACGCGACGATCTGCGACTCGTAGCCCGGGTCGGCGGGCATGTACTCGTAGAGGGTTTCGAGCGCGTCCATCCCCCGTTTACACGCGTCGCTGTCGACGGTGACCTCCAGGTTCTCCTCGTCGAAGAGGTCGCCGCCGTAGGCCTGAATGAACCCGCTCGCCTGGTACGGGTCGACGCCCGGGAAGGAGAGCCCGTACTGGCCGTTTTCAGGATCGTGGTGCTCCTCCATGACCGAAACCATCTCCTCCAGCGTCTCCGGCGGCTCCTCGACCATGTCCGCGTTGTAGTACAGCGCGGCGGTCTCGGACGCGAACGGCAGGCCGTAGAGCCCGCCGTCGAACTGGGCCGCCTGCTGTGCGGTCTCGGTGTAGCTGTCGAGTGAGACATCGACGTCGTCGCTCGCGTCGTACAGGAACGGCGGGTCCTCACGGACCGCGAACCGGCCGACCCAGTCGTGCGCCCAGATCCACGAATCCGGGCCGTCGCCGGCCGGAATCGCCGTTTCGAGCTGCTGGTCGAGCTCGCCGCCGGGCGCCTCCTTGTTGATGATGTAGCCCGACTCCTCCTCGAAGTCGGAGATGTACGCGTCCATGTCCTCGTCCTCGGCGTCGGTGAGGTCGGCCCACAGCCGCGCGGAGCCGGAGTTCCCGCCGCCGCCGTCGGACCCGTCGCCGCCATCGGACCCGTTGCCGCTGTCGGAACCGTCGCCGCCGTCGCCACCGGTACTGATACAGCCCGCGAGCGCCGCGAGCGCAGTCGATCCCCCCATCGTCTTGAGCAGCGTTCTACGTTTCTCGTTCATGTGGCCAGAACAAATGATGAATTATATTTTCATACATTTAGTGTTTGGGGTACATCCCGATCGATCCGGATTGATACGGATCGACCCGGATCAACTCTCCGCCGATCGAGTCGCTCGGCAGTCGCTTCGGTCGCTGCCGATGAACGCGATATTTGAGAAGAGATAGTTCACCATATATCAGAAAAACAGCAAAGAACTCATATGCCAGCGGACCAGTCTTCAGGGAAATGGCACGCGTCACGCTCGATACGCTCCGGAAGGAGTTCGACAGGGGGACCATCGTCGCCGTCGACGACCTCGACCTGGAGATCGACGACGGGGAGTTCGTGACCGTGGTCGGCCCGTCCGGGTGCGGGAAGACGACCACCCTCCGGATGGTGGCGGGACTCGAAGAGCCGACCTCCGGGACCGTCAGCTTCGACGACGAGGACGTGACCGACATCCACGCGAAGGAGCGCCCGGTCGCGATGGTGTTCCAGAACTACGCCCTGTACCCGCACAAGACGGTCCGCGAGAACATGGCGTTCGGGCTGAAGATGAGCACCGAGATGACGACGGCGGAGCGCCACGAGCGGGTCCGAGAGATGGCGGAGATGATGGGCATCGAGGACCTCCTCGACGACAAGCCGGACGAGCTCTCCGGCGGGCAGAAGCAGCGCGTCGCGCTCGGCCGGGCCATCGCGCGCGAGCCGGAGGTGTTCCTCTTCGACGAGCCGCTCTCGAACCTCGACGCGAAGCTCCGCACGGAGATGCGCGCGGAGATCCAGAAGCTACAGAAGGAGTTCGGCGTCACCGCGATGTACGTCACCCACGACCAGGAGGAGGCGATGACGATGGGCGACCGCCTCGCCATCCTGAACGACGGCGAGCTCCAGCAGGTCGGCGAGCCGACAGAGGTGTACCAGAACCCGGTCAACGAGTTCGTCGCCGGCTTCATCGGCTCGCCGTCGATGAACTTCCTCCACGTCGACGTCGAGACCGACGGGACGACCGCGACGATCCGCGACGAGGAGTCGGGGCTGGCGCTCTCGCTCAGCCGCGAGTACGTCGCGGGCCACGACCTCGAAAGCGGCCCGTACACGCTGGGAATCCGTCCCGAGAACATGGAGATCGTCGAGAATCCGACCGGCGAGGAGACGCTGGCCGCGACCGTCGAGGTTGTCGAACCGATCGGCTCCGACAACTATGTCCACCTCGGCGTTGGCGAGGACTTCCTCGCGCGGTCGCCCGCGGAGGTCCAGCCCAAGGCGGGCGACGAGGTCGGCGTCACCTTCGCGGAGGCGGACCTCCACCTGTTCGACGCCGAGACGGGCGAGGACGTGTTCCTCACCGACGAGGAGATTGCCGCCGCAGTCGCGTAATCGAGGTCGGTTTTAGGATTCGGCGCTGGTGTGTGAACCGATCGTTCGTACTTTCTCTCTGAATCGGAGACGGGCACGGCGGGTTCTGCCATTCGTACGAAAACTGTTGCTACCACCGTGAACACTTCCAAAGCCCCAGCCGCGAGGACTCGCGCGGCTCGCTGCGCTCCTCGCTCAGTCGCTACCGCTCCTTCGCTCCGGTGCTTGCGTCGCCGTGCTTCGTCCTCCCGGCTGCCCCTTTGAGTCCCGCCCGACCGCATCCGCACAGCACCTCACGCCTCCCCAACCTCGTCGGTCGCCCGTCGCTTCGCTCGGGCGACCGACTCCCTCGCGCGTGCTTCTCGCGCCTGAGGGCGCTCGAAGGCACGCGCCACGTGGTTTTACTCGTAAATGACGGCTTCTCCGGGAACCCGTCCACCTCGCGTCGCCGCCGGCGACAACGGCTTGAAGTGCGCGCTCGTCCGACGGACGGTAAGCATGGAGCCGCCAGACATCGAGCGGTTGGACGAGCGGACCGTCCAGCGGATCGCGGCCGGCGAGGTCGTCGAGCGCCCCGCGAGCGTCGTGAAGGAGTTGGTCGAGAACAGCCTCGACGCGGGCGCGAGCCGCGTCGCCGTCTCGGTCGAGTCCGGCGGCACCGAGGGGATCCGCGTCCGCGA
This sequence comes from Halorubrum trapanicum, assembly GCF_017873555.1. Lineage (GTDB taxonomy): Archaea > Halobacteriota > Halobacteria > Halobacteriales > Haloferacaceae > Halorubrum > Halorubrum trapanicum. The sequence continues at coordinate 181,472 of NZ_JAGGKE010000006.1, read as the reverse complement.
CGACGGCGTCGGCATCCCCGAAGACCAGCTGGAGGCGGCCGTCGCCGAACACGCCACCTCGAAGATCGGCGACATCGAGGACCTCGACCGCGGCGTCGGGACCCTCGGTTTCCGCGGCGAGGCGCTGTACACCGTCGGCGCCGTCTCCCGGCTCACCGTCCGCTCGCGCCCCCCGGACGCCGAGGCCGGCGCGGAGATCGCCGTCGAGGGCGGCGAGGTGGGCGAGGTCCGCCCCGCGGGCTGTCCGGCGGGGACGACCGTCGAGGTCGACGACCTCTTCTTCAACACGCCCGCCCGGGAGAAGTTCCTCAAGCGGACCGCCACCGAGTTCGACCACGTGAACACCGTCGTGACCGGCTACGCGCTGGCGAATCCGGACGTCGCGGTCTCGCTGGAACACGACGGCCGCGAGACGTTCGCGACCGAGGGGAACGGCGACCTCCGCTCGGCCGTCCTCGCCGTCTACGGCCGCGAGGTGGCCGAGTCGATGATCGACGTCGACTGGACGCCCGACGAGGGCGACGCGGACGGAGGGGCCGACGACGACGCCCCCGTCGAGCGGGTCACGGGACTGGTCTCGCACCCCGAGACGGCGCGCTCGACCCGCGATTACCTCTCGACGTACGTCAACGGACGGTACGTCACCGCGAGCGCGCTCCGCGAGGCGACCCTCGACGCCTACGGCGGGCAGCTGGCGCCCGACCGCTACCCGTTCGCGGTCCTCTTCGTCGAGGTCCCGGCCGGCGACGTCGACGTGAACGTCCACCCCCGGAAGCTGGAGGTGCGCTTCGACGAGGAGTCGGCGGTCCGCTCGGCGGTCGAGGCCGCCGTCGAGGACGCCCTCCTCGACCACGGCCTGATCCGGTCGACGGCGCCCCGCGGCCAGTCGGCGCCCGCCGAGACCGCCGTCACTCCGGAGACGCCCGACGACGAGGCCGTCGGGGGCGCGGACACGGACCACGAGCGCGCCGCGCGCGAGGGGCGCGAACCGACGACGGCGACCGAGTCGGCCGAGTCGGCCGATTCCGAGCGAACGCCCGGCGGAGCGCCCGAAAGCGGCGAAATGTCGATCGAGACCGACGCCGAAGAGTCGGCGACGCCGACCGAACTGGACCCCGACGACGACGCGGCGTGGGCGGTCGACGATCTGGGTAGCGGTGCGACCGACGACGCGACCGACGGTGCGAACGGCGAACCTCGACCCTCTCCCCGGAGTTGGCAGGACGACTCCGCGGATCGCGACGCGGGACCGGCGACCGACGACGGCGTCGCCGGAAGCGAGAGTCGAGACATCGGCGAGGAGACCGAGACAGAACCCACCGACGACGCGGCAGCGGAACCCGAGACGCGGGAAGCGCGGTCGGATACGGCGCGATCGGACGCGACGCAATCGGGCACGACGCCGTCGGACGCGACTCGCTCGACCCCCCGAACGAACCCCGCGACGCGACAGCGGACCCTCGACGGCGAGGCGACGGAGAGCGAGCGCGAGTTCGACTCGCTGCCCTCGCTGCGGATACTCGGCCAGCTTCACGAGACGTACGTCGTCGCGGAGGCGCCGGACGGCCTCGTGTTGATCGACCAGCACGCGGCCGACGAGCGGGTGAACTACGAGCGGCTCAAGGCTGTCTTCGCGGACGGCGCGGACGCGCAGGCGCTCGCTGAGCCGGTCCGAATCGAGCTGACCGCCCGCGAGGCGGCGCTGTTCGAGGAGTTCGTCGACGACCTCTCCGAGATCGGCTTCCGGGCCGAGCGGGCGGGCGACCGCGCGGTCTCGGTGACAGCGGTCCCGGCCGTCTTCGACGCCGCGCTCGACCCCGACCTCCTGCGCGACGCCCTGTCCGCGCTGGTCGACGACGCCGCCGCGGGCGACGCCCCGGTCGTCGACGCCGTCGACGAGCTGCTCGCCGACCTCGCCTGCTACCCCTCGGTCACGGGCAACACCTCGCTGACCGAGGGGCGGGTCGTCGACCTCCTCGACCGGCTCGACGCCTGCGAGAACCCGTACGCCTGTCCGCACGGACGCCCGGTCGTGATCCGACTCGACCGCGAGGAGATCGGGTCGCGGTTCGAGCGCGACTACCCGGGGCACGGCGGACGACGCGCGGAGTAGCGGTCACCCCGTCCGACGGGTAATCGGGACGGCGGCGGGCGCTGCCGACCCGTCGCCGACCGCAGAGAGGTACGTTTTAGGCGACCGCGGTGGACCCACCGATATGGAACGCGTAGCGATCGTCGGCGCGTCGATGACCCGGTTCGGGCAGCGCGACGCCTGGGTGCGGGAGCTGCTGGCGGAGGCGGGCGCGGCCGCGCTCGACGACGCCGGCGTCGACGGCGACGACCTCGACCACCTGTACGTCTCGAACATGGCCAGCGGCGAGTTCGAGGGACAGACCGGCGTCCCGAACGCGCTCGCCCACGACCTCGCGGCGCAGCCGGCCTACACCGCGCGGATCGACCAGACCTCCTCGTCGGGCGGCGCCGGGGTGTACGCGGCGTGGCAGTCGGTCGCCTCCGGCGCGAGCGACCTCACGATGCTCGTCGGCGGCGAGAAGATGACCCACCGGACGACCGCGGAGGCGACCGACGTGATCGCGTCGCTCACCCACCCGGTCGAGTACAAACAGGGCGTGACGCTCCCCTCCTTTGCGGGCCTCACCGCGCGCCTGTACCTCGACGAGTACGACGCGCCCCGCGAGAGCCTCGGGAAGGTCGCGGTGAAGAACCACGCTAACGGCGTGGACAACCCCCACGCGCAGTTTCAGAAGGAGGTCGACCTCGACACGGTCCTCGACTCGCCGACCGTCGCCGACCCCCTCCGGCTGTACGACTTCTGCCCGATCACCGACGGGTCCGCGGCGCTCGTGTTCTGTCCCGAGTCCGTCGCCGAGGAGTACGCGCCCGACGGCAGCTACGCCGTGATTTCTGGCATCGGCGGCGCGACCGACACGCACGTCGTCCACGAGCGCGCGGACCCGACGACGATGGGCGGCGTCGTCGACTCCTCGGATATCGCCTACGAGATGGCCGGAATCTCCCCGGACGACGTCGACGTGGCCGAACTCCACGACATGTTCACGATCTTGGAGTTCCTCCAGAGCGAGGACCTCGGCTTCTTCGAGAAGGGCGAGGGGTGGAAGGCGGTCGAGGAGGGCGTCACCGACCGCGACGGCGACCTCCCGATCAACACCTCCGGCGGTCTCAAATCGAAGGGGCACCCGCTCGGCGCCAGCGGCGTCGCGCAGGTGTACGAGATATTCAAGCAGGTCACGGGCGACGCCGGGCCGCGACAGGTCGAGGCCGACACGGGTCTCGCCTGCAACGTCGGCGGGTTCGGGAACTGCGTGACCACCACCGTTTTGGAGGGAAGCCAATGAGCGACAACGAGACCGACGCCGACAGCGCGACCGGAAGCGACGAGAGGAACAGCGGCGAACCGACCTTCGAGGCGACGGAGTACGCGGACGGCACCGTCACGTACCCGCCCCACACCGTGGGTCCGAACGGCGCCGAGCGCGTCGGGACGGTCGACCTCCGCGAGCGCGAGGGCCGGGTCGTCACCTGGACGACATCGACCGCGACGCCCCCGGGCGTCCGCGAGCCGAACACCCTCGCGATCGTCGAGTTCGAGATGGGCGACGGGTACGACGGACCGCCGGTCCGCGCGCTCGGCCAGATAGCCGAGACCGGGAGCGGCGACGCCGACGCCGACGAGCAGTTCGACGTCGACATCGGCGACCGCGTCGAGCCGGTCTACGCCGACGAGCTTCGGGAGCCGGGCGCCGGCATCCGCGAACCGGAGAGCCAGGAGTGGGACGGGTTCCGGTTCCGGCCGGTCGAGGAGTAGGCGGACTCGTTTTCTGCGGTTCAGACCTGCCGATAATCTCCAAGGCGCGTCCCGTCGAGCAGGTACGCGTCCGCGGCGGGCAGCGCCGCGGGGAGGTACGGCGCGAGGAACGACTGTCCCTCGACGTTCACCCACGTTCCGCCGGACCGCTCGTTGAACGCCGGGAAGACGACAAGTTCGGGCGGGTCGGAGTCGTCTTCGGGCGGGTCGGAACCGTCCCGCTCATCTCCGGCGTCTTCCACGAACGCCGCCGGGTCGAGTTCGCCGCGGAGCCACGCGCGCTCGACGCGCGAGCCGCCGACCGCGTCCTCCAGCCGCACCTGCGGGTGTTCGTGGCCGGTACACACCACGTCGGCGTCGAGGAGTGCGGGGTCGGGCCACGTGTGGCCGTGACAGACCGCGACGCCGGACGTCGGCTCGTCGCCGAGGAACCCGCCTTCGGAGCCGATGACGTCGAGGTCGGCGGCGAACGCCGCCGCGACGCCCGCGTCGTGGTTCCCTTCGACGAGCGTCATCGGAACTCGGTCCGTGACGGCGCGGATCAGGGTTTCCAGCTCCTCGCGTTCGTCGCCGTCGGGCGCGCCGATCCGGTGCGCGAGGTCGCCGAGCACCACGAGCCGGTCGGCGTCGGTCTCGACGACGAGGTCACAGAGCCGCTCGCGACGCTCGTCGGCGCGGGAGTCCAGTTCGACGCCGCGCTCGTAGCGCAGGCCAACCTCGATGCCGGCGTGGACGTCGGCGACGAGCAGCGCGCGTTCCCCGTCGAGGTCGGCCACGGCCGCCGGCTCGCCGACGACCGGCTCGACCCGCGCCATCAGATCGGCTTGAGCAGCCCGTCTCCCGGCTCGTAACACTGGCCGCTCATCAGCGCGTCCTGGATGGCGTCCTCGACCGCGCCCGGCTCGACGCCGCGCTCGTCCGCGACGCGTTCGACGACCGCCTCGCGGGGCGCCCCGTCGCCGTCGTCGAGGTCGGCCATCGCCGCGACCGCCGCGGATTCGAGGTCGACGTCTCCCCCTTCGTCGGCGTCGACCTCCCCGTCGGAATCGGATTCCACGTCGGTTTCGACCGCCGACTCGGAGGCGTCGGCGGTCTCGGTCTCGTCGCCCTCGCCGGTGACCGCGTCCGCCGCCGCCGCGGAATCGTCGACAGACTCCTCGGCGAGGTCCTCGGGGTCGGGCACGTCGATGTCGGCCTCGCCGGGCTCGTCGACCTCGGTCCCGGTCGAGAAGTCGGTCCCGAACTCGGACTCGATCTCCTCGCGCTCCTCGTCGTCGAGCTGGTACATGTCGTCGGCGTCCGCGTCCGGATCGAGGTCCGCGGTCGCATCCGCGTCGTCTTCCGTGGTCGTATCCGCGTCGTCTGCGGTCGCGTCCGCGTCGTCTTCCGTGGTCGCGGCCGCGTCGTCTGCGGTCGCGTCCGCGTCGTCTTCCGTGGTCGCGGCCGCGTCGTCTGCGGTCGCGTCGAAGTCGCCGAGACCGCCGTCATCGGGAGTATCGGCGGCGTCAGCGACGTCGGTCGTCTCGTCCGAATCGTCCGCGTCGGTGAGGGGTTCTGACTCGTCGGGAGAACCGGTTCCCGTATCGGTCGATTTGTCGGTTCCCGTATCGGTCGACTCATCCGTCGCCGGCTCAGCCGAGTCGTCGACTGAGGCTTCGGCGTCCGCGGTCGGCTCGGAGACGGACTCCCCCTCCGAGACCTCGTCGCTTCCGGTCGTGGCGGCCGGTTCCTCGATCGTCACGTCGGTGTCCGGGAGCGGACCGATCGCGGTCGCCTCCCCCTCGTCGGGGGCGACGTCGAGGGCGCGGACCTCGTCGCGGTCGCCCGCGATCATCTCGAGGGCGTCGACCGCGAGCCGGCGGACCGCCTCGGCGTAGGCCGCCGTGGTGCCGTAGTGATCGAGTGCCTTCGGGATCCCGGCCGCGAGCGGGGCGGGGGCGCCGCCCGCCTCCAGCCCGGCGCGGAGGTCGTCGCCCCGCAGGTCGGAGTCGAGCGCCGTCGCGAACACCGCGAGGCGGTCGAGGGTGGCCTCCGCGGCGGAGACGACCCAGCGGTCGCGGGTGTCGGCGTCGACCTCGTTGAGGCTCTCCGGGCGGACCGAGGTGAACACGCGGTCGGAGTCCTCCGGCTCGAAGGTGCGCGCCTTCCCGGTGAGCGCGACGAACGCGGGCGGGTCGGCGCGCTCCAAGAAGGTCTGCGCCTCCGGCTGGTACTGGCCGGCGTAGGTGACGAACGCGCCGGAGGGGTCGACGACGCGGCCGCGGCGCGTCTCGTCGTTCACGCGCTCGACCTCGGTGAGCACGCCCGCCGTGAACAGGCGGTTCACCCGCGCGCCGGTCGGCGTGACGACGTAGTTGGGGGCGCGCTCCTCGTCGCTCTCGGAGTACGACAGCGAGGCGTCGTCGAACTCGGCGGCGAACAGCCGGTAGGCGACCTCCCGGGCGCCCGGCCCGTCGTCGCTCATTCGCCCACCTCCGCGAGCGCGGCGCGGGCGTGCTCGGCCGGGTCGTCGTCCGCGAGTTCGAACTCGTCCGCGTCGAGGGTGGCGCCGTAGTCGTCCACCGAGAGGTTCCCGCGGACGCGGTACGCGCGCCCGACGAGCGAGTCGGCGATGTCGTCGGCGACGACCTCCTTGTCCATCGCGTCCTTCGCGGCGTCGAGGGCGTCATCGAGGTCGCCGCCGTACACCTCGGCCGTCAGCTCGTCGTCGAGGACGACGGTGACGGTGTCGGTGCCGTCGTCGAGGATGGCCTTCACGCGGAGGTCGTCCTCGCCGTCGACGTCGCCGTGGCTCCGGCACTGGCCGTTCTGGACGACGCGGCCGCACTCCGGACAACGCTCGATGAGTCCGGAGCCGTCCCGGATCTCGAGGACGTTGCCGACGACCTCGACGTCGAACATCCCGCCGGAGGCGACGGCGTCCGCGACCGAGAGCCGGGGGGCGTCCTCGGCGACTTCGACGGGATCGGGCAGCGGCGTCACCGTCGAGAACTCGGTGAGGTTGATCGAGGGGACGCCGCGGAACTCCCGCACGTACACGTCCTCGATCCGGAGGTCGGCGCCGGCCTCGATCTCGGAGCGGGGCTGCCAGTCGGTGAACGGGAGCTTCGCGGTCTCGTCGCCGACGACCCCTTCGAGGATCTCCGTCTCGCCGTCGCGCCCGGAGATGGTCTTCTCGTCGACCTCCAGCACGCGGACCTCCACGTTGCGCCCGCGATCGCCCGCCGCGATGTCGACGAGGCTGCGGTCGCCGCCGACCTCGCGGTCGACCGCGACCGCCTCGTCGGCGATGGCGACGGTCGTCGAGTCGTTGAGGTTTAGCTCCGGCTCTCCCTCCCACTCGCGGACGCCGGCGTTGCCGATCGTCAGCGAGTCGCCCGGCTCGAAGCCGAAGTCCTGCCAGGCGGTGTAGGAGATGACGCCCGTCTCGTCGGCGACCTCGCCCTCGCGGATCGTGAGGTCGTCGCCCTGATAGCGGATCGTGCGCGTCCCCTGCGTGAGCACGCGGACCGTCACCGTCACGCCGTCGTTGTCCGTCGTGATCTCGCCGACGTCGACGGCGTCGGGCGTGGGGGAGGAGCCGCCGCCACCGCCGCCGTGTTTCCGGCGGACGCTCTGTTTCGCCTCGTCGATGGGGACGCTGTACTCCAGTAAGTTCTGTAGGTCGGCTTTGACCTCCTCTTTGTCGACGCCGAGGTCGGAGGCGAGCTCCTCGGCATGGCTGTTGACGTCCATCGAAGCGAGGTTCGGCGCGGCCGCACAAAAGGATTCACCACGGGGTTCCCGCGGCGCGTCGCGTTCTGCCGGGGCGTCGGTGCGCCGGGGCGGTCCGGCCGGGACAGCAGCGCGCCCCGCCGGCACAGCTAAACCGCTCCCGGTCACAGGAGGCCACATGGACGACACCGACATCGAGGTCGACTCGCGGATCACGGCGGACCGCACGGTCATCGACGTGACCGGCACGCGAGACGTCGCCGTCGTCGTGCGGTCGGACGACGGCGAGCGGATCTACCTCCCGCCCGAGGGGTTCGACGATCCGGTGTCCGGATCGCCGTACACCTCGCCGTACCAGGGCGCCGGCGCGGGCGGCGAGGAGAGCCCGTACGGCGGGGCGACCGGCAGCACGCGCGGCGTGATGGAGACCGCCGACGGCTTCCGGGTCACGCACCCGGAGCCGGTGACGGAGTTCGACGTGTACCGCGGCGGAGAGGACTGAACGCGTTGCGGTCGCGGGGGACGGGGACCGGGGAACTTACGCGACGTCTTCGTACACGGCGAGCGTGTCCTCGGCGACGGCGCCCCACTCGCGGCGCTCGTACTGCGGCGGCTCCTCGCGGTCGAGCGCCTCGATCATCCCGTCGACGATCGACTCCGAGTCCGTCTCGACCTCCACGAGGCAGTCGTCGGGGAGCACCTCGGCGACGCCCGAGCGGGTCGCGACGACCTGCGTCCCCGCCTCCAGCGCCTCGGTGATGGTGATGCCGAACGGCTCCGCGTACGACGGCGAGACGAACGCGTCCGAGGCGGCGTAGTAGTCGCCAAGCTCCGCCTCGGGGACGTAGCCGACGAACTCGACGCGCTCCTCGATGCCGAGCAGCTCGACGAACCGCTTCAGCTGCTCGGTCTGGTGGCCCGACCCGCCGACGACGAGCGTCGCGTCGCGGCCGCGGAGCTTCTTGGTCGCGTACAGGAGGTGCGAGATCCCCTTCTGGTCGGTGTGACGGCCGACGAAGAACAGCATCTCGCCGTCGATGCCGAGGTCGGCGCGCACGTCCTTCCCGGAGAACTTCGGCGTCGAGAAGCCGTTGTACACGACCCGCGAGTCGGCGTCGTACAGCTCCCGGATGTCCTCGCGGACGATCTCGCTGACCGCGATGTTCGTGTCGGCCGCGTTCGCGAGCCGGCGCTCGGTCTCGACCTCTCGGCTCGGCGGGTCGATGTTGCGGTCGCTCGCCAGCGAGTGGAACGAGGAGACCCAGGTGGCGTCGGACTCGCGGGCGGCGGCGCGGCCGGGACCGTACCCGAACCAGTCGTGCGTGTGGACCACGTCGTGGTCGGGCGCGAGCGCGGCGAACCGGTCGGAGAGCTGGCCGACGCGCGCCGCCACGTCGCCCTCGCCGGTCTCGACCGGTTCGAGTCCCGGCTCGTCGTCGGGGGCGAACTCCGCGGGCAACACCAGCGTGACGTCGACGCCGAGGTCGTCTCGCAGCCCGGTGAACAGTTCCCCGACGTGGACGTCCAGCCCGCCGGTGATGTTCGGCGGGAACCCCCATCCCAGCATGAGTACGCTCGGCGGCATACCCCTCCGTTTCGGGAGTCGGCACTTAGGTATGCCCCTCACGGAGGCGAGCGCGCGGCGAGGAAGCGGCCGCTCGGCAGGGAGTAGCCGCTCGGGTAGAAGCGACGGGGACCGATCGGGACGAAAAGAGGGACCGTCTCAGGCCGCGCGGACCGCGTCGCGCAGCGCGTCCGTGCGCTCGGTGATCGACTCGGCGGCGTCCGCGAGCACGTCGAGCGGGTCCTCCTCCTCCGACTTGACGGTGAGGACCGGCTCGGTCTGGCCGCCCGACTGCTCGGGGTTCACGTCGTAGGTCGCGGCCGCAACGTCCTCCGACTCCAGCAGGGCGCCCTTTAGCACGTTCATGAACGTGTGATCCTCGCCCGCGATCTCGATGTTGAGCTCCGTGTCGGTCTTCTCGATGACCCGCAGTTCCATACCCGAGAGGTCGGGCGAGCGGCGTTTCAAGCTTTCGTCTCCGGGATATCGACGGACGCGGACGAGTCGCACGCGACCCGAAAGGGTATGCCGCTCGCCGACCGGTCCGACGAGGAACTGATCGCGGCGGAGACCGCGTTCCGGCTCGACCTGCTCCGCGAGAACGACGACTGTCGGACGTGGGTCGTCGCGGTCGATCCGGAGGCCGACCCCAGCGACGCCGACCCCGAACGCCTCGACCCCGAGGATCCCGCGCCGGTCGGGGTTCCCGACCCGGACCGCGATCTCGCGGCGTTCCCCTCGACGAGCGTCGACGAGTGCCCCGGAGGTGTTCGACCGCCCCGACCGGCTCGTGATTGGAGACATCTACGTGGCGGATCCGTACCGCGACTCCGGACTCGCGGACCGACCTGCTGGAGCGCGCGGCCGCCGACGCCCGCGAACGCGACTGCGGCGAACTCCGACTCGACGTCGATAACGAGCGAGCGACAGCGTTCTACGAGAGGTGGGGATTCGAGCCGTATCGCCGGCAGATGACGCTCTCTGTCTCGGATGTCTGACGGTGGGACCGCGCGATGCGGCTCGACAGCGGGACCGCGCGATGCGGCTCGACGGCCCGGCCGCTACGCGGTCGATAAACGCAAAACGGGTCGCGTCGGTCGGACGAGTCGTTACTCGTCGGCGTCGACCGCGACTTCGTCGGCGTCGACGTCGACGGCGGTCTCCTCCTCGGCGGCGACCTCGGACGGGCGCGCTTCGAGGGTCAGCTTCTGGACCTCGACGCGGCGCAGCGGGTAGATCTCCTTGGCGTCGCCGTAGATGGCCGACGAGAGGTTCCCGTCGACGATCGCGTCGACGAACGCCTCGAAGGTGCGCTCCTCGGCGGCGGCGTGGACCTTGTCGATCATCACGCGGCGGATCGCCTTCTCCTGCGAGCGATCGGCCTTCTTCGTCGTCAGGGCGACGGGCTGGACGCGGACGCGGTAGTCGTCCGTCGTCAGCACCGTGATCGACGCCTCGACCTTCGAGGCGCCGCGGCGGACGAGCGAGCGCAGGTAATCGCGCGTCAGCTCGTACTTGATGAACTCGGTGTACGCCGAGTCGCTGCCCACGTCGGTGATCTTGAAGGTCAGCTTCGTGTTGTTCGCGTTGGAGTCGCCCGTCAGCTGATCGAGGGTCGTCGTGATCGTGCGGCCGACGACCTGCTGGGGCTCCTCGGCGAGGGTCTCGCCGAGCTCCTGTCGGTCGAACTGTTCGGGCGCCAGCACGTTGTACCAGCGCTTCTGTTCTCTGCTCTTGGATACGGATCGTTCGCTCATGTGTCGGATTGTGTGTCGGTGTCGGTCGTCTGCGGTTCGTCTGCGGAGTCGAGAGTGTCGATGGAGTCGGCGTCCGCGGCGTCGGTTCGCGGCGAATCTCGGTCGGCGTGCGCCCGACCGCGCTCGATGACGCTGTCGGCGACGCGCAGGTTCACGAGATGGTCGTCCAGCGTCGACTGGAGTCCCCCGGTCGTCGGTCGCGCGACGGTACAGGCGACGACGTCGCCGTCGACGCGCGTGCGCATCGAGTCGGTCTCGTCCGGCCCGAGCGCGGCCGCGACCGTCGCGGCGTCGGCGTGCTCGGTCCGGACCGTCGCGGTCCGGTCGGCGTCGTTCGCGGGCGACGGCGCGGCGTCGTCGATCATCTCAGATCGCCTCCCGGAGCGCGGCCAGCGCCGCCGTGATGTCGGGGTCGCCCGTATCGCTCGCGTCCGGTTCGACGGCGATCCCGCCGCGTTGGGGGGTCCCCCAGCCACGGCCGCCGACCTCGCCGGCGGCGGTCCGGCAGGCGTCGCCGAGTCCGATCGGGTCGGCGGCCGCGTCGCCCGCTGCGCGGCCCCCACCGGCGACCGCGTCGCCCGCTGCGCGCCCACCGCCGGCGGTCGCGGCGGCCGCGAGCCGCCCCGCGCTCTCGTCGAGCGCGACCGCGACCGGCTCCGGCGATCGGAAGTCCCGGACGAGCCGGGCGACCGTCGGCAGGACCGTCGGAGACGCGTCGACGCGGGCGACGACGCAGCCGTCGTACCGGCCAACAGTCGCGGCGTCGAGCGCGCGGTGGGCCGCCAGTCCGTGGCGGCGCCACGCGTCGAGCGCGGCCGTCCGGAGCGACGCGTCCGGGTCGCTCGCGAGCGCGAGCGAGATGCCCGTCCCGGGCGCCTCCCGGGCGAGCGCGTCGAGCACGTCGGCGTAGCCGCCGACCGTCTCGAACGGGCCGTCGGTCGCGTACGGGCGGAGTGCGCGCTCGACCGCCGAGGCCGCGCGATCGCTGGCGTCGTCGCCGTCGACCGCGTCGACCGCGACCAGCGACGCGAAGCGCCGGCGGTCGTCGGCGTCGGGGTCGGCCGGCAGTCCCAGCGGGGCGAGCGCGTCGCGCGCCGCCTCTGGGTCGCCGGAGTACCGCGTCGACGCGAGCGTCGAGGCCGCGAGGGCCTCGGCGCGCGAGGGCGCGGCGTCCGCGCCGTCGGTCTCGTCGCCGTCCGCGTTTCCACCGGAGACCGGAAGCGCGACGCCGGGCCGCCGCTCGACACGGCCGGCCCGTTCCGCGGCGTCGAGCGCGTCGCCGGAGCCGTCGGCGCCGGGGATCGACCCGGCCGCGACGACGCCGGCCAGCGCGACGACCGGATCGGGTTCGACGCCGAGCGCGCGGGCGACCGCGAAGGCCGCCGCGCTGGCCGGCTGCCCCCCGCCGTCGAGCGCGTGCGGGCCGCGGTCGACGCCGACGGTCACCGCGACGCCGTCGTCGACGTCGTCGGGGACCGGGTCGGGGTCGACGCGCGCCTGAAACGGCGTGCCCGTCGCTCGGAGCGCTCGCGCGAGCAGCCCCGCGGCCGCGAGCGCGTCGCCGTCGTCGGTCGCGACGAGCCGGACGAACGGCGCGTCTGCGAGGACGCCGGCGAGCGCGTCGGGGGCGGGCGTGGCGGACGTCGCTTCGGTCATGGGTGGGTGGACGTATAATCTGTCGCCGCGTTAAGCCGCGTTACTCCTCGAGGTACTCGACGGCGTTCTCGTAGGTGTACGTGAACTCCTCGTCGATCTCGTCGCCGCGGTAGTAGTTCGCGAGGCGGCGGATCTTCGACTCCGTGTTCTGGAGCGCGCGCTTGTTCTGGTGGTCCTGCCCGTTCTCCTCCATGTGCTCGCGCAGGCGGATCGCCTGCGACATGAGGTTGCGGAGGTCCTCGGGGATGTCGGCGTCGGCGTCGTGTTCCTCGAGGATCTCGGTGACTTTCTTCCCGGTCGCCAGCTTCACGTCCGGGATCGGGACGCCCTTGACGCCCTCGTCGCGCAGCTTGAGGCCGATGACGCTGGGGTCGTGGCCCTGCTCCGCCAGTTCGACGACGCGGGACTCGATGTCCTCGGCGTCGACGTCGCTCCACTCCGGGGTCTCGTCCGTCGCCGGCTTGTCCGAACCGGACGAACCGCGACGGCGCGTGTGCATTCGTGCCATTGTCTGAAATTGGAACGGCACAACCGCAACGTGACCGCGACTCCGCGCGGCGCGGCTACGGACCGCTCGCGGACCGAGCGATCCGAGCGGACGGTCCGCGCGAGCGGACCGCCCGACCGCGACGCCGGAGGCGTCGGCGCACTGCTACATTCCCAAGCCGAGGGCGAAAAGACCCCCAGCACGTCGGATCTGCAGCTGTGCTGTTCCCGTATGAGCCGTCGTCGCCGGGGTTCTTAAGCGTGTTCTTGTGGCCCGAAACGGCGGACGCGTCCGCACACCCACCCCGTTTGCGGGGTCGTTCCGCGCCGTCCGTTTTTGTTCCGGGCGAAATATCCCCGGAAACGAAGGTTTAGGTAGGTTGTCAGTATGCGGAGGCGTGTGAACGACAGATGACCGAAACGAGAGACGCGTCCCCGCCCGCGACCGACGGCGGGGAGCCGCCCGACGGCAGCGAGTTCGGCGTCGATGACGAGCGGGACGACGGCCCACGGATCGAGTTCCGCGGCGGCAAGTGGGCGAGCACGGTCCCGCTCGTCTTCTTCATCTGCTGGGCGATCTTCCAGAGCGGGGTCCTCGGGGTCGGCGGCGCGGACGGGCTGGTGATCGGGGCACTGATCGGGACGATCCTCGGGATGTTCTTCGTGCGCGGGAACTGGAAGACGTACGCGGACACCATCTTCGAGGGGATGACCCAGCGCGTCGCCGCCACGGCGATCGTCGCGTGGCTGTGGGCCGGGATGTTCGCCGACACGCTACAGGTCGGCGGGTTCGTCAACGGGCTCATCTACGCCGCCGACGCGTTGAACGTGGGCGGGGCGACGTTCCCGGCGGCCGCGTTCGTTCTCTGTGGACTGCTCGCGACCGGGATCGGGACGGGGTACGGCGCCACCATCGCGTTCGTGACCCTCTTTTTCCCGGCCGGGGTCCTCCTCGGCGCGAACCCGGTGCTGCTGTTCGCCGCGATCCTCTCGGGCGCCGTCTTCGGCGACAACCTCGCGCCCGTCAGCGACACGACCATCGTGAGCGCGGTGACGCAGGACGCCGACATCGGCGGCGTCGTCGCCTCGCGGTTCAAGTACGCGATCCTCGCCGCGGTTCCCGCGTTCGTCGCCTATCTGATCATGGGCTCGGTGCTGCCGGGCGCGAGCCTCGAGGGCGCGGCCGAACTCGACGCGGCCGCGCCGGGGCTGGTCCACTTGATCTCGATGGGCGTCGTGATCGCGACGGCGGTCGCGGGCCGGCACATCGTCGAGGCGATCTCGTGGGGGATCGTCGTCGCCGTCGCGTTCAACCTCCTGTTCGGACTCTCGTCGGTGAGCGACATCCTCGTGTTCACCGTGAGCGAGGCCGGGACGTTCACCGCGCTCCCGTTCGTCGCGGTCGGCGAGACCACGGGCGTTGGCGGGAGCCTCTACACGGGCGCGACCGGCTTCTTCCCGCTCATCGTGTTGACGCTTTTGATCGTGTCGATGGCGCAGATCATGATCCGCGGCGGCGGCTTCGAGGCGATCCTGGAGTTCCTGTTGAACTCCGTCGCGACCACCGTCCGCCGGGCCGAGCTGACGATGGTCCTCGGCACCGCGACGATCAACGGGATGATCACGATCAACACCGCCGCGGAGATCGCGATCGCCCCGTACGTCGCCCGGATCGGCGAGAAGTTCAACATCAACGGCTACCGGCGGGCGAACATCCTCGACGCGAACACCTCCGCGCTCGGCTACATCTTCCCGTGGGCGGGCGGCGTGCTGGTGGGGTACCAGGTGATGGTCGGTCCCGACGGTCTCGGCGCCCAGTACGGCTCCGAGATGGTCGTCAACCCGATCGAGGTCGTCCCGTACGTCTTCCACGGCTGGTTCCTCGTGGCGATATTCGTCCTCGCCGCGATCACCGGCTTCGGGCGGGAGTACATTCCCGACCGCGTCTCCGAGGAGGTGTCGCGCGCATGAGCGTCTTCGACAAGTTCCTCGCGGGCTGGTCGTTCCGGGGGTCGACGCCGGACTACGCGGCGGGCAACGCCCTCGAAGTGATGGTGACCGGCGAGGGGGACGGCGACCACGTCGCCCGAATCGGCGACTCGACGCTGCGGATCGAGGGCGCGCCGGTGGACGCGGTCGACACCCGGATCATCGTCGACGTGGAGTCGTGGGACGACGCGACCCACACCGGGCGAGCGACCTACCGGAAGACGGTCGGCGAGAGCGCGTTCTGACCGCGGGGAGTCCCCAGCCGATCGTCGTCCCCGCCGGAACGCTTTCGGCGGGACCGCCGTGAGCGGAGCGATCGGGAGACAGAGGGTCATCAACAGCGCCTGATCGGCTGTATCACGCCGTGAACACTCGACAACCACCGAAATACTATTTTGGTTTAGGCCAACCTAAAGCCGCATGCAGAGACGAAAGTATTTGGCCGTCAGCGGCAGCCTGTTCGCAGGCGGTGTCGCAGGATGTACTTCCGATTCGAGTGACGCCGGAAACTCGCAGCCGGCGTCCGAGAACGACACGACCGGGCAACAGCAGGAAAACGAGACGGAAAGCGAGACGTCGTCGGAGTCGGATTCGGAGTCGGAGTCGGATTCGTACAGCGTCACGGTCCAGCCCTACGGCAGCCACACCTTCGAGGAGGTGCCGGAGACGTACCTGACGCAGAACTGGATCGACTTCGGGATGGCGTTCAACATCGCGCCGAAGGCGACGGGCGGGTTCATCTCGCCGAACACCAAGTTCTACGACCTGTTGCCCGGCGTCGAGTGGAACCCCGACGAGATCACGCAGGTCGAGGGGCGCAGCAACTACTCCAAGGAGACGTTCTACCAGGTCGATCCGGACGTCATCCTCGTGGACCCGCGGCACATGGAGTACTGGGCGGACTGGAACGACCAGGACATCCAGGAGATCGCGAACAACGTGGCCCCGTTCCTCGGCTCGCAGCTCCACACGCCGATCATGGGCGAAGACCCGTACTACGACATGTACGAGGCCTTCGAGAAGGTCGCCCAGATCTTCCAGCGCCAAGAGCAGTTCGCGGCGTGGGAACAGTTCCACAACGAGGTCCTCGACGAGGTGCAGTCGCGGCTCCCGCCGGAGGAGGAGCGTCCCACCGCGACGCTGCTCATCAACGGTATCCAGCCGGACAGCGGGAACTTCACCCCCGCGAACATCAACGGGAAGCGCAAGGACACGCACACGCTCCGCCAGCTGGGCGTGAAAGACGCGTTCGCGGACATGAGCGTCGACGGCCAGGTCGGGTACGAGGCGCTCCTACAGGTGGATCCGGACTACATCGTCGAACCGTCGCTGTCGCGGGGGACCTACGACCGGCTCCGGAACCAGATCCTGAGCGGCTTCCAGAACAACAACAAGGGGAGCCAGCTCACGGCGATCCAGAACGAGAACGTGGTTCGCGTCGCCGGGACGTTCATGGGACCGATCATCGAGCTGTTCTCGCTCGAGGCCGGCGCCAAGCAGATCTACCCCGAGGAGTTCGGCGAGTGGCCCGGTCCCGTCGGCGAGCTCTCCGAGGACGAGCAGCTGTTCGACCGGGACCGGCTCACCGACATCATCCTCGGCAACGTCTGACCAGATGTCCGAAGTGTCAGTTCGAAAGCAAGTCTCTGAGCGGTTCACCTACGACTGGATCTCACCGTCGCTGGTGACGGTGGTGCTGGGCAGCCTCGCCGTCCTGGTCGTCTCCACCCTCGCGCAGGTGAGCTTCGGCACGTACCAGCTCACGCTCGGCGAGGCGTGGCGCACGGTCTTAGACCCGAGCGTCATCTTCAGCGTCCGCGCGTGGGAGACGTTCCTGCTCGGCCGGTCGCTCCCCGCGGAGTTCGGCCGGCAGACGCTGGTCGTCTGGAACATCCGTCTCCCGCGGATTCTGGTCGGCGTCCTCGTGGGCGCCAACCTCGCCGTCTCCGGGGCGATATTCCAGGCGATCACGCGGAACGAGCTGGCGTCGCCGTACATCCTCGGGATCAGTCAGGGAGCGGGGCTGGTCATCATCGTCGTCCTGATGTTCTTCCCGGCGATGGCGTCCGCCCTCCCGATACTCGCGTCGATCGGCGGGGCGGTGGCGTTCGTCCTCGTCTACGCCATCGCGTGGAAGAGCGGCGCCAGTCCGGTTCGGCTGGTCCTCGCCGGCGTCATCGTCGGGACCGTGTTCGGGTCGGTCCAGAGCGGCCTGTTCTTCTTCATCGACGACCTCGCGACGGTCATGTCCGCCCGGACGTGGATGGCCGGGTCGCTGATCGGGAAAGACTGGGAGCAGGTCCGACTGGCCCTCCCGTTCACGACGCTCGCGTTGGGACTCGCGCTCCTCATCTCGCGCCAGCTGAACGTCCTCCTCTTGGGCGAGGACACCGCGAAGTCGCTGGGGATGTCCATCGAGAAAGTCCGGTTCGGCGCCTCCGCGATCGGAATCCTCTGTGCCTCGGCGGCGATCTCCGTCGCCGGTCTCGTCGGGTTCGTGGGTCTCATCGTCCCGCATATGGTTCGGAACCTCGTCGGCAGCGACTACAAACCGCTCCTCATCGGGTGCGTGTTCGTCGGTCCCGCGCTCCTCGTCAGCGCCGACGTCGGCGCGCGATTGGCGCTGAACCCGACCCAGCTTCCGGTGGGCGTCATCACCGGACTCGTCGGGGGACCGTACTTCCTCTACCTGATGCGACAGAAGACGAACCTCGGTGAAATCTGATGACACAGCAAATCGATACCGCGAATCACGCGGAACACGCGGAGCACGCGGCAGAAGAGCGCGACGACGACGCGGAGATCGTCGTCTCCGCGAGCGATCTGTCGCTCGCGTATCCGTCGTCCGACGAAGTCGTGGTCTCCTGTGAGACGCTTCGAATTCCGAACGGCGAGGTGACCGCGCTGATCGGGCCGAACGGAAGCGGGAAGAGCACCCTCCTGAAGGCCCTCTCGGATCACCTACACCCGCGAGAGGGAACCGTCCGCGTCGATGGGCGGACCGTGCGGGAGTACGATCAGAAGGAGTTCGCACGGACGCTGGGCCGGCTCTCACAGGAGAACGAATCCCCGGGGGACCTCTCCGTCGAGGACCTGGTGTACCACGGCCGGTACCCGTATCGAGGGTTCTTCGACGGCGTCTCCGACGAGGACGAGGCCGCCGTCGAGCGCGCCATCGACCTGGCCGGCGTCGAACACCTCCGCGAGAGCTCCGTCGGCGATCTCAGCGGCGGACAGAAACAGCTCGCGTGGATGGCGATGGTCCTCGCACAGGACACGGACGTGCTGCTCCTCGACGAGCCGACCACGTTCCTCGATCTGAACCACCAGCTACAGGTGATGGAGACGGTCCGCCGCCTCAACCGGGAGCGAGACATCACCGTCATCGTCGTCTTACACGACATCGCGCAGGCGGCGCGCCACGCTGACCACCTGATGGCCCTCCAAGACGGGGAGATATTCGCCCGCGGAAGTCCGGGGGAGGTCGTCACCGAATCGCTGCTCGCAGAGGTGTTCGAGGTTCGAGCGGAGGTTCAGTACGAGCCGGAGCTCCGGATCCACCCGCAGCAGTCGCTGACCCGACCCGAGTAGGTCCGCCCCCAGTTCGTTCGGATCCCGTTTTATCCGCTCGTACCATCGGAAGGAGAACCGCAAACTTTTCATATTTTTAGGCTGGCCTAATATCTATGGACGAGTCGGGAGCGGACAGGCGGGTTTATAGCATCGCCGCGAGTATGAACCTGCCCGAGGAGGAGACCGACCCGGAGAGAATCGACGGGAGGGTCACGGAGTATCCCGGTGCGATCGAGGACGCCGTCTTCCTCATTCGGTCGGAGCACCGGATACACATCCTCCAGTTACTCTCCGAAGGACCGCACACGAGGGACGCGCTACTGAACGCGACCGGCGTCTCCCGGGTCACGCTGAGTCGGATCCTCTCGGACTTAGAGGAGCGCAGCTGGATCGACCGCAGCTACGCGAACGACGAGTTCTCGATAACGGACGTCGGCGCGGCGATATACGAGGAGCTGGCCGAGCTGATCGAGACGGTCCACGTCGGCAACGAGAAGTCCCACGTGACCGGACAGCTCCCGATCGGATGGCGGGGACTCCAGCTGAGACACCTCGTCGACAGCGAGGTTGTCGTCGACGACGCCGTCGACCCGATGGCCGCGTCTCGGGCCGTCGCGGACGCGATCGCCGACAGTCGGTCGGTGCGCGCGCTGGCGAGCACGGCGACGCAGCTCTCGATGAAAAACGGCCTCGCGGCGAGTCGAAACGGCGCCCGAACCGACGACGAGGTCGTCTTCGACGCGGACGCGACGACCGTCTGTCTGGAGAACGACAGCGTCAGAGACCAGTGGACGGCGCTCGAATCGGCGACGGAATCGCCGACCTTTTTCAGCTCCGACCAGCCGTTCCCCTGCGAGGTGTACCTCGTCGACGACGACACGGCGTTCCTGATGACCTGGGGAGAGACCGAGGGGGACACGACGGTGATCAAATCGGAGAACTCCAGGGTGGTCGAGTGGGCGCGGATAACGTTCCGCAACGTCCGATCGGAGTCGGTCGAGCTGGGAGAGCGGGAGCGCGCGTCCGCGACGTGACCGCCCTCCCGACGGCCGGTCCGACCTACACCCCTTCGAGCGTCTCGTCGCGGGGAACGGCCAGCGGGACGTCCTCGATCGAGACGGTCGAGTACACGCCGGACGGGACCACCTCGGTGAGTCGGTTCGCCGCGCTCGGTCCGAGCGCTTCGGCGACCTTCATCGCCTCGGCCTCGCACGAGTCGATTTTCAGGACGCTGCGGTAGAACCACAAGACGATCGCGTACACCCGACGCGTCGTCACGGCCCGGCTCCGTCCCGCCTCGGTGAGCGTGACGCCCCTGTACGGCTCGTAGGCGACCAACCCGGCGTCGTCGAGGCGCTTGAACTTCTCGGTGACGGCCGCCTGCGACCGATCGAGTTCCTCGGCGACCGCCTTCGTCCGGATCGGCGACGTGCCGCGGCGCGTGAGCGCGTGGATGGCGAGCAGGTACCGGCCGGTGCGGTTCATCTCAGCGGCATTCTGACACCCGTTTCACGCGATACCACCGCATAACGTCAGTCCTCCCCGAGGGACGGGTGCGTCACCTGGTCGTCCGGGTGAACGTCCGCGAACCGGTCCCGGGTCGCCGCGAGCGACCGGTCCTCGCGACGGCGGCGTTCGGCGGGACCGATCTCCTCACAGCCCGGCGGCACCTCCCTGCCGCGGTCGGTGAAGTACCCCTCGGGCGCCGTCCAGTCGTGGTAGAACGGCCGGTCGTCGTCTTCGAGGAGCGTGACCGCGACCTCGGCGCCGTGGCCCGCGCAGACGATCGCCTGATGAGGTTTCCCGGCGACCCGCCCGGCGGCGTACAGCCCGTCCACGCCCGTCCGTCCGCGCTCGTCGGCGTCGACGTACGTCTTTCCGCGCTCGACGATCCCGACGCCGTCGAGCGGGTCGAGGAAGTCCACCTCGCCTTTCGTGGCGACGACGACGTACTCCGCCCGATACCCGTCGCCGTCCGCCGTTTCGACGCGGAAGCCGTCGTCGACCGCGTCGACGCGGGTCACTCGCCCCGAAACGCGGCTACAGCCGGCGTCGTCGGCCTGCTCCGCCAACAGGTCCAGCAACTGTCGCGGGTTGACGCCGGCCGGGAACCCGGGGAAGTTCTCCAGGTGAGCGTTCCGCCGGAGGATCGAGCTCCCCGCGTCGACGATCAGCGTCTCGCGGTCGTGTCTCGCCGTGAACAGCCCGGCCGAGAGCCCGCTCACGCCGCCGCCGACGATGAGAACGTCCGCTTCGGAGCCGGTCATACGCTCACCGCCCGCCGGGTTCGTCCGTCAGTTCGGTCCTCCGTCGCCGCCGAGTGTGGCTGTCTCCGAGATGCGACCATGAGTCGGATTGGGCGAACAGGGAGTTAACGATTTCCGACGTTACGAACGTTCACGGTGTGAACGGAGCGACGCGGTGGGTAACCGACCGCCGACCGGATCGGATCGGGGCGCGGACCGGCGCGCGGACCGGGGCGCTTTTTATGACCACGCACGAACCGAAGCGCGTGCTATCGGTCGAGCTACACGCGCACTCAGCGCTGTCGTACGACGGGCGCGACCCGGTCGAGCTCCTCTTGGAGCAGGCGGCCGCGGTCGGGCTCGACGCGCTCGCCGTCACCGACCACGACGAGATCGACGCCAGCATCGAGGCGGCCGAGAAGGCCCCCGACTACGGGCTGGTCGGCGTCGTCGGCATGGAGGTGACCTCGGCGGTCGGCCACGTCCTCGCGTTCGGTATCGAAGAGGAGATCGAGAGCGGGCTCCCGTTCGACGAGACGCTCGACCGGATCCGCGACCAGGGCGGGATCGCGGTCGTCCCCCACCCCTTCCAGAAGTCCCGCCACGGCGTCGCCGCGCACATCACCGACGAGCAGCTGGCGAGCGCCGACGCCATCGAGGTGTACAACTCCCGGCTGTTCACCGGGCGCTCGAACCGACAGGCCGAGAAGTTCGCCGTGCGCAACGGCGTCCCGATGACCGCCGGCAGTGACGCCCACATCTCCGAGATGGTCGGGCAGGCGGTGACGGAGGTCGGGGCCGACGAGCGCTCCGCCGCCGCGATCCTCGACGGGATCGCCGACGGGCGGACGAGCGTCGTGGGCAAGCGCACCCCGTGGCGGATCTCGCTCAAGCAGTTCGGCGGGGGCGCCAAGCGCCGTGCGCTCCGCGCGCTCGACTCGCTCCGGTGACCGCGATGTCGCCGGCTACGCCTCCCGACGACGTGGACTCCGCTCTCCGAGGCGCCGCCCCGAACCGCGTCCGCGCCGCGCTTCGCGACGGCGACCCCCTTCCCGGCGGCTGTGGCTTCGCCGGTTTCCTGACCGACCCGCCTGACCGGGAGAGTCCGGTCCTCGTCCGCGACGCCCTCGGCCGCCAACCGCTGTTCGTCGAGCGCGACGCGCTCGACCCGGAGACCGACCGGCGACCGACGGACCCCGGCGCGTGGGACTTCGACCGCGGCGCGTGCGACGACCCGAAATCGGTCCCGGCCGGCAGCGTCGTCTCGGCGGCCGGGACCGAACGCGTCTGGCGGCTCCCCGACTCCGAGCCGACGGCGGACCGAGAGGTCGCGCTGTCGGCGGTCGACGACGCCGTGACCGGGGCGCTCGACGATCTCGCGTCCTCGGTTCGGTCCGCGGGCCGGGGCGAGGAGGGCGGCGGCGACCTCGCGGTCGCCTTCTCCGGCGGCGTCGACTCCGGGCTGGTCGCGGCCGCGGTCCCCGAGGCCCCCTGCTACGTCGCCGGCTTCGAGGGGAGCCACGACGTCGCGGCCGCGCGCGACGCGGCGGACGCGATGGGCCGCGACCTGCGAGTCGTCGAGATCACGCACGACGACCTCACCCGCGCGGTTCGCTCGGTCGCGGCCGCGACCGGTCGCCGGAACCCGATGGACGTCGCCATCGCGGTGCCGCTGTACCTGACCGCCGAGGCGGCCGCGGCCGACGGGTTCGACCGCCTCGCGGTCGGACAGGGCGCCGACGAGCTGTTCGGCGGCTACAGCAAGGTCGTCGACCCCGCCGAGGACCCCCGCGTCGACGCCGACACCGTCCGCGGGGCGCGGACCGAGACCGTCCGCACGCTGCCCGACCAGTTAGCGCGGGACGTCCTCGCGCTCCGCGCCGCCGGCGTCGAACCGTCGACGCCGCTGCTCGACGACCGAGTCGTCGCCGCCGCGCTGGCGCTCCCCGACGACCTGCTCGTCGACGGCGACGAGCGGAAGGTCGCGCTCCGGCGCGTCGCGGCCGGGCGCGTGCCGGAGTCGGTCTCCACCGCGGACAAGAAGGCGGTCCAGTACGGCACGTACGTCTCTCGCGAACTCGACCGGCTCGCGCGGCGGGCGGGCTACAAGCGGCGGATGGACGACCACGTCGGGAAGTACGTCGAGGCGCTGTGTAGCGAGGAAAAACCGGCCGGAGAGGGCCGGAACTGACCAAGTCGCCGCGTGGAGTACCAGTCCTGCGGCCGACGCCCGATCGACCGGGCGTCTACTCAGGGATCGGCGGGACAGGTATAAAATACGGGCAGTAGCGACAAATATGACACCGTTGAAGCCGAGACAGAAAACGATCGTCCGTAGAACTGGCCGATTACTGCTGAATCGCCGCATCGGAGGCGCGCTTTGCCGGGGAAAGTTCACGTCTATCCGAGCAAAACCGGCGGATTCCGGGTGCTCACGGGGCGGCCACCGCGTCAGCGGACCAGATACGGGTCGCTGCCGGCGACGAACCGGCCGAGGTCGCTCTCGCGACGGAAGTCGGTCGACCGAAGCTCCTCCAGCGAGGCGACGAGCCGGTCGGCGTCGCCGTCGGTCCAGTCGGCCGGGTCTTTGATCGGCACGACGAGCCAGCCGGCGCCGAGCAGCTCCTCGCCGTGGAGCGCGTCCATGTCGATTTCCGTCTTCCAGGCCCGCGCCGTGTAGGTTTCGAGGACGTGTTCGGTCGCTCGCGCGCCCACCGGGAGGAGCACGTGGGCCGCGATGGCGCGGAGCTCCGCGTCGAAGAACCGCTCCATGTCGTCGTAGGCGTCCTCGTCAGGCGGCTCCTCGCTCGCGCACATGTGGAGGTACGAGAGGAACGTTCGGTCGGTTCGGAGCGGATCGACCGCGGTCGGGTCGCCGTCGCGCGCGACGCCGTCGGGGGCGACCCCCTCGGCGACCCCCGCGATCAGTCCGGCCCCCGAGAGCGCCGACAGGAACGCGGGCGACCATGACTCACCGGTGAAGGGGACGCCCGCCGCGGTCCCGCCGTGGACGCCCGGCCGGTCGCCGACGACGTGGAAGTCGGCGTTGGCGTCGCCGTAGCCCGGGACGAACGAGGGACAGTCGGGACGCATCCCGAAGGGGTTCCGGATCTGGTCCGTGACGTTCTGCACGCGACACGATAGGTGCACAGTCGGTTATATCCTGTTCGGTCCGGCGCGGCGGAGGTCGGCCCGCCTCAGCGCGGCGGTCTCGGGTGCGCTTCGGTGCGCCCGACCGAGGGCAGGGGAGAGTCGCGGAGGGATCGATGCGAGGCGCACGAGCCGTCGTGGATTCTCATAAGTTATGTGGATAAACGCGGTCCGACCGGCTTGGGATACGCGTCGATCGCAGCGAGGCGAGATATATTTCAGAATCGTTAATTTAAGACAGAGAATCGCAGGACAGCGACGGCTTCGAAACGGCACCGGCCACGGAAGATATTTATATATCCCCGCGTTCGGCTCGGGCAGAAGTCCAATGTTCGACCGCATCCGAACGGCGGCCCTCTTCGGGCTGCACCAAGCGACCGTCGCCGTCGGCATCTCGCTGTTCCCGGTGGCCGTCTTCGCGCGCCGGCACCTCGGCGTCAACGTCCCCGTCGGCCGACTCGTCGAGACCACCACCGAGGCGTTCGAGACCGCCGACGAGGAGTGATCCGCCGACGAGGAGTGACCGACCGACCGTCGTAGCTGTTTTGCGCGGCCGACGAACGCCGAACCGACCCGGAGCGACGGCGTTGCCGCGACCTCGGTCCCTCCGTCGCTGCCCGCCTTCGACACCGCGTACCCCGCCGCAGTCGGCGGGTCGCGGCCCGGCGACGGATAGGCCCGTCGGAACCGGTCGGCGGCCCCCGAAGGGTTGCCTTTATCTGCGCGCCGGGCGAACGAGCGTGTAATGCGAACACCGACTGGCGACCTCTCAGACGGGCCGGCTGCGGACCTGGGCCGCGACCAGCCCGTCTTCGGACCGGAGCTCGGCGAGTTCGAACACAGCGAGCGCCGCGCCGCGAAGGCGGAGGGCGACGGCGAGATGAAGACCGGGACCACGACCGTCGGCATCAAGGCCGAGGACGGCGTCGTGATGGCGACCGACATGCGCGCCTCCCTCGGCGGCATGGTCTCCTCGAAGGACGTCCAGAAGGTCGAGGAGATCCACCCGCGCGGCGCTTTGACCATCGCCGGCTCCGTCTCGGCGGCGCAGAACCTCATCTCGACGCTCCGCGCCGAGACGAGCCTCTACGAGGCCCGCCGCGGCAAGGACATGTCGATGGAGGCGCTGTCGACGCTGACCGGGAACCTCCTCCGCTCGGGCGCGTTCTACATCGTCCAGCCGATCCTGGGCGGCGTCGACGACGAGGGCTCGCACATCTACTCCATCGACGCCCTCGGCGGCACGACCGAGGAGGAGTACACCGTCACCGGCTCCGGGTCGCAGTACGCGCTCGGCGTCCTCGAACAGGAGTACGACGACGACGTCACCATCGACGAGGCGAAGAACATCGCCGCGAAGGCGATCCAGTCCGCCGTCGAGCGCGACCTCGCGTCCGGTAACGGAATCAACGTCGCCGTCGTCACCGACGAGGGCGTCGACATCACCCGGTACAAGGAGTTCGACGACCTGCTGTAAGGCCCCTCGGGCCGTCGACGGGACACCGTCGATCGATTCTCACCGCGATTTTTCGACCGACCGCTACCGGCGGGTCCGGGCTTCGTTTCTCCCGCGTCACCGCCGCAGGCCCGGCGGTGCGCGGATCCCGTCGCCCCAGTAGAAGCGCGGGCCGAGCAGGAGGTAGCCGCACGAGAGGAACAGCAGCGCGAACGCGAACCCCTCGCCGATCCACGCGGGGAGCGCGCCCGTCGCCATGTGGCCGGCGGGGGTGAGTATCACCGCCGCCTGGACGACGCCCATCACGAGCGCGTCCTGCGCGTGGAGGTCCGGATACGTGACCGTCGACCCCATGAGCAGCGCGAACGCCGCCGTCGCCGCGACGAGGAGGAGCGGGGCGGTGTAGCCGGCGATGACGGCGGCCGCGAGCACCGTCGCCGCCAGCGT
The DNA here is from genome assembly GCF_017873555.1 of Halorubrum trapanicum. GTDB lineage: Archaea > Halobacteriota > Halobacteria > Halobacteriales > Haloferacaceae > Halorubrum > Halorubrum trapanicum. The sequence goes on along the minus strand of NZ_JAGGKE010000006.1, from coordinate 155,587 downwards.
GGTTGGGACGCCGACCGTCTCGCGAGACCCGTCCTCGTCGGCGGTGTAGAGTCCGAGCCGGGCGACCGCGGCGGCGACGAACAGCGCTCCCGCGCCGATTCCGGCGGCGACGAGCGCGGGGTCGGTCGCGAGCGAGCGCCCATCGCCCACGACCGCGGCGACGAGTGCGGCGGGCGCGACTCCGAAGGAGGCCACGTCCGCCAGCGAGTCGAGGTACGGACCGGCGGGCGTCGAGCCGCGGTGGCGGGCGACGACGCCGTCGAGTCCGTCCGCGACGGCGGCGAGGAGGATCAGCCGGGCCGCGAGCGCGACGTCGACCGTCGCGGCGACGACGGCGAGGAAGCCGACGGCGGCGTTGGCCACGGTCACCGCGTCCGCGAGCCCGAGCCGCCGAGCGAACCGCAGAGCCATACCGTATCGGTCGACGAGACGGGTTTTAGGGCTTGTTATCTCGTCGACCGCGAGCGGGCCGTCCGTTCCGCGGCGGGCGCGCCGCGGTCGCGTCCGCGCCCGCCGTCAGGGAACGTGCCAGATGCCGCGCCCGAAGTCGAGCCACTCCCCGACCACGACGTGCGGGAGCGCGATGACGCAGACGAAGATGGTGTAGAAGGCGACGGCGCCGGAGAGGAGCGACCCGCCGGCCAGCGGGTTCGGAGCGACGGTCCACAGGGTGACGGCGACTGTCGCCGTGGCCAGCGCGCCGACGACGAGGACGCCCCACGCGACGACGAGCGAGACGCCCTCGGTCCGGCTGGGGCGCTCGCGCTCGACGACCATGCTCCGGGCCGACTGGCGCAGCGAGTACCACAGCGGGAAGTACAGCCCGATCGCGACGACCACGGGCACGAGCGCGAAGTACGCGACGAGCAGCAGCGTCTCCGCGGCGTCGAGGAGCCACGACCGACCGATCCCGCCGGTCGCGCGCCAGCTGGTCGCGAGCCCGCCGCCGAGGTGCGCGAGTACTGCGATGCCGTACCCGGCGCCGAGCGCCGTGGTGAACGCCTCCGGCGACGAGGCGGCGGGACCAGCCAGCCGCCCGTCGAAGACGCCGAGCATGATGCCGGTGAAGCCGTAGAAGGTGTCCGTCCAGAAGACGGCGGGGACGACCATCACGGCCCCGCCGCGGACCAGAGCGGCGAGCGCCCGCTGGGGCCGGGTCGGCAGGTGATCGGTGCCGACCAAGGCGTCCATCACGCGCAGGTCGCCGTGACCCCCCTTCGCGACCGCCGTCCCGAACGCGAGCGCCAGCGCGGGCAGCGGCGCGACGACGAACAGGGTCACGAACGCCGCGACGAAGCCGACGTACAGCCCCACGTACCGCGCGCCGAACGGGAGTCCCCGCCGGCGGAGGTTCGAGAAGTGTTCGTACCCCCCGTGCGGGAGGTTCAGCGCGACCATCCCGACGAGGTACGCGATCATCTGCGTTCGGAGCGACACGTCGGTGCCGACCGCGGACAGCGCCCCGAAACCGACCGCGAGCAGGAGCAACGCCGCGCGCGACGCACCGATGGCCGTCCGCTCCGGTTCACCGAGTAGCCGCTGTACCGGACTCGCCGTCGACGTCGACATACCGGTACGTACGGCCCTCAGGGGGTTAGGGCCTCGTCGTCATTATTCGGGCTTTTATAGTCGTGTTCCGCGCCGCGGCGGCGGTGTCCCGGGGAACGCCGCTCGGTCGAGGAGGCGGTCCGGACGGCGAGCGGTCCGGAACTACGGGGCGCTTCGAGGAGGCGTCTCGGATCGACCCGGTCAGTACGTGTGGATCACTTCGCCGCAGCGCGTACACTCGATCGTGTCCGACCGGAAGAGCCGTTCCTTCTTTTCCGTGGGACCGTTACACTCGGGGCAGACGCCGAGGTTCCGGCCGTCGGCGACCCGCGCGGACAGGTCCAGAAACTGGTTTTCGAGCGTGTCGATCTGTTCCGACTGCTCCTCGACGACCGACCGGAGCTCCTCGATCGTCTCGTCGCGCTCCTCGACCGCGGCCGACAGCTCCTCGATGCGCTGCTCGTACGCGTCGATCGCCTCCACGTCGATGGTGACGTCGTCGGTCGCCTCCGCCTCCGTCTCCCGTTCCGCGGTGGTCTCGACGGTCGATTCCGCTTCCGCCTCGGTGTCGTCGTCGGCCATGTGAGATCCCTGGTGCCCCAGTCCCATTACTTTCGGGCCGACAACGTTTCCCCCGAAGGAGGCTGCGACGCCGGCGGCGACGGTCGAGGCGCTTCCGTAAGCGAGCGTCCGGCGACGGCGATACCTGACTGGGTTGGCATCGATCTCAATAGAATATATACTGTATCATGATGTGGGTATGGATCCGATAGCGCTAACGGCGGGATACGACCTGCTCGGGGACGGACGCCCCGAGACGCTGTGGTTGGGTATCGGAACGCTACTGATGCTCCTCGGGACCTTCTACTTCATCGCCCGCGGCTGGGGCGTGACGGACAAGGAGGCCCGTGAGTACTACGCGATTACGATCCTCGTGCCGGGGATCGCGTCGGCGGCGTACCTGTCGATGTTCTTCGGCATCGGCCTGACGGAGGTCCAGGTCGGCGGCGAGATGCTCGACATCTACTACGCGCGGTACGCGGACTGGCTGTTCACCACGCCGCTGCTGCTGCTCGACCTCGCGCTGCTCGCGAAGGTCGACCGCGTGACCATCGGGACGCTCGTCGGCGTCGACGCGCTGATGATCGTCACCGGTCTCGTCGGCGCGCTCTCGCACACGGCGGTCGCGCGGTACTCCTGGTGGCTGTTCAGCACGATCTGCATGATCGTCGTGCTGTACTTCCTCGCCACGAGCCTCCGCAGCGCGGCGAAGCAGCGCTCGGCCGACGTCCAGAGCACGTTCAACACGTTGACCGCGCTGGTGTTGGTCCTCTGGACGGCCTACCCGATCCTGTGGATCATCGGCACTGAGGGTGCCGGCGTCGTCGGTCTCGGCATCGAGACCCTCCTGTTCATGGTTCTCGACGTGACGGCCAAGGTCGGCTTCGGCTTCATCCTGCTCCGCAGCCGCGCCATCCTCGGCGACACCGGGGCGCCGGAGCCGTCCGCCGGCGCCGAGGCCTCCGCCGCGGACTGATCGGGTACTCCACCCGACGCAGCGAACAGCACGGTTCAAACCGTTCCACCCCTCATTTTTCGACATGACCGAAACCACCACCGAACGGCCGCCAGTACTGAACACGCGGGCCGTCGTCGGGCTGAGCGCGTGCGCCGCGATCGCGCTCGTCGGAATCTTCCTGATCCCGACGCTACAGGAACCGAGCGGCGGACTCAACGTGCGATTCTGGACGATGGCGGCGCTCGAACTGATCGCCATGGGCGGCGTCGTCTACTTCGTTCTCAACCTCCACGAGGAGCCGAACGAGAGGTGAGAGCGGGCGACGGGTGTCGCCTACTCGTCCGGAAGACCGGCGTCGTCGCGGCCGTCACGGGTCGAGGGCGAGGTCTCGGCGAGGGCGCGCTCGAAGTGGTCGCGCCCGACCGTCGGCTCGACCGGCGGCCCGTCGTCGACGATCGCGTCCTCGATCGCGAGCAGCCCGGCCTCCCGGACCAGCGCCGCGAGGTCGCCGCCGCTGTACCCGCCGGTGCGGTCGGCGAGCGAGTCGAAGTCGACGCCGGACGCGACCGGGGTCTCCCGCGCGTGAATCCCGAGAATCTCGCGGCGCGCGTCGCGGTCCGGGAGCGGCGTCTCGACCATCTTCTCGATCCGACCCGGCCGGAGCAGCGCCTCGTCGATGCTGTCCGGGCGGTTCGTCGCCGCGATCACCACGACGTCGGTCAGCGGCTCCAGCCCGTCGAGTTCGGTCAGCAGCTGTGACACGACGCGCTCGCCGGCGCCCGTGTCGTCGCCGCGGCGCTTCGGCGAAACGGCGTCGACCTCGTCGAAGAAGACCACCGCCGGCGCGTTCTCGCGCGCCGTGGCGAACAGGTCGCGGACCGCCTGCTCGCTCGCGCCGACGTACTTGTCGAGCAGCTCCGGTCCGTTCACCGGGATGAAGTTCGCGTCGCTGAGGCTCGCCGCGGCCCGCGCGAGCAGCGTCTTCCCGGTCCCCGGCGGCCCGTACAGCAGCACGCCGGACGGGGGGTCGATCCCCAGCTCCGCGAAGCGGTCGGCGTACTCCAGCGGCCAGTACACCGCGCGCACCAGCTCGCGTTTCGCTTCCTCCAGCCCGCCGACCTCGTCCCAGCCGACCGCGGGGAACTCGACCGTGACCTCCCGGAGCCCGGTCGGCTCGACGTCGTCGAGCGCGGCGTCGAAGTCGGCCATCCGGATCGCGGTCCGGCCGTCGCGCCGGACCGCCCGCTCCAGCGCCGCGTCCGCGAGGACGGCCAGATCGGCGAACACGTAGCCGTTGAGCCGCGAGGCGACCGACTCGAAGTCGACGTCCATCGCGAGCGGCGCGCCCTCGCAGAGCGTTTCGAGCGCGTCCCGCCGCTCCGCGGGCGTCAGCGGTTCGACCCCGATCTCGCGGTCGAACCGCCCGCCGCGGCGCAGCGCCGACGGCACGCCGCTCGGGTCGGTCGTCGCGCCGATCACGACGGTTCGGTCCCCGGCGCGGAGTTCGTCGATCGTCGCCCGGAACCGGTCGGCCAGCGCGGACCCGCCCCCGTCGTCGGTCCCGAGCGCCTCGAGGTCGTCGAGGAGGACGACGGTCGCTTCGCTCTCCTGAACGGTCTCGACGACGCGGTCGAGCCGGTCCGCCCGGTCGCCGGCCCGCTCGCCCCGAATCCGGGCCGCTGAGGCGCGGACGAGCGTCGCGCCGGTCGCGGCCGCGACGGTCTCGACGAGCGTCGTCTTCCCCGACCCGCGCGGCCCGTGGAGGAGCAGTCCCAGCGTCGGGTACCCAGCCGACTCGAACGTGTCGGCGGCGTCGAACCGGGTCGCGACCGCGTCGCGGAGGCGCTCGAACGTCGCCGTCGAAACGAACTCGTCGCCGGCGCCGCCCGGGTGTTCGGCGACGACGGCCGGTTTCCCGTCGTCGGCCGCGACGGTGATCTCGGTCTCGTCGCCGACGACGGCGGGCGACGAGGGGGTCACGTCCCGCACGGCGAACCGGAGCGTGAGGGCGCCGCCGAGGCGGGTGACATCGAACTCGTCGCCGACGGCCACGACGCGTCGGTCGAGCCGGCGACGGATGGCGTCCTCGCTCCGCGCCAGATCGACCGACTGGCGGAGTCGCAGCGTGACCGACGACGCGACCGGGAGGTCCGAGACCGCCACGGTCGCGACCTCGCCCGGCTCGACGCCGGCGGTCCGGCGGAGTCGCTCCGGGAGGAAGACGGCCCGCTCACCGTCGTCGACCGCGACGACCGGGGCGACGACGCGGTGCGCGTCCTCGACGGCGACCGAGTCGCCGAGACCGACCCCGAGGTCCGCGAGGAGGGACTCGGGGAGACCGACGCGGTCCCCGGGGACCGACGTGGGCGGCTCCCGGACCGGGACGCGCACGCTCATCGTTCGTCGCTCCGGTCGCGGGACGCCTCTCCGGCGACGATCGTCGGCAGCATACGTCGATCGCGACGCGTAGCGATCACAAAGGAATCATGCCTAACTGGACACCGTCGGCGTCCGGTGCCCCTCGTTCGCGGCGAGCGAGGGACCCCGCTCTACCTCCTCGGAATACTGGCAACCATTAACTCGTATTGATACGAAAGGGAGCGTATGGCGAACGCTCGGACTCTGCTCGTCCATCCGGACGAGGGAAGCGATCGGATCCGGTCGGCGCTCGACGCCGCGGGGTTCGACGTGACGCGCACGGAGACCGCGGCGTCCGCGGTCGCGAAGGCGACGACGGGCGAGTACGACTGCGTCGTCAGCGAGTACGCGCTGGCCGGCGACGACGGCATCGCGTTGGCGACCGCGATCGAGGAGGCCGACGCCGGCGTGCCGGTCGTGATGTTCACCGAGACGGACGAGGAGGGCCTTTCGGAGGCGGCTTTCGAGAGCGGCGTCGACCGGTTCCTCCGGAAGAACGGGTCGGCGTCGATCGAGCGGCTCGTCGCCGACGTCTCCGCGGTCGCCTCGGGGACGACCGCCGCGGAGCCGCGACAGGACGTCTCCGACCACGAGCCGTCCGCGCCGGAAGTGAGGCGGGCCGTCGAGGACGCGCCGATCGGGATCAGCATCAGCGACCCGGACCTCCCGGACTACCCGCTCGTGTACGTCAACGGCGCGTGGGAGGAACACACCGGCTACCCGGTCGAGGAGGCTCTCGGGCGGAACCCCCGGTTCCTCCAAGGGCCGGGGACGGACCCGGAGACCGTCGAGGAGGTCGCGGAGGCGATCGGAAACGAGGAGCAGGTGACCGTCGAGATCCGCAACTACCGGCGCGACGGAACCCCCTTCTGGAACGAGCTGACGGTGGCCCCCGTCTACGACGAGGAGGGGGATCTGGCCCACTACGTCGGGTTCCAGAACGACGTCAGCGAGCGGAAGGAGGCGGAGCGGCTCGCCGAGGAGCGGGCGAAGAAGCTCGCGACGGAGCGCCGGGCGCTCGACAGGCTCCTCGGTCGGGTGAACGGTCTCCTCAGCGAGATCAGCCGGATCCTCGTCGAGAACTGGGACCCCGAGGTCATCCCGGAGCGCGTCTGCGAGGTCGTCGCCGACGAGCCGGGGTACGCCGGCGCGTGGATCGGGGAGGTCTCCTCGGCGACCGGGCGCTTCGAGATCAGCGCCGCGAGCGGGGTGCGGGTCGAGCCGGGAACGACGCTCGACGTCGAGGAGACGCCGGCCGAGGTCCGGGAGGCGATCGAGACGGAGGAGCTTCAGGGCGGGTCGATAGAGGGGGGCGACGGCGGCCTGCTCTCGCCGGAGTCCGCCGGCGGGACGCAGCTGCTCGTCGTCCCGCTCACGTACGGGAAGCGCCGGTACGGGGTGTTGGGTATCTACGGGAACGGCGCGAACGTCCTCGACCGCCGGGAGCGGAAGGTGTGCGAGTCGGTCGGCAAGATGATCGCCAACGGTCTCCACTCGGTCGAGACGACGCGGATCCTCACCACCGACCGCGTCTGCGAGATCGTCGTGGAGATCCGCGATCCGGCGTCGTCGCTCACGCGGATCGCCGACGCGGTCGGCGAGGAGGTCGAGCACCTCGGGACGACGCGGCTCGACGACGACGCCGGCGAGCTGTACTTCCGAGTCGACGGCGGCAACGTGGACCTCGGCGAGCTGCCGGAACTGCCGCTCGTCGAGTCGGTGCGGCCGGTCTCGGAGACGAACGACGGCGTCAGCTTCGCCGTCACCGTCACCGAGTCGCCGCCGCTCGCGCGGCTGGCCGACCACGGCGGCGTCGTCACGGAGGCGACCGCCACGGCGGACGCGGCGACGCTGACGATCGAGGCGCCGCCCGAGCGCGACGTCCGGTCGATCCTCGACGTGTTCCGCGACGAGTACGACGGCGTCGAACTCCGGTCGCGCGTCGAGCGCGAGAGCCGCGACCGCACCGTCGCGGAGTTCGCGGCGGCGGTCGACGAGCGGCTCACCGAGCGGCAGCGCGCGGCGCTGAAAACCGCCGAGCTGAACGGCTACTTCGAGTGGCCGCGGCCGGTCGACGGCTCGGAGATCGCGGAGCGGATGGGGATCACCCGGCAGACGTTCCACCAGCACCTCCGCGCGGCCGAGCGGAAGCTGGTCGAGGCGTACGTCGACCCCCGGTCGAGCGGATGACTCCGGAGGCGGCGACGGGGCGTCGAGACCCATGAGCGACGGCGCGTCGGACCGGGGCGACGCGGCCGACGACTCGTCCGCGGCGGGCGACGACCCGTTCGCCGCGAGCGACGCCATCGCCGTCGCGGCCGATCCCGAGACCGTGTTCGGGTTCCTCGACGATCCCGCGAACCACGCGGCGATCACGCCCGGACTCACGGACGTGCGAGACGTCGAGCCGCTGGGGAACGGCGGCAAGCGCCTCTCGTATGTCTACCGGATGGCGGGAGTCGAGATCGACGGCGAGATCGTCCAGACCGTCCACGAGCCGCCCGAGCGCCACGTCTTCGAACTCCGCGGGACGCTCACCGGAACGATCGACCTCCGGCTCGCGCCCGTCGACGGCGGGACGGAGCTGACGTACGCCGCGACGTACGACCTGCCGGAGAACGCGCTCACGAGGGTCGGCGCGCCCGTGATCCGCCGGTTCAACGAGCGACAGCTCCGGGCGGCCTTAGAGAACGTCGCGGCGAGGTTCGGCGGGGACCGGTAGCGGTCGGCGAGTCCGCCGGCGGCGGCGTCAGATCGGGCGCGCCGACCGAAGGACGGCGAGACGATTCGGGGTCCGGCGGGCGAACTATTAAGCGTACGATGGTCTAAACGAAGGGCATGGATCCGATCACCCTCCAATCCGGACTCGGCTTCGGGCTCGTGAGCGTCGGACTGCTCGCGCTCCTGCTCGTAGTCGTCACGCTCTGGCAGTCGTTCGAGATCGTCGACGCCTACGAGAAGAAGACGCTCACCGTCTTCGGCGAGTACCGCAAGCTGCTCGAACCGGGTATCAACCTCATTCCGCCGTTCGTCTCGCGGACGTACCCGTTCGACATGCGGACGCAGACGCTGGACGTGCCCCGGCAGGAAGCGATCACCCGCGACAACTCCCCGGTGACCGCGGACGCGGTCGTCTACATCAAGGTGATGGACGCCAAGAAGGCGTTCCTGGAGGTCGACGACTACAAGAAGGCCGTCTCGAACCTCGCCCAGACCACCCTCCGCGCCGTCCTCGGCGACATGGAACTCGACGACACGCTGAACAAGCGCCAGGAGATCAACGCGAAGATCCGCAAGGAGCTGGACGAACCCACCGACGAGTGGGGGATCCGCGTCGAGAGCGTCGAGGTCCGCGAGGTCAACCCCTCGAAGGACGTCCAGCAGGCGATGGAGCAGCAGACCTCCGCCGAGCGCCGCCGGCGCGCGATGATCCTCGAAGCGCAGGGGGAACGCCGCTCCGCGGTCGAGCAGGCGGAAGGTGACAAGCAGTCCAACATCATCCGCGCGCAGGGTGAAAAGCAGTCCCAGATCCTCGAAGCGCAGGGTGACGCCATCTCGACGGTCCTCCGCGCGCGCTCCGCGGAATCGATGGGCGAGCGCGCCATCATCGAGCGCGGCATGGAGACCCTCGAAGAGATCGGCAAGGGCGAGTCCACCACGTTCGTCCTCCCGCAGGAGCTGACGAGCCTCGTCGGCCGCTACGGCAAGGCCCTCTCCGGCTCCGACGTCCAGGAGATGGAGGGACTCGACGGGAAGGAGTTCGACGACGACACGCGGAAGATGCTCGGACTCGACGACATCGACGAGATCCTCGGCCAGATCGAGGAGTCCGCGGAGATGAACGTCGAGGAGCTGGAGAAGGAGGCCGAGGCCGTGAAGGCTGGCGACGCCGGCGCGAGCATCAGGTCCGCCGACGAGGTCATCCAGGAAATGGACGACGAGGAGGCGGCGGACGCCGAAGTCGAGAAAGAGGAGTAGAGCGGTACGAAACGCCGTCGAGGCGGCGGAATATCCTCTGTGAACCGGTCCCCGAGCGAAGTGTTTTTGTCGAGGCGTCGACTAATACGGCCGTGACAGAGGGGTTCGACGGCCGAAAGCGCGAGACGCTCCGGCGGTTCGCCGCGGTCGGAGCCGCCGCGCCGTTCGTCGGGACCGCGAGCGCCGACGACGGCGACGGCGACGAAAACGAGACGCGGGAGGCGATCCGCGGCTACGTGCCGACGACCCCCGGCGCGCACTTCTCGAAGCTCCGCGACGACCTCCGGCTCGGGACCGGCGAGGCGCAGTACCACCTCCGGAAGCTCGAAGCGGCGGGAACGGTCGAGTCGGTGAAAGACGCCGACTACCGGCGGTTCTTCCCGGCTGGCCGGTTCGACGAGACCGACAAGCGGGCGCTCGGCTACCTCCGCCGGGAGACGCCCCGGGGGATGATCCTCGCGCTGTTGCGCGACCCGGACGCCACCGGGGCGGACTTGGCGAGCGCGCTCGACGTCTCCCGGCCGACGATAAGCGCAGCGGCCGCGGACCTGGAGAGCGCCGGCCTGCTGGACCGGACCGACGGCTACGCGCTGACCGAGCCGGAGCGGCTGCTCACGCTCGTCGTCCGGTACGCGGACTCCTTCGACGCCGAGGCGGTCGCGCTCGCCGACGACGCCGCGTCGCTCGTGGCGTACGATCCCTAATTCCGCGCTCTGAGGCGTATTTTAGGCGCTGAGTCGGAGTTCAGGCCGTGACCATCCACGTCGTGCCCGACGAGTAGCCCCACTTCTCGACGTCGACCTCGGTGGCCGCGTCGGCGACCGCGCCCATATTCGCGCCGACCTCCTTCGCCGAGAGGTCGAGGTCGTCGGCGATCAGCCGCGACTTGAAGTACGTCCGGTCGGCGGCGTTCTCGCGGAGGTACCGCAGGATGCGCGCCTGTTTCGCGGAGAGACCGGTCGATTCGGCCGCGACCGCGTCCGGCTGGGCAGTGCTCATACGCGTATCAGGTCGGCGCCCCGCATAAGGCGGTTGGTAGACGGAGTTAACACGGCGCAGTCTTGCGGTTTCCCCGACATCGAAGGGAGAGATCCGCGCCCCACCGTCGCGTTTAGGTACGGTCTTCGAACCGCGTCGACGGCCCGAGGCGGGGTCAGTACAGCTTCGAGACGAACGGCCCGAGCGCACCGCTCACGGCGGCCGCGAGCGCCTCGGCGCGGTCGACGCGGCCGTTCGTGAGCGCGCCCGCCGCGCCGCCGCGCGTCGCGACGCCGTCGGTCCCGAGGCGGTCGTCCATCACGGGACCGAGTTCCGCCCCGTCGTCGATACGGGCGGCGACGTCCGCCGGGAGCGCGAGGCTCGGTCCCGCGGCGCGGCCGACGCGGTCACCGTCCGTCACCGCCGCCCACATGATCAGGTACCGACCGTCGGTCCCGTCGAACTCGGCGACGCCCCCCTCGACGCCGACGCCGAGGTCGTACCCCGCCCGCCCGACCGTCGCGGCGTCGCCGTCTCTCGGTTCCGCTTCGAGGACCGCAGCGGCGCGGTTCTCCGCGCCCGCGACCGTCTCCGCGTGGCCCGTCGGCTGCTCGCTCACGCCGGAGTCGACGGGCACCGAATCGACCGCGACGCCGGTCGGGTCGCCGGGGAGGTCGTCGTCCGCCGCCGATCCGAGCGCCAGTTCGACCGCGCGCCGCTTCACCGGGTTCCCGCTGCCGACGCCGACTCGCAGGGTCGTCATGTTCGGGCGTCGTCGCCGCCGGCCGAAAACGCCTCGGGATGGAGCAAGCGCGCCAGGCGCTCGACGCCGTCGAGGAGCGCGGGGCTCGGCTGGTTGAGCAGGTCGTCGTCGATCACGCTCACGGGGGCGTCGACCTCCCAGTCGCGTCCGGCGACGGTTTCGGGGTCGACGCGGTCGCCGTGCCCGCAGATGTGAACGACGACGTGATCGAGGTCGACCCGCTCGACGTCCGCGGGGTCGACCTCGCGGGAGCGCTCGCCCGGATCGACGAAGGGGTAGCGGCCGCCCGCGGCGCGCACCGCGTCGGGAACCCAGTTGCCGGCCGCCATCGGGGGGTCGGACCACTCCTCGCAGTACACCGTCGGCCGCTGGCGGTCGGCGACCGTCTCGGCGATCCGATCGAGTCGGTCGCGCGCGTCGGTCGCGAGTCGCTCGCCGGCCTCGGGCCGCCCCACGTCGCTCCCGCGGGCGGCGAACCCGTCGACGGCGTCGTCGAGGGTCGACGGCTCGCGGTGTGCGACGTCGAGGCCGCGCTCGCGGCAGGCGTCGGCGAGGTCGCTCTGGAGCGCGTCGCTTGTGAGGACGACGTCGGGTTCGAGGGCGGCGACGCGGTCGAGGTCGGGGTTCAGCCAGCCGCCGACGACGGTCGGTGAATCGGTCCCGTGCGCGGACGGGGCGGCCGCGTCTTCCGGGCGGTCGCAGTGGGCGGTGACGCCGACGAGGCGGTCTGCCGCGTCGAGCGCGGCGACCGTCGCGGTCGCGCTCGGGGCGAGCGAGACGACGCGGGGCGCGGACATGGCCTTCGATCCGGCCGCGGCCCTGTCAACGGTTTCGGTCTTGGCGAGCGCCGGAGAGGGGCGGACGGAGTCGAGCGGGATCGACCGGGCGGTCGGTCGAGTGCGGTCGGGCGGGATAGACCGGGCGTCACGGGCGATCGGAGATCGGCAAAAACGCGTGATAGATCGTGTCCTTTCGTCGGGATTCGAGCGACACGTTCCGGTCGTTTTAAGTTGTGTTCCGTCGACGGTAAACTAAGATCGCTCTCGGGCAGTTTCAGTTTCCGGGGGCAACCGAGCTATGAGTGAACGACTACACACACGGGGGAGTCGCTCCCGAACGGAGACGAACGAGGAAGAATCGGAAGACACCGACGAGACGCTGAGCTGCCCGGAGTGCGGGGGTCACGTCATCAACGACGAGGAGCACGGCGAGACGGTCTGCAGCGACTGCGGGCTGGTCGTCGAGGCCGACTCGGTCGACCGCGGGCCGGAGTGGCGCGCGTTCGACTCCCGCGAGAAGGACGAGAAGAGCCGCGTCGGCGCCCCGACCACGAACACGATGCACGACAAGGGGCTCTCGACGAACATCGACTGGCGCGACAAGGACGCGTACGGCCGGTCGCTCGGCGCGCGCCAGCGCCAGAAGATGCAGCGGCTCCGCAAGTGGAACGAGCGGTTCCGCACCCGCGACTCCAAGGAGCGCAACCTCAAGCAGGCGCTCGGCGAGATCGACCGCATGGCGTCGGCGCAGGGCCTCCCGGACAACGTCCGCGAGACCGCCTCCGTCATCTACCGCCGCGCACTCGACGAGGACCTCCTCCCCGGCCGCTCCATCGAGGGCGTCTCCACCTCCTGCGTGTACGCCGCCGCCCGGATGGCCGGCGTCCCGCGCAGCCTCGACGAGATCGCCGACGTCTCCCGCGTCGAGAAGGCCGAGATCGCCCGGACGTACCGGTACGTCGTCCGCGAGCTGAAGCTGGAAGTGAAGCCGGCCGACCCCGAGCAGTACGTCCCGCGGTTCGCCTCCGACCTCGAACTGAGCGAGGAGTCCGAGATGCGCGCGAAGAGCCTCCTGCGCAACGCCAAGGAGAAGGGCGTCCACTCGGGCAAGTCGCCGGTGGGTCTCGCCGCGGCCGCCGTCTACGCTGCCGCGCTCCTCACCAACGAGAAGACGACGCAGGCCGCGGTCTCGGAGGTCGCCGACATCAGCGAGGTCACCATCCGGAACCGCTACCACGAGCTGCTCGAGGCCGAGGACGGTCTCGTCGCGTAAGCCGACCGCTTCTGCCGCCCGCGCGCTTCCGTTTCCGCCCGGACGCACACAGCTAAGTCCCCGGCCGCGGAACGCCCGGGCATGTTCGAGGAGTTCGTCCTCGCGGCGAGCACGGCCGACCTCACCGAGGAGCCGCGCGCCCGCAAGCACGCCGACGCGGTGGAGTTCCGGATGGACCTCGCGGACTCCCCGCTCGACCAGCTGGCGAGCTACGACGGCGACCTCCCGCTCGTCGTCACGAACCGGGCGTCGTGGGAGGGCGGCGAGGCGGAGGGACTCGGCCGCTACGACGCACTCTCGGACGCGGTCGGTCGCGACGCCGTCGCCGCGGTCGACGTCGAACTCGCCGCGCTGCGCGGGACGCACCCGGACCCGGCCGAGGCGTCGCACGCGACCGCGCTGCGCGACGCCGCGCGCGAGGCGGGCGTCGAGGTGATCGCGTCGGTCCACGACTTCGAGTCCACCCCGGAGCCGGCCGCGCTCGTCGACCTGCTCGCCGACGCCGCGAGCGAGGGCGACGCGGGGAAGCTGGCGACGACCGCGACCGCGCCGGCCGACGCGCTCGCGATGATCGAGGCGACCCACGAGGCGACCGCCGCCGGCCACCGCGTCGCGACGATGTGTATGGGCGAGCCGGGACGGCACACCAGAGCGGTCACGCCCCTCTACGGCTCGAAGATCGGCTACGCGCCCGTCGACCCCGCGAACGCGACCGCGCCCGGTCAGTACCCGCTCGCGACGCTCAGAGACCTCGTGGACGGGCTGCGGGAGGGCGGAGCGGACGAGTGACTGATCATTTATAAGTAGATAGCCGGACCTGCGGCGACCGTTTATAAACAGATGCGGTGCGGTGGCGTGTGCCGACGAGCGGCCGGAGCGAAGCGGAGGCCGCGAGTCGCACGCGCGAGGGAGTCAGTCGCCCGAAGCGAAGCGAGGGCGACTGACGAGGCTGGGGAGGCGTGAGGCTGCGGTTGCTGTGCTGGGCGGGACTCAAAGGGGCAGCCGCGAGGACGAAGACGGGCGACGCAAGGACCGCAGGAGCGAACGGAGTGAGCGACGAGGACCGCAGCGAGCCCATCGAGTCCTCGCGGCTGGGGCTTTGGCGGTGTTCGTATCGATCGGAGATCTACGAGATCTATTGTCGTACGGCCGAGCGGCTGGGGCTTTGGCGGTGTTCGTATCGATCGGAGATCTACGAGATCTATCGTCGTACGGCCGAGCGGCTGGGGCTTTGGAAGTGCACGCCGCTGTGCTGTCAGATAGCGTTTATAAACAATCATCACGGCCGCCGTCCGTCGCACGAGAAACCACGTATAGAGCCAAACCGCTTTACGACCGCCCCCGTAACACACGCCAATGGCGACGTGCGACGTGTGCGGGGAGTACGAGAACCTCCCGTACCAGTGTAAGCGGTGCGGCCAGACGTTCTGTGCCGAACACCGACTGCCCGAGAACCACGACTGCCCGGGCCTCGCCGAGTGGGACGACCCCGGCGGCGTCTTCGACAGCGGCTTCGACGAGAGCGTCGAGGGCGGGTCGACGGGCGGCACCGGCGGCCGAGCCGGGGGCGCGTCCGCGGGGGTCGTCGGCCGGTTCAAACGTCGGGTCGACCGCGCGAGCGGGACCGGGGGGATCATGGGATACTTCAGAAACAACGCGACCTACGCCATCCTGCTGGCGATCTGGGTCACGTTCGTCGCCCAGTGGGTCGCGCTGTTCGTCGGAGGGGAGGCGCTCCACGACCAGCTGTTCGTCCTCCAGCCGGACGCGCTCGCCAACGTCTGGACGTGGGTGACGTCGGTGTTCTCGCACGCACCCGGAGTGCTGTTCCACATCGTCGGCAACAGCATCGTCATCCTGTTCTTCGGTCCCCTCGTCGAGCGCGCGGTGGGGTCGAAGCGGTTCGTCGCGTTCTTCGTCCTGTCGGGAATGATCGCCGGCCTCGGCCACGTCCTGTTCGGGATCGCGACCGGCGCACCCCCCGTCGGCGTGCTGGGCGCCAGCGGCGCCGGCTTCGCAATCTTAGGCGTCCTCACCGTCTGGCGGCCGAACATGCAGGTGCTGCTGTTCTTCGTGATTCCGATGAAGATCAAGTACCTCACGTGGGGGATCGCGCTCGTCTCGGCGGTCCTCGTCGTCCAGAGCCTCCAGGCCGGCGGGGGCGGGAGCGCCGGCAACATCGCGCACCTCGCGCACCTGATCGGCTTCGCCATCGGGCTGGCGTTCGGGAAGCGCAACGAGGGGCTGGCGCGCTCCACGGGCGGCGCGGGCGGCGTCTCGATGGGCGGCGCGCGCGGCCCGCGCGGTCCCGGCGGGCCGGGCGGTCCCGGCGGACGGTTCTGATGGACCTCGCGCGACCCGATCTCCGACCGGATCCGTCGCTGTCGCGCGCAGAGATGGAGGCCCTCCAGCGCGAGATCGCGGCGGCCGCGACGTTCGAAGACGACCACGGTCTCGACCCGGCCGCCGTCGCGGTCGAGGAGGTCGCCTCGCTCGCCGACGGACTCCCGCCGGCGCGCGACGAGGCGCAGGCGCGGCTGGGGACCGGCGACGACGAGCGCAGCGCCGACACGACGCCCGATCCGGACGCCCCGACCGTCGTCGGCGTCGACCAGGCGTTCCTCACCGACCGCGGGGAGGACCGGCCCGACGCGGCCGTCTCGGCCGCGGTCGCGCTCCGGGGCGGGCGCGTGATCGAGTACGCGAGCGCGACGACGTCGCTGTCGATCCCCTACATCCCCGGCCTGCTCGCGTTCCGGGAGGGGGAACCGATCCTCGCCGCGCTCGACGCGCTCGACGCCGACCCAGACCTGCTGATCTGCGACGGCTCCGGCCGGATCCACTTCCGGGAGGCGGGGCTGGCGACCCACGTCGGCGTCCTCCGCGACGTGCCGAGCGTCGGCGTCGCGAAGAGCCTCCTCTGTGGCGACCCCGACGAGGTGACCGACGAGCGCCCCGAAGGCTGGCGGACGCCGATCCGCGCCGACGACGCGGTGACGACCGCCGAGGCGGGCACCGTCATCGGCCACGCGTTCCAGTCGCGCCAGTACCCGAACAGCAGGCGGGTGAACCCGCTGTACGTGAGCCCCGGCCATCGGCTGTCGGCGGAGACCGCCGTCGACCTCGTCGCGGCGCTTTGCGCGGGCTACAAGCTCCCCGAGCCGACGCGGCTCGCGGACGCGTACGCCGATACGGTGAAACGGGACGCGGACTGAGCGCGACGATGGGTGAGCACGTCGCGGACTGAGACGCGGGTCGGCGGCGCGGCGTCGTACCTGTGTCATCAGTTGCCACGGGCAGTCGGTTTTTAGACGATCGGCCGTAAACGCGATCGCATGGGAGACGACGACGCGGAGAGTCCGATGTCCGCCGAGGAGTTCCGGTCGCTGACCGACGGGCTGGTGCGCCAGAGTTCGGGCGGCGGGACGACCGTCTACAAGAACGCGGCGGGCGTCGGCTGCCCGAACCCCGACTGCGACCGCGGCGTCTTCCAGACGCTGTTCGTCAGCGACCACGGCTGGCAGCAGATCGGCGCGACCCGGGACGGGATCGACCTCTGTCTGGTCAACACGGAGTCGAAGCGGCTCGTCTTCATCCACGACGAGTGAGGCGGGCGGTGGTGAGTTGAGCCGTCTGCGAGCAGCGGGCCAAGCGACGGCGAGTCGGACCGGCTGGTGAGACCCCTTTGGGGAGTCGCACGTCAGCGGCGTCTGCCGATCGCTCTCCCAGTCAGCGCCGAGGATGCTGCGGACGCGCTCTTCATGACGGTCACGTCCCTCGTCGGCTTTCTCATCGGCGGGGTCGTCGGTTCTCGCCGTCGGCCTGTTCGCCGGCGACGCGTACTTCGATCCCACGAGTCGTATCGGCGATCCGGAAGCGGCCGTCAACGGGGTCACCCGAGAGCGAGACGAGATCCGCGAGCGCGTCACGGAGTTAGAAGACGACCGATCGGTCGGCGATCGGCCGTGATCGCCCCCGCTCCGGTCAGGCGGTCACGACGGTGACCGGGCCGTCGAACTCGAGGAGCACGCGCTGAGTGGGGTCCCCGAACAGCGCCTTGCCCGTGGGAGACCGGTCGCGGCCCGCGAGAAACACGTGATCGCAGTCGTGTTCCTCGGCCGCGTCCAGCAACACCGCGCCCTTCTCGCCGACGTAGCCCGCCGTCTCGTACGCCACGTCGACGTCGGCGAGGGCGTCCGCGGCGAAGTCGCGGGCGAACTTCGCCGCCCCCTCGCTGGCGTCGTCCGTGGAGTACGTCTCCGCCCCGCTCGGCATCGACGCCATCGCCTGTCGGCGGGCGGTGTACTCCTCTTCGGTCGTGACGTGGACGACGACCACCTCGGCGTCGACGCCCGCGGCGAGGGTCCCGGCCTCCCGCGCGAACTCCTTCGTTCCGTCAGTCGGTTCGATCGCGACGAGCGCACGTTCCATGGGTGGTGAGAGCCGTCCCGCCGGTTTAGTGCCACCGGATGGCGGCAATTCGGTGCCCGCTCGATCAAAATTAATCTGTCATGAAAGATATTGGTTTTAATTATTTATCATATATAATTTTTTAACCCCGGAGTAAGCAAGTCCCGAGTTGTATGGGACCGATACCGTTGCAGGCTGTCGAATTCTCGCATAGCCCGCTGTTGACGTTCGTCGTGGGGTTGCTCGTGGTGGTCGCGCTGCTCGTGTGGCTCGACTTCCCGGCGTTCATCGGCCTCGTCATCGCGGGGTTCACGGTGGGGCTCGTCAACGCCGTGTTCGTTCCCGACTTCACGTCGACGATGGCCGCCACCGAGGTCGCCGGTGCGTTCGGTGACAACATGGCGGGGATCGGCATCCCGATCCTGATGGCGGCGGTCATCGGGAAGGCGATGCTCGAAAGCGGGGCCGCACAGCGCGTCGTCCGCGGGTTCCAGAACGTGCTCGGCGAGTCGAACTCCGATATCGCGCTGCTCGGGAGCAGTTCCGTGCTGGCGATCCCGGTCTTCTTCGACAGCGTGTTCTACCTGATGGCGCCGCTCGCCCGGTCGATGCGCGCTCGCGTCGGCCGCGACTACACGCTGTTCATCGTCACGGTCGGCACGGGCGCGGCCGCCGCGCACGTGTTCGTTCCCCCGACCCCCGGGCCGCTCGCCGTCGCCGCGGAGGTCGGTAGCGACCTCGGGATGACCATTCTCATCGGCATCATCACCGCCATCCCGGCGGTGCTCATCGCCGGTCTCGGCTACGGCCGCTGGATCAACGCGCGCCTCGACATCCCGCTGCGGGACACCATGTCGACGACGACGGAAGAACTCGAAGCGGTCGCCGAGCGGCCGACCAGCGAACTTCCCGGTATCCTCGAGTCGCTCGCGCCGATCATCGTCGCGGTCGCGCTCATCGGGTCGGCCACCGCGGTCGACACGTTCCAGCAGTGGTTCCCGGTACTCGCGACGCTGGAACCGATCGTCGGCTTCCTCGGCGACAAGAACGTCGCGCTGATGTTCGCCGCGGTCGTCGCGTCGATCTCCTTCTACCGCCACGACGATCTGATGCAAAGCGAGTGGAGCGACGAGCTCACCGAGGCGCTGAAAAGCGGCGGGAACATCGCCGCGATCACCGCCGCCGGTGGCGCGTTCGGCGCGCTGCTGGCCGCCTCCGGGATCGGCGATTACATCGCCGGATCGCTCCAGGAGGTCGGGATCCCGCTACTGGTGACGGCGTGGCTCATCGCGGCGGTCGTCCGCATCGCGCAGGGGTCCGCGACCGCCGCGATGTTGACCGCGGCGGGGATCATGGCCCCTCTCGTCGGCCAGCTCTCCGTTCACCCCGCGTACCTCGTCATGGTCATCGGGGCGGGCGGAAACATCTGCTCGTGGTACAACGACTCCGGCTTCTGGCTCGTCAAGGAGATCGGCGGGCTCACGCAGGAGGAGACCCTGAAGACCTGGACCGTCCTGACCACCCTCATCGCGGTGTCGGGGCTGGTGACGACGCTCGTCTTCTCGTCGGTGTTCCCGTTCGCGTAGACGGCGCAGTCCCGTCGGTGTGACCGTCGCACCGCGGCGGCTTCTCGCATCGGTTCACTACTGGTTCCCGCCCGCCAGCGATGGACAGCTTTTAGCCCGCCGACCCGACACGTCGGCGCATGGTCGAGGCGTTCGCGGTCGCCAGCGGGAAGGGCGGCACGGGGAAGACGACGAGCACGCTCGCGCTCGGGATGGCGCTCGCGGCCGACCACGACGTGACGGTCGTGGACGCCGACACGGGGATGGCGAACCTCCTCTTTCACGCCGGACTCGACGACGCGGCGGTCACCCTCCACGACCTGCTCGTCGGGGGCACCGCGACGGACGTGAGCGAGGCCACCTACGAGCGGTTCGGGCTGTCGGTCGTCCCCTGCGGCACCTCGCTGGCCGGCTTCGAGGCCGCGGAGCCGGAGCGCCTCCGCGACGTGGTAGCGGAGCTGGCGCGCGACACCGACGTGCTCCTGCTGGACTCACCGGCGGCGCTGGGGTCGAAGTCCGCCGTGCTGCCGGTCGTCCTCGCCGACCGCGTCGTGGTCGTCGTCGAGCCGACGATCCCCGCGCTCTCGGACGGCCTGAAGGTCCAGGAGTACGCGCGCTCGTACGGCACGGAGACCGCCGGCGTCCTGTTCAATAAGGTCCGGAGCGAGGCCGACGGCGTGGCGGCGCAGGCGGAGCGCCACTTCGGCGGTCCCGTCCTCGCGAACGTCCCCGAGAGCGACGCGGTCCGGGCGGCGCGCCGGGCGGGGAAGCCCCTCCTCGCGCACGCGCCGGAGAGCGAGGCCGCGGCGCGCTACCGCCGGGCCGCCGACCGGCTCGACGTGCGCGACGGCGACGGCGACGCGGTCGCGGACCGGTTCCGCAGCGCGGTCGTCCCCGACACGCCATGAGCGGAGAACCGGAGGGGTCGCCCGCGGAACCGGCCACGCTCACCATCCCGCGGGGGACCCTCCTGCGCTCGCGCGTGGTCTCGGACGTGGGGACGACGCTGTCGCGCGCCCTCGACCGCGAACTCACCGGCTACGCGACGCTCGTTCCCCAGGAGACGCTACTGCTGTCGGGCGAGGCCCGCGGCGTGATCACGTTCGACGACGGCGTTCCCGTGCTGGCGTACAACACGGTAACGGACAGCGGCGGGCCGGACGCGCTCGCGGAGCTGGCGGTTCCGGGTCCCTACCGCGTCGAGCTGTACGCCGTCGACGCGAGCGGGCTGGCGGCGGCCCACGAGGAGGACGCGCTGCGCGTCGCGCCCGACGCGGCCGCGACGGAACTGGCCGACGACGCCGACCTCGCGGAGCTGACGCGCGAGGCGGCACCCGAGGAACGCCTGCGAGACGCCGACGACGAGGACGACGCGGTCGCGGCCTTTCTCGACGACGACGACCGGATCGACGCGATCCGCGAGCAGGCGCGGTCGGAGGCCCGCGACCGCGCCGCGGAGTGGGGACTCGACGACGCGCTCGACGGACCGAGCGACGCCAAGTGAGCGAGCCTCACCCCGAGTCCGGCTCGGCTCGACGCGACCGGATCCGTGGAGCGGCGGCTCCGGACCGAACCGTTATCTCGCCCCGGTCCCTCGGGCCGGTATCACGGTCCTCAGCCTCCTGCGGCTGACGACGCCCGCCGACTTCGCGGACTGGTACGCCGCCGGCCGCGCGTACACGACCAGCGTCGCCCGGGGGATGGGGTTCACCGGGGTCGACGCCCTCGATGCCGACCGAACCGCCCGTCGCCTCCGGACGGCGCCCGACGAACTGACGCCCGCCGAGGCGCGCTCGGTCGCGGCGACGCTGCTCGCGGACGGCGCCTTCTCGGAGCCGTACTGCGAGTGGCTGCCGACGTGGTACGAACTCGCGCTGATCGCGCCGGTCCGGTACGCCGACTGGCGACTGCGACGGGTCGTCAGCGCGGTCACAGACCGGGCGTCCGTGACCGCGACCGCGCCGCGCTTCTCGCGCCCGACCGACGTCCGGATCGACGGCGCGCCGGCGTTGTCGCGGGTCTCCGGCTTCCGCGAGCGGTTCCTCCTCGCCGACTCGCTGCTCCACCTGGAGTGGTTCGACCACGTCGCCGCCGCCGACGGGATCGAGGTGCCCGCCGACCTCGTCGCGCGGACCCGCGAGGAGTCGCTGTCGTACTACGGCGGCGAGCGCGACCGGCTCTCGCCCGACGTGCGGCGGTTCCAGCGCCACCTGTTCGCCGACGACCGGTGGGTCCGGCGGGTCGACGAGGCGTACGGTCTCGACAGCCGACTGTTCGGCCTCTGGGAGCGCCTGCTGCGAGGCGAACGGCGGCGGCTCCGCGACGACTGAGTCCGGCTCCGAGGTCGGTCGTGACACACCGGGATCCGTCGAGCCGGATGTTACAGATGTTGTAACGTGTTACGGTAGTGGATTACGAAACGAGGGGTAAGTATAGACGGAAACGACCCGTACGGAAGGGTACGAACCGCGGTTCGGTTCGCTGTCCCCGACTCTTCGGCCCTTGTATCGCTGAAATAGCTGGTTGCGTTTCATCGCCCGCGATCTCGCGTCACGCGACCGGACGGTGCTGAACGCTCGTTCGGTGACTCGCGTTCGGAGCGTCCTCTACGGTACGCTATCGGTCACAACTCGGTACCGAGTTGTGTTTTATTCATCGTTGCGTTTGCCGGAAGCTTCATAGGTCGCCTCGCGGATCCTCCGAGTACACGAATGGCAGTACTCTTGCTGGAGGACGTCGACGCCGACGACGTCGGGACCGTCGGCGGAAAGGCCGCGTCGCTCGGCGAACTCATTGGTGCGGGACTCCCGGTGCCGCCGGGGTTCGCCGTCACCGCGGGCACGTACCGCACCTTCATCGAGGAGGCCGGGATCGACGACGAGCTGTTCGAGGCGGTCGACGTCGACCCCGAGGACTCCGCCGCGCTCCGCGAGGCCGAGGAGCGCGCGGAGGAGCTCATCCTCGACACGCCGCTCCCGGAGTCGGTACGGGAGGAGATCCTCGCGCAGTACCGGGCGATGGGCGAGGACGGCGAGGCGGCGTTCGTCGCGGTGCGCTCGTCCGCCACAGCCGAGGACCTGCCCGACTCCTCCTTCGCCGGCCAGCAGGAGACGTTCCTCAACGTCCGCGAGGACGATCTCCTCCGGCGCGTCAAGGAGTGCTGGGCCTCGCTTTTCACCCAGCGCGCGATCTACTACCGGCAGCAGCGGGGGTTCCCGCACTCCGAGGTCGACATCGCGGTCGTCGTCCAGCGGATGGTCGACGCCGACAAGTCCGGCGTGATGTTCACCAGCCACCCCTCGACGGGCGAGCCGCAGGTCACCATCGAGGCCGCGTGGGGGCTCGGCGAGGCGGTCGTCTCCGGCACCGTCTCCCCCGACAACTACGTGTACGACCGGAAGCGGGGCGAGGTCGACGAGGTCACCGTCGCGGACAAGAAGGTCGAGATGGTGAAAGACGAGGAGACCGGCGAGACGGCCCAAGTCGACGTCGACGAGGGCCGCCGCACGGCGCGGGTCCTCTCGGACGGCGAGATCGGCGACCTCGTCGAACTCGGCGAGCACGTCGAGGACCACTACGGCTCTCCCCAAGACGTCGAGTGGGCCATCTACGACGGCGAGATATACATGCTCCAGTCGCGCCCGATCACCACGATACGGGAGGACGCTGGCGACGAGGGGGGCGCGAGCGAGGTCGCCGCGGGCGGAGCAGGCACCGACGCGGCGACCGCCGACCGCGACGGCGCGGCGGCGGGGACCGGACCGAACGGCAGATCGGGGGCGAACGGCGCGACGAACGGCGACGACGACGCGGACGTCCTCGTCGACGGACTCGGTGCGAGTCCGGGCGTCGTCTCCGGGGCCGTCCGGATCGTCCACAAGCTCGATCACCTCGATCAGG
This sequence comes from Halorubrum trapanicum, assembly GCF_017873555.1. Lineage (GTDB taxonomy): Archaea > Halobacteriota > Halobacteria > Halobacteriales > Haloferacaceae > Halorubrum > Halorubrum trapanicum. Next base: position 132,456 of record NZ_JAGGKE010000006.1, on the reverse strand, counting down.
TCCAGGAGGGCGACGTGATGGTGACGGAGATGACGATGCCGGATATGGTACCCGCGATGAAACGCGCCGCCGGCATCGTCACCGATGAGGGCGGGATGACGAGCCACGCGGCGATCATCTCCCGCGAGCTCGGTGTCCCCGCGGTCGTCGGGACCGGGAAGGGGACCCGCGTGCTCGAAGACGGCCAGCACGTCACCCTCGACGGCGACAAGGGGACGATCCGGGCGGGCGAAGACGAGTCGGCCGAGTCCGGCGAGGAGTTCGAGCCGGTGGAGGCCGCGCGCCCCGAGACCCCCGTCAAGCCGATGACGGCGACGGAGGTGAAGGTGAACGTCTCGATCCCGGAGGCGGCCGAACGCGCCGCGGCGACGGGCGCCGACGGCGTCGGCCTGCTCCGGATCGAGCACATGGTGCTGTCGCTCGGGAAGACCCCCGAGAAGTACATCGCCGACCACGGTGCCGGCGCGTATCAGGAGGAGCTCATCGAGGGCGTCCGGCGCGTCGCCGACGAGTTCTACCCCCGACCGGTTCGGGTACGCACCATCGACGCGCCGACGGACGAGTTCCGCGAGCTGGAGGGGGGCGACGGCGAGCCGGTCGAACCCAATCCGATGCTCGGCTGGCGCGGGATCCGGCGGAGCCTCGACAAGCCGGAGCCGTTCCGCCAGGAGCTGGCCGCGTTCGCGCGCCTCTACGAGATGGGGTACGACAACCTGGAGGTGATGTTCCCCCTGGTCAACGACGCGGCCGACGTCGAGGGGATCGCGGGGCACATGCGCGAGGCCGGGATCGACCCCGAGACGCACCGCTGGGGCGTGATGGTCGAGACGCCCGCCAGCGCGCTCCAGATCGAGGAGCTCGCCGAGGCGGGGATCGACTTCGCCTCCTTCGGCACCAACGACCTCACGCAGTACACCCTCGCGGTCGACCGCAACAACGAGCACGTCGCCGACCGCTTCGACGAGCTCCACCCGGCCGTGTTGCGCCTCATCGGCGACACGATCGAGACGTGCCGCGAGCTCGGCGTCGACACCAGCATCTGCGGGCAGGCCGGCTCGAAGCCCGAGATGGTCGAGTTCCTCGTCGAGAAGGGGATCTCCTCTATCTCCGCGAACATCGACGCGGTCCGCGACGTCCAACACGAGGTGAAGCGAACCGAACAGCGGCTCCTGCTCGACTCGGTGCGTTGAGTCCGTCTCAGGGGAATTATCTCCGTCGGAGCCGAGAGCGGAACGGGTAAGAGCCGCCCCCGGCAAGGGGAGGGCAGATGCGTCAGCCGGAACCGGAGCCGCAGTCGTTCGACCGGGTGCTCTCCTCGATGTGTACCGAGCCGCACCCGGACGCCCGCGCGGCCGCCGAGCGGTTCCTCGCGACGAACCCGGGCGACCCCGCCACCTACGAGGCGGTGGCGGACCTGGAGGCGCGCGCGGTCGAGCGGCTCGCGACGCTCGCGGACCACCCGGATCCGGAGCGCGCCGCGGGGTACGTCACCTCCGGCGGTACCGAAGCGAACGTTCAGGCGGTGCGGTCGGCCCGGAACCGCCACGGCGGGAGCGACGACGGGCGCGCCGGGAGCGGCGTCAGGCACGGCGGGAGCGCGGTCAACGTCGTCGCACCGGCGAGCGCGCACTTCTCGTTCACCAAGGCGGCGGAGCTGCTCGGGGTGGAGCTGCGGACCGTCCCCCTCGACGACGACTACCGGGCCGACGCGGACGCGGTCGCGGCCGCGGTCGACGACGCGACCGCGCTCGTCGTCGGCGTCGCCGGCAGCACAGAGTACGGCCGGGTCGACCCGATCCCGGAGCTGGCGGCGATAGCCGACGAGGTCGAGGCGCAATTTCACGTCGACGCCGCGTGGGGCGGGTTCATTCTCCCCTTTACCGACCGCGACTGGTCGTTCGCCGACGCGCCGGTCGACACGCTGACGATCGACCCCCACAAGTTCGGGCAGGCGCCGGTGCCGGCGGGCGGCCTGTTGGCCCGCGAAGACGCCGCACTCGACGCGCTCGCGGTCGACACGCCGTACCTGGAGTCCCGGTCGCAGGCGACCTTGACCGGAACGCGGAGCGGTGCGGGCGTCGCGGGCGCCGTCGCGGCGATGGACGCGCTGTGGCCCGACGGCTACCGCGAGGCCGCCGAGCGCGCAGCCGACAACGCCGACTGGCTCGCCGCCGAACTTGCGGACCGCGGATACGACGCCGTCGACCCCGAGCTCCCGCTCGTCGCGGCCGACGTCCCCGAGTCGGAGTTCGCGGCGCTCCGCGACGCGGGCTGGAAGGTGTCGCGGACCGGAAGCGGAGAGCTCCGCGTGGTGTGTATGCCGCACGTGACGCGGTCGACGCTGCGGGCGTTCCTCGACGACCTCGACGGGATTCGGCGGTAGGTCGTATTTAAATACGCGACCGCAGCGGCGACGCTCCCTTATAAATAGACGATGCGGTGGCGCGCCGGTGAGCGGCCGCCACCGGCGGCCGCGAACCGCCCGCGAGGGAAGTCAGTCGCCGGAGCGGAGCGACGGCGACTGACGAGGCTGGGGAGGCGTGAGGTGCGGTGCGGCGCGGTGCGGGGTGGGACTCAAAGGGGCAGCCGGGAGGTGGGCGCAGGCGACGCAAGCACTGGAGGGAGCGAAGGAAGTGAGCGACCGAAGCGCGCAGCGAGCGTGCGCCCACCTCCCGGCTGGGGCTTTGGTGGTGTTCACCACGAGACCCGCGTATCGCCGAGCGGCCGGGACTTTGGCACCGGCCACCGCCGCGTCGCGGACCGCTTATAAATAGTCGACAGCGGTATCTCCGTTCGTTTTAAAAACAACCGCACAGCCGGCCGGAGTCACGGTCGGCCGAGAATCGTCGTCGTCGCCGCGTTCGGATCAACATATTCACTACGGGCGACCACGAACCGGGCTGTATGAGTTCGGACGACGTCTCTCGGCGCGCGTTCATGCGGACGGCCGGCGGTGCGGCGGCCGCCGCCGGCGCGGCGACGGCGACGGCGGGGACGGCGGCTGCACAGGAAGTGGAACCCGACTGGCCGAGCAGCGCCGAAGGGAACGGCGGCTCCTATACCGACGCCCGCGGCCAAGACGAAGTGACCATCTCGGTCGGCGCAGGCGACCAGGGCCTCGCGTTCGATCCGACGCTGGTGTGGGTCGACGAGGGGACGACGATCATCTGGGAGTGGACGGGGAACGGCGGCGACCACAACGTCCAGACGGTCGAGGACGGCGGTCCGGCCAGCCTCGACAGCGGCGACCCGGTCGGCGAGGAGGGGAACACCTACGAGTACGAGACCTCGAGCGAGGACGCCGGCATCACCCACTACCACTGCGTGCCCCACACCGCGGTCGGGATGCACGGCGGCATCGCCGTCGGCGAGGACGTCGCCACCGTCGACGTCGGCGGCGGCGAGTCGAACGCGGTGTTCGTCCCTGACGCCGCCCGCGCGCTGGGGATCGCGACGTTCATCGCGATGGTGAGCACGCTGGGACTGGCGTTCGTCTTCATGAAGTACGGCGGTTCGATCACCCGACAGGAACAGGCGTAGCGGACGGCGATCGCGCTCTTCTCGGTTCCCCCTCGCCCGTAGCTCCGTCACTCCCCGTCGACGAGCTCCTCGTACAGCGCGACGTAGCGGTCGATCACCGCCTCGTGGTCGAAGGAGGCGAACTCGCGGTCGACCGCGCGGCGCTCGAGGTCGCCGACCGCGACGAACTCGTCGGCCAGCTCCGCCGGGCTCGTCACGAGCCGGCCGCGCTCGCGCCCCTCGACGAGCTCGTGGGCGCTGGAGTCCGCCTGGTACTCGACGAGGGCGACGCAGCCGCACGCGACCGCCCACAGCAGGTCGGTCGCGAACGTCTCCCACGTCGCGGTCGCGACCGCGACGTGCGTTCCTTTGAATATCGGAATCCGCTCTTCGGTCGGGAGGTCGCCGAGGAACTCGACCCGGTCGTCGATCCGGAGGTCGCTCGCGGTCGACTCGATCCGGCCGCGCTCCGGGCCGTCGCCGATCACCGCCGCGGTCCAGTCGCGGCCGCGCAGCTCGGCGAGTCCGAGGAGGAACGTCTCGACGTTGGCGTGGCGGTCGAGCCGCCGCGCGTACACCGCGTCGAACCGGTCGTCGACGGCCGCGGACTCGACGGCGTCGAAGTCGATGCTCTCGGGGAGCACCCGCACGTCGTCGCCGTCGGCGCCGTGCTCGCGGACGCGCGTCTTGGTGGTCCGGGAGGGGGCCGTCACCGCGTCCGCGCGGCGCGCGAGGGGCCGATACCAGCGGCGGGCGTCGGCCGGGTGGTCGCGCCACCAGTCGACGACGACCGGGGTCCGAGAGAGCGTCCCGCCGACCGTGGCGGCGAGCGCGGGCGTCGGCGGGCTGTTGACCGCGTGGACGACGTCCGGTCCGACGCGCCGGAGCGCGGCCGGGAGCTTCGCGGCGAACGCGACCGGCGTCGGCTCGGCGGTGACCGAGCGGTACTCGATCCCCTCGTCGTCGAAGGCGTCGTGGTCGCCGCCCCACCAGCGGGCGCAGAGCCAGACCACGTCGTGCCCGCGGTCGGCGAGTCGGCGGGCGGTTCGGAGCGTTCGCGTTCGCGCCGGGGTCTCCCCGTGTCCGGGGGCGAAAAGCGAGACGAACGCGACGCGCATACGCCGACCGCACGGGGGGCGCCGGTAAAAAGACACGGCATCCGGGCGGAGCGTCGGTCCAGATCGGGGGGTCCGCCACCCGAAACGGTTTCACGGGGCGCGCGGAACCGAGTGGCATGCGACAGTACGACATCGAGCGCTACCTCAACGTGCGGAACGCGGGCGGCGCCGACCTCGGTCCCGACGGCCGGCTCTCCTTCCTCCTCGACACGACCGGCACGGGCCAGGTGTGGTCGGTCCGCGAGCCGGAGTCGTGGCCCGAACAGCACACGTTCTTCGAGGAGTCCGTCTCCTTCGTCGACTCCTCGCCGGAACGGTCGGAGGCCGTCTTCGGCATGGACGAGGGCGGCAACGAGCGCGCGCAGCTGTACCGGCTCGACTACGAGTCGGGCGCGATCACGGACCTCACCGACATGCCCGAGGCGAAACACCGGTGGGGCGGCTGGAACTCGACCGGCGACCGGTTCGCGTTCGCGTCGAACCGCCGCGACGAGGCCGTCTTCGACGTGTACGTCCAGGGCCGCGACGAGACGGGCGACGACGCCGAACTCGTGTACGAGGGCGACGGCTGGCTCTCGGTCGCCGGCTGGTCGCCGAGCGACGACCGGCTGATCGTCCACGAGGCGCACTCCTCGTTCGACCACGACGTGTACACCCTCGATCTGTCGAGCGGAGACCTGACCCACCACACGCCCCACGAGGGCGACGTGCGGTACTCCGGCCCGGAGTGGGGTCCCGACGGCGAGGGGGTCTACCTCGTCACCGACCGCGAGACGGACACGCTGCGCTTGGAGCGGCTCGACCTGGAGACCGACGAGTTCACCGTCGTCGCGGACGGCGGCGAGTGGAACGTCGACGGCGTCGCGATAGACGAGGACTCCCGCCGGCTCGTCTACTCCCGGAACGTCGACGGCTACACCGAGCTCACCGCCGGCGAGCTCGTCGCGCCGGACCGGATCGACGAGTTCCCGGAGCCGGACCTGCCGGACGGCGTCGCCGGCGGCGTGAGCTTCGGTCCCGAGGGCGACCGGTTCGCGGTGACGGCGACGGGGAGCACGCGCAACGCGAACGTCTACGTCGTCGACGCGACCACGGGCGATACGGAGCGGTGGACGCGCGCCTCGACCGCGGGCGTCCCGCCCGACACCTTCGTCGAGCGCGAGCTGGTCCACTACCCGACGTTCGACGTCGACGAACGACGTTCGTCGGCCAGCGAGACGTCGTCTCGCGCTGGGCGCGAGATTCCCGCGTTCTTCTCGGTCCCGGAGACGGAGCCGCCCGAGTCGGGCTACCCCGTCGTCGTCGACATCCACGGCGGGCCGGAGTCCCAGCGGCGGCCCTCCTTCGCCTCGGTCACGCAGTACCTGCTGAACCACGGGTACGCGGTCTTCGAGCCCAACGTCCGCGGCTCCTCGGGGTACGGGAAGGCGTACTCCGCGCTCGACGACGTGGAGAACCGGATGGACTCGGTGCGAGACATCCGCGAGGGGGTCGGGTGGCTCCACGACCACCCCGAGGTCGACCCGGACCGCGTCGTCGCGATGGGCGGCTCCTACGGCGGCTTCATGGTACTTGCGTCGCTGACGGAGTACCCGGATCTGTGGGCCGCGGGCGTCGACATCGTCGGCATCGCGAACTTCGTCACGTTCTTAGAGAACACCGGCGACTGGCGGCGCTCGCTGCGCGAGGCCGAGTACGGCTCGCTGGCCGAGGACCGCGAGTTCCTCGAGGCCGTCTCCCCGATCAACAACATCGACCGGATCGAGGCCCCGCTGTTCGTCCTCCACGGCGAGAACGACCCGCGGGTTCCGGTAGGTGAAGCCGAACAGATCGTCGAAAAGGCGCGCGAGCAGGGCGTTCCGGTCCGCAAGCTGATCTTCGACGACGAGGGGCACGGCTTCGCGAAGCTCGACAACCGGATCGAGGCGTACCGCGAGATCGTCGACTTCCTCGCCGAGCACGTTTGAGCCGTCGTCCGGCGGAGCGCTCTCGGGACCCGGAGACCGCCGTGACGGTTATGGAGGTACGCGAACGAGAGTGAGGAGATGAGTCGGTCCGAGCCGCACGGCCTGCTGCTCGATCAGTCACAGGACAAGGTCGCCCTGCTGGACGAGGAGGGGACGTACACGTACGTCAACGCGGCCGTCGAGCGGATCTTGGGCTACGAACCCGCGGATATCGTCGGGACGAGCGCCTTCGAGTACGTTCACCCGGACGAGCGAGAGGGGGTGCGACGAACGTTCGAGGGAGCGATTCGCGCCGCGGAGTTCACCGAGGTCACGGCGGAGTACCGCCACCGGGCCAGCGACGGGTCGTGGGTCTGGCTGGAGAGCCGGATGTCGAACCTCACCGACCCCGCGCTCGACGGGTTCGTCGTCAGCTCCCGCGACGTCACCGACCGCGTCCGGGCGGAGCGCCAGCGCGCGGAGGCGGCCTCGAACCTCCGGGAGATCGCGGCGGTCTCCAGCGACGTGCTCTGGATGTTCGACGCCGACTGGTCGGAGCTCCTCTTCGTGAACCCGGCCTACGAGGAGATCTACGGGGCGTCGGTCGACGAGCTCCGCGGCGATCCCGGGGCGTTCCTCGACGCGATCCACCCCGACGACCGGCCCGCCGTCCGGGAGGCCATGGAGACCCTCTCCGGGGGCGCGTCCGTCGACATCGAGTACCGGGTGAACGCCGCGGAGAACTACAACCGGTGGGTCTGGGTACAGGGGGAGCCGATCACCGAAGGGGGCGAGGTGATCCGGATCACGGGGTTCACGAAGGACGTCACGGACCGGCGGCGGCGCGAGCGACAGCTCGTCGTGATGGACAACCTCTTGCGGCACAACCTCCGGAACGACCTCAACGTCGTCCTCGGCGAGCTGGAGGAACTGGAGACCGACGTGCCGGAGTCGGCGGAACACACCGCGGTGATCCGGCGCGTCGGCGAGGGGCTCCTCGAGACCGCACAGAAGGAACGCGACATCATCGAGCTGATCACCGACCACCGCGAGACCGATCGGATCGACCTCCGGAGCGTGGTCGCGGAGTGCGTCGAGCGCGTGCGGGAGCGGTACCCGGCGGGCTCGATCGAGGTCGACGGGCTCGACGAGGTCGCGGTGACGGGCCGCGCGGAGCTGCGGTCGGCGGTGACCGAACTGCTGGAGAACCCGTTTCAGCACGCCGACCGCGAGAACCCGACGGTGACGGTGCGACTGCGGCGCACCGAGGCGGGAGCGGAACTCGTCGTCGAGGACGACCTCCCGCCGATCCCGGCCGTCGAGGCCGACGTGCTCACCGGCGACCACGACATGACTCACGTCTACCACAGCAGCGGGCTGGGGTTCTGGCTCGTCTACTGGAGCGTGGAGCTGTCGAACGGGACCGTGGCGGTCGACGCCGGGATAACGGGCGGCGAGCGCGACGGCCGAGACGCGGCCGGCAACGAGCGCGGCGAGGGCCGTTCGCTCGACGGCGCGCGCGGTAACCGGATCACGGTGTCGCTGCCGCGAGCGTCCGAGTGAGCGGCGGGTCTCGCGCTACCAGTCCGGCCCGAAGTCGGGGTTGAGCTGGCGGTCGCTGCGGCCGAGCGAGTCGATCGCCTCGACGTCCTCGTCGTCGAGTTCCAGGCCGAGGCTCGCGAGGTTGTCGCGGATGTGGTCGACCCCGGTCGCCTTCGGGATGGCGGTGACGCCCGTCTCGCGGAGCCACGCGAGGCTCACCTGCGCCGCGCTGACGCCGTGTTTCTCCGCGATGTCGACGATCGCCGGGTCGTCGAGGATCTCGCCGCGGGCGAGCGGCGAGTAGGCGACGAGCTCCACGTCGTTGGCGTCGGCGTACTCGCGGAGCTCCTCCTGCCGGAGCAGCGGGTGCATCTCGACCTGGTTCGCGAACGGCGCCTCGCCGAGCGCGTCGGTCGCGGCGTCGAGGTGGTGCGGCTCGAAGTTGGAGACGCCGATCCGGTCGATCAGGCCGTCGTCGCGCAGCTCGGCGAACGCCGGCAGCGTCTCTTCCGGCTCGTACTCCCCGGCCGGCCAGTGGACGTAGAGGAGGTCGACCGCGTCGACGCCGAGCTTGTCGAGGCTCTCGCGGGTCGAGGCGGCCACGTCCGCGGGCGCGAGGTTGTCGATCCACACCTTCGTCGCGAGGAAGACGTCCTCGCGGTCGACGTCGCTCTGTGCGATCCCCTTGCCGACGGCGGCCTCGTTACCGTAGATCTGGGCGGTGTCGACGTGGCGGTACCCGGCGTCGAGCGCGTTCGCGACCGACTCGGTACACTGCGTCGGGTCGTCGTTCTCCCACGTGCCGAGTCCGAGGACGGGCATCCCGTTGCGGGTCGGAACCGCGGGCTGCTGCTGTTGGTCTGTCATCGCTTCCGTCTACACGCGTGAGCCGAAAATCGTTTGCGGTAGGGGCGGACGCGACCGCGTCGTGGTCGACGCCCGAGGGCGAGGCGAGCGCCGCCGGGCCGCGTCAGTCGTCCAACAGCGCCCGCGAGGAGTTGGTCACCACGAGCAGGCTCGACGCGCCCATCGCGACCGCGGCGAAGAGGGGGTTGAGGAGGCCGGTCGCCGCGAGCGGGATGGCGACCGCGTTGTAGCAGAACGCCCAGCCGATGTTCCCCTTCACGCGCCGGCCCGCCGCCCGGGCGAGCTCGAAGACGGTCGCCACGGAGCCGAGCTCGTCGTCGACGATGGCGGCGTCGGCGGCGTCGGCGGCCATCGCGGTGCCCCCGCCGAGCGCGACCCCGAGGTCCGCCGCGGCCAGCGCCGGCGCGTCGTTCGTCCCGTCGCCCACCATCACGGTGACGCCGCGTTCCTTCAGCCGCCCGACCGCCTCGGCCTTCCCCTCCGGCGGGACGCCGGCGAACACCGACGATATCGCGTCGTGGTCGGCGAACACCGCCGCGGCGCGTTCGTCGTCGCCGGTGAGGACGATCACCTCGACGCCCGAGTCGTCGAGCGCGGTCACGGTCTCCTCCCACCCGTCGCGAAGCTCGTCGCCGACGACGACGTACCCCTCGGCGGCGCCGTCGCGGCCGACCGCGACCGGGACGCGCCCCACGTCGCGCGCGTCCGCGACCGCCTCGCGGACCCCGTCGGGGACGGCCCAGCCGCGCTCGTCGAACAGGTCGGGGTGGCCGACGACGACCTCGACGCCGTCGACGACGCCGGAGACGCCGCGGGCGTGGCTCTCGAAGGACTCGACCGCGGGGCCGTCGCCCCCGTCGGTCGGCGCGTCGATCTCCTCCGCGCCGCCGTCCGCGACGGCCGGCGTCGCGCCGTCGTCGCCCGTCTCGCCGGGACCGGCGTCGACCGCGTCCGCCGCGGAGCGCGCCGCGGCGATCGCCTGCCCGACCGGGTGCGCGGACCGGGATTCGAGCGCGGCCGCGAGCCGGAGCAGGTCGTCGTCGACCGCGCGGTCGATCAGGCGCATCTCGCCGGTCGTGAGCGTCCCGGTCTTGTCGAAGACGACCGTGTCGGCCTCGCGGATCCGCTCGAAGACGGTGTCGTCGAACACGACGATGTTGCGTTCGAGGGCGTCGCGGATCCCGGCGGCGACCGCGAGCGGGGTCGCCAGCCCCAGCGCGCACGGACACGAGACGATCAGCACCGTCAGGCCGACGAGCATCGCGTCGGTCGGCGCGGAGCCGAGCGCGAGCGACGCCCCGGCGGCGACGGCCGCGATGACGAGGACCGCCGGGACGAACACGGTCGCGAGGCGGTCAGCGAGCTTCTGGACGCCGTGGTTCCCGCTCTGGAGGTCGTACACCAGCTCCGCCACGCGGTCGAGGCTGGAGGTCGCGTCCGGGCCGACCGCGACCGTGAGCGAGCCGTCGGTCACGACGGAGCCGCCGACGACCGCGTCGCCCGCGACCTTCCGGACCGGGAGCGACTCGCCGGTGACGACCGACTCGTCGACCGCGGCGTCGCCGTCGACCGCCTCGCCGTCGACCGGGACCCGCTCGCCGGCGCGCACGAGGAGCCGGTCGCCCGGTTCGAGCGCGTCGACGGCGACCGACTCCGTCTCCCCCTCCGCGGTCAGCCGGCGGGCGTCCTCGACCTGGACCGCGGTGACCTCGGAGAGGAGTTCCGTCGCGCGGTCTTTCACCGAGTCCTCGTAGTGGTTGCCGACCGTGACGACGACGATGATCGCGACGGTCACGTCGTAGTAGATGGAGGGCGACTCGACGAAGATCACCGCGAGCGTACTGTAGAGGTACGCGCTCACCGCCGCGATAGCGACGAGCAGGTCCATGTTCGGCGAGCGCGTCCTCGCGCTGACGTACGCGCCTCGCAGGATCGGCTTCCCGGTGAAAAATAAGACGATGGTCGTCAGGACGCCGATGACGATGAAGAAGTACGTCCCGGAGGTCGAGGCCATCGCCTCGTTGAGGTACGTGAGGGTCAGCTGGTCGTAGAACGGGAACGCGAAGTACGTCGGGTAGATGAGGGTGATGTACTGCAGCATGACGGCCATCCCGACGATGACGCCCGCCGCGAGCCGCGCCGTCGCCAAGTTGTGCGCCTGCCGGCGCGAGAAGGCGTCGTCGCGGGCGTACGCGCTGTACCCCAGCCCGCTCACCGTCTCCGTGAGGTCGTCGACCGTGACGGCGTCGGGGTCGCGGTCGATCCGCACCGTGTCGGTGACGTAGCTCGCGCTCGCGGCGCTGACGCCGTCGGCGTCGGTCGCCACCGTCTCGATGAACGCCTCGCAGGTCGCGCAGTGCATCCCGTCGACCTCCAGGTACGTCGCCTCGTGGCCGTCCGGAACGTCGCGGTCGGCGTCGGCGGCCTCGGCGGCGGTCGTCGCGTCCGCTCCGCGGGCGTCGGCGTCGCCCTCGCCATCCCCGTTCGCCCGTCGGCGCTCGCGGACCGCGTCGGCGTCCACGTCGACGTCGCCGAGCGCGCCGTACACGTCGCGGCAGCCCGTACAGCAGAACCGGTTGCCGTCGTCGTCGGTCACGTCGACGCCCTCGGTCGGGAGCTCGCAGAGCGTACAGACGGCGGGGTCGTCGCGCGCGGCCGCGCCGGAGCCGGCCGAAGGCGGCGCCTCGCTCATCTCACATCGCCCCCATCATCCCGGCGTCGAGCGGGTTCCAGAACGGGAGGCTCGGGTGCGGCACGGAGATTCCGACCGACATCAGCCCGTGCGCGAACAGCACGTAGCCGAGCGCGACGAACGCGACGCCGAGCAGCCGGTGGACCCGGCGCCGGTGGACGGGGTCGACGCTCTCGATCAGCGTCCCGTAGGCGAAGACGGCGGGGATCGTCCCCAGCCCGAGGGCGCCGAGCGCGACGCCGCCGGCGACCGCGGAGCCGCTGGCGAACGCGTACAGGTACGCCGGGTAGAGGATCGGGCAGGGGAGCAGGCCGTGGACCGCGCCGAGCGCGACGATCCCCGGCCCGTTCGCGAGGCGGTCGACGTACCCCGTGAGCCACCCCGTGACGCGGTCGAGTCCGGGGAGGTGGACCCCGCCGGTCGCGCCGCCGAGGAGGTACCGGACCCCGACGAGGACGACGGCCGCGCCGACGAGCAGTCCGACCCCGCCGCGGACGGCCTCCGCGGCGCCGGTCAGGGTCGCGGCCGTGACGAGGACCGCGCCGCCGAGCGCGCCGAGGGCCGTGCCGATCGTCGCGTAGCTCGCCGCGCGTCCGAGGTTGAACAGCGCGTGCTGGCGGACTTCGTAGGTGGTCAGGTGCCCCTCGCGGCCGGTCGGCGCGCTGGCGGGCGGCGCGGCGCCCGCCCCGCCGCCGTCGGTCCGACCGCCCTCGGCGTCCATCCGGCTCGCGTAGACGGTGACGAGCGGGCCGCACATGCCGATACAGTGGGCGCCGCCGAGCAGCCCGATGGCGGCGAACAGCAGCACGTCGGTCCCGAGGAGCGGCGAGAGGGCCATCTGTCAGTTACCTCCCGTTCGGCGCGAAGGCCGGAAGGGGTTTCGTCGGGCGGGACGGAGCGCAGCGTCGTCGCGGGCGACGACGTTAGACCGGGTCACGGACGCTCACTCCTCCACGACGACGGTGCCGAACATCCCGCCCTCGCGGTGGGGGATACAGACGTACTCGTACGCGCCGGGGACGGAGAACGTGTGCTCGAAGCGGTCCCCGCTCTCCATCCGTCCGCCGAAGTCCGACTGCCACGCCGACAGCGCGGACTCGTAGTCGTCGAACCCGCCGGAGGCGAAGAACTCCGCCTCCGAGGGGATCCCTCCCGCGGTCGCGGTGACCGTGTGCGATCTCGCGCTCGTGTTCTCCCAGACGACGGTCTCGCCGACGGAGACCGTGATCTCCCGCGGTCGGTACGCGGTGGCGAGCATGCCGACGTCGTGGTCCGGTTCGCCGCCGACGCTCGCGCACCCGGCGAGACCGACGGCCGCCGCCGCGCTCCCGACGGCGCCGGCCTCTCGGAGGAACCGTCTGCGATACATACCCTATCTGAGGACCTGAACGGTTTTAATATCGCGGTCGCCCTCAGCGAGCGGGAACGGGTCAGCCGCCGACGAGGTCCTCGAAGACGCGCCGCTGGGCCGCCGCGAGGTGTTCCGAGAAGGTCGCGCGGGCGATGCCGATTGCGTCGGCCACCTCCGTCGCGCTCGCCCCCCGGGGGTGTTCGAAGTAGCCGAGCCGCTGTGCGGTCCGGATCACCTCGCGCTGCCGCTCCGTGAGCCGCCCCCGGTCGACGACGACCGGGTCCGACCGGGTGTCGGCGCCGCCGGAGCTGGTGAGCCGTTCGAGCCGCACCGACCCGCCGGTCGCCTCCAGCGCGTCGATCACGTCGCCGAGCGGGTCGGCGGCGGGCAGCGACAGCTCCAGTCGGACGCGATCGGGCGCCGTCCGGACCGTGACCGTGGACACGGGGTAGCCGAGCGACTCGACGGCGTCGACGGGGAACGGACCCCCCTGCCGGCTCCGACAGCGGTAGACGAGTTCGTCGCCGCCGTCGAAGACCAGCTCCGCGTCGACCGTGCGGTCGGCGCGGAACTGCGAGACGACCGCGTCGTCGACGCGAACGCGGTCGACGTCCTCGGCGACCGCTCCCGGCGGCAGCGCCTCCGCGACCGGGGCGGGCGTCGGCTCGCGGACGACGACTTCGACGCGGACCCCGGCGTCGTCGCACGCCTTCCCGCTCCGTGGCGCCTCCGAACCGTTTCGGGACGCGTCTGCGCCGGCGGCGCCGTCGGAGCCGGAGGGTCCTGCCGGTCCGGTTCCGAGACGCTCGGCGGGGCTGGAGTCGGACGACCGCGACCGCCGTCTCATACCTCGATCGTGCGGCCGAAGTCGGAAAAAAAGCGAGCCGAACGAGTACGCCTCGGGGCGGCCCGGCGGGCGAACGCATAAAGCCCCGTCGAGAGTTGGCGACGACTCACACGGCACAAGTCCGTACCGTGCCCATGAGCGACGACGCGCTCCGCGAGCAGTCGGTGGGGGTAGTCGGGGCCGGAATCGGCGGACTCTCGGCGGCCGCGTACCTCGCGGCCGCCGGCGCGGAGGTGACGGTGTACGAGCGCGCCGAGCGCGTCGGCGGCGTGGCCGGTCGGCTCGACGTCGACGGGTTCCGGTTCGACACCGGGCCGTCGTGGTACCTGCTGCCGGACCTGTTCGAGCGGTTCTTCGGGGACTTCGACCGGTCTCCCGAGGAGTTCTACGAGCTGACCCGGCTCGACCCGCACTACCGCGTGTTCTGGGACGACGGCGACCGAGCCGACGTGCCCGCCGACCCGACGGCCGCCGCCGACCTGTTCGAGTCGTACGAGGCGGGCGCGGGCCAGGCGTTCCGCGAGTACCTCGACGACGCGGAGCGGGCGTACGACGCCGGGATGAACCGGTTCGTCCTCCCCGGGCGGTCCCGGTTCCGCGACTACCTCTCGCTCGACGTCCTCGCCGGCGGGCGAGAGCTGGATCTCCTGTCCAGCCTCGACGAGCGCGTCGGATCGTACGTCGACCACCCGAAGCTCAGACAGCTGCTGGAGTACACGCTCGTCTTCCTCGGCGGGTCGCCGCACAACACGCCGGCGCTGTACCAGCTGATGAGCCACGTCGACTACGGGCTGGGCGTCTACTACCCGATGGGCGGGATGTACGAGGTCGTCGAGGCGGTCGAGACGATCGCGCGCGACGCCGGCGCCGATGTTTACACGGACGTCGCGGTGACCGGACTGGAGCCGCTCGACGACGGCGTCGGCGTCGAACTGGGCGGCGACCGGTACGTCCACGACCGGGTCGTCTGTAACGCGCCGCCGGCGCACGTCGAGCGCGAACTGCTCCCCGAGGGGACGGTGCCGCGGTTCGGCGACTACTGGGACCGGCGGACGTACGGTCCCTCCGCGCACCTGCTGTACCTCGGCGTCGAGGGAGAACTGACGCAGTTGGAACACCACACGCTCGCGCTCCCGACGGACTGGGACCCGCACTTCGAGGCGATATTCGACGACCCCGCGTGGCCGACCGACGAGACGGAGCCGGTCGTGTACGTGAACGTCCCGTCGCGGACCGACCCGTCGGTCGCGCCCGACGGCCACGAGGCGGTGGTGACGCTCGTGCCGCTCGCGCCGGGCCTCGACGACACGCCGGAGCGGCGGACGGCGCTCCGGGACCGCGTCCTCGACGCGGTGGCGTCGCGGACCGGCGTCGACCTCCGCGGCCGGATCGTCGCCGAGGAGTCGGCGTGCGTCTCCGAGTTCGCGGAGCGGTTCGACCAGCCCGGCGGGACCGCGCTCGGTCTCGCGCACACGGTGCGACAGACCGGGCCGCTCCGCCCCGGACCGCGCGTCCGAGGGACCGACCGGCTCTACTACGTCGGCGGAAGCAGCAACCCCGGGATCGGCGTGCCGATGTGCCTGCTCTCCGGCGAGCACTGCGCGGCCGCGATCGAGGCGGACGTGGCCGGCGGACCGTTCGATCGGCTGCCGCTGGTCGGGCGCTGATCGGTGGTTTTGAGAACTGTTCGTTTACCTCTGTTTTGTAGAATCAAAATATTTCGAATAATTCGTTTCGAGATCGAAGACTGTCAGAAAACCCATACCAGTCAGGTTGGTTTGTTTACTAAACTCGTCTCGTATCTCCGGCCGTCGCATGATCGAAACAGCAGCGGCTGACTTGCTCGCAAGCGGCACAGTCCCGCTCGAAATGACCCAAACCGAGATATATCAGTTCATTCAGGACAACACCCTCCTCAGCGCGTCGCTGTGGGTGAACATCGCGCTCGCGGGCTTTTCGATCCTCCTGTTCGTCTATATGGGGCGGAAGGTGGAGGACCCGCGCGCGCAGTTGATATTCGTCGCCGCGATGATGGTGCCGCTGGTATCGATATCCAGCTACACCGGGCTCGTCTCCGGTATCACGGTCGGGTTCCTCGAGATGCCGTCCGGACACGCGCTCGCGGGGATGGGCGCCGGGCCGGAGGGCGGCGTGTTCACCCCGTGGGGGCGGTACCTCACGTGGGCGTTCTCGACGCCGATGATCCTGATCGCGCTCGGCCTGCTCGCCGGAACGAACCTGAGTAAGCTGTTCACGGCCGTCGCGGCCGACGTGGGGATGTGCGTCACCGGTCTCGCGGCCGCGATGACCACGTCCTCGTACCTGCTGCGCTGGGTCTGGTACGGGATCAGCTGCGCGTTCTTCGTCGTCGTCCTCTACATCCTGCTCGCCGAGTGGTCGCGGGACGCCGAGCTCGCCGGCACCGCGGAGATCTTCGACACGCTGAAGATCCTCACCGTCGTCCTCTGGCTGGGCTACCCGATCGTCTGGGGACTCGGCGCCGAGGGGCTCGCGCTGATCCAGTCGCCCGCAGTCACCTCGTGGGCCTACAGCGGGATGGACATCGTCGCGAAGTACCTCTTCGCGTTCCTCCTGCTGCGGTGGGTCGTCGACAACGAGCGCACGGTCGCCGACATGGCGCCCGGTCTCGGCCCGGCCACTCGGACCGGCACGGCGCCCGCGGACGACTGATCGACCGTGGCGCGGTCGCCGCGCTCTCGAGAGTCCTTTTTCGCCGCTTCGTGCCCGCAAGCCGCCGGCACGGCCGCCGAGAGCAAAGCGCTAAACCCGCGGCCGCGGTGAGACGAGACATGAAACAGGCCATCGTCGCCCGGACGGACATCGGGATGGGCGAGGGGAAGCTCGCCGCGCAGGTCGCGCACGCGTCGCTGTCGGCGTACCAGGACGCGGGCAAGCGAGCGCGGAAGAAGTGGCAGGGCGAGGGACAGAAGAAGGTCGTCCTCAAGGGCGACTCCGAGAGCCAGCTGTTCGAGCTGGCCGACAAGGCCGACAAGGAGGGGATCCCGTACGCGATCGTCCGCGACGCCGGCCACACCCAGCTGGAGCCGGGGACGGTCACCGCGCTCGCCGTGGGGCCCGCCCGCGACGACACCGTCGACCGCGTGACCGGCGACCTCTCGCTGTACTGATGGCCGCGCCCGACACCCTCCGCGAGGCGCATCCGACCGAGCGCGCGGTCGGCATCGAGCACTACGTCAGCGACGCCGACGGGATCGGCGGCCGGCTCCGCGAGTCGCCCGAGGACTTCCGGGTCCGGGAGCTGGAGGCGTTCGACGCAGAGCCGCTCGACGCCGACACCGGAAGCTACCCCGAGCTGGTGATCCGGGCGACGCTCCGGGACTGGGACACGAACGACTTCGCGCGCCGGCTCTCGGACGCGCTCGGCGTCAGCCGCGAGCGCGTCTCGTGGGCGGGGACGAAGGACAAGCGCGCCGTGACCACGCAGCTGTTCACGGTGCGCGGCGTCGACGCCGCCGACCTCCCCGAGATCCGCGGCGCCGAGATCGAGGCGCTCGGCCGGGCGGGGCGGAGCCTCTCGTTCGGCGACCTCGCCGGCAACGCCTTCGAGATCCGGGTCGCGGACGCGGTCGACGATGCCCCCGAGCGCGTCGCCGCCGCGGTTCGTGACCTCCGGCGGTTCGCGGGCGGGGCGGAGGGCGCCGACGGAGAGGGGCCGGGGGCCGACGCCGCCGATCGGGAGTTCCCGATCGACGCGACCGTCGGCGTCCCGAACTACTTCGGCCAGCAGCGGTTCGGCAGCCGGCGACCGGTCACGCACGTCGTCGGACTCGCGATCGCCCGGAACGACCCCCGCGAGGCGGTCCGGCTGTACGCCGGCAATCCGTCGGAGACGGAGCCGGACGACACCAGAGCCGCGCGCGACCGCGTCGACGCCGCGTTCGGGGTGGACGACGCGGTCGCGGACGGCGTCGCCGACTCGGACGCGGCCGGAGGGGCGGAGCGCTCCGCCGCCGACGGCACGGGCGACGGCGACTGGGCCGCCTGCCTGAACGCGATCCCCGGCAAGCTCCGGTTCGAGCGCTCGATGGTCCACCGGCTCGCGGACCGCGACGTCGACCCCGACGCGCCGGCGGACCACGACGACTGGTGGCACGCGCTGGAGGCCGTCCCCTCCAACCTCCAGCGGCTGTTCGTCAACGCCGCGCAGTCGTTCTGCTTCAACCGGATCGTCAGCGAGCGGCTGCGACGGGGACTTCCGTTCGACCGCCCCGTCGCCGGCGACGCGGTCTGTTTCGCCGACGGCGACGCGCCCGGAGAGCTGTACGCGCCCGACACTGACCGGCTCCAGCGGGTCGACGCCGACCGGGTCGAGGTGGTCTCGCGGCACTGCGAGCGGGGGCGGGCGTTCGTCACCGCGCCGCTCGTCGGCACCGAGACGGAACTCGGCGACGGCGAACCCGGAGAGATCGAGCGCGAGGTCCTCGCCGACGTCGGGGTCGAGCCGGGCGACTTCGCGCTCCCCGGCGAGTTCGACTCCCGCGGCACCCGGCGGGCGATTCTCCTCCGTACTGACCTCGACGTCTCGTTCGCGGACGGGGACCCCCGGTTCGGGTTCGCGCTCCCGAGCGGTTCGTACGCGACCGTGCTGCTCCGGGAGTTCACGAAGCGCGGCCCGCTCGACCTCTGATCGATCCGCGTTCGTGTACTACTGGACGATTTCAGCGGTCGAAACCACCACGATACTGTCAGCCGTTCCGAGGCGCTTTTGTGCGGGAACCGTCAATCGGGGCCATGACCCGGATCGTCGTCATCGACCTCCACGGCCAGTTCACGCACCTCGAACGGCGGGCGCTCCGCGACCTCGGCGTCGACACCGAGATAATCTCGGCGGAGACGCCGGCCGACGAGGTCGAGGCGGACGGGATCGTCCTCTCGGGCGGCCCGGACATGGACCGCGTCGGCAACGCGCCGGACTACCTCGACGGCGACGTCCCCGTGCTCGGGATCTGCCTCGGAATGCAGCTGATCGCCAGCGAACTCGACGGCGCGGTCGGCGAGGGCGACTACGGCGGCTACGCCGACGTCGACGTCGAGATCGTCGACGACGAGGACCCGCTCGTCGGCTCGCTCGCGCCGGAGACGCGCGTCTGGGCCTCCCACGCCGACGAGGTGACCGAACTCCCGGACGGGTTCGCCCACACCGCCACCTCCGACGTCTGCGGCATCGAGGCGATGGCCGACCCGGACGCAGGGCTGTACGGCGTCCAGTGGCACCCGGAGGTCGCGCACACGGAGCGCGGCGAGGAGGTCTTCGAGAACTTCGTCGCGATCTGCGAGTCGGCGTAGGCGCGTCGCTAACGCACGCGAACCGCACACCTACGGGTCGCGGTTGGGAAAGCGACGGTGAGCAAAAAGCGGCGAGCGGCTACTCCGCGAACAGCTCGTCGACGGCCTCGCCCGCGGTCTCGACCGCCTCCTGCGCGACCGCCTCCCGGTCCGGATCGGCGTCCTCGGGCGCGTTGAGGTAGACGTCGACGTCGAGGACGCCCTCCTCGAACGTGACGGTGACGTCCAGGTCCGTGACCGTCGACTGGTCGTAGTGTTTGAACACGATCCCCTCGGCCGCCTCGGCCGCGGTGCGAACGACCTCGTCGTCGCTCGGCTCCGCGTCCGCCGCGGCCGCCTCGGAACCGTCGGCTCCGTCGTCGGTCACGGCCTTACGCGCCGCCGGCGCCCGGGCCGCCCGGTCCCATCGGGCCGCCGCCGCCCGCGCCGCCCTGGAGCATCTGCTGGAGCTCGCTCTGGAGCTCGTCGAACTGCTCTTCGACGCGCTCCTCCTGCTTTTCGAGCTGCTCGGCGCGGACTTCGAGCGACTCGACCTTGTTCTCGAGGTCGTCGTAGGCGGACTCGTAGTCCGTCTCGACGAGGACCTCGCCGATCTCTCGGTACATGCCCGCGTCCTCGTCGACGTCTTCGAGGGCGTCGAGGGCGGTCTTCGACTCGTTGAGCGCGCTCTGGGCCTGCTCCCGCTGCTCGGCGACCTGCTGTGCGGTCTCCTGAAGCTCCTGCAGTTCCTCTATCTTCTCCTGTGCCTCGGGCGGCATGTTCCCTTGCATGGGCGGAACGAGGCGGCCCGGACGGAAAAACCCCCGACTTCTCCGACGACGAGCGGTCCGGGCGGGACAGCCCCGGAGACGGGTGTTATCGGCGGTGTCGCGGTGGGATTATTCGCCTCCCGCACCGACGCGCTCGGCGACGCCGACCAGGCGCGACCAGCTGTTGACGCCGGCGCGGAGGGCCACGAGGTCGTCGGCGAGCACGCGGACCCGGACCGCGTCGCCCTCGCGGTCGACGGTCGCGGTCGAACGGGCGTCGTCGATCTCGCCGACCTCGGGACCGAGGGCGGCGGCCACGACGCGGGCGCGTCGCTCGGTGGAGTAGGTGAAGGAAAGGACCGTCTCGTGTGCGCGCGTCGCCGTCACGGTCCGGTGGAGGGGAGAGACGGCGTTACTCGACGTCGACTTCCTTGATGTCGCCGCCGCGCTCCTTCAGGAGGACGCGGTGGCCGCAGTACGGGCAGCGCACGCCGCCGTACTCGTCGAGGGTGACGTCGCGCTTACAGCGGGAGCACTTGTAGCTCATGACCTATTCCTCGTCGGCGAGCGCGGCGCGGATGGAGCGGCGGACGGTGCGACCGCCGGGCGTCTCGGGGCGGTACGCGCCGCCCGTGAACGTCTCGCCGGTCTCCTCGTTGACCCAGATGCCGGTACCCTTGCGCGTGACGTCGTCGCCGTCGACGGTCGCGTTGCGCATCTCCGCTTCGATGTCCTGAACCCGCTTGCGGGCGACTCGGCCGTAGCGGGCGCCGAATCGGCCCGCGCTGCCGGTGCTTCGAGCCTTGTCCTCAGCCATAGTAGCCACTTCTACCGGCAGCGCAGGTAAAAAGGCTGCGAGTTGCGGCGGTCGGAAACGCCCGCGGCGACGACGGAACGCGGGTGACGGAGGCGGTGGCGCGTGCCGACGAGCGGCCGAAGGCCGCGAGTCGCACGCGCGAGGGACGCCGCGAGCGAGGTGGGCGACCGAAGGGAGCCCCGAGCGAGCGGCGAGGCTGGGGAGGCGTGAGGCGCGGTGCTGTGCGGGTGGGACTCAAAGGGGCAGTCGCGAGGGCGCCGTAGGCGACGCAAGCACTGGAAGGAGCGAACGGAGTGAGCGACTGAAGCGCGCAGCGAGCGTACGGTGCCCTCGCGACTGGGGCTTTGGAGGTGTTCGCCGCCGTCTCACAGTCACGCCTTATAAACACAGCCGCGTATCGACCGCAACACATTTCACAACCAAGTAATACTACTAAGTTGTATGAACGGATTCAACGGCTTCGCGGACGTGAGCGAGACCGACGTAACGAGAGCTATCGGCACCGAGTGGACCGACGGATTCCTCGAGTTCACCGACTCGGAAGTGATCATCCTCGGCGGCGGTCCCTCCGGCCTGATGGCCGCGAAGGAGCTGGCCGAGCGCGGCGTGAAGGTGATGATCGTCGAGAAGAACAACTACCTCGGCGGCGGCTTCTGGCTCGGCGGGTTCCTGATGAACACCGTGACGGTCCGAGACCCCGCCCAGGAGATCCTCGACGACCTCGACGTGGACTACGATCCGGTCGAGGACGTCGACGGGCTCTACACCGCCCCCGGTCCCGAGGCCTGCTCCGGGCTGATCAAGGCCGCCTGCGACGCCGGCGCGCGCGTCCAGAACATGACGGAGTTCACCGACCTGGTCGTCCGCGAGGACCACCGTGTCGGAGGGATCGTGATGAACTGGACGCCGGTCCACGCGCTCCCGCGCGAGATCACCTGCGTCGACCCCATCGCGGTCGAGTCCGACCTCGTGATCGACGCGACCGGCCACGACGCGGTCGCGATCAGCAAGCTCGACGAGCGCGGCGTCCTCTCGGCGCCCGGCATCGAGCACGCGAAGGAGCACAACACCGGGATGGACCAGACCGGCGACGGGGAGTACGGCGCCCCCGGCCACGACTCGCCCGGCCACGACTCGATGTGGGTCGGCGAGAGCGAGGACGCCGTCGTCGAACACACGGGCATCGTCCACGACGGCCTGATCGCGTCCGGGATGGCGGTCGCGACCGCCCACGGTCTCCCGCGGATGGGACCGACGTTCGGCGCGATGTTGGTCTCCGGCAAGCGCGCCGCGCAGTCCGCCCTCGACGAGCTGGAGGTGGACGCGCCCGAGGTGTCGCTGTCGGCCGGCGGCGCGCCCGCGCCCGCCGACGACTGATAAACGAATTCCCTAACGGGCGAAGCCGCAGTCGCTCGTACATCGCTTCCCGCTGACGCCCCGACGACGGAGTCCTCCAAAGCCCCAGCCGCTCGGTTATACGTGGTCGACTGTAGACCGATAGGGAACGCCTCCAAAGCCCCAGCCGTGAGGCGGGCGCACGCTCGTTGCGGTCCTCGGTCGGTCGCTCGTTTCACTCGCTCGCTCCCTGTGGTCCTTACATCGCCTGCGCCCGCCTCACGGCTGCCCCTTTGAGTCCCGCCCAGCACAGCACCGCGACCGCACCTCACGCCTCCCCAGCCTCGTCAGTCGCCCTCGCTCCGCTTCGGGCGACTGACTCCCTCGCGCGTGCTCTCGCCGGCGGCAAAGCCGCCGGCTGTCAGAGAGACCGTCGGTCTCTCACTACTCGCGGCCGCCTTCGGCGGCCACTCGGAGACACGCGCCGACCGCTTCGTCTGTTTATAAACAGTCGTCGCACACCGGATCCGGAACCCGCGGCGCGACCGTTCAGTCAACCATCACGAACGTTGACTCGGGAGCGACGCAACCGGATGCCTTTTTCCGGCCATGCGCCGAAGCCGCCGATATGCGAAACGCCAAGATCGTCTGTACGATCGGTCCCGCCTCGGACGACCGGGACACGATCCGCGGCCTCGCGGACGCCGGGATGTCCGTCGTCCGACTCAACGCCAGCCACGGAACGACCGACCACCGAGAGACCGTGATCGAGCGCGCCCGCGCCGTCGACGACGAGATCGACGACGCGCTCGCGGTGATGGTCGACCTGAAGGGACCTGAGGTCCGGACCGCCGAGCTGGCGGAACCGATCTCGCTCGCGACCGGGTCCGAGGTGACCTTCGTCGAGGGCGACGACGCCACTCCCGAGCGCGTCGGTCTCACCCACTCCATCGCGGCCGCCGGACCGGGCGACACGATCCTGCTCGACGACGGCCGGATCGAGTGCCGCGTCGAGCGCGTCGACGGCGAGTCCGTGGTCGCGACCGTCCTCTCCGGCGGGAAGCTCAGCTCGCGGAAGGGCGTCAACCTCCCGGGCGTCGCCATCGACGTCGACCTGATCACCCCCGAGGACGAGGCCGAACTCGACCTCGCGGCCCGGACCGACGCGGACTTCGTGGCCGCCTCCTTCGTGCGCGACGCCGACGACGTCTACCAGATCGCCGACGAGCTGGAGGCCCGCGGCAGCGACGACATCCCGATCGTCGCGAAGATCGAACGCGCCGGCGCGGTGGAGAACCTCGAGGAGATCGTCGACGCCGCCGACGGCGTGATGGTCGCCCGCGGCGACCTCGGCGTCGAGTGCCCGCTGGAGGACGTGCCGGTGATCCAAAAGCGGATCATCCGGACCTGCGTCAACGAGGGCGTCCCAGTCATCACCGCGACGGAGATGCTCGACTCGATGGTCTCCTCGCGGCGGCCGACCCGCGCGGAGGCCTCCGACGTGGCCAACGCCGTCCTCGACGGCACCGACGCGGTGATGCTCTCGGGCGAGACCGCCATCGGCGAGGACCCCGTCAACGTCGTCGAGACGATGGACCGGATCGTCCGCCAGGTCGAGTCCAGCGACGAGTACGCGGAGACGCGCGAACAGCGCGTCCCGACCGCGGACGAGGGGTCGCGCACCGAGGCGCTGGCGCGCTCGGCGCGCTACCTCGCGCGCGACATCGGCGCCTCGACGGTGGTCGCGGTCTCCGAGTCCGGCTTCACCGCGCGCAAGACCGCCATGTTCCGCCCGGGCGTCCCGGTCGTCGCGACGACGCCGAACGACCGCGTCCGCCGCCAGCTCGCGCTCTCGTGGGGCGTTCGCCCCGTGTTGACCGAGTACGCGGACGACATGGAGGGGATCCTCGACAACGCGGTCGACGCCGCGCTCGACCGCGGCGGGGCCGAGTCGGGGGACACCCTCGTCGTCCTCTCCGGCATGCTCACCGAGTTCGAGGGGACGAACACGACGAACACCCTGAAGGTCCACGTCGCCGCCGAGACGCTCGTGACCGGCAAGGCGGTCGTCGCCGGCCACGCCTCCGCGCCGGTCCATCGGACCGAGGACGGCGACATCGACGCGCTGCCGGACGGCTCCGTCGTGGTTCTCGGTCCCGACTTCGACGAGGAGTTCTCCGGCGACCTCGACCGGATCGCCGGGGTCATCGACGCCCGCGAGGGGATGACCGGCTACCCCGCCGTAGTCGCCCGCGAACTCGGCGTCCCGATGGTCTCCGGCGCCCGGCTACCCGACTCGGTCGCGGACGGGACCACGGTGACCGTCGACGGCGAGCGCGGCGTCGTGTACGCCGGCGACGTGATCGCCGCCGCCCGGAAGCGGTAGACCCTCCCCGTCGGCCGGGGACCGCACCCGCCGGACGGCGACCGCGCCCGCCAGCCATTTATCGCGGAACCGTGTACGGGCGTCCATGAGCGACGAATCCGGCGACGGTGCCCGCAACGGGAGTTCGAGCGCCGACGCCGGCGACGAGACCGCGCCCCCCGGCGACGACGCCTCGGTCTCCGGCGAGAGGAGTCGGGCCAACGACGCCGGCGACGAGACCGCGGACGACGAGAGCGAGTGGCGCTTCTCGGTCGACGACGTCGGCCCGGACGGTGTCACCGAAGACACCGCCACGCCGATGGACGAGCCGATAGAGCCGGGCGACGTCGAACTCGAACACGCGGCGTTCGTCGTCCTCGGGGTGGCGCTCACCGTCGGCGTGCTGCTGGTCGGGTTCTGAACGCGGGCACCGCCGACCGGGGCGATCCACGCCGGCGAGCGTCGACGACTCAAGGGACGCCGCGGCCGCGCGCACCATCACTTATCAGGCCGCGGCCGTAGGACAGGATATGGACGCGCTCGTACAGTCCGGCCTCGTCTCTCCGGACACACTCCCGCTTTTGCTCCTGACAGCGGGGCTGTTGCTCTCGATGGCCGAGGCGCTCGCGCCGGGGGCGAACTTCATCGTCGTCGGCATCGCGCTCATCGGCGCGGGACTCGGCGGGCTACTCCTGACCGCGTTCGGCGTCGCCGGCGCCCTCCTCACGCTTTTCATGGCGGTGCTGACGCTCGTGTTCGGCGCCGCCGCCTTCTACGGCTACCACGAGTTCGACCTCTACGGCGGGAAAGGGCAACAACAGACCACCGACAGCGACTCGCTGAAGGGGAAGACGGGGACCGTCACGGAGCGGGTGACACCCACCGGCGGCGAGGTGAAACTCGCCGGCGGCGGCTTCAATCCCCACTACTCCGCCCGGTCGATAGACGGCGAGATCGACGAGGGCGAGGAGGTGATGGTCGTCGACCCCGGCGGCGGCAACGTCGTCACCGTCGAGTCGATGGGGTACGTCGAGGACGACATCGACCGCGAACTGGCCGCCGACCGCGCCCGGAAGGCCGCCGCAAGCGAGGCCGAGACCGCGGAGGGCGGCGGCGAGCGGGACCGCGGCGACCGAGACGCCGACGCGAGCGACCGGGACGCCGATCCGGAGACCGAACTCGAACGGGAATGACGCCGCCCGGCCGGAACGCCGGTTCCCGTCCGGAACCCGCGAGCGAAAAAACACTTGTCCGTCGGCCGAGATCGTCCGGTCATGCCCTCCCCGCTCGCCGCGCTCGCGAGTCTGCCCGGTAGCGTCCTCGACCGCGTTCGCGACGCCTTCGGCTCCCCTCGAGCCGGGGCCGTCGCGGTCGCGATGCTGGTCGTCGTCACGATCGGTACCACCGTCGGGATCCTCGCGCTCGGAGCGGTCTTCGACGCGACCGTCGACCAGCAGATCACCGTCGACAACCCCGATCGGCCCCCGGAGTCGACGTGCGAGACGTTCGGGGACGACTCCGATTCCGTGCTCGCCGACCAGTGCGACGAGCCGAAACAAATAGAGGTCGACGCGGGGGAGGAGCTGCGCGACGCCGCAGGCGGCTACATCCACTACGGCCTGCTGGGCGTGCCGCTCTGGTGGGTGCTGTTCGCGGTCACGCTCCACGTCGGGGCGCTCGTCGCCGGCGGCTCCGGCTCCGCCGGCGACTCTTTCGTGATCGCCGGCTGGGCACTCGGCGCGGAGCTGCTCCGGCTCGGGGCCGGGATCGTCGCGATCTGGTACACGCTCTCGAACGCGGAGCCCGCGGGGTCGTCGTTCGAGGCGCTCACGACGGACCTCGTCGCCGCGATCACGGGCGCGACGGGACCGCTGCTGGTCGCGTCCGCGGTCGGGATCGCGATCCAGTGGGTCGTTGTCGTCGGCGGGCTGGAGGCCAAACACGACCTGGGTCGCGGCGCCGCGGCGGGCGTGGCGACGTTCTTCGCCGCGATCGCGCTGTTGCTCGCGGCGGTATGACCCCGCCTCGGGAACGCGCTGGGGACGGGCGTCGGAACGCCGGCGACCGCGGATTCGGGAGTTTTTAACCCCCCGGCGCTCCCCCTCTCGGTATGATCCTGTCGGACGCCGACATCCTCGACCGGCTCGCCGAGGGCGACCTCGCGATCGAGCCGCTCGACGACGTCGACCAGCAGGTCCAGCCCGCGAGCGTCGACCTGCGGCTCGGCGAGCGGTTCCTGGAGTTCCAGCGCACCAACATCCCCTGTATCCACCCGACCGACGCGGGCGAGGTGAGCGAGTACGTCACGGAGACGACCGTCCCCGAGGGCGACGAGTTCATCCTCCACCCCGGGGACTTCGTCCTCGGGACGACCGTCGAGCGCGTCTCGATCCCGGACGACCTGGTCGCGCACGTCGAGGGGCGCTCCTCGCTCGGCCGGCTCGCCATCGTCGTCCACGCGACCGCGGGCCTGTGCGACCCGGGCTACGAGGGGCAGATCACCCTCGAACTCTCGAACCTCGGGACCGCCCCGGTGGCGCTCTCGCCGGGCATGCGCGTCTCGCAGCTCACCTTCACGGAGCTGAAACGTCCCGCCGAGCGCCCGTACGGGGCCGAGCGCGGCTCCAAGTACCAGGGGCAGGACGGGCCGCAGGCGTCCCGGATCGGCGACGACCCCGAGTTCGCGGGCGAGAGCGGCGGCGGGAGTGCGGGACGTTCGGGGGGTGAAGACCGATGAGGTTCATCGAGGAGGTCGTCGTCGACGAGTTCCTCCCGACCGTCCGCTCGATGCTCGCGGAGGACCTCAGGGAGCGGGGGTTCACCCAGCTGGAGGTCGCCGACGCGCTCGGCATCTCGCAGTCGGCGGTCTCGAAGTACGCCGCCGGCGACGTGGCCAGACACGACCGGATCGTCGCGGACGAGCGCGTGCGCGAGCTCGTCGAGCGCGTCGGCGAGGGGCTGGCGAGCGGCGACCTCACCCCGGTGGCCGCGCTCGTCGAGATCGAGGTGTTGATCCGCCAGCTGGAGGAGGGCGACCTCCTCGCCGACCTCCACGAGGACGCGATGCCCGCGCTCGCCGACGCCGACGTGGAGTTCTCGGTCCACGACCCCGACAGCGGCCTCCGCGAGCGCGAGCGCGTCCTCACCTCTGTCCGTCGGGGGCTCCGCACCCTGACGAACGCCTCGGGCTTCGCCGGACTCATCCCGAACGTCGGCGCGAACGTCGCGGAGTCTCTCGCGGACGCGGCCACCGTCGACGACGTCGCCGCGGTCCCGGGTCGGCTCGTCGACGTGAAGGGCCGGGCGATGGTCCCCGGCGAGCCGGAGTTCGGCGTGAGCGAACACGTCGCGACGGTGCTGCTCGCGGCGCGCGAGGCGGGCGCGGACGTCCGGGGCGCGGTCAACCTCCGGTACGAACCCGAAACGGTCGAGACCCTCGGCGCCGCCCACCCGACCGTCGAGTTCGACGCCGAGCGACCGACCCGCGAGGCGGTCGCCGACGCGGTCGCGGCCGCCGACCGCTCGACGGACGAGGACGCCGAGACGCTCGTGCTGTACCAGACCGGCGCGGTCGGCGTCGAGCCGATCGTCTACGTCCTCGCGCCCACCGCGGCCGAGGCGGCGCGGGTCGTCCGCGGCCTGCTGTGAGCTGACTTCCGGCGACGCTTTTTAGACCTGACCGCCCGAATCGACGGGCGTGACCGAACTCCGGCGGTCCGGGATGCGGATGCGCTCCTTCTAGCGACGGGTGGACCCGTCGCGGCGGCGACGACCGGTAGCGCGGTCGACGCCGACGCGGCGGCGAATCCCGTCGCCCCTCCGCAGCGCCCGGACCGTCGACATCGCCGGTCTCGACGGCTGGCGGCCACGCGCGACCCCTCGCGGACCGCGCGACACTCGCCGGTCCCGAACCAGCGGGCTTTAGACCCGATCGACCGACACACGACATACACACCACATGAGCCACGACGACTTCCCCACCGACCGCCCCGCGGTGGTGACCTGTGGACTGCCGTACGCCAACGGCGACCTCCACATCGGTCACCTCCGCACCTACGTCGGCGGCGACGTGTACAGCCGCGCGCTCGAACGACTCGGCCAGGAGACCGCGTTCGTCTCCGGCTCCGACATGCACGGCACCCCCGTCGCGGTCAACGCCGAGCAGGAGGGGGTCTCCCCGGAGACGTTCGCGCTCGACTGGCACGAGCGGTACGCCGAGACGTTCCCGAAGTTCAACGTCGAGTTCGACAACTACGGCCACACCCACGACGAGACGAACACCGAACTGACCCAGCAGCTCGTCCGCGACCTCGACGAGGCCGGCCACCTCTACGAGAAGGCGATCATGGTGGCGTACGACCCCGTCGACGACCAGTACCTCCCGGACCGGTACGTCGAGGGGACCTGCCCGTACTGCGGCGCGCACGCCCGCGGCGACGAGTGCGACGAGGGGTGCCAGCGCCACCTCGAACCCGGCGAGGTGGAGGACCCCGAGTCGACGATCACCGGCAACCCCGCGGAGTACCGCGAGCGCACCCACAAGTTCTTCGCGGTCTCCGCGTTCGCCGACTACCTCTCGGAGTTCCTCGACCGGCTCGAAGGCACCTCGAACGCCCGGAACCAGCCCCGCGAGTGGATCGAGCAGGGGTTACAGGACTGGTGTATCACCCGCGACATGGACTGGGGGATCGATTATCCCGGCGGCGAGGCGACGGAGTCGCCTCGGGAAGGCGGTGAAACCGCCGAGCAGGACCTCGTCTTATACGTCTGGGTCGACGCCCCGATCGAGTACATCGCCTCGACGAAGCAGTACTCCGAGCGCGTCGGAAGCGACGCGTTCGACTGGGAGGCCGCCTGGAAGGAGGGCGCCAGCGACGAGTTCCCGGAGGGCGGCGAGATCGTCCACGTGATCGGCCGCGACATCATCCAGCACCACACGATCTTCTGGCCCGCGATGCTGGAGGCGACCGACCACGCGGAGCCGCGCGCGGTGATGGCGAGCGGCTTCGTCACCCTCGACGGCAAGGGGTTCTCGACCAGCCGCGACCGCGCCGTCTGGGCCGACGAGTACCTCGAGGAGGGGTTCCACCCCGACCCGCTGCGCTACTACCTCGCGACCAACGGGGGGTTCCAGCAGGACGTGGACTTCTCGTGGGAGAAGTTCGCCGAGCGCGTCAACACCGAGCTGGTGGGGACCGTCGGCAACTTCCTCTACCGCTCGCTGCTGTTCGCCCACCGCAACTACGAGGACGGTCCCGACGCCGACGCCCCGAGCGACCACGTGGCGGCGCGGATCGACGAGGCGATCGACGACGTCGCGGCCGCCGTCAACGACTACTCGGTCCGGGCGCTGGGCGACGCCGTCACCGACCTCGCGCGGTTCGGCAACGAGTACATCCAGCGCAACGAGCCGTGGAAGCTCGTCGACGAGGACCCGGAGGCGGCCGAGCGGGTCATCTACGACTGCGTCGCGCTCGCGAAGGCGATCGCCGTCCTCTTCGAGCCGCTGGCGCCCGAGAAGAGCGAGCGCCTCTGGGAGCAGCTCGGCGAGCCGGGGTCGGTCCACGACGCGACGGTCGAGGCCGCCCGCGAGGGACCCGCCGGCGACCTGAGCGAGCCGACCGAGCTGTTCGAGCAGATCGAAGACGAGCGCGTCGAGGCGCTCAACGAGAAGCTCGAAGCGCGCGTCGCCGAGTCGGAGAGCGACGACGGTGAGGGCGACGACGGAACGGAAGACGACGGAACGGAAGACGACGAAACGGGGACCACTGACGACACCGATATGACTGACATCGAACCCCTCAGCGACGACCGCATCAGCTTCGACGAGTTCCAGGAACTGGACGTCCGCGTCGGCCGGATCGACGAGGCGGAGGGGATCGAGGGCGCCGACGACCTCGTGAAGCTCACCGTCGACCTCGGCGCGGAGACCCGGACGATCGTGGCGGGTCTCAAACAACTCCACGACGTCGACGATCTCCCCGACACGAAGGTGATCGTACTCGCGAACATGGAGAAGGCGGAGCTGTTCGGCGTCGAGTCCAACGGGATGGTCCTCGCGGCCGGCGAGGAGGCCGACCTCCTCACGACCTACGAGGACGCCGCGCCGGGCACGAAGGTGAAGTAAGTCCCACGGGGCCGCGGCCGCCGACGAAACCACGCGTCCGTTCGAACTTTTATGTGATTGCCGAGCGGATGGGGGTTCGTAATGGCCCTCCTCCCGTGGTTCGACGCGCTCTCGTTTCAGGCACAACTGATCCTCGTCGCAGTCATCTGCGACCCGATCGGCTTCGCCGCCGGCTACCTGCTCGCCCCCGAGTTCGGCGTCGAACCGATCCTCGGGGGCGTTTACGGACTCGTCGCCGCGAGCGTCCCGCTGTCGCTGCTCGTGATGCGCGAGGCGAATCGGTAGGGGACGAGCGCGCGGGACCGTCGCGGGCGGCGTCGACCGGATCAGGCGTCGAGCACTTCGATCAGGTTCCCCTCCGGGTCGCGAACGAACAGGATCGTCGTCCCGCTCTCGGTCGTGCGCGGCGGGCTGAGCGTCTCCACGTCGTCGTCGAGACCGTCGTAGAACGCCTCCACGTCATCGACGGACAGGCCGAGGTGCGTCGCGCCGGGGCGGTTCAGGGTGGGATTGTCGGCCGCGGGACCGTCGCCCGCTTCCTCGGCGGGGTCGTACGCGACGAGTTCGACGACGGCGCCGTCCGCGTCGAGGTGCGCGAACTCGGCCGACGCGTCCTCGACGTCGACCGCCTCGGCGAAGGCGTCGCCGCCGACGGAGAACTCGCTGACGACGTCGAGACCGAACGTCTCGACGTAGAAGTCGACGGCGCGGTCGAGGTCGGAAACGGTGATCCCGAGGTGGTGCGCGGTTGGGTCGGACACGGTCCGTGAGTCGCCGGTGGCCGAGAAAACGGTGTCGACCCCGCGTTAATCGGGCGTCGGGGGGTCGCCGGTCGGAGGGACCGCGCCGTCAGCGAGGGGGTTCTGCGGGACGACCTGAATCCCGTACTCGGTGTCCAGCACCGCCGCGTCGATCTCGAACACGTCGGCGAGCAACTCCTCCGTGATCACGTCCTCGGGCGGGCCGCGGGCGCGCATCGAGCCGTCCTTGAGCGCGACGACGTGGTCGGCGTACCGCGCGGCCTGCGCGATGTCGTGGAGAACGAGCACGACGGTGATCCGGCTCTCGTCGCGGAGCGTCTCGACGATCTGCATCACCTCCAGCTGGTGTTGCGGGTCGAGGAACGTCGTCGGCTCGTCGAGCAGGAGCACGTCCGTGTCCTGCGCGATGGCCATCGCGATCCAGACGAGCTGTTTCTGGCCGCCGCTTAAGCTGTCGACGTCGCGGTCGCGGAGATGGTCGATCCCCGCGAGCCGGATCGCCTCGTCGACGACCTCGCGGTCCTCGTCCGACAGCGAGTCGAAGAATCCCGTGTACGGGTAGCGCCCGCGCTCGACGAGGTCCTCGACCGAGATACCGGTGGGGACGACGTTCTCCTGTGAGAGCAGGCCCAGCGTGCGCGCCAGCTCCTTCGACCCGAACGCGTCGATCTGCCGGCCGTCGACGAGGACGGTTCCGGAGTCGGGCGAGATCTTGTCCGCGAGCCCCTTCAGGAGCGTGCTCTTCCCGCTCCCGTTCGGGCCGATGAGGGCGGTCACCTCGTCCGGCGGGACCGCGATCGACTCGCCGTCGACGACGGGGTCGTCCAGGCCGGGGTAGCCCAAGACCAGGTCGCTCCCGCTGAAGTCGGCCGCTTCCGTCCCCGTCTCGGTCTCGGACTCCGGCTCCGAGGCGGAGCGGGAGTCGGCCGGTTCTCGCTCGACCCGTGAGGAGCGTCCGTCACCCATCAGACTTCACCCAGGTTGGTCTTCTTCCGCATCAGGTAGAGGAAGTACGGGCCGCCGACGATGCCGGTGATGACGCCCACCGGGAGCTGGACGGGACTCAGCGCGAGCCGCGCGCCGACGTCCGCGCCGACGAGGAGCGCCGGACCGAGGAACAGACAGCCGGCTAAGAGTAGCTTCGAGTCGCTACCGACGATGTTCCGGACCATATGCGGGACGATGAGTCCGACGAAGCCGATGAGACCGGCCACGGCGATGGCGGCCGCCGTCGAGAGGACGCCGATCCCCGCGATCGCGAACCTGACCTTCTCGACGGGCATCCCCAGCGAGTCCGCCCGGTCCGCGCCGAGCAACAGGACGTCGAGCTCCTGCGTGACGGTGAACGCCAGCGCCATCGCGATGACGGTAAACGGGAGCGCGATGCGCACCTCCTCCCACCCGGCGTTCATGAGCGTCCCGGAGAGCCACGCCTGCGCGGCCATCGCGACGCCGAGGTCGTCGATGAAGAAGAACAGCGCGCGTTGGACGGACCCGAAGACGGAGCCGACGACGACGCCCGCCAGCACCAAGCGGACGGGGCTGGTGCCGTTCTTCCACGCGATGGCGTACACGAGCAGGAACGCCAGCCCGCCGCCGATCGCCGCGAACAGCGGGAGGACCGGCATGAGTCCGTAGAAGAACGTGAGCGTGAGCAACACGACCAGTCCGGCGCCGTCGCTGACGCCGAGGATGTAGGGGCTGGCGAGCTCGTTGCGCGTGACGATCTGGAACAGCGCGCCCGACACCGCGAGGTTCGCGCCGACGAGCGCGCCGACGAGGATGCGCGGCAGCCGGAGGTTCCAGACGATGATCTGTTGGCGGGTCAGCCACTCGGGCACGTTCGCGCCGAGGAACGCCCACCGCCAGACGTCGGGGCTGAACACCACTTGTGCGTCGAAGACCGTGTTCCACGCCTCGCCGAGGGCAAGCGGGTACGCACCGAAGCTCACCTGCAGTATCGTCGATCCGAGCAGGACAGCGAGGCTGCCGACGACGACCAGTCCGAGCTTCGAGGTGGCGTACCAGTCAGCGCCGGCCGCGCGCAGCTTCGCGAGTCGGTCGAATGCCTTCGCCATCGGGCTAGAAGTTCCCGTTGATGATGTCTGCGACGCGCTGGCGGTCGAACAGCTGCTCGTCCTCGGGGACCTCGCTGACCGGGCCCGGCCACTCGCCGAAGCGGTCCGGCCAGACCATCTTGGCGACCGCCTCCGTCGCGAAGAGGTCGACGATGGGGCCCTGATACTGGTCGCCGATGCGGAGGATGTTCCCCTCTTGGACGGCGGTGAGGTCCTGACCGCTCGGGTCGTTCTCGAACGGTTCGACGACCTGATCGACGAACTGCTCGTGTGTGCTCGAGACGAGCGAGCCGCCGACGGAGATGTAGTCGGGGTCGTACTCGAGCAGCTCCTCGTACCCGATGTAACCGCCGCTGGGGATTTCCGCGTCGTAGGCGTTCCGGAGGCCGAGCCGTTCGAGCGGCTTGGTCTGGTTGTGGTACTGGTGGATGTCCGAGAGATAGAACTGCCCAGACGTCGGGTCGACGCCGCGCCACAGCGGGATGACCGAGGGTCGTTCGTCCTCGGGCGGCAGTTCGGACTCGATGTCCGACATGAACTCGTCGTGGAGCGACTGCCACGCCTGGTAGCGCTCCTGCTCCTGGAAGACCGTCGCGATCTTCTCGAAGACGTCGTAGAGTTCGTAGTAGGTGTCCTGATCGTTTCCGAACGGGTGGGTCGGCCCGAACCGGATCCCGGTCCCGACGAACGGGCCGGTCGCGTCCTCGATCTCCTGGATATCCGAGTCGTCCCAGTCAGTGAACCGTCCCAGGTCCCGGGGGTCGATGAGATTGACGTCCTGCCCGGGGGCGTAGAAGTTCTCCTTGTCGTAGCCGGACTCGGAGCCCGAGGCCAGCGCCATGATCGCCTCCTCGTCGAACGTGACGTCGGGGAGGATGTCGTAGAGCTTCCGGGGCGCGCGGGCCATGTCCGTCGCCGCGACGGGCTGCTTCCCGAGCGCCATCCCGATGTCGAGGTAGACGCTGGGGATGACGGAGTACGTTTCCGGCACCGCCTCAAAGGTGAACTCGCCGTGAGGCGCGATTTCGACCGTGTACGGGTCGATACCGCCCGAGTCCTCCTCCTCGGAGGAGTCGTCGTCGGTCGTCTCGGTCGCGGAGCCGTTTCCCCCCGCGGAGTCGTTCGTCCCGCCGGCGGCCGATCCGTCGGTCTCGTTCAGGCAGCCGGCGAACCCGGCAGCGACGAATCCAGCGGTTCCAGCCAACAGCTGACGCCTTCGTGGCATACGAGTTTAGGTTGGCCTAAACAGTGATAGTGATTCCTCGCGTTCGCCGTAATGCGGCGTGGCGTCGCGTTCACGCCGTGAACGATCGAACGGACCGTTCGGGAGGGACACGGTAATCCTTCGAGCGGGCGCCGATCGGCGCGTTCGCGTCGCTCACGGCCGGCGACGTGCGGAGACCGACGGAATTAGGAGGAAACTCGTCCGCGGTCAGCAGTCTACTCGGGGTCCGTGCCGTCGGCCAGTCGCGCGAGCGGCGTCGCCCGGGCGCGGTAACGCGCGATCGTCTCCTCCGCCCACTCGACGACGTCGGGTTGGTCGGTCCGGAGAATATCGAAGCCACGCTCGTCCTCGCGGTCGATCGTCAGGAACGCCGTCCCGTCGATCAGGTCGATACTACAGGGGACCGTCCCGTCGGCACCGAAGTAGAAGTGGCCGTCGGCGGCCGCTTCGAGTCGCTGCCACCGGGACCGGAGGTCGGGGTCGTCGAGCATCGTCGCGGTGACGTTGGAGTCGAAGACGACGGCCCCGTCGAGGGTGTCCCCCGCGCGCACGGCCTCCTCGGCCGCGTACATGGGGAGCGCGATGAACGTCCCGAGCAGCGACCGGCAGGACGAGGCCTCGCGGATCGCGTTCGCGACGACGCGGGCCGCCGCCAGGGGGTCGGCCGCTTCGGCGGCGACGCGCTCCGCGTCGGTGAGACACCGCGGGTCGAACCCGAACCACTCCGTCGGCAGGCGGTTCACCAGGTCGGGGTGCGTCCGGCCGACCGAAACGGTTCCGAGCAGTCGGGAGAAGTCCCCGAACACGAGCCGACCGAACCGAGTCAGCGCGTACGATCGGTCCGCGTGGTCGTGGTCGATCCAGCCGCGGTCCTCCAGATCGCCGAGGATGCGGCTGAGCGTCACGCGCGTCGCGTCCGTCCCCGCGGCGATCTCCTCCCGGGTTCGCGGCCCGTCGTCGAGCAGTTCGAGCACCCGAACGCGGTGTTTCGAGCGGGCGAGGAACGCCACCGCGTCGATCGCGTCGTCAGCACGGTGGGCGTCGTCTCCCGCCGCCGTGACAGTTCCGTCGTTTGCGATCGTCATCGGTTACCGCCCGTTATTTAGGCCGACCTAAATCACTTTCCCTCCGTCAGCGGCGCCGCGGGAGGCGCACGAGTCAGTAATCGAAACGGGGACCGAAACGACCATTCCGCGTCCGGACGACCCTCGCGTATGCACGTGGTCGTCAACGCGGCCCAGAGCGTCGACGGGAAGCTCGCCACCCGCCGCCGGGAACAGCTCCGGATCTCCGGCCCGGAGGACTTCGACCGGGTCGACCGCGTCAGAGCGGCCGCGGACGCGGTGCTCGTGGGGGTCGGGACCGTCCTCGCGGACGACCCCCACCTCACGCTCGACGAGGAGGACCGCCGGGTCGAGCGCCTGCGGAACGGGCGGTCGGGCGACCCCGCCCGCGTCGTGGTCGACTCCACCGGCCGGACGCCGACCGACGCCCGGATCCTCGACGACGCGGCGGCGACGTATCTCCTGGTCTCGACCGCGGCCGACCGGGAGCGGCGGGCGGCGCTCGCCGACGCCGGCGCGGAGGTGATCGTCGCCGGCGAGGAGCGCGTCGACGTCGCCGAGGGACTCGACAAGCTCGCCGACCGCGGCGTCGACCGCCTGATGGTCGAGGGGGGC
This sequence comes from Halorubrum trapanicum, assembly GCF_017873555.1. Classification (GTDB taxonomy): domain Archaea; phylum Halobacteriota; class Halobacteria; order Halobacteriales; family Haloferacaceae; genus Halorubrum; species Halorubrum trapanicum. The sequence continues at coordinate 96,110 of NZ_JAGGKE010000006.1, read as the reverse complement.
GGCGAGGTGATCTTCTCGTGTTTCGACGCCGGCGTCGTCGACGAGCTCCACGTCTACGTCGGCTCGCTCGTCATCGGCGGCCGCGACGCCCCCACGCTGGCGGACGGGACGGGCTTCACCGAGGCGTTTCCCGACCTGACGCTCACGGAGACGGAACGGCTCGACGACGGGGTCGTCCTCTCGTACGAGGTCGAAGCGGACGGGGAGCCGTGAACCGAGCCGGACGCCGCTCGCCACCTCCGTGTGAACCGTAACCACGAAATCGAGAGGTACACGGGCCGTGGCACCGGTGTACACGGAAATCACCGAAGTATTTATGTATCGCCCGGGGGTAGTTGCTGGTACCAGAACGCCTCTGGCGCTGGTGGAATCGCACGCTGAAATGAACGGGAGTTCTTGCAGACGGCCCGACGCACCACAGCGAGCGTCCGCTATCGCCGGAGCGGTGATGGAGAGATAACAAATGGTAACGAAAGAAGAAGTCATCGAGCAGTACGACGTGGAAGCGATGGACGAGGCGGACAACGTGGACCTTTCTGAGGACGACTTGGAGAACGGCTCCAAGGGCCAGCTCATCAAACGCGCCGGTCAGCTGCGAGACCGACGCAACGAGCTGAACCAGATGGCCTCCGAGCGCGCCTCCAAGCGCGACGACCTCAACGCGAAGACGCGCGAGAAGGTCGACGAGGCCCAGGAACACCGCGAGAAGCGCGACGAGCTCAACGAGCAGGTCCAGGAACACAAGGACAAGCGCAACGAGCTCAACGCCGAGGCCAACGAGCTGTTCGACGAGGTCGAGGAGATCAAACAGGACCTCGAACTCGGCTCCGGCAAGTCCATCGAGGAGCTCGAAGAGGAGATCGAGGACCTGGAGTTCCGTCAGCAGACGGAGGTCCTCGACGCGGAAGACGAGCGCGAGCTGATCGAGAAGATCGACGACAAACGCGAGAAGCTCGCCGAGAAGAAGGAGAAGGTCGACGACACGAGCGAGCTGGACGAGCTCGTCGAGGAGGCCGAGGAGGTCCGCTCCGAGGCGTCCCAGCACCACCAGAAGGTGACGGAGCTTGCGGACAAGGCCCAGGAGCACCACAACCAGATGATCGAGGCCTACCGCGAGGCCGACGACATCCGCGACGAGGCCGACGAGATGCACGAGCTGTTCGTCGAGGCCCAAGAGGCGGCCGACCGCCACCACGAGGACTTCGTCCGCGTCCAGAAGCGCCTGCGCGAGCTGGACAAGAAGGAGGAGGAAGAGCGGGAGGACGAGCGCGCCGAGAAGCGCGAAGAGGAGAAGGAAGAGGCCGAGGAGATCTATCAGAAGTTCAAGGAGGGCGAGACGCTCGACACCGAGGACCTGATGAAGCTCCAGAAGACCGGCCTCCTGTAAGCCGGGCGAGAAGCGGTTCCGACGCGGTTTTCTGCGGTTTTTCGCGCCGAGTAGCGTGACGGGCAGCGTCGCGGCCGCGACGAGCGAGTCGAGACCGGCGGCGACGGTCCGCGCCGGCCACCGCTTATAAGCGCGTGCGACGCCAACCGTCGGTATGGACGACGCGCCGACGAACGGACGGAAGGGGTTGCTCGCGGCGGCCGCGGTGGGCGCGGCGACGACGATCGCGGGCCGCGCGGCCCTCGCGCGGCTCACCGGCGGCCGGTTCGGTGACGCCGACGAGTACAACACCGCGAAGGTGACCGTGTCGGGACCGATCCGGCGGAGTCAGGGCCGCCCGTCGCCGCTGTCGGGACCGGGCGGCGCGACCGCGGACGACGTGGTCGAACAGATCGAGGCGGCCGACGAGGACGAGGACGTCGCGGCGCTGCTCGTCGAGCTCAACACGCCCGGGGGCGAGGTCGTGCCGAGCGACGACATCCGGCGGGCCGCCGCCGAGTTCGACGGGCCGACGGTGGCGTACGCGACGGACACCTGCGCCTCGGGCGGCTACTGGATCGCGAGCGGCTGCGACGAGCTGTGGGCGCGCGAGGCGAGCCTCGTCGGCTCCATCGGCGTCGTCGGCTCCCGGCCGAACGCGAAGGGGTTGGCGGACAAGCTCGGGATCTCCTACGAGCAGTTCACCGCCGGCGAGTACAAGGACGCCGGCGTCCCGCTGAAGGAGATCGAGGAGGACGAGCGCGAGTACCTCCAGGGGATCATCGACGGCTACTACGAGCAGTTCGTCGAGACCGTGAGCGAGGGCCGCGACATGGACCCCGAGGAGATCCGGGAGACCGAGGCGCGCGTGTACCTCGGCGACGACGCCGCGGAGATCGGTCTCGTCGACGAACTCGGCACCGAGGACGACGTGGAGGCGCGGCTCGCGGACCTGCTCGGAGCAGAGCCGGAGGTCAAGGAGTTCACGCCCGAACGCGGGCTGGCGGAGCGGCTCGGCATCGGCGCCGAGCGCGTCGCGTTCGCCGCCGGGAGCGGCATCGCGGGCGTGTTCGCCGACGAGGGCGGCGACATCGACGTGGAGTTCCGGTAGCGGCGGCCGAGGCGACGCGCCGCCGGCCGCGGGAGGGAGCGGCCGCCGGAGCCGAACCGCACGCGGCGGCCGACGGGGAGGATTTTTGTCCGGCCGCGATGTGAGTCGACACGTGACGACGCTGGTCATCTGCGTCGACCGCTCGGGGGCGATCGGTCGCGCCACCAACGTCCCGATGCCGGTCGCCGGCTGGGAGGCCGTCCGGTCGCTGGTCACGGACGCCGGGCTGGACGACCCCGAGGACGCCAGCGTGAACTGCCTGCTGGAGTCGCTGCGCGTCGCGCGCGACCTCAGGGACGAGCGCGAGGAGTCGGTGGTGGCGGTCGTCTCCGCCGAGAGCGACACCGCCGTCGGCGCCGACCGCTCGATCGCGGCCCAGCTCGACGACCTCGTGGAGCGGTACGAGCCGCGGGCCGCGATCGTCGTCGTCGACTCCGCCGAGGACGAGCGGGTCCTCCCGGTCGTCGAGTCGAGGGTCCCCGTCGACTCCGTCGACCGCGTCGTCGTCCGACAGGCCCGCGACATCGAGTCCACCTACTACCTGCTGAAGCAGTTCCTCGCCGACGAGCAGCTGCGGTCGACGGTGCTGGTCCCCATCGGCGTCGCGCTGCTTCTGTTGCCCGTGCTGTTCTCGCAGTTCTCCGCGGGCGAGGCGATCGCGGGCGTCGCCGGCCTGCTCGGCGCCGCGCTGCTGTACAAGGGGCTGGCGATCGACCGGCTCGTGGCGGGGATGCCAGAGCGGGTCCGCGAGGCGCTGTACGCCGGGCAGGTGTCGGTCGTGACGTACGTCGTCGCCGGGGGACTCGCCCTCGTCGGCGGCTTCTTCGGCTTCCTCGCCGCCTCGGAACTGGCCTCCGGGTCGCCGCGGCTCGTCGAGGTCGTGGAGTTCACCTACGCGGCGGTCCCGTGGTTCGCGGTCGCCGGCGTGACCGCGGCGGTGGGGCGGCTGCTCGACGAGCTGATCCGCGACGAGGGGATCCGGACGCCGTACCTCAACCTCCCGTTCGTCATCGCCGCGGTCGCCTTGGTCGTCCGCGGCTTCGCGGGGTACTTCCTCGCGCAGGAGGCGATCCACGAGCCGCTGTCCGCCTACGGGATGACGATGACGCCGGTCCAGCAGCTCGCGGCGTTCATCGTCGGCGGCATCGTCGTGTCGCTCGTCGGCGTCAAGGTCGCCAGCGACGTCGGCACCGAGACCCTCGAAGACGTCATCGACGCGGAGCGGGACGCCGAGGGGCGGCGGGAGTGAGTCCGGGCGGAGCCGGCGAGAGAGAACGCGCCCGACCGACCGCCTTTTGTCGGTCGCGGCCGCGTGAGCGGGCATGGACGTGTACGGACTGATCGGGAACCCGGTCGGCCACTCGCTGTCGCCGCCGATGCACGAGGCGGGCTACGCGGCGCTCGGACTCGACGCCCGGTACGTGACCTTCGAGCCGGACGCCGACGCCGCCGTCGCGGCGATCGAGGGCGGCGCCGACCTCGGCGTCGCGGGACTCAACGTGACGGTGCCGTTCAAGCGGGACGCGCTGCGCGCGGTCGACGCCGCCCCGCTCGCCGAGCGCATCGGCGCGGTCAACACGGTCGATTACGGGCCGATGAGGGCGGGCGAGACCGACCGGCCGCGGGGCCACAACACCGACGCGGCCGGCGTGACGCGGGCGCTCGCGCACCACGACGTGACGGTCGACGGGCGCGAGGCCTTGGTGGTGGGCGCGGGCGGCGCGGGGCGGGCGGCCGCGTTCGCGCTGGCGGACGCGGGCGCGACGGTCCACGTGGCGAACCGCACCGCCGAGCGCGCGACCGAGTTGGCCGAGGACGTGCCGGACGCGACCGGCGGCGGCCTCGACGACCTCGCTACCCGCGTCGCCGCCGCCGACCTGCTCGTCAACGCGACGAGCGTGGGGATGGAGGCTCCCGAGGAGACGCCGGTGCCCGCGGACCACCTCCACGGCGACCTCGCGGTCCTCGACGCGGTGTACGCGCCGATCGAGACGCGCCTGCTGCGGGAGGCCGCCGCCGCGGGCGCGACGACGGTCGACGGCGCGTGGATGCTCCTCTACCAGGGGGTCGAGGCGTTCGAGATATGGACCGGCGAGGACGCGCCGGTCGAGGCGATGAACGCCGCGCTGCGTGCGGAGTTAGAGTGACGTTGCGGCGCGGTTGTTTATAAACGGACGATGCGGTGGCGCGCCCCGGTGAGCGGCCCGAAGGGCCGCGAACCGTCGGCGCGAGGGAGTCGGTGGTCCGGAGCGAAGCGGAGGACCACCGACGAGGCTGGGGAGGCGTGAGGTGCGGGGCTGGGTGGGACTCAAAGGGACAGTCGCCGGCGGCTCCGCCGCCGGCTGTCACCGGGCGAAGCCCGGTTGCCCGAGGGACGCAGTCCCTCGCTGCCCGTGGCGCGTAGCGCCACGCTGCCGCGAGGACGAAGCACGGCGTTCACGAGAGCGAAGCTCTCGTGAGCCAACCAGAACGCGAAGCGTTCTGGTGACGACGGAAGCACCGCAGGAACGAGCGCAGCGAGTGACGAGGAGCGCAGCGAGCCGCGCGAGTCCTCGCGGCTGGGGCTTTGGAGGGATTCACCGCAGAGTTAGCGACCACGTATCGCCGAGCGGCTGGGCTTTCGGAAGCGTTCGGCGCGCGGTCGACGACACCTAAAAAGAGGCTATCGACAGCGGCGACTACCTTTAAAGTACCGTCGGGCTGGCGAGCAGCCCCGCGGTGACGATAAGCCCCACAGAAACGGCCGACGCGCCGTAGAGGAACGGCTTGGCGTCGCGGGCCGGCTCCCTGAGCTTGCCGGCGTCGAGTCCGTCGGCCAGCTTCGAGCCGGCGACCTCGACGAGTCCGGTTCCGACGAACCACAGCCCCAGCATCGTCAACACGAGGTGGCCGCGGGGCGTGCTCGTCAGCGCCTCGAACGTGTACTGCGTCCCGGCCATGTGTCCGCCGGACGCGACGAACGCGACCGCGCCGATCCGGGTGATCCAGCGCAGGCGGCCGACGACCGAGCCGAGCGCGTCGCCGCCGATGTCGCCGCGGAGCGCGGGCGGGAGCACCGCGAGGGTGACGAACAGCACGCTGCCGACCCAGAGGACGGCGAAGCCGACGTGGACCGACCACATGACGGGGTTGAGAACGTCCATACACTCGGAACGGGCCGGTGCCACTTATAAATCGGCGAGACGGAGCGACGGGTCGTTGCGGCGGAGAGGGTTTTTAAATATCTCGCACGTGTAGCCGCCGGCAATGGCTCTACTCCAGAAGCTCAAAGAGAAGCTCGGATTCGGGAGCGGTTCGGGCGAGCGCGAGTCCGCCGAGACGGAAGTGACCGTCGAGCGCGAGTCGGAACCGGCCGCGGAGGCGTCCGCGACCGAAGTGGACGAGACCGAGCCGACCGACGAGAGCGAGGCCGGCGAGTCGGTCGCGGACGAATCGGACGAGAGCGAGACCGACGTCGACGACCTCGCGGACGGGGACGACGATCCGGTCGCCGCGGAGACGGAGGCCGCCGCCTCGACCGAGTCGCTCGTCGACGAGGAGGTCGCCGCGACCGACGACGGCGGAACCGAAGCCGACGATGCGGCGGAGCCGGCGGAGGCCGCGGGGAGCGAGGCGGACGACGTCGCGGTCGACGACGACGACCGCGGCCCGAGCGTCGAGGAGATCAAGGGCATCGGACCGGCGTACGCCGAGCGCCTCGCGGAGATCGGGATCGAGACGATTGACGACCTCGCGGGCGCGGACGCCGCCGCGATCGCCGAGGGGACGAGCGTCGGCGAGAAGCGCGCCGCGACGTGGATCGACCGCGCGAGCGAGTTCTAACCGGCGGACCGGTTTCGACGACCGCAACTGTTTCACCGCCCCCGCCGAACAGGGTCCCATGAGGCGAACGGTACACACCGACCGGGACCGGTTCCGCGCGGTCGCCGCCGCGGCGCCGGACGGCGCGCGGGTCCCGGTCGAGCTCCGGGTCGCCGTCGACGACCCCTTCGCGGCCTACCGCCGGGCGCGGGACGGTCCCGGCGGCGTCTTCTACGAGACGACCGGCGGCCAGTCCGGCTGGGGGTACTTCGGCGTCGACCCGGTCGAGCGACTGACCGTCTCCGGGGACGCGGTGGTCGCCGGCGCGGGCGGTGAGCGGGGGAGATCGGAAGCCGAAGGCGAGTCGGAATCGGAACACGCGGGCGACTACCGGCGCCCCTCCGCCTCGCTTTCGGCGCTGGAGGGCGTTCTCGACGGCGAACGGCTGGCGCGCGGCGACTGCGACGTGCCGTACCCGTGCGGCGCGTTCGGCTGGCTCTCCTACGACGCCGCCCGCGAACTGGAGGAGTTCCCGCCCGCGGCCCCCGAGGGTCCGGGAGCCGTGGACGATCGGGGGCTGCCGCGGCTTCGGGTGGCCCTGTTCGACCGGATCGCGGCCTGGGAGTGTCCGGTGGACGCGGGCGGGTCGTCCGACGGCGCCGCCGACGCCGGTGACGAGACCGTCACGCTCCGAGTGACCGCCTGCCCCCGCGTGCCGGACGGACTCGACGACCCCGACGCCGACCGCGCCGCGCTCGACGCGCTGTTCGACGAGGGACGGTCGCGCGCGGCGGCGCTGATAGGTCGGATCGAGAGCGGCGGCCCGGACGCCGAGGCGGCGCCCGATCCGACCGCCGGGAGCGCGACCTTCGAGAGCGACGTGGGCCGCGAGGGGTACGCCGACGCGGTCCGGCGGGTCAAGGAGTACGTCCGCGAGGGCGACACCTTTCAGGCGAACGTCTCCCAGCGCCTGACCGCGCCAGCCGCGGTCCACCCGGTCGACGCGTACGACGCGCTCCGGGACGTGAACCCGGCGCCGTACTCGGGGCTGATCGAGTTCGGCGACCGCCCGGGCGGCGTCGACCTCGTGAGCGCGAGTCCGGAGCTGCTCTTGGAGCGCGAGCCGACCGACGACCCCGAGCGCGGCGCGCGCCTCGTCACCGAACCCATCGCGGGGACGCGCCCGCGGGGGGACACGTCGACCGCCGATGAGTCACTGGAAGCGGAACTGACCGGCGACGCGAAGGAGCGCGCGGAACACGCGATGCTGGTCGATCTGGAGCGGAACGACCTCGGCAAGGTGTCGCGGTTCGGCACGGTCGAGGTGAGCGAGTACCGCCGCGTCGACCGCTACAGCGAGGTGATGCACCTCGTGAGCCAGATCGAAGGCGAGGTGCGGCGGGACGTGGGCCTCGCGGACGCGGTCGCGGCCTGCTTCCCCGGCGGAACGATCACGGGCGCGCCGAAGCCGCGGACGATGGCGATCATCGACGAGTTGGAGCCGACGCGCCGGGGACCGTACACCGGGTCGATGCTCGCGGCCGGCTTCGACGGGCGCGCGACGCTGAACATCGTCATCCGGACGCTCGTGCGCCACGCGGCGGAGTACCACCTCCGCGTCGGCGCGGGGATCGTCCACGACTCCGACCCGGACGCGGAGTACGAGGAGACGCTCGCGAAGGCGCGCGCGCTGGTGAGCGCGGTCGACGAGGCGCTCGCAGCCGGCGGGATGGCCGTCGACGAGCCGGTCGAGGACGCGCTCGACGAGCCGACCGAGGAGGCGGGCGAGCGATGACGGGCGGCTCGGCCGAGACCGGCGAGGAGGCGGTCGAGCGATGACGGGCGCCGGTAGCGACACAGCGACCGCGGAGGGGGACTGGCGTCCCGGCGCTGGCGAGTCCGACGCGCGGGTCCTCGTCGTCGACAACTACGACTCGTTCGCGTACAACCTCGTCCAGTACGTCGGCGAGGTCGCCGGCGCGGTGACGGTCCGGCGGAACGACGCGGTCGACCTCGCGGGGATCCGCGCGCTCGACCCCGACGGCGTCGTCGTCTCGCCCGGCCCCGGCACCCCGGCCGACGCGGGGGTCTCGACCGCCGTCTTCGAACTCGACCGCCCCGTGTTCGGCGTCTGTCTCGGCCATCAGGCGCTGTGCGCGAGCCGCGGGAGCCGCGTCGGCCACGCGCCCGAGGTCGTCCACGGGAAGCCCTCGACGATCACCCACGACGGCGAGGGAGTCTTCGACGGCCTCCCCGACCGGCTCCGCGTCGGCCGGTACCACTCGCTGTGCGTCGAGCGCGAGGACCTCCCCGACGAGCTGGTCGAGACCGCCCGCACCGCCGAGGAGCGCGAGGTCGTGATGGGCGTGCGCCACCGCGAGAAGCCGCACGTCGGCGTCCAGTTCCACCCGGAGAGCATCCTCACGCCGCGGGGGAAGCGAATGGTTCGGAACTTCGTGGAGGTGTGCGAGCGATGAGTGACCCGAACGAGTCGTCATCGAGCGACGACGACCCGCTCCGGTACCACGTCGACGGCGAGCTCGTCCCCGCCGCGGAGGCGAGCGTCTCGGTGGAGGACCGCGGGTTCGCCTACGGCGACGCCGCCTTCGAGACGATGCGCGCGTACGGCGGCGACCTCTTCCGATGGGAGGCGCACGCGGACCGGCTCGCGGACACCTGCGAGACGCTCGGACTCGATCACGGGATCGGCGACGCGGAGCTGAAACGCCGGGTCGACGAGACGCTCGCCGCGAACGACCTCGCGGACGCCTATGTCAAGCTCTCGATCACGCGGGGCGTCCAGCCGGGCACCCTCGATCCCGACCCGGAGGTCGACCCGACCGTCGTCGTCATCGCGAAGCCGCTCCCGCGCGGCGGTGTCGGGAGCGATCCGGTCCACGACGGCCCGGCCGCGCTCCAGACGACGAAGACGCGCAAGCCCGCGGACCGCGCGATCCCAGCCGCCGCGAAGACGCACAACTACCTCAACGGAATCCTCGCCCGGCTCGAACTCCGAGTCACCGGCGCCGACGAGGCCCTGATGCTCGACCCGGACGGGCACGTCGCGGAGGGCGCGACCTCGAATCTCTTCTTCGTCGACGGGACGGCCCTCAAGACGCCGTCGCTCGACGGCCCGATCCTCCCGGGCGTCACCAGGGCGACCGTGATCGACGTCGCGGAGTCGGAGGGGATCCCGGTCAAGGAGGGGACGTTCGCGCCGGACGCGGTCCGCGAGGCCGACGAGGCCTTCCTCACGAACTCGACGTGGGAGGTCCGCCCCGTGGCGACCGTCGACGGCATCGCGGTCGACGGCGGAGGGGGCGGCGACGACGGCGAGGGGGTCGCCGGCCCGCTCACGACGCTCCTCTCGCGGCTGTTCGACCGGCGGATCGAGGAGAGGCACTACGACGGCGAGCGGCTGTGACCGGGGAAGCGGACCGCCAAAGCGATTCCGCGGATCGGGGTTCCCCACAGCGTTATCCCATCAGGGATCCTAAACGACGGATGGCAGACGACAAGGACGGACGGGAGAAACAGGCCGCAGACGAGGACCGACGACAGCGCGAGCGCGACGTCGAGACCGAGTTGGAGCGCGGCGACGAGACCGAGCCGCCGCTCGACGACGCGGCGACCGAGGCCCTCGAAGCGGCGCTCGAACCGCTGACGTTCCCGGCGACTGGCCGGGAGGTCGTCGCCGCGGTCGGCGACCGCGAGCTCGAATCGGCGGCTCGGGTCTACACCGTCGCGGACCTGATCCCCGACGCGGACCTGGAGGCGTTCGACGCGCCGGCGACGGTCCGCGAGCGGGTTCGCCGGCCGGCGGTCGCGGCCGCGATGAAGCGCGTCGTCGAGGCGGCGGCCGCGCTCGAAAACGTCGACTTCGGGCGGTCGCAACACGAGGCGTTCGAGCGCACCTTCCGGGCGCTGAGCGACATAAACGAGGTCGACGACGAGGAGGGCGTCCGCGCCATCGCCGACTGGGTCGTTGACCGGATCCGCGAGACGGAGTCGGTTCCCGGGTCGCGGGACCTCCGCCGACAGGCTGCGAAGTACTGCCGGACGCACGGCTACGAGGTCCGCGACGACGAGTGGCTCGGGGTCTGACCCGGATCGGCGGGCGATACCGCGCCGAGGGCGGTCCCCGACGCGCGAACGCACAACGTTCAAGCCGGTCGCCGGTCTCCCTCGGACATGGACGAGCACCGCCGGATCGCCGGCGTCGAGGAGGTTCCGGAGGAGAGCACGCTGCTCGCGACGCTGCGGCCGGTCGACCCCGAGACGGTCGACGAGGGCGAGGGCGACCTCGGGGAAAGCGACGACGGCAGCCCCGAGGTCGAGGCGGTCCTCACGCGGGCCGCCGGCGAGGTGCGCGCGTTCCGAAATTACTGCCAGCACTGGACTGACGTCCGACTCGACAAGGACGACGGGGCGTTCGTCCGCAACGGCGAGGTGTTCTGTCAGAAGCACGGCGCGACGTTCGAGGCCGACGGCGGCTACTGCAACTTCGGTCCCTGCGAGGGCGCCGTCCTCGAATCGGTCGCCGTGACGGTGGCGGACGGCGCGGTGTACCTCGACGACGACGCCTACGAGTTCGTCCGACTCGGTCCCTCCGCCGGGAAGGGCGACGGCGGCGGCTCGCGGATCGACTTCACCGGAAACTGAGCGGCGCCGGCGTTCAAAACCGCGTTCGGCCGCTCCCGCCGCCGGCGTCCTCGCGCCCGAGCGCCTTCTGTAAGAAGTTCATCCAGCGCTTCTGGTCGGCCGCCGCCTGCCGCTTCGCCTCCGTCTCCGGGTCGGGTGCGTCGAGTCCCTCCAGCGCCTCCAGCGCGCGGTCGATGCCGATTATCGACGCCGCCAGCCGCTCGCCCTCCTCCCGGCTCACCTCGTTCTCCTCGATGGGTTCGAGCCGGTCGAGCCGCTCGCGCCGGAGGTTCCGCTTGGCGCGCTCGACGCGGTCGCGCTCGCCGGGCGGGACCGAGTCGCGCCGCTTGATCTCGAAGACGAACGAGCGCAGGTCGATCGCCTCGCCCTGGATCTCGATCGACTCCGGGATCTCGACCCCGACGGTCGAGGACTCTCGATTGACCCGCTCTAAGAGCTGTTTCCGCTCGTACTCCTTCACGCCCGTCCGGTAGGCGACGGGCGTACTTCGCTCCTTCGCCCGCTCCCGGCCGAGCGCGGCGTCGACTCCGGTCGAACGCGTCGCGACCCGGGAAGGGACGACGTTAACCGCGCCGCGCCGCGATCGGATCGCATGGAGTCGCTCGAAGCCGAACTCGCCGCGGCCCGCGACCTCGCGGTCGCGGACCTGGCGGACGCCATCGAGTCCATCGGCTTCGAGTGCACGCGCTGTGGCGGCTGCTGTACCGGCTACGCGCCGGACGAGCCGGGCGGTGCGCCGGCTGGCCCGGGGACCGACGACGGGGACGGGGGCGCAGAGACCGAGTCCGGGTGTCACGGCGGCGGCGACGCCGACCGGGAACCCCACACCGCGACCGTCTTTCCGGACGAGGTCCGCCGCGTCGCCGACGCCGCCGAGGAGACGTTCGGCGAGGCGTACGACTGGCGCGACGTCGCCAGACCGATGCCGTTCGGACTCGACGCCGACGCGGACGGCGAGCCGACCGGCGAGACGTTCGAGTGGGCGCTCGCGACCGACGACTGCGGCGACTGTACCTTCTACGAGGAGTCGGACGGGCAGGGCGCGTGTACGGTCCACGACGCGCGCCCGCTCATCTGTCGGACATACCCCTTCAGCGTCGCCCTGGAGGGGACGAGCCAGCCGATGGGGGAAGCGGTCGACGAGGCGGGCGTCGTCCGTGCCCACGAGTGCGAGGGGCTCGGCCGCGACATTTCCCGGGAGGACGCCGAGGAGCTGGCGGCGGCGCTGAAGGAGCGCGCGGTGCGGGAACTGGAGGAGGCTATCGGCGTCCGCGACGGCTACGATCCCGACGCGCGCGAGCGGGCCGACGGCGACGCCGTCGTCTTCGACTCCGAGGGTCCGAAGGCGGCCGACGGAACCCCGATCGGCGGGGAGTAGCCGGGAGCGTTCGACTGTCCGCCCTTCTCAGACGGTATCGAGCGCCGCGTCCACGTCGGCGCGGATCTCCTCGCGGGCGTCCTCGTCCGGGAGCGTGAGCGGCGGCCGGACGCGGGGGTCGGGGATGAACCCGCGGTGGGCGGCCGCGACCTTCGTCGCGGGCGCGAAGCCGTGGTCGGCGCAGCGTTCGAACAGCGGGCCGACCGCGCGACGGTGAAGCGCCAGCGCCCGCTCGTCGTCGCCGTGGCGGATCGCCTCGCCGAGCGCGACGAAGACCTCCGGGATGACCTGCGAGAGCGCGTGGATCCCGCCGTCGACGCCGAGGCTCACGCTCGGGTACAGCAGCGCGTCGACGCCCTGGAAGACGGTGAACTCGTCGGGGGTCCGGTCGACGGCGGTGTCGACCGCCGAGACGTCGCCGCTGGTGTCCTTCACCCCGACGACCGGGTCGCGCTCGGCGACGGCCGCGAGGACGTCGGGATCGATCGGCTCGCCGACCGTCGACGGGATGTCGTAGAGGTAGATCGGGAGCGGCGCGTCGTCGGCGACCGCGTCGAGGAAGGCCCGCTGCCCCGCCGGCGCCGTCGAGTTGTGGTAGTACGGGAGGGTGACAAGCGCCGCGTCCGCGCCGGCCGCGTCGGCCGCTTCGAGGCGCTCGCGGACCCCCGCGACCGAGGTGTCGGCCGCCCCGGCGATCACCGGCACGCGCCCGTCGGCCGCGTCGACGACGGTCTCGACCACGGTCCGACGCTCCTCGTCGGTGAGGCTCGCGAACTCGCCCGTGGTCCCGCACGGGACCATTCCGTCGAGACCGACCTCGACGAGCGTCGCGACGTGGTCCGCGAGCGTGTCGGTGTCCACGTCGCCGTCGGCGTCGAACGGCGTGACGATCGGTGGCGAGACGGCGCCGCGTCGGAACTCCGGAGCGGTCATAGGGACCGATTCGACCGGGCGTGACAAAGACCTTGGTCCGGAGGCGGGAATTTCCGAGTGCGGCGGGCGTCGTCGTCGAGGGCGACGAACCGCTATTCGCCTCCGACCGGCGACCGAGCGGCGGCGGGACCGTCGTCAGCTTCGGCCGGCCGGTCGCGGACCCGGACCCGGACGGGACCGGCCGGCCGCGTGTTCGCGCTCGCCCGCACGGACAGGTCGGTCGTCACCGGCTCCAGCCGCAGCCGTCGGAGCACCGTTGCGGTCGCGAGGCGAAGCTCCTGTCTCGCGAAGCGCATCCCGATACAGTGGCGCGGTCCACCCCCGAACGGGAAGTACGCGTACTCCGGGCGCTCGCCGACCGCCGGTCCGGGAGCGTCGTCGCCGTGGACGGCCCCCGCCGCCCCGTCGCGGAGCCAGCGCTCGGGGCGGTACGTCGTCGGATCGTCCCACCACCGGTCGTCGCGGTGGACCGCCCACGGCGAGAGCGTCAACACGACGCCCGCGGGGACGCGGTGGCCGCCGAGCGTCACCGGCTCGGTCGGCTCGCGGAAGAAGGAGTGAACGGGCGGGTACAAGCGGAGCGCCTCGTCGACGGCCGCGGTCAGCGCGGGGCACTCCCTGAGGTCAGCGGGGGCGGGATCGCCGTCCAGCGCCGCGACTTCCCGTCGGACCCGCCGCTGGAACGCGGGGCGGTCGGCGAGGCAGTAGAGCGTGTACGTGAGCCCGAGCGCGCTCGTCTCGTGGCCGGCGAACAGGAACGTCACCGCGTTGTCGACGAGCCGGTCGTCGTCCATCGCCCCCAGGTCGGCGGCCGCGACGAGCGTCCCAAGGAGGTCGTCTGCTTCGCCGGGGTTCGCCGGCGCGCCGGCCGCGCGCCGCTCCGCGACGAGGTCGCGGATCGTCGACCGAAGCGCCGCCAGCCGCCGCCGGTACCGCCGGTTCGTCGGGGTCGGCACCCACGCCGGGAGAAAGGAGGTCAGCCGCCGCGTGTCGAACCGCTCGGTGACGCTCTCGGCGGCCGCGCGGACGGTCTCACGCTCCCGTTCGACATCGCTCCCGAGCAGGCTCTCGGCGAGAACGTCGAACGCGTAGTCCGTCGCCGCGGCGTGGACGTCGACGACGTCGCCGTCGTCCCACGACGCCGCCGCGCGGCGTGCGTGATCGACCATCGGGTCGCCGTACTCGGCCACCTGCTCGCGGAAGAACGCGGAGCGGATCGCCGTCCGCTGCTCCCGCCAGTCGTCCCCTTCGGCGAGGAACAGCCCGTCACCGAGGAGTCCGCCGAGCTGGTCTCGCGGCATCGCGCCCTTCTCGTACCGATCGTGGTCGTCGACGAGGATCCGGCGGATCGCCTCGGGGTCGGTGACGAGGTAGCTCTCTGTGCCGAACACGTCGTACCGGACGACGCCGCCGTGCGTCGCGGCGCGGCGCTCGTAGAACCCGAGCGCGTCGCTCGCCAGCTCGTAAACGTTCCCGAGCAGGGGGAGACCCCCGGGCGCCGGCGGTCGCGGCGGGTCGGCGTCGTCTGCGGTGCGCTTCGTCGACGGATCGGCGCCGTCTGCGGTGCGCTCCGTCGACGGATTGGAGTCGTCGTCGGATCGAGTCGTCGTCTGACCCATACGATCGATCGGCGCCGCGACGGACTGAGCCTTGGCACGGACTGGTCCGTGTCTTTTAAATTAAAGTGTGCGGCACCGCGTGAGAGACCTATGCGCTACGTCCACGTCGAGTTCGAGTTCCCGCCGGCGGTCCGGCATCCGATGCACGACTTCCTCGACGGCGGCGACGGCCGGCGGAGCGAGCTGTTGACGTGGCGGCGGTTGCCCGACGGGACGCTCGCGACGCTGTTCCGGGTCGCGGCCCCGCGCGAGCCGTACCTCGACCGACTGCGGGAGGTCGAGGCGATCGAGCGGTTCGAGACGGTCCCCGGGGAGGCGCCGTTCTACCTCAAGGCGTACGAGCGGTTGGGCGGACCGACGGAGCGGTTCCTCGACGCGTTCGTCGACACCGAGTACCTCTCGGTCCCGCCGGTCGTGTTCCGGCCGGCGGGCCGGCTGTCGTTCGGACTGATCGGGCCGCCCGACCAACTTCGCGACGCGCTCGCGGCGGTACCGAACCCGATCGCCGTCGAGATCGACCGCATCGGGTCGTACGGAGGCGGTCGGCGGCTGGCCGGAGTCCGGCTTACGGAACGCCAGCGGGAGGCGCTGCGGGCCGCGCACCGCGTCGGCTACTACGAGGTCCCCCGGACCGGATCGGTGGACGACGTCGCGGCGTCGATCGGCTGCTCGTCGTCGACCGCGGGCGCACACCTCCGCAAGGCCGAGGCGGCGCTGGTCGACGCGTTCCTCGGGTGACGGGGAGAGTCGCCGCGACTCGGGTCGACGCGACGCCTGACTGCGTCGGCGGTACAACTATACTAACCGGCCACCAGCATCCGGTGGAGTCTACTATGGAAATCTCCGAGAAGCTCCTCTGTCTGTTCAGCGCGGAAGTTCGCGAGACCGACGACGGCGAGTACGTCGTCGACGTGCCCAGCCGAGAGATCGACACCGGATCGCTGGAGCCGGGCGAGACGTACCGCGTCGCGCTCGTCGCCCGCGACGGGTCGCCGGAAGCGGCCGGCGACCCCGACACCGCCGCCTCGCGGAGCGACGACGGCCCACAGCCGCCGGTCGAGCCGGGCGAGATGCGGTACGTCGAGATCGAGGACCTCGGCAAGCAGGGCGACGGAATCGCTCGCGTCGAGCGCGGCTACGTGATCATCGTCCCGGACACCGAGGTGGGAGAGCGCGTGAAGATCGAAGTGACGGAAGTGAAGTCCAACTTCGCCGTCGGCGAAGTCGTCGAGGAGGCGGTCTGAGAGCGACGGGACGAACTGCGGGCAGCGGTCCGAAGGCGACGAACGCGTCGCTCCGCGTTCACTCCTCGTCCGCCACCCGGGCGTCCCAGTACGACACCGAGGCGACGTAGTCGCCCGGAATCGTGTCGCCCGCGAGCTCGTCGAGAGCCCGGAACGGCTTCGCGACGGCCCCCGGGAGTTCGCGGTAGAAGCCGTACGGTAACACGAAGTCGTGCTCCTCGTTCGCGAGCGCGAGCCCCGCCTCGCCGAGCATGGCGGCGACCTGGCGCTCGGAGTAGAGCCGCGACCCCATCGGGAGCAGCCAGGTGTACAGCGTCCGCAGGCTGCGGCTGTTGAACGTGTCGAAGAACACCTGATCGCGGCTGACCCGGCGAAGCTCCGTCGCGAACGGGACCGGGTCGTCCATCAGGTGGAAGAAGCGCATCGCGACCACCGTGTCGAAGTGGTCGTCGGGGAACGGGAGCCGCGACGCGTCGCCGCGGAGGAACTCGACCGTGTCCGCGTGGCCGGCGGCGGCGACCTTCTCGCGGGCCTGTTCGAGCATCTCGCGGGAGACGTCGAGTCCGACGACGTCCGCGCCCTGATCGGCGAGCATCGTCGTGAACCGACCGGTGCCGCAGGCGACCTCCAGCACGCGATGGCCCGGATCGATCGGTCCCAACGCGGAGAGGACGGCCTCTTTCTCCCGGCGGTCGATGAGCTGTCCGCCGCCGGAAAAGCGGACGTCGTCGTACTCCTCGGCGACCTCGTCGGCCTGGTACCAGTCCTGTCCCTTCACGTTGTCCGTGATGGAAGCCGGACCGACAAAACCGTACTGGATGCGGTCCGGCGCCGGACCCGGCGCGGCCGGCTGGAAGCGACGCCGACCGTCGCCGCGGTCACCCGCTCGTGGCGACGTTCTCGGCCGGGATCTTGACGATCACCCGCGCGCCCTCCTCCTCGTCGTGGTGCGGGTACTCGTCGACGCCGAAGTACCGGCGGGCGAGTTCGTCGATGTGCTCGCGCGCGCCCTCCTCGGTCAGTTCGGCCTCGCCGCGGACGGAGACGTATCGGTACGCGTCGTCGGGGTCGAGCACGCTGACGCCGACCTTCGGGTTGTTTCGGACGTTCCGCTCCTTGCGGCGCCCGCGGAGCGTGTTCACGAGGACGTACTCGCGGTCCTCGTGGTCGACCCACACCGGCGTGACGTGAGGGAGGCCGTCCGGTCCGACGGTGGCGAAGTGCGCGTACGACTCGGCCTCGAGGATGTCGACGTGGGACTCGGGTATCACGCGACGAGGTACGAACGCCCGCCGGAAAACGTCCCGGACGGATCGTCGACGACGGGCCGGACGAAGAGTGATATTAACACATTATATTATCACAGGCAGATTCCCCTATATGTAGCCAACCTTTACCACTACCCGTGGGATTCGTGTGAGACATGAGTACCAGTCCCGCGGAGACCGCTGACCAGGACCGCCTGTCGGAGACCGAGTACCGCGACCGCCTGCGCGAGCTACCCCCGAGCGCCAAGCTCGTCGCGAAAGTGCTGGAGGGCGACGCACCACTCTCGCAGGGCGGTCTCGCCGAGGAGTCGCTGCTGCCGGACCGCACCGTCCGCTACGCGCTCAACCGCCTCGAAGAGGAGGGCCTCGTCGACTCGCGGTACAGCTTCAAGGACGCGCGCAAACAGGTGTACTACCTGACGGTGTAAACTACCCCACCCTACTCGCTCACGGTGGTTCGAGACGCCTACGGCGTCTCGTCATCACGAGAGGCGCTATGCGCCTCTCGAACGACTTCGCCGTTCGCTTCGTTGCGGGTGGGGCTTTCGCATGGACTCCCGTTCTGTCCGCCGTCGGCGGAAGGCTCGTACTCGCCATTCACGTTCAACATCCCGCGATTCAAACGCACGTTTACGGGTGCGCCTCCGCCCGACGACTTTTGCGCCGAACGGAGATACTTCAATCCGATATTCTTCGCCGCGTTGTAGTCTGCGTGGGGCGAGTATCCACACTTCAGGCACTCGAATACGTCCTGTCCGTCCGAGGTTGAACGGTTGTTCTCGTGAGTGAAGCCGCACTTGGAACACCGCTGGCTCGTGTACGCAGGACTCACCTGTTCGACCGAGATGCCAACCACTTCGGCTTTGTACTCGACGTACTCGAACAGGCGTCGAAACGCCCACGCGTGGAACTTCTTGGCGTTGGGCATCCGCTCACGAATCCCGGTCAGGTTCTCGAACGCGATCACGTCGCAGCCATACTCGACGGCTTCCGCGACGAGTTCCTTGGAGACAGTGTGTAAGAAGTGGTCGTAGCGGCCCGTCTCAGTACGTCCGACCGACTGGATGGTTTCGTGGGCGGCCCGCGTGCCGCGCTGGTGGAGTGAACCACGCCGCTTCTCGAACTCGCGGTGCCAGTGATTCAACTCCGACCCGTTCCAGAATGTCCCTGTGGAGGTGACGGCGACGTTTTCGATGCCGAGGTCAACGCCGAGGACTGTGCTGTGCTCGTCGTTGCCGTCGTCGGCAGTCTCGAACTCCACGTCCGCCTTTGTTCGGACGTGAAGGTAAAAATTGCCGTCTCGGTAGTGGAGTTCCCCGCCTGTCACTTCGTAGTCGTCATTGAACAGATACTCCGAGTGGGGCGTCTCGCGGTTCTCGTCGGGGAGGACGTACTCCGCGGTGATGCGTCCTTCGACGGTCGAGAGCGTCGCGTGGTCGTCGTTGAACGTCGCACATCGCTTGTCGTAGACGAGCGTCGGTGCGGAGAAGTTCGGCTTCCCAGCGTAGTCGCCTTGCTTCCACCGAGCGACGACGCTCTGTACGGCGTCGGCAGCCTTGTTGCGAGCGTTTTGGACGAGGTTCGCTTGGAGTCGCGTCTCGGCCCGCACGTCGTCGTAGGTTTCGCGTTGGAGTTCAGCTTTGCTCGTGGTCTTGTATTCGCCTTGCCACGCGTGGTCTACGACGTAGTTGGCGGCCCACAGGAACTCGGAGATGGTTTCGTGGAGGAGGTCAGCGTCGCTGTCGGCCACGTCGAGTTTGACGGGGACGGTGCGACGTACCTCCATCCGTACTTCAGATGTAGACCTATGACTTTATATTAGTAATGGCTCGGTGGGGAGTCGGCCAGTCATCGAGCATGGTTGGTGTAGTACTGTGTCGGTTTCTCTCCGACCTACTCGCTCGCTACGCTCACTCCTTGAGGTCGGAGGTTCCAGCTTGAATTACGCAGAGCGTCCCCCGCACGAACCGGCCGGCCCCCGCTGACGGGGCCGGTCGAACGCACACGCAGTCCTTTTTACCTCCTCGCCCCGATAGCGGGTCGTATGGATCTCTCGGTCGTCGTCCCGACGCTCAACGGTCGGGACCGGTTGGCCGCCTGCCTCGACGCGCTGGCGGCCGACGCGCCCGACGCCGAGGTGATCGTGGTCAACGGTCCCTCGGCCGACGGCACGACCGGCATGGTTCGCGACCGCGACGACGTGGACGTACTGGTCGAAATCTCCGACCGGACGGTGAACGTCGCCCGCAACGCCGGGATCGAGGTGGCGACGAGCGACGCGGTCGCGCTGGTCGACTACGACAACCGGATCGAGCCGGGGTGGCGCGAGGCGGTCGCGGCGGGTCTCGACGCGTCGCCCGTGGTCTCGGGACCGGTGACGCCGATCCCGCCGAGCGGGACGGCCGACGGTGATTCGACCGCGACGGACGACGCGGAGCGCGACGATCCGAGCGAACCGGAGCGCAGTCCGAGCGAACCGGAGCGCAATCGGATCGCGGGCCGGGACGTCACCTACTTCGAGGGCGGCAACGTCGCGTTCCGACGGGACGCCCTGCGGGACCTCGACGGCTTCGACGAGTACCTCCGGGTCGGCGGCGCGCGCGACGCCGCCCACCGGCTCGCGCGCATGGACCGCGAGGTGGCGTGGCGGCCGGAACTCGCTGCGCGGAAGGAGCTTCCGACCCCGACCGCCGCCGACGGCGGCCGAAGCGCCCACGAGTGGGGCTGGAAGTACCGAGCGCTCGCCTACCGCCTGCTGAAGAACTACGGCGTGCGGCCGACCGTGCTCCTCCGGACCGGCTCGCACGCGCTCGGCGACGCGCTCGGCGCGGCGAAGGACGTGGTCCGCGGCGAGTCGACGCCCACGCGGTGGGCGGCGACGGGCCGCGACGTGCTGTTGGGTCTCACCGGCGGGACCTCCGACGGACTCGTCGCGCGGCGGCGGGACCGAAGCCCCGCGCGGAACCCCAACGGCATCTCGACGCGCGCGGACCGCGCCGTCGCGAAGTACGACCGGCGGGCCGGTGCGAACGGTGACGGTGCGACCGAGGCTGACGGCGGTGGACCGACCGGGGTCGAGGGCGAGCGAGTGACCGAAGTCGACGCGGACGAGTAGGCCCGCGCCTTTTAACCGAGGGCGCGGCCAACACCCCGGTAACGAATGGGACTCACGAAGCGCATCATTCCCTGTATCGACGTCGACCGCGACGACGACGGCGACGCCGCGGTGTACACCGGCGTCAACTTCGAGAACCTGGAGTACACGGGCGACCCGGTGGAGCTGGCGAAGAAGTACAACGCGGCCGGCGCCGACGAGTTCGTCTTCCTCGACATCACCGCCAGCGCCGACGGCCGCGAGACGATGCTCGACGTGGTCAACGCGGTCGCCGACGAGTGTTTCATCCCCCTGACGGTCGGCGGCGGTATCCGCACCAAGGCCGACATCAAGGAGACGCTCCGGGCCGGCGCGGACAAGGTGTCGATCACGACCGGCGCCCTCGAACGCCCGGAGCTGATCGAGGAGGGCGCGGCCGCGTTCGGTAGTCAGTGCATCGTCATCTCCGTCGACGCGCGGCGGCGGTACGACGACGCGGGCGACCACTTCTACGAGGACGAGGACGGCGAGACGGTGTGGTTCGAGTGTACGAAGAAGGGCGGCCGCGAGGGCACCGGCATCGACGCCGTCTCGTGGGCGAAGGAGGCCGAGGAGCGCGGCGCGGGCGAGCTGTTCGTCAACTCCATCGACAAGGACGGGACGAAGGACGGCTACGACGTTCCCCTGATGAAGGCGGTCGGCGAGGCCGTCTCGACCCCCCTCATCGCCTCCTCCGGCTGCGGCTCCCCCGAGGACATGTACGAGGTGTTCACCGAGGCGAACGCGGACGCCGGTCTCGCGGCCTCCATCTTCCACTTCGGCGACTACTCCATCGAGGAGACGAAGGCGTACCTCGACGAGCGCGGCGTCCCGGTGCGGCGCTGAGCGCGGCGTCCCGGTGAGACGCTAACTACAGTTGTAGTGTGTATTTTTCCGCACCCGAAACCAACAGTTATTATCCGATCGGGCGCGAACCGTGACGTATGTCCACGTCCACGTCATCCGCACGTGTTCGCGACGGGTCGCCGGAACTCGTCTGTAAACGGACCGACAGCGACGACGGCGGCGAGGTGACGTTCTTCGAGCCGGACGTCGACCCGGACGAGCGAACCACCCGGTGGGTCACGGTCCGGGAGGAGGACTGTATTCCCCGCGAGGAGTGGCGATAAGATCGGGTTTTTCGTGTTTTCGGTTTCTATTTATAAGTCGTTGTGAGCGGAGCGGCGGTAATCACTTCCAGAACGCCAGTTGATCGCTTATAAATAGCTGACGGTAGATCGATGGCGAACACCCCCAAATCTCCAGCCGCTCGTTTATAAATGGTCGACGGGAGATCGACGGAGGACATCTCCAAAGCCCCAGCCGGGAGGCGGACGCAGGCGACGCAAGCACTGGAAGGAGCGAGCAACGCGAGCGACTGAAGCGCGCAGCGAGCGTGCGTCCGCCTCCCGGCTGGGGCTTTGAGTCCCGCCCCGCACGGCAACCGCACCTCACACCTCCCCAGCCTCGTCAGTCGCCCTCCGCGTTGCTCCGGGCGACTGACTCCCTCGCGCGTGCGACTCGCGCCCTGCGGGCGCTCGTCGGCACGCGCCGACCGCACTGATCATTTATAAATAGTCGCCGAGGTCCGGTCAGTCGTCGTCCGCGGCGGCGCGGTCGGCGAACTGCGGCAGCTCGTCGTCGAGCAGCGCAACCGTCGCCAGCCGGATCGCGTGCGGCCACCCGAGCGGGGTCGCGCTGTCGGGCGTCCCGTCGTCGAAGAACTGCTCGGGGAGGTACGTGGTCGGCTCGCAGAGGGAGCCGCCGGGTGAGACGTGCGCGAGCAGACCGCGGGCGCGGGCCGTCATCTCGGCCGCGCGGGGGTCGTCGTGCGCCGCGAGCAGGGCCGCCAGCTCCGCGCAGGCGTGCGCGCCCCACGCGGTCGAGACCGTCCACACCTTCTCGGAGACCTGCCCCGCCCGCCGCCAGCCGTCGCCCTCGTAGCGAGTCAGCCCGGTGATCGCGTCGGTCTCGTGATAGAGCCCGTCGACGACAGCCTCGACGTGCGAGACCAGCCGGTCGAGTCGCTCCGCGTCGACCGCGCCGCCAGCCTCGGGACCGTCGTCGCCGTCTCGGCGCTCCTCGCCCGCCTCGCCGAGCGCGTCGAACGAGCGGTGCGCGGCCGCCAGCGCCAGCGTGGCCGAGTCGAGCCGGTCGTCTATCCCGCCGTCGACCGTCTCGCGAAGCGCGTAGCAGCCGCGCTCGGGCACCCACAGGTCGTCGAGCGCCGCGTACACCTCACGGGCTCGGTCGCGGGCGTGCGCGGCGAGGTCGTCCGGGAGCGACGCGGCGCCGGGCACGGCGTCGGAGTCGTCGAGCGCGTCCACGGCGAGCCCCTCCCCGTGGCGGCCGAGTTCGCTGTACGCCTCCAGGAACGTCGCGGCGGTGTGCGTGAACCGGCCGGCGGAGTCCTCCCACGCGTTCTGACAGACGACGGGGCGGCCGTCGGGTTCGAGCGTCCGGTCGAGGCCCGCGAGCGCGGCGACGAGCGTCCGGTCTAGCCCCGCGATCTCGACGCCGGCGGCGCGGGCCTGCGCGAGGTACGCGACGACGCTGCCGGTCTGGTCGGCCTGATAGTCGACGTCCGGCCCGTCCTCGATGCGGGCGTTCGCCCACCCGGGCGCGAGCGCGCCGTCGCGGGGCCACACCCGGTGGGGCCACGAGCCGTCGGGGCGCTGCGTGGCGACGTACATCCGCGCGGACCGGGCGTGCCGGTCGTCGAGGTCGACGCCGAGCGCGTCTGCGGCGCCGAGCAGGAACCCGGATATCTCCGCGTCGTCGCGGAACCACGTGTAGCCGTAGCCCCCGGAGTGCTCGTAGTAGGGGTCGAAGTCCGGCCCCGCGATCCGGAGCCCGGACGGCGCGGAGAGCAGCGAGAGGACGCGCAGGTCGGCGACGACGGACTCGCGGGCGGGCGCCGACTCGGGGACGGTCGGGAGCGCGTCCGCGGCCGCGTCCGCGAGCGCGTCGACGCCGTCGAGGTCGGCGAAGAGCGCGTCGAGGCGCTCGCGGGCCGTCTCGCGGTCGGTCTCCGCCCGGTCCGTCAGGAGCGTGGCGACCGTCGCAATCCCGTCCGAGAGCGGCACGTCGGCGATCACCTCCCCGGAGAGGCGCTCCTCCTCGTACCGGTCGCCGTCGCGGTCGCGCGGGAGGTCGGTGGGGTCGTCGTCGAGCAGTTCCGGGAACGTCGCCGGGAGCTGGCCGCGGAGGTCCGCGAAGCCGGTCGCGCTCGCGAGGAAGTCGTGCTCGTCGGCGTGGTACACCTCGACGGCGTCGTCGAACCGGAGCTGTCCCACCCGGTCGTCGCGGCCGTCGGGCGCGAAGCGGGCGTAGACGACGAGCGAGGCGTCCGCGGGGTCCGCAGGGCCGAGGTCGGTTCCGTCGGCGCCGCCGTCGGCCGACTCCCCCTCGGGGAACTCGACCGACGCGCGGGTGAGGTGCGCGTCGCCGAGCGTGACGTCGTGGCGGGTCACCGTCGCTCGCGGCGTCTCGTGGACGGTTTCGACCATCGCGGTGTCGCCGACGTACCGCTGTGTCGTGTCCGCCTCGTCGAGCCAGGTGACCTCGTCGTCGACGGCGAGACCGATCCGGGACCGAACGAGACCGGTCCGACCGGTGAGCGGGTAGCCGAAATCGCGGAGTTCGCCGTCGTCGCCGACGTGGACGAGCCGGCCGTCTCCCCCCGAAAAACGGCCGGAAACGGTGCGCCGCTCGCCGGGGAAGTGCGTCCCGTCGCCGGCGTGGCGCTTGTAGTCGTCGAGCGCGTCGCGGAGTTGCATTGCGAGATCGTACGCCGCGGTGCGATATGAAGTTTTGGTGTAATTGTTGTTCACGTGTTTCGCGAACGGAAACCCTCAAACCCCGCCGCGACGAGGGACCGGGCGTGTACGAACCCGGCCCCCCGCGAACGACGAGCGTCGGCGAGTCGGTCGAGCTGGCGCCGCGCTCCCCCGACCCGGACGGGACCTACCGGTGGACCGTCCGCGACGCGCCGGCCGACAGCGACCTCGCCGCCGGAGACGGTCCGGATCCCGAAGCGACCGGGCCGCCGAGTTCGGCGACCGCGGTCAGTTCGGCTTCCCCGACCGCTGTGCTCCGCGCGGGCGAGACGAGCCGCGACGACGACCCGGTGGTCCATCTCGCCCCGGATGCTCCCGGGACCTACGTCCTCGCGCTCGACGCGCCCGACGGCGTCCACCGCCAGCGCGTGCGCGCCTTCCCCGACGAGCGCCGCGAGACGGAAATCCGGGTCCCGGCCGCCGACCTCCCGGTCAACGACGCGGACGTCGACCGCGTGTCGCTTTTGTGGCCGCTCGGCCAGAACCGGCTCGCGCTCGACCGCCCCGAGCGCGACGGCGACGAGTGGGTCGCCTCGGTGCGCGTGCCGCCCGGCAGTCACGGCTTCGCGCTCGCCGCCAACGACGACCGGTCGTCGGCGTCCCACGGCGTCTGCGAGGTTCCCGGTCCCGGCCGCCCGCGAGTCTCGCTCGACGCGACGGTCGTCGAGACCGACGGCCCCGAAGAGAGCGGCCGCCTCCGCCTGACGGCCGCGCTCGACCCCGCACCCGCGGTCGACGACGTCGAGCGCGGCGGCGACCCGGAGGCGCTCCACGCGACGTTCCTCGTCGACGACCGCGACGCCGACCCGGAGACGGTCGCGGCGATCGAGTCGCGGGCGGACGGGCGGACGCTCTCGGTCCCGCTCGACGACCTCCCCGACTCGGTCCGGATCCACGCGGTTCCGCACGGCGAACGGTACGGGGCCGCGGAGACGGTGCGGATCGAGACCGGCGGGGGCAGCGCCGGCGAAGGGGAGGCGGCCGGCGACCGCGGCGGACCGGTCGCGGTCACCGAGCCGAACCCGACGCCCGACTGGGCCGAATCCCCGACGATCTACGAGGTGTTCGTCCGGTCGTTCGCGGGCGACACGCTGCCGACGACGTTCCGGGAGATCGAGCGCCGAGTCGAGTATCTGGAGCACCTCGGCGTCGACGCGCTCTGGCTCACCCCCGTCCTCGCCTCGCCGACGGACCACGGCTACCACGTCACCGACTACTACGACACCGCCGCCGACCTCGGCTCTCGCGAGTCGTTCGAGTCGCTCGTCGACGCGTGCCACGACGCCGGCATCCGCGTCGTCTTCGATCTGGTGATCAACCACACCTCCCGCGACCACCCCGCCTTCCAGCTCCACTCCGCCGGCGTCGACGCGTACGCCGACCACTACCGCCGGACCGACGCCGCGGCCGACGTGACCGGCATCGACTGGGCCGAGCTCGGGGACGGCGATATGCCGGACTACTACTTCGAGTGGGGCCGGATCCCGAACCTCAACTACGACAGCCCGGCGGTCCGCGAGTGGCTGCTCGACGCCGTCGACGAGTGGGCCGGCGTCGTCGACGGCTTCCGCGCCGACGTGGCGTGGGGCGTCCCGCACGGCTTCTGGAAGGAGGTCGCCGACCGCGTCCCCGACGACGTGCTCCTCCTCGACGAGACGCTGCCCCACGACCCGTTCTACGGCGAGGGGGAGTTCCACCGCCACTACGACACCTCGCTGTACGAGACGCTCCGCGCGGTCGGCGCGGACGAGGAGCCGGCCGACGCGGTCGAGACCGCGCTCGCCCGCGGCGAGTGGCTCGGCTTCGGCGACGGGGGCGCGCAGATGCGCTACGTCGAGAACCACGACGAGGACCGGTACCTCGCGGAGCACGGCCGAGACGCGCTCCGCGCGGCCGCCGCGGTGACGTTCACGCTGCCGGGCGCCCCGATGATCTACGCGGGACAGGAACGGGGCAACGAGACGTACCGCGGTCCGATCCGGTGGCACGACGGGGACAACGACCTCACCGACTTCCACCGCGAACTGGCCGCGCTGCGCGAGAACGAGCGGCTCCTCCGCGACGGGGACGTGGCGTTCGACGGCCGCGCGAGCGAGGTGCGCGTCGTCGAGGGCGACGCCGAGCGCGTGACCGCCTACGAGCGGACGCCGCCGGAAGCGGACGGGAGCGAGACCGACGGCGGCGACCCGACCGACGACGGCGGCGGCGAACCGCTCCTCGTCGTCGTCAACTTCGCCGAGGAGCCGGCGACCGTCGCGGTCCCCGGATCTGTCGGGGCGGATCTGTTCGGAGACGGTCGCGTCCGCGACGACGCGGGCGACGGCGACGACCCGAGCGCCGACGCCGGCGACGCCGACCGCGACGAACTCCGCGTCGCGGTCGATTCGGTAGCCGTCCTCCGGTGACCGCGGGCCGGGAGCGCGGCGAGGTCGTCCGGGAGTGCGGCGAGGTCGTCCGGGAGTGCGGCGAGGGCACCGGGGACCGCGGCGAGGGGGTCGGCCGGGTCGTCGTCTCCGCGGACGCTCGCGGACCGACCCTTATAAGTGTCGCTCGGAAGAGGCGTTCGTATGGACGACCGGACGCTGACCGACCTCCTCCGTCGGTTCGGACTCTCCGACAAGGAGGTCGACACCTACCTCAGTCTGCTCGAACACGGCGAGGCGAAGGCGAGCACCGTCGCCGACGCGGCGGGCGTCTCGAAGCGGTACGTCTACAGCGTGAGCGAGTCGCTGGCGGAGCGCGGTTTCGTCGAGGTGAACGACCACGTCGTGCCGACGACGATCCGCGCGAACCCGCCGGACGAGGTGATAGAGCGGCTCCGGTCCGACGTCGACGCGATGCGGCCCGGGCTGGCGGAGCGGTACTCCCGCGTCGAGCGACAGGCCGAGCAGTTCGAGGTGATCAAATCGCGGGTCACCGTCCTCAAGCGGATGCGCTCGCTGCTCTCGGACGCCGAGTCCGAGGTGACGCTGTCGCTCACCGCCGGACAGGTCCCGGAGGTCAGGGACGCGCTCGCGGACGCGGTCGACCGCGGCGTGCTCGTCTTACTCGTCGTCTCCGACGCCGACGCGGACCTCGACGCGGACGACCCCGCGCTGTCGGGAGTCGCCAACGTCGTCCGGAGCTGGGGCGAGGCGATGCCGACGCTCCTCACCGTCGACTCCGCGGCCGGCGTCGTCGCCCCGCCGGAGCTCCTCCGCCGGTCGACCACCGACCGGCAGGCCATCGCCTTCGCCCAAGAGCAGCTCGCGCCGGTGATCGTCGGCTCGTTCCTCGGGAACTACTGGCCCGCGGCGACCGAGGTCCTCGTCGCCGACTCGGCGCCGCTCCCGGCCGAGTACACGAACTTCAGACACACCGTCCTCCAGGCGACCCTCCGGCTCCGCGCCGGCGACCCGCCTCGGGTGACCGTCGGCGGTCGGTGGACCGACGACGACGAACCGGCCGAAATCGTCGGCCGCGTCGTCGAGACGAGACAGGGGATGGTGGAGCCGACGAACAACGAGTTCCCGGTCGAGCACTCGCTCGTCGTCGAGACCGACGACGGCGAGGTCACTGTCGGCGGACAGGGCGCGTTCGTCGAGGACGTCGAGGCCGACCTCGCCCGGATCGAGCCGGACGACGAGTGAGAGCACGCCGGAGTGCGCCGGAGCTCCCCCGAGACGCGCGACGACAGTCGTATGGCTCCCGACGACCGTCAGTCCTCGGGCGGAATCGGCGCGCTCACCGGACCGCCGTCGCGGTCGGGGGCGTCCGGCGTGATCCGGAACCGCCAGTCCGGACCGCTCGGGTCGCCGCCGTCCGGGAGGAGGGCGACCCCGGCGATCCGCCCGCGGGGGTCGCGGCGACACACCTCCAGCGCCAGCGGAAGCGTCGGGACTCGCCCCTCGGTCGGCGACAGCGCGTAGCCGGAGACGCGGACCGCCGCGTCGTCCGCGGCCGAGGCTCCCGATCCCGGGACCGGTTCCGCGTCGTCGAGTCGTTCGTACCCGTCGACGAGACCGACCGCCGCGAGGCGGTCGAACGCGGCGGTCACCGGGTCCGAGTCGGACGGTTTCGGCGGGTCCGACGCGGGCGGCTCTGGGAGGTCTGGGAGCCGCTCGGCGGCCGCGGACAGCACCGCCGCCTGCGTTCCCGGATCGAGGTGGCGTTCGAGCGCCGCCGCCATCGCTTCGAGGAGACACAGACAGAGGTCGTCGGGGTCCGCGAGCCGCTCGGCGAACGCGAAGTACGCGTCCATCACGGCCGACTCCGCGCGGTCGTGGCCACCGGCGGAGAGCGCCTCGAACGTCGCCGCCGCCGCGGCGTGGCAGAACTCGACGCGGTCGCGGCGCCGGCCGCGTTCCGGCGGGCGGCCGGGAAGCCGAGGGATCGCCGACCCCGCGTCGTCGCCGCGATCACCGTCGCTCGAACGACCGCCTCGCGAGGGACCGACCGCGTCGCCGTCGACGACGCGGTCGGCGAGTTCGTCCGTCGGTCGGTCGGCGCCGTCCGGGACGAAACGCGGGGCGTCAGCGGCCCGAACGCCAGCCGACCCCGGCTCTGACTCGACGAACTCCTGTCTGACGACGATGTCGTAGAAGGGGAGCTGGGGGTCGTACCGGCGGAGCGCGTCGCGGTACTGCTCCGTCGCGCGGGCCGCCGCACGGGCCGTCTCGCGGCTGTCGAACCGCAGCCCCGCGGCGGGGACCGGTCGGTCACCGTAGCGCGCGCAGACGAGCGAGAACTCGCCGTCCGCGACCGCGAGCGATTCGATGTGGTCCGCGATGTCGAGTAGCGTGGTTCCGATCACGGTGGTGTCCTCACGGGCGGGGAACCGCGTTTGACGGGGTTACGGCCCCGAAGTGGGGCGAATTCGGGGGATTGTGAGCGCTCCGGTCATCGGCGCACCCGGACCGGGTTGGCGGCGGCGATGAACGGCTCGTCGCCGTCGGCCGAGGCGAACGCCACGTCGCCGCCCTCGCCGCGCTCGACGCGCCACGTCGGCAGCGCCGGCACGTCGTAGTCGGTCGGGTCGCCGGAGGTCGCCGCGACGGCCCACTCGCGGGCGCGCATCTACAGGTCCCCGTTGATCGCGTCCGCGACCCGCTGCCGGTCGAACAGCCGCTCTTCCTGCGGGATTTCCGGGTACGGTCCCTCGTCGTAGGTCGGCCACGCGCCGAACTCGTCGGGATACAGCTGCTTCGCGGTCATCTCCAGCTGGAAGAGGTTGAGGATCGGTCCCTGATACCGGGCGCCCTGCGGGTGGACCCGCCCGTTCTGGACCGCCGTGACCTCCGAGGCGACGGGGTCGTTCTCCAGGGTCGACCGAACTTCGGCCATGCTCGTGCCGGGCTGCATCCCGCCGAGGAAGAGGATCACGTCGGGATCGGCCTCGAGCAGCTGTTCGAAGTCGACCGTCGCGCCGGACTCGACGGACCCGCCGAAGGCGGGATTCGGAGCGAGCGGCCGCGTGTGCGAGGTGAGGAATCCCGGGTTGTCCAGCGTGTAGGCGTACACCGTCTCCATGTCACCGGAGGAGATCAACACCGCGTCCGGCCGCTCCGACTCCGTCGGCAGCCCGTCTTCGATCGTCGATAAGAGTCCCTCGCGGACCTCGGCGAGCGCCTCGTAGCGCTCGCGCTCCTGGAAGGCCTCGGCGACGCGCTCGAACTGCTCCCACAGCCCGTAGTACTCGTAGCCGTCGGCCCACTCCTCCGCGGGCGGTTGGTGGCGGTCGCTGAGAGAGTTCCCGAACCACGGCGAGACGTTCTCCGCGATCTCGTCGATGTCGGACCGGTCCCACCCCTCGACTTGCGTCACCCACGCCGGGTCCGCGAGGTGGATGTCGCTGTCCAGCTCGTACAGCTTCTCCTTGTCCGGCTCCCACGAGGAGTAGAGTCCCGACCAGTCGAGCGAGACGCCCGGCAGGCGCTCGACGTACTGGTTCCAGAGCGCGTCGTAGTAGTCGGGCGCGTGCATCGCGGTGATCCCGTCGCTCCGACCGAGCGCGAACGCCATGTCGGCGTGGTGGGTGAGCCGCGTGAACACCGTCTCCGGCGGCGACTCGAACGTCACCTCGCCCACCGGCGAGATGGACGCGGTGTAGCTCCCGTCGCCGGCGTCGTCCGCGGACTCCTCCGAGTCGCCGCCGTCGGTCGAGCCGTCGTCGGTCGAGTTGCCGTCGCTCGCGCCGCCGTCACTCCCGTCGGACTCGGCACCGCCGCCGGTACAGCCGGCGAGTAGACCGCCGAGAGCGACGGTACCGCCGTACTTCGCGAACGCTCTGCGGGTCGGTTCGTCGGGCACCTCGTTGCCGTTGGACATACTTTTAGGCCAACCTAAAACAATATAACCGTTCCGATCTTTAGGATGTCCTAAAATCTGTCGCGGCCGAGCGCTGCTCGCCGCCGCGAGCCGGGCTACTCCTCGTGTCGCGCCCGGAGCGGCGTCACCCGCGGGCCGCGATCGGTGTCGACGACCTCGGCATCGACGCGGAACACGTCGGTGAGCAGGTCCTCGGTGACGATCTCCTCGGGCGGCCCGCGCGCCCGGATCTCGCCGTCCTTGAGCGCGACCACCCGGTCGGCGAGCCGCGCGGCCTGTTCGATGTCGTGGAGGACGACGACGACGGTGACCTCGCTCTCGTCGCGGAGCGTCTCGATGATCTCCATCACCTCCATCTGGTGGTGGAGATCGAGGAACGTCGTCGGCTCGTCGAGCAGGAGCACGTCGGTGTCCTGCGCTAAGACCATCGCGATCCACGCCAGCTGCTTTTGCCCGCCGCTTAAGCTGCCGACCTCGCGGTCGCGCAGGTGGCCGCAGCCCGCCAGGTCGATGGCGCGCTCGACCGCGCGGGCGTCCTCGGCGGTCGTCCGCTCGAAGAACCCGCGGTGCGGGTAGCGACCGTGGTACACGAGGTCCTCGACGGTGATGCTGTCCGGCGACGTGCTCTCCTGTGAAAGCAGGCCGAGCTTCTTCGCGAGCGCCTTCGTGTCCATCGAGTGGACGTCGCGCCCGTCCAGCAGCACCGAGCCGCCCTCGGGCGCGAGCTGGTTCGCCAGTCCCTTCAGCAGGGTGCTCTTCCCGGAGCCGTTCGGGCCGACGAGGGCGGTGACCGCGCCCGGCTCGGCCGCGATCGACTCGCCGTCGATCACCGGCTCCGGGGCCGTCGGGTAGCCCAACACGAGGTCCTCGCCGTCGAGGTCGCTCGCGGCTCCCGCCCCGCCCGTTCCGTGTTGCCCGCCCGCGCCGCTCGTTCCGTGTTGTCCGTCCCCGCCGCCCGTTCCCTGCGGGCCGTCCGCTTCGGTCGCGCCGTTCATCTCGTTCGCACCGCTCGATTCGCCCGACTCCGTCGCGTCCGCGTGTTCTGTGGACATTCAGAGGTCACCCATGTTCTGCTGTCGCCGCATCAGGTACAGGAAGTACGGCCCGCCGACCAGCCCGGTGACGATCCCCACCGGGATCTGCGAGTCCGCGCCGGTCAGCACGCTCATCCCGAGGCGCGCGCCCACGTCGGCGCCGACCATCAGCGCCGGGCCGACGAACAGGCAGCCGACGATCACCCGCTTGTAGTCGCTGCCGACGAGGTTCCGGACCACGTGGGGGACGATGAGCCCCACGAAGCTCACGATGCCCGCCACCGCGATGCTGGCGGCCGCCGCCAGCACGGCGACGCCGGAGAGCGCGAACCGAACCCGCTCTATCGACATCCCCAGCGACTTCGCCGTCTGCTCGCCGAGGAGGAGGAGGTTCAGCTGCCGCGACCCCGCGAGCGAGAGCACCACCGCCACGACCGTCCACGGGAGCGCCATCCGGACCTGCTCCCAGTCGGTCCCCGTCAGCGAGCCGGTGGTCCACTGGATCGCCGACTGGACGACGCTGATGTCGTCCGCGAAGAAGAACAGCCCCGTCTGGAGGCTTGTGAAGACGGTCCCGACGATGACGCCCGCGAGCACGAGCCGGACGGGGCTGGTCCCGTTCTTCCACGCGATGGCGTACACGATCAGGAACGCCACCGCCCCGCCGAGCGCCGCGATGATCGGGAGGAACGCCGAGAGACTCCCGAACACCACGAGCGTGAGCAGGATCATCAGCCCCGCGCCGGAGGAGACGCCGAGGATGAACGGGCTGGCGAGCTCGTTCCGCGTCACCGCCTGGAAGATGGCGCCCGAGACGGCGAGGTTCATCCCGACGACGACGCCGACGAGCACCCGCGGCAGCCGGATGTTCCAGACGATGAGCGTCTCGCGCGCGAGCTGCGGCAGCTCGCCCTGGAACCCCGTGACCGTCCGCATCAGCTCCTCGCCGAGGAGGAAGTTGAGGAACCACCGCGGGTCGAACAGGACGGCGGGGTCGAGGACGGCCCGCCACGCCTGTCCGACCGTCATCGAGTACGCCCCGAAGCTCACCTGGACGAGTCCCGCGACGGCGACCAGGACGAGGCTTCCCGCCGCGACCGTTACGAGCCGGGGGTCGAACAGCCACCCGAGCCGACCGCCTTCGGCCGGGCGCCGAGCCGGAGAGCCGCCGCCGACGGTCCGCCCCTCCCCGCCGGTCGTCGATTCCCCGCCGCTCATCGCCGCCCTCCGTCCACCGGCTCGGCGTCGGTGTCGTCGGTGTCGCCTCCGGCGTTCGACCCGTCACCGGCCGCGTACGCGGCGATCACCTCGTCGTCCATCGCGTCGAGCAGCGCGTCGGTCCCGTGGGCGTCGACGACCGCCTCGGGATCGAGGCGCTCGGCGAGCGCGCGGTGGCCGGCCGCGGCGCGGGCCGCCTCCTCGTCCGCGTCGACGTACGACGACAGCGCCTCGTCGATCGCGGCCTCGCGGACGCGGGCGAACCGCTCCGAGTCGGGGTCGACCGGGCCGTCGGCGTGCTCCGCGTCGAACCACTCGACCCACCGGTCTCGGTCGGTCCACTCGTCGTCGAGTTCCGCCTCGCGACGGACCCAGTCGACGCCCTCAGCGGCCGCCGGCCACCAGCCGTCCTCGATCCGGGCGTCGGCGACGACCTTCTTTCCGACCCGAGCGCCGCGGCCCGCGGCCGTGATCGCCTGCCGGTCGGCCTCCGAGGGGGACGCGACGTACAGCCCCTCGACGGGGGTCGTCCCGTCGCGGTCCGCGTACTCGCGGTCGAAGTGCTCGTGCGTCTCGCCGCCGTGGTCGTGGACCTCGAACATCGCGTCGTCGTCGTCGAGTCCGCGGAGGTACTCGCCGTCGTAGCGCGTCGCCGCGATCACCCGACGAGCGGTGACCGACTCGCCCTCCTGTAGGCCGACGATGAACCGCTCGGTTTCAGGCTCGTCCGCGTCGGCCTCCGAGCGCTCGACGGACTCGACGAGGTCCTCGACGACCGCACAGCCGGCCCGCTCTGCCTGCGCGCGCATGAGGTCCGAGAGCGTTCCGACGTCGATCCCGGCCGGGAATCCGGGGTAGTTCTCCAGGTGCGCGCAGCGCACGAGCGACGACCGCCCGCGGTCGAAGACGACGACGTCGAGACCGGCGCGCGCCGCGAACACCGCGGCGGCGCAGCCGGCCGGGCCGCCCCCCACCACGACGACGTCGCGGTCGGCGGCAGCGCGGTCGGTGACGTCGCGGTCGACGGCGTCGCTCATTCCGCCCCTCCGGCGACGATCGAGGCCACCTCGTCGCGGTCGAACAGCCGCTCGTCGGCGGGGATATCGGGGTAGTCGTCGCCGTGTTCGTAGTTCGGCCACTCCCCGAACCGCTCCGGGAACAGCTGTTTCGCGGTCATCTCGAGCTGGAACAGGTTCATGATCGGTCCCTGGACCGGGTCGCCGGAGGGGTAGAAGCGGTCGTTCGCGACCGCGGACAGCTCGCCGGCGACCGGGTGCTCCGACAGCTCCTCGCGGGTCGCGCCCACGTCGTAGTAGGAGGCGATCCCGTACTGGTGGAGGATGACGTCGGGGTCGACCTCCAGCAGCTGCTCGTGGTCGTAGGCCGTCTCGTAGGTGACCTCCTCGGCGGCGAACGCGTCGGGGACGTCGAACGGGCGCACGTGCGCGTTCGCGAAGCCAGGCTGGTCGGTCCGAGACGGGTAGTAGGTCCCGTCCATGTAGAGGAGCGTCGCGACCGTCGGGCGCTCCTCGGCGGGCGGGAGGTCGCTCCGGATCGTCTCGACCAGGTCCTCCCGGACCGAATCGAGCGCGGCGAAGCGCTCCTCCTCTCGGAACGCGGCGGCGACGCGCTCGCCGATCTCGGGGAGGGTGTAGTACTCGTAGTCTGCGCGGTACGACTCGGGCGGCTCGGAGTGCCGCCGGCTGTAGATGTTCCCGAACCACGGCCCGACGTTGTCGCGGATCTCGTCTACGTCGTCCCGGTCCCAGCCGTCGAAGGAGACGAAAAGCGCCGGGTCGGCGAGGTGGAGGTCGGAGTCGAGTTCGTAGAGGAGCTCGCGGTCGACGGAGATGCCGCCGCCCGACCCCGTGTTGAGCTGTTCGAGTCCCTCGCGGTCGAAGGAGACGCCGTCGAGGTCGGCGTAGTAGGCGTCGAGCGTGTTGCCGCCCGCGTCGGCGTCGAAGCCGAGCGAGTTGACCGCGTCGCCGTGGCCGAGCGCCACCGCGAGGTCGGCGTACAACAGGCTGTAAGCCATGACGCTTTCTGGGACCGCGTCGAACGTCACCTCGCCGACCGGCGCCATCTCGGCCGCGTACGAGTCCGCGCCCCCTCCTTCGGACTCGCTCGACGAGTCGTCCCCGCCGGCGCCGCCGTCCGCCGAGCCGTTTCCGTCACCCGATCCGGACCCGCTCGGCGTCGACTCGGTCCCGCTACACCCGGCGAGCAGTCCCGCACCGGCGACGGCGCCGCAGTACCTGATCGCGTCGCGCCGCGTGCCGGCGGGTCGGTCCGCGTCTCGTTCCATATGATTTAGGCTTCCCTAAAGGATTAAAGCCGTTTCGAATGTTAGGCGAACCTAAATACTCGTCGCGGGGGGAAGCCACACCGCTCGAACCGACGGGATCGGTCAGCTCGATCCGTTCGTCGACCGAGCGTCAGTCCCCGCTCGTCTCGCCCGAAATTCCCGCGCGCGCCTCTGCGATTACCTCGTCGACGCGCGCCCACGCGACGGGGGGACTGACGGCCGCCAGCTCCGTTTCGAGCGCTTCGAGCCGGTCGGCGAACCGGGCGTCTAAGCTCGGTCGGTCCGCGAGCGCCTCGGCGTTCGCCGCCGCCTCGCGCTCGACCTCGTCGATCCGGGCCTCGATATCGTCCGGGAACGAGACCCCTTCGCCCTCCGCCCACGTGCGGAGGTCGGCCGCTTCCGCCCGGAGGTCGGCGACGGCGACCTCGAGCACGCGCGTCTGGACGGTCGCGTCGAACCAGCGCTCCTGCTCGGGGGCGTCTGCGGCCCGAAGCGACTCGACGGTCTCGGCGACGGCCGCGGCGGACTCCTCGGCGCTCTCGACTTCGTCGACGAGCGCGTCGTGCCGTCTGTTGGCCGAGGTGAGCCACGCTTCGAACGCTTCGAGCTCGGTTTCGAGGTCGTGAGCGACGCGGACGACCTCCTGTGCGCCGGTCGTGATCTCGTGGAGGTCGACCGCGGCCTCGTAGACGTCCGCGGGCGAGTCGAGTTCGTCCGCCGCCGATCCGAGCTCTCCGCCGAGCGCCTCGACGTCCGCCCGGAGGTCGGCGAGCCGCTCCGCGAACGCGCGTCGTCGGACGTCGACGATATCGAGGTCCGGGACGTCGGCGGCGGCGTCGCTCGCGCTCTCGTGGGCGCGCGTCGCGAGGTCCACGCGCGTCTCGGCGGTGGCGAGTACCTGGGAGACGTCGGTGACGGTCGCCTCGATCGCCGCGGGCGTAACCGCCTCGTCGTCGGTGAACGGCTCGAGCCACGTGCGAATCGATTCCGGGTCCTCGCCCGTCTGGTCGACGGCGGTCTCGACCAGTTCGTCGAGAGGGGTCGCTACCGGCGCGGATTCGGTCATACATCGCCGTTTTTCACAGGCTGGTGTATACCTTCCGTCAGAACGGATCGTTTGCGGCCGGTACCCAACGGAACGGTACGGAGAGATATGTAGGAGTAACGATTGTACATACCAGACCGGTCCGGTACTGCGTTTCTGTGATTTATACGTACCTCAGTATACCAGAAATATAAACCACCTTATTAGATACTCCAGACTCTTCAGGTGATGTCCGACCGGAACTGGGCCGACGGTAGTGTATCGCGGCGGAAAGTCCTCATCACCTCGGGAGCGCTCGGAGCGGCCGGCCTGGCCGGCTGTAGCGGACAGAGCAACGACGGTGGCGACGGTAGTAGCGGCGGCGGCAATAGCAGCGACGGCGGGGGCGGCGACGGCGGCGACGGCGGCGACGGCGACGGCGACGACGAGGACAGCAGCTCCAGCGGTGACAGCTCGCTGCTCAACGCCGAGGGTTCGTCGACGGTGTACCCGATCTCGAACACCGGCAGCTCGTACTGGAACTCCAACGCCCCGTCGAGCGACGGCGAGTACTGGGGCGCGAACGACGAGGGGTCGGTCCCCGGCTGGGACGAACTCGCGTCGGACGGCGCCGACGGCATGCTCATCGCCGACTACTTCGCCTCGAAGTTCGGCTTCGAGCCGACGGAGCAGCGCTCCGAACCGCCGTTCCCGACGACGGTCGGACTGAGCCACTCGGGGACCGGCTGTGAGGCCGTCACCGAGGGACTCGTCGACATCGGCAACTCCTCCGGCCCGATCACGGCCGAGCTCGGCTGGAGCGAGGAGGAGGCGCAAAACAGGGTCGTCGACAACGTCGTCGGTCGTGACGGCCAGCCGGTCGTCGTCAGTTCCGACGTCTCGGACGCCGGCGTCAGCCAGCTGACCGGCGAGCAGATCCGTCAGATCTACCAGGACGAGATCACGAACTGGAACGAGATCGACGGCATCGACTACGACCAGGAGATCTACGCCATCGGCCGCGCCGAGGGGTCCGGCACCGACACCTCGTTCCGGCTGAACATGCTCGGCGGCGCCGACGCCGCCATGCCGGGCGTCGACACCCGCTTCGGGCAGAACCAACAGGTCGCGCAGGCGGTCGCCCAGAACGAGGGCGCCATCGCGTACATGGCGCTGGCGTTCACGAGCGACCAGGTCACGCCCATCGCGATCAACTTCGACGGCACGCTGTACGAGACCAGCCGGGACGCGGAGAACACGATCTTCGACAGCAGCTACCCGCTCAACCGCGACCTCCACATGTACACGCTCATCGAGGAGAACAACCCCGACGGCGGCGGGTACGACCGGCGGGAGGCGGCGTTCGTCAACATGTTCCTCAACGAGTTCGGACAGACCGTCTTCGTCGAGGGGAACAACTACATCCCGCTCCCGACGAGCGACCTGGAGGCGATGAAAGATCAGGTCTCGTCCGTCGCCACGGAAGACCTCCTCACGCCGTAGATCGGCCCGGTCCCGATCTCCGGTCGCGCACCGCGACACGATCCGTCGCGGTGCGCGCAGACTACCGCCCAGCAATCGACCGCGTCCCCGGGCACTCTGAAACGCCAATTTCTACGAGACACCCAAAACGCAAATGCCACTCATCCCAAAGCCATGGCACCAGTAACGGACACCCAGAGCGAACGAATACGCAGGGCTATCAGCGCCCGGATCCGCAAGACGCGAGAGTTCGTCGACCAGACCGATCCGGCCGCGCTCGCGATCGTCTCGGTGATGGCGCTGTCGCTTTTCGGCGCGCTCGTCGGGTTCCTGGCCGTGTCGGACTGGACGATCCTCCCCTTCGTCGCCTTCCTCGCCTCGTCGGCGGTCGGCTGGTTCCGCTACCAAGAGGAGACCGCGTACGTCATCTCGCTGATGATGACGGTGTCGACGATCCTCATCCTCGGGCTGATCGTCGTCTTCATCTTCCGGGAGTCGATCCCGGTGATCCGGTACGAGAGCGCGACGGTGTACGGGTTCACGGTTCCCGGACTCAGGATGTTCATCCAGCCCAACTGGGACGCCGTCTCCCCGCCCATCCGGTACTCGATGGTGCCGATGATCCACGGAACGGTGATGGTGACGCTCATCGCGTCCGCCGTCGCCGCGCCCCTGGGAGTCTCGGCGGCCCTGTTCCTCTCGGAGATCGCCCCCGCCCCCGTTCGCGAGGTCGTCAAGCCGGGCGTCGAGGTCCTCGCCGGCATCCCCTCGATCGTCTACGGGTTCATCGGGTTCACCGTGTTGAGTCCCTGGGCCTCCGACCAGTTCCAGACGACCGGACAGGGTTCGTACCTGTTCGTCGGGATCGTCGTCGGACTGATGGCGCTCCCGACCGTCGTCTCCGTCGCCGAGGACGCGCTGAGCAGCATCCCCGAGTCGATGAAGAGCGGGTCGCTGGCGCTGGGGACGACCGACTGGCAGACGATGACCTCGATCACCCTCCCGGCGGCGTTCTCCGGCGTTTCGGCGGCGGTCCTGCTCGGCGTCGGGCGGGCCATCGGCGAGACGATGGCGGCCACGGTGATGCTCCGCGGCGTGCCTCGTCTCACGGAGCCGCTGGTCAACGTCTTCTACGGAATGGAGACGCTGACCTCGATCATCGCTCGGAACTACGGCGAGGCCGACGGTCTCCAGATGGACGCGCTGTTCGTCGCCGGCGTGATCCTGTTCGTCACCGTCCTCGCCATCTCCGTGGGCGCGCAGTACATCGAGTGGCGGATGCACAAGCGGCTCGGAGGTGAGATCTGATGGCCGGTGCGACCCAGACGGGCGGAGAGCTGATCGAGGAGGAGACGACCGAGACGGACGCCGTCGCCGCGGGCGCTGTCGGGCTCTCGGCGGTCCTGTTCGCGCTCGCCGTCGCGGCGCTGTTCGAACGGATCAGCCTCACCGGAGCGATCGCCGGGGTGCGGACCGTGACGCTGCTCGGCGGCCTGCTGACCGCGCTGGGCGTCGCGGTGGTCGCCTTCGGCGTCGGGTCGCGGTTCGGCTACGTCCGGACGGACCCCGACCCGAGCGCCGGTCTCGTCGCCGGGTTCGGCGCTGCGGTCCCGTGGGTCGTGATCGGCGGCGGCGTGGTGAGCGAGACGCTCGGCCTCGGCCCGACGATCGGCGTGATCGGCGCCGTCGTCGCCGGCGGCACCGCCTTCGCGGTCACCGTCCTCCCGCGCGAAGACGTCGGATCGACGCTTCCCCTCGGGAGCCTCCTCGCGCTGATAGGACTGGTCTTCCTGACCGGCGTCATCGGCCCGGAGTGGGTGTGGGAGCTCGACTGGGCACAGCAGGCCTCGATCACCGCCGGGTTCCTCGTCCCGACGGCGACGCTGTTCAGCGCGCTGTACGGCGGGTGGGCGTCGGCGAAGGCGTACGGCGGCTTCGGCGCCCGCGGCCGTCACATGGGCGCGTACGTGCTCGTCTACCTGAACGCGCTCTCTATCATCGCCTTCCTCTTCGTCCTCGTCGCATACGTGGTCGTTCAGGGGGTCCCCGGCCTGCTCAACGGCGCCGAGTTCGGCTTCGGCACCGGACCGCAGACGACGATCCTCGGCGTGTCGGTCACGCTCCCGGTCTCCGTTCCGTTCGTGATGAACGGGGTCGCCCTCTTCAACGACTTCCAGGGCGTGCTGCCCGCCATCGTCGGCACGATCTGGCTCGTGATCGGGGCCGTCCTGCTGGCGGTTCCGCTCGGGGTCGGCGCGGCGGTCTTCCTCACCGAGTACGCCGAGCGCGGCCGGTTCACGCAGGTCGTCGAGGTCGCCACCAACGGGCTGTGGAGCACCCCGAGTATCGTCTTCGGGCTGTTCGGGTTCGCCTTCCTCATCCCGCGGTTCGGCAACGGGAAGTCGCTGCTCTCCGGGATGATCACGCTCGGCTTCATGCTGCTGCCGCTCGTGGTGATCACGTCCCGAGAGGCGATGCTCTCGGTCCCGGACGAGTACCGCGACGCCAGCGCCGCGCTGGGCGTCTCGAAGTGGCAGACGATCCGGAGCGTCGTCCTGCCGGCGGCGCTCCCGGGCGTCGTCACCGGCGTCATCCTCGGCGTGGGCCGCATCGCGGGCGAGACGGCCCCGATCCTGCTGACGATGGCCGGCGGGACGTTCGTCCCCGGCTCGCAGACGGTCGACGTCC
This sequence comes from Halorubrum trapanicum, assembly GCF_017873555.1. Taxonomy (GTDB): domain Archaea; phylum Halobacteriota; class Halobacteria; order Halobacteriales; family Haloferacaceae; genus Halorubrum; species Halorubrum trapanicum. The sequence goes on along the minus strand of NZ_JAGGKE010000006.1, from coordinate 55,699 downwards.
TCGGCAGCTTCCAGTTCACGTCGGCGCCGCCGTTCGTCGCGAACCCGGCGCTCCTGGAGGCGACGTCGGCGCTGCCCTACCAACTGTACGCCCTCATTTCGGCCGGCGTGGGCGCCAGCAGCAACGTCGGCGACGCGGACGCGTTCCGGTGGGCGACCGCACTGATCCTCCTGATCATCGTCCTGTCGTTTTACGCGATCGGGATCGCAACGCGCTACTACTTCCGCCGCCGGCTCCGCCACACCTGATCAAAAATGAGCGAGAACCAGAACCCACAGACCCAGACGGACACCGCGACGACAGGCACCGACCAGCCGCTCACGACGACCACCGGCGAAAGCGTCGAGCAGACGCGAGACGAGTGGCGAGAGTACGAGTTCGAGGGGGAATCCAAGATGACCGTCGAGAACCTCGACGTCTACTACGGCGACGACCACGCCCTGAAAGACGTCTCGATGGAGATCCCCGAACAGAGCGTCACCGCGCTGATCGGTCCCTCCGGCTGCGGGAAGTCGACGTACCTCCGGTGTCTCAACCGGATGAACGACCGGATCAGCTCCGCGAGGATCGACGGCACGGTCCGCTTCGACGGCCAGGACATCTACCAGGACGGCGTCAACCTCGTCGAACTCCGGAAGCGGGTCGGCATGGTGTTCCAGTCGCCGAACCCCTTCCCCAAGTCGATCCGACAGAACATCGCGTACGGCCCGGAGAAACACGGGGACCTCGACACGGGCCTGCTCGCTCGGCTGTTGAACCGGAGCGACGAGGAGGAACGCGATCGGCTCGTCGAACGCTGTCTCCGCGACGCGGCGCTTTGGGACGAGGTGAACGACCGACTCGACGACAACGCGCTCGGTCTCTCCGGGGGGCAACAGCAGCGGCTCTGCATCGCTCGGTGCCTCTCCGTCGACCCGGAGATCATCCTCATGGACGAGCCCGCGTCGGCGCTCGACCCGATCGCCACCGCGAAGATCGAGGACCTGATAGAGGACCTCTCCGAGGAGTACACGGTCGTCATCGTCACGCACAACATGCAACAGGCTGCGCGCATCTCCGACCAGACCGCGGTCTTCCTCACCGGCGGCGAACTCGTCGAGTACGGCGAAACTGATCAGGTGTTCGAGGACCCGAACAGCGAGCGCGTCGAGGATTACATCAGCGGGAAGTTCGGGTGATCGCCGTGCCCCGCAAAGAGTACCGCGAGTCGCTGGCCGCGCTGCGGTCCGAGGTCGAGTCGATGGGGACGGCGGTGCTCGATCAGCTCTCCCGGGCGCTCGACGCGCTCGAACGCGACGACCAGAAACTGGCCCGCGAGGTGATCGACGGCGACGAACGGATCAACCAGCGGTACCTCGACCTCGAAAGCGACTGTATCGACCTGATCGCGCTCCAACAGCCCGTCGCGTCCGACCTCCGATTCGTCGCCGCGTCGTTCAAGATCCTCACGGACTTAGAGCGGATCGGCGACCTCGCGACGAACCTCGCCCGGTACGCGCTCGCCGGTCGCTCGGACGAAATCGCGGAGGTCCAGATTCAGACGATCGGCGAGACGGCCCGCGGACAGGTCCGGGCGGCGCTCGACGCCTACGTCGACGCCGACTCCGCGGCGTGTCGAGCGATCGCCGAGCGCGACGACGAGCTCGACGCCTCGTGTCAGAACGCCAGCGAGGCCGTCGTTCGCGAACTGATCGCCGGCGAGTCCGACCGCTGGGAGATCGAGCGGCTGCTCGACGACGTGTCGCGGCTGCTGCTCACGATCCGCGATCTGGAGCGGATCGGCGATCACGCCGTCAACATCGCCGCGCGGACGCTGTACATGGACGACGGCGACCCGAAACTGATCTACTGACCATGGAGACGAGGAAACTACAGGAGGTCGGCGGCGGCACCTTCACCGTCTCGATTCCGAAGGAGTGGGCCACGAGCCACGGCTTCGAGGCCGGGATGGAGCTACAGCTGTACACCCACCGCGACGGCTCGATCCTCGTCCGGTCCTCGGAGGCGGACGTCGACTCGCTGGACGCCGCGACGATCGACGTCGGCGACGGCGGCGAAGAAGCCGTCCGGCGCGCCGTTCGCACGGCGCACGCGGTCGGGTTCGAGACGATAACCCTCCACCGGACGGGCGCGTTCTCGGCGGCGGAACGGAAGGCCGTTCGGTCGACGGTCCGGGACTTGGTCGGGACGAACATCCTGAACGAGTCGGACGCGGAGATCACGATCAGACACCTCCTGGACACCGCTTCCGCCTCGGTCCGCCAGTCGATCGTTCAGCTCCAGTACGTGGTCACCTCGCTCCTCCGCGACGCGACCGAGCGGTTCGTCGACGCCGCCGACACGCATGCGGGGATCCGCGACCGCGCCGACGAAACGCGTCGCTCCGCGGAGATGGTGACGCGACACTTCTCGCGGTCGCTCGTCTCGCACGCCGAACTCGACGCGTTGGGCGTCTCCCGGCCCGAGCTGTTCGCCTACTACTCGATCGCTCGTCGGCTCGAAACGGTCACCGAGCAGGCCATCGGAATCGCGAGCACCGGAGAGGGGCTGTCCGAGCCGCTCGGAGACGAAGTGGCCGCGGACGCGCGTTCCGCGACCGACGACGTCGTATGTGCGATCGACGACGCGGTAACGGCCGTCCTCGACGGGGACATGACGAAGGTACGAGCGGTGAGGGAACGGTGCGACGACGCCGTGGCACGTATCGAGCCGGTCGAACGCCGTCTGTACGACGGGTCCGGCCCGGAATCGGTGCCCGAAGCGGTCGCGCTGTCCGACGTGCTCTCCCGCGTCCGGCGGGCGGCCGAGTGCGGTCGACACATGGCCGACATCGCCGCGAGAACGGCGATCCGCGCTGAGAACATCGACGTCTGATCCCCGGACCGCGGACGACCGATTCCGATTCGGCCCTGTCCGCTGTGCCCGGCCGCGGGTCGGTGCCGTCGACGACGGCTTCGACGTCGGGGGGAGGGCTACCGCCTCCGCGTTCGGCCCAGATGCGGAACGCCGCCAGTCCGGTGGTCGCGGAAACCGCAGCGAACACCGCTTCGTCCGTCCGCTCGGTTCTCGCTGGTAGCTCGTCAGTAGTAATGCGCCGCTGCTACCCGATCGGAGGGAACGTATTTTATATTGCGCTATGCGGTTTACTCCTCACCGAACGCCCGAACGCTCTCGAACGAGCCGTCGGCGATAGCAGCCGCGATTCCGTCGGTATCGGCGTCTCGGGGCACCTCGTGGGGGTATTTCCGGGCGAAGTACCGCATGAGGTTCTCGACGTCGCGTTCGAGGAACTCCCCGGCGTTCTCGTGGTCGACCGACACCGCCTGCGGCCAGTCGAAGATCGTGATCCCGCTCTCGGCGACCGCGACGTTGTGTTCGGAGGCGTCGGCATGGACCCAGCCCATCTCGTGGGCGATGGCGAGCTCGCGGAGAATCAGATCGAGAACGCCGACCGCCTGCTCGGGGTCGAGCGTCGCGCGCGACAGTTCGACGCCCGCGAACTTCTCCATCACGATGGCGTGGCGGTTGTGATCCACCGGTCGCGGCACGCTCACGTCGGGGTACAGCTCCTCCATCGCCTCGTACTCGCGTTCGGCGGCCTTGCGCGCGGTGTACAGCCACGAGACGTGGTCGCGGTCGGCGGTGTACTCGCGGTCGCGGTTGACCTCGCGGAAGTTGGTGTACCCCTCGCGGTGGTACTTCAAGGCGAGCGGGCGGAACGACTGCGCCTCGTACACGTCGCCCTCCTTGCCGAGTCCGAGCGGCGACCCCACGCCGTCTATCGTCTCGCGCTCCGCGAACGTCCGGAGCGCCAGGGCGTCGTACCCCTCGAAGGTGAGCTGGTACCCCTCGTACTGGATCGTCTTCCGCTCGATCAGCTCGCGGTCGAGGCAGCGGTCGATCCGATAGTCGACCTCCTCGCGAGTCAGGTCGGCGTAGTCCGGGAGCTTGTCGCGGCGGACCCACTCCGAGAAGCGCATCCCCTGCTCGACGCCCGAGAGGAGATAGAAGTCCTCGGGATCGAGTTCCGCCATGTCGCCGGCGACGTTTCGCACCATACGCGCCCCTACTCCGGCGATTCCTAAAAGGGACGTGCGTTCGGCGGAGGATCAAATATAGTGTATATCGCGATAACAAATTGACTCTGCAGTCGACGGTCTCGGAGGAGCGGTCGGGGTCGGATCTACCGTACTCTGAACGGCGACGGGCTGGGAATCGAGATCGACGAGGAGCACGTCCGCAACAGCGCGGCAACGTCGACTGGCACAACCCCGTCTGGCGCCACGACGACGGCTCCGTCGCGGAGTGGTGACCCGGATGCCGAGCCACACCGGACGACGTGGGGCAAACCGATGACCCGCCGGCCAGAGTCGCCGACCGAGGGCGCGGTGATGCAAGACGACGTGCTCCCGGATTACCGGGAGCGCGAGGACGCGGAGTAGCCGGAGACGGTGACGTTCTCGCTCGCCCGCGAGTGAGGCTCGGCGCCGGATCACCCCCTCTTATAGTCGGCCGAGCGTAGCACCCGGTATGAATCCCTTCGACCCGCGCGCCGCGGGGTGGTCCCGATGACAGACCTCGTCACGTTCGGCGAGACGATGCTCCGGCTGTCGCCGCCGCGGGGCGAGCGGCTGGAGACGACCCGCGACCTGACCGTTCAGGCCGGGGGCGCGGAGAGCAACGTCGCCGTCGGGGCCGCGCGGCTCGGCGCCGACGCCCGCTGGCTCTCGAAGCTCCCCGACTCGCCGCCCGGGCGCCGGATCGTGAACGAGCTGCGGAGCCACGGCGTTCGACCGGGCGTCGCGTGGGCCGACCCGGACGCGAGCCGGGTCGGGACCTACTACCTCGAACACGGCGGCTCGCCGCGGGGGACGAACGTGATCTACGACCGCGCCGACGCGGCGATCACGACGGTCGAGCCGGAGGAACTCCCGGCGGGGGCGGTCGAGGAGGCGGAGTGGTTCCACACGACGGGGATCACGCCCGCCCTCTCGGAGGCGGCCGCGGAGACGACGACCTCGCTGTTGCGAACCGCCGGCGACGCGGGGACCACCCGCTCGTTCGACCTGAACTACCGGTCGAAGCTCTGGGACCCGGAGACGGCGCGGGCGGCGTACGAGGACCTGTTCGAGCACGTCGACACGCTGTTCGTCCCCCGGCGCGACGCGCGCGAGGTGCTCGGCCGCGAGGGCGGCGCCGTCGAGATCGCGCACGGGCTGGCCACGGAGTTCGGGTTCGACACGGTGGTCGTCACCCGCGGACTCGACGGGTCGGTCGCGCTCCACGACGGGTCGGTGTACGAGCAGGCGGTCTTCGAGGCGGAGACGTTCGACGCGATCGGCACCGGCGACGCGTTCGTCGCCGGGTTCATCGCGGAACGGCTGCGCGGCGGCGACCTCCCGGCAGCCCTCCGGTGGGGGTCGGCGACGGCGGCGCTGAAACGCACCACCGACGGCGACCTCGCGGTGACGACCCGCGAGGAGGTCCGGAGCGTCATCGAGGGCGAGGGCGGGATAAACCGATGAGCCGAGGGTGACGGTATGACCGCGCCCGCCGTCGACTGGCGGCTGATCCGCGAGGAGGCCCGCCCCGGTCCGTTACAGATGGCGCTCGACGAGGTCGCCGCCGAGACCGCCGCGGCGGGCGGTCCCGCCACGCTCCGGGCGTACCGCTGGGAGCCGAGCTGTCTCACGCTCGGCCGCCATCAGGACCCCGAGACGGTCGACTGGGCGTTCTGCGAGCGCGAGGGGATCGACGTGACGCGTCGCCAAACCGGCGGCGGCGGGATCTACCACGACGCGCGCGGCGACATCGCCTACTCGATCGCGGTCCCCGCGGAGACGGTGCCGGGCGAACTGCTCGACTGCTACCACCTCCTCTGTGAACCCGTCCTCGACGCGTTCGACCGTCTCGGGGTCGACGCCGACTACGTCGAGGAGTCGGTCCCGGAGCTGTACCGCCCCGCCTGCTATCTCCGCGAGCTTCACCCGGCGCACGACGTGGTGGCGGGCGACGCGAGCGGATCCGCCGCCGGACCCGACGAGGACCGACGTCGGAAGATCGCCGGCAACGCGCAGTACCGGAAGCGCGAGGCGGTGATCCAGCACGGGTCGCTGTCGTACGCGGTCGACGCGGCGCGGCACCTCGGCGTCTTCGCCGACCCGCCGGTGACGCCCGAGGCGTTCCGCGAGCGCGTCGTCGGGATGGACGAGTTGGTCGACGTCGACCGCGCGGAGGCGGTCGGGGCCGTCGAGTCGGCGCTTGCCGACTGGGCGAGCGAGGCTCCCGAAGCGACCGTCGAGGCGGACGGGTCGTGGACGGACGCGGAGCTTGAGCGCGCCGCGGAGCTCGTCGAGGAGAAGTACCGGGACGAGGAATGGATCCGGACGCGGCCGGGGCGCGACGGGGCGTAGGGGGACTTCGGGAAGCGCGAGCGGGAGTTCGCCCGGTTCCGAAGGGGCTTTTTCGGCCGCCCCCCAGTGTCCGGTATGAGTCTCAAGGTCGGCGCGCACGTCTCCATCGCCGGCGGCGTGGACAACGCCGTGGGAAATCAGGTCGAGGTCGGCGGCAACTGCGGACAGATCTTCACCCACTCGCCGCAGGTGTGGCAGGACCCGAACATCGACGACGACGAGGCCGAGCGGTTCCGCGAGGGGACCGCACGCGACCTGGAGGGACCGTGGGTGATCCACACCTCCTACCTCGTGAACCTCTGTACGCCGAAGGACGGACTGCGCGAGAAGTCGCTCGACTCGATGCAAACGGAGGTCGACGCGGCCGACAAGCTCGGAATCCCGTACGTGAACGTCCATCTCGGCGCGCACACGGGCGCCGGCGTCGAGGGCGGCCTCGACAACGCCGCCTCCGTGATCGACGACCTCGACGTGCCCGACGGCGTGACGATCCTGATCGAGAGCGACGCGGGCGCGGGGACGAAGCTCGGCGGCGAGTTCGAACACCTCGCGGGAGTCATCGACCGCACGGAGACCGACATCGACGTCTGCGTCGACACCGCCCACGCGTTCGCGGCGGGCTACGACCTCTCGACGCCCGAAGCGGTCGATCGGACGATCGCGGAGTTCGACGACGTGGTCGGCTTAGAGCACCTGAAGTACGTCCACCTCAACGACTCGAAACACGAGTGCGGCACCAACAAGGACGAACACGCCCACATCGGCGAGGGGCACATCGGCGAGGCGGGGATGGAGCGGTTCCTCAACCACCCCGACCTGACCGACGTGCCGCTCGCCCTGGAGACGCCGACCGAGGACGGGAAGAGCTTCGCGTGGAACATCGATCGGGTTCGCGAACTCCGCCGCGACTGAGCGCCCTCGTCTCCGCGGCGCCGTCTCTGTTCTCCCCGAGGACGCCACCCGTCCGACGCGGATTTAAGTAACCCCGTGATCGATCCACGGATATGCCCACCACGAAGGCGTTACTGTTCGGACGCCGCCGCGACCGGGCGGTCGGGCTGGTGGTCGGGTTCGCCGGGGTCGTGACGCTCGCGCTCGTCGCCGCCTTCGCCGCCGAGTCGGCGGACGTGACGACGGCGAGCGCCCTGACCGACCGGCTCCTGCCGCTGTTGGTGTTTTACGCGCCCGGGCCGTTGGCGGCCGCCGGGGCGTACGCGCGCTGCGGGGGACCGGCGTGTCTGGCCGTCGGCGTCGTGCCGGCGGTCGTCCTCGGCGGGTTCGTCCTCCTCGGGACGGTCGTCGGCGTCCCCGGCGTCAACGGGGGGAGTCCGGCGATCGGCGACGTGACGGTGAGCTTCGCCGCGATCGGCGTGAGCAGCGCGTTCGTCGGCTACTGCGCCGGCGTGACCGCCGTCCTCGGCGCCGATCTCGTCGGGTTCGGGTCCGGCGATGAGGACGGGGACATCGACGACGGCGACGAGGCTGACGAGGATATCGACGACGGCGACTGAGGAACGCGACCCGGCGCGAGCGCGACGACCGATCTCCGGACGTTTATTTCCGCCCGCGCCGAAGCGAGGGCGTGCGACGCTTCTCCGCCGAGTACCTCGAACACACCCGCCGCGGGATGTGGGACGACGGCCGCGACGCGCTCGCGGACCTCGAGCTGTCGAGCCGCGAGCGCGTCCTCGACGTCGGCTGCGGCACCGGAGAGCTGACCAGAGTGTTGGCCGCCGAAGCGGAGACAGCGGACCGCGAGCGCTCAGCGACAGTGATCGGCGTCGACGCCGACCCGGAACTCCTCTCGGTCGCCCGCGAAGCGGAACGGAAATCGGAATCCGACGGCCGGATCGGCTACCTCGCGGGCGACGCGACCCGGCTCCCGGTCGGCGGGAGCGCGGTCGACCTCGCCGTCTGTCAGGCCCTGCTGATCAACCTCCCCGATCCACCCGCGGCGGTCCGTGAACTCGCCCGGGTCTCCTCGGACCTCGTCGCCGCGGTCGAGCCGGACAACGCGGACGTGCGAGTCGCCTCGACCGTCGGCGCCGAGGAGCGCTTGGAGCGCGAGGCGCGCGAGGCGTACGTCGACGGGGTGGACACCGACGTGGCGCTCGGCGACCGCGTGCGCGAGGCGTTCGACGCGGCGGGGCTGGTCGACGTGCGGACGCGGCGCTACGTCCACGAGAAGCGGACCGAGCCGCCGTACGCCGAGGCCGCGCTGCGCTCGGCGGCGCGGAAGGCCTCCGGCGCGGGGCTGGCCGACCACCGCGACGAACTGGTGGCCGCGACCTCCGAGGGCGCCTACGACGACCTCCGCGGGCGCTGGCGCGAGATGGGACGGAAGGTCGTCGACGCGATGGGCGCCGAGGAGTACGAGCGCGTCGAGTACGTCCCGTTCGACGTGACCGTGGGCCGAGTGGAGTGAGATAGTGAATTCGAATCGGTGCGTCGGCGTGGTTGGTTATAAATAGCGAGCGGTAGCGTCGGCAGCGTCCAAGACAGTTTATAAATGGACGATAACGGATCGGTGGCCAATACCGCCAAGGCCCCAGCCGCTTGCTTATAAACAGTTGACGGTGGATCGGCGGCGGACACCGCCAAAGCCCCAGTCGCGAGGGCTCGGGGGCCTCGCTGCGCTCCTCGTCACTCGCTACGCTCGTTCCTGCGGTGCTTACTTCGGCCGCCTTCGCCCTCGCGACTGCCCCTTTGAGTCCCGCCCCGCACAGCACCGCCCCGCACCTCACGCCTCCCCAGCCTCGCGGTTCGCTCGGGGCTCCCTCCGGTCGCCCACGTCGCTCACCGCGTCCCTCGCGCGTGCTTCTCGCACCCGGAGGGCGCTCGAAGGCACGCGCCACCGCATCGGGTTCTACTTATAAATAGCGGCGGAAGCGCGTCCGGACTCAGATCATGTCGCCGCGCACCGACGCCCCCTCCTGCTCGGCGCGCCGCTGTGTGAGCACGTCGGCGGCCTCGTTCGCGGCGTCCTCGTCGGCGCCGAGCATCCCGAGCGCGGCGGGCAGCGTCGGCATCGCGAGGGAGGCCTCGCGGAGGCGGTCGAACGCCTCCTCGTCGCGCTCGCCGTCGACCCACAGACAGACCCCGCGGGGGTCGAGCACCTCCTCGTAGGCGTCGCGGGCGAGCGCCCCCTTCAGGCGCTGGCGGACGTTGTCCTCGAAGCCCGCGTTACACACCTCGAGGTGGATCGGCTCGTCATCATCGACCAGCTCGGCCGCGAGACACTTCTCGGGGGCCGCGTACCCGTTGTCGCTCGTCCGCACGCGGTCCGGATTAGCCTCGGCCCACGCGGCGTCGACCGTGGTCCCCACGCCTTTCACGCCGTACTCGGACTCGAACGCGGCGGCCGCCTCGCTGTCGCCGCCCATGATCACGTCCTTCGTGAGGTAGACGTCGAGCCGGTCGACCGGGTCCAGCCCGAGCGCGACGTCGCCGAACGCCCACACCTCGCGGACGGGCACCGGCATCGGCTCGCCCGCGACGCGGTCGACGAGCGACTCCAAGCGATCGACGGCCCGTTCGCGTTCCATTGACGGGAAGTAGACGGCGGGCGGGCAAACCGGTTACGCTCGGGCGGGCGGCGTCCGAGGTCGGTCCGCCGTCACAGGACGAACGACCGAAGCCCGTTGAGCGAGCGCGCGTTGAGCACGTTCGACGTCTCGGCCCAGCCCCGCCGCGCGGTGTGAACCCCGTACCGGGCGTTGTCGAGTTCGCGGGGCGCGTGCGCGTCGGTGTTGACGGCGATCGGCGCGCCCGCCTCGACCGCGGCCCGGACGAACTCGCCGTCGGCGTCGAGCCGGGCGGGATTGGCGTTCACCTCGATGGCGGTGCCGGACGACGACGCGGCCGCCGCGATCGCTTCGATGTCCGGGTCGAGTCCCGGGCGCTCGTTGATGAGGCGGCCGGTCGGGTGGCCGAGGACATCGACGTGCGGGTGTTCGACCGCCCGGATCAGACGCTCGGTGGCCTCCTCCCGGTCCTGCCCGAGCGCGGCGTGGGGCGACGCGACGACCAGGTCGAGGGCGGCGAGCGTCTCGTCGTCGGTCGAGAGGCCGCCGTCGGCGTCGATGTTCGCCTCGATCCCGTGGAAGATCGGGATGTCCACCTCCTCGGCCGCCTCCGCGATCGCCGCGGCCTGCTCCTCGATGTCGGACTCGTCGAGACCGACCCCGCCGACCATCCCCGGCCCGGTCGCGTGGTCGGTGACGACGTGGTAGTCGTACCCGCGCTCGTCGGCCGCCGTGGCCATCTCCGCGATCGAGAAGGCGCCGTCGGACCAGTCGGTGTGCGTGTGGAGATCCCCCCGGAGGTCGCCCGGCTCGACGAGGAACGGGAGCCGCCCCTCGGCGGCCGCCTCGACCTCGCCGCGGTCCTCGCGCAGTTCGGGCGGGATGGGGTCCAAGTCGAGCGCGCGGTAGACCCCGTCCTCGTCCTCGCCGGCGACCCGGTCGCCGACGCGGGTGGCGTCGGGTTCCGCGGCCTCGACGTCGGCCTCGTCACCATCTCCGGCGGCGGCTTCGCCCTCCACGTCGCTCACGTCGAACAGCCCGTACTCGTTCAGCTTGAGGTCGCGGTCGATCGCCCGGTTGCGGACCGCGACGTTGTGCGCGCGCGACCCGGTGAAGTACTGGAGCGCGGCGCCGAACTCGTCGGGGTCGACGATCCGGAGGTCGACGCGGGTGCCGTCCGCGCGCACGCTCGCCTTCCCGGTGCCCGCCTCGATCGTCGCGTCCGCGGCGTCCCAATCGGTGAACGCCTCGACGATCGGGTCGCGCTCCTCGCTGGCGACGAGCAGGTCGACGTCGCCGATCGTCGGTTTCCACCGGCGGATCGACCCGCACACCTCGGCCGACCGGACCGAATCGAGGTCCGCGAGGGACGCGAGCGCGTCGTCCGCGACCGGGCGGGCGTCGCCGAGGCGGGTCCGCTCGCGGGACTCCCGCGCGAAGGGAACGTTGTCGAGGATGTTCTGTTCCGTCACCGCGCCGAAGCCGGAGACCTCTTGGATCTCCCCCGCCTTCGCGGCGGCCTCCAGCTCGTCGAGGTCGGTGACGCCGAGCGCGTCGTACAGCGAACCGACCGTCTTCGGGCCGACCCCCTCGACCGCGGTCAGCCCCGCCATGTCGACCGGTAGCTCCTCGCGGAGGTCGGTCAGCTCCTCGATCTCGCCGGTCTCGACGTACTCGACTATCTTCGCGGCGATGGCGTCGCCGACGCGGTCGATCTCGGCGACCGCGTCCTCGCCCTCGGCCGCGAGCTCCTCGATCGGCGCGGGGTGCTCGCGGACGTTCTCGGCCGCCCGTCGGTAGGCGGTCGGCTTGTACTCGACGCCCGTGGCTTCGAGGAGGTCGGCGAACTCCTCCAGCCGCGTCGCGACCTCGTCGTTCCGGCTCATCGGTCGCCGTTCGTCGGCGTCCCACTTAGGTCGACGGGGAACTTCCCCCGCGAGCGGAACGCTCCGTCACCCAGAGTCCGGCCGCGACGACCGCCGCGAGTCCCATCGACCCGGCGAGCAGCGCGAACGCGGGCCGGAAGCCGACCGCGTCGGCGACGACGCCAACCGCGCTCGGCGCGAGCGCGCCGGCGCCCATGAGCAGCGTGCGGACGACGCCCAACCCTCCGCCGGCGAGCCGCTCCGGGAGCAGTTCCATCAGGTAGGCGCTGCGCACGGGTTGGAAGCCGTGCGAGCCGAGTCCGAACGCGGCGACGACGACCGCGGCCGCGACGGCGCCGCCACCGAGACCGGGGAGCGAGACGAGCGCGACGAGCGCCACCGCCGCCAGCCCGAGCGTCGCGACCATCACGGGGAAACGGCCGACGCGGTCGGAGAGGTCGCCGGTGACCAGCTGGACGAACGTCACCGCGAAGACGAGCGAGTACAGCAGGTTCGCGGTCGACGTCGGGAGTTCGGCGGCCTCCGAGAGGTACAGCGGGAGGAACGCGACGAGGCCGTTGTGCGCGAACGAGAATCCGACGGTCACCAGCACGAACGCCGTAAAGCGCGGCTTCCGGAACAAGCGGAAGTACTCGCGCGCCCCCGGCGAGTCGTCGCCGTCGGCGTCGGTTCCCCCAGTCGCCGCGGGCGACCCGGAGAGCCGGACCGCGGTCGCGACCGCGAGACCGACCGCGAGGACGCCGGTGAGCAGGAACGGCGCGCGCCAGTCGGCGCCGGGGAGGGACGCGAGGACGGCCGCGAGCGCGGGCGGCGCCGAGAGGACCGCCACGACGACCGCGGGCGCGGCGACCCCGCCCATCGCGCCGAGGGTGTCGTGCGCGCCGAGCATCCGCCCGGTTCGAGCGGGGTAGACGCGGGCGATCAGCCGCACCGAGACGGTCTTGTGGACGCCCGTCCCGGCGCCGACGACGAGCATCGCCGCGACGAGGGCGGCGAAGGGCGCGTCGAAGACGACCGCGAGCGACCCCGCGCCGGCGACGAGCGCGCCCGCGACGATTACCCGCACCGGACCGAGCCGGTCCGCGACCGCCCCGCTCGGGAACTGGAGGAGCGCGTACACGAGCATGAAGCCGGTGAAGGCGGTCCCGACGGTGGCGTTGCTCACGCCGTAGGCGCCCTGGATCGACTCGAACAGCGGCGGGAAGAGGTAGCGGACGAACTTCCCGAGGAACCAGATCAGCGAGACGAGGATCAAGGCGTCGTACTCGCCGATCCGGTCGCGGTCCATCGCCAAGCCGTAGCCCGGTCACCCGTATAAAGGACCTGAAGCGCTCGACTGCTGCCGGTAGGGATCGATCTCGTCATCTCTGACTTTTCCGCGGTGGCGCGTGCCTGCGAGCGGCCGACAGGCCGCGAGACAGCACGCGCGAGGGACGCCGTGAGCGACCGGAGGGAGCGAGCGGCGAGGCTGGGGAGGTGTGAGGCGCGGTTGCTGTGCGGGGTGGAACTCAAAGGGGCAGTCGCGAGGGCGAAGCACGGCGCAGCAAGCACCACAGGAACGAGCGCAGCGAGTGACGAGGAGCGCAGCAAGCCGCGCGAGTCCTCGCGGCTGGGGCTTTGAAGGAGTTCCCCGCCGAGTCACAGTCACCGATTTATAGGTGAGCGGCTGGGGAGTTGGAAGGATTCACCGTCGCCGCGAGGGTGACGACTTATAAATAAGCGGCTAGAGCTTCGAGATCCAGTACCACCGAGCACCGCGCGGTCACGGAAAAACGGACAATCAATCCGCGGACAGTACGCTATTCAGAACGGTCCCTTGCCGCCGCCCATCATGTCGCCGAGACCGCCGCCGCCCTCACCGCCCATCTTCTTCATCATGCGCTGCATGTCACCTTCGCCCATCCCCTGGAACTGGCCGATCGTCTCCTCCATCATCGAGTGCTGCTCTAAGAGCTGCTGGACCGTCTCCTCGTCGGTGCCGGAGCCGCGGGCGATGCGCTCGACTCGGGACTGGCCGACGACGCGTGGGTTCTCCAGCTCCTCCTCGGTCATCGAGTCCATGATGCGCTCGAACCGGCGCATCCGGTCTTGGGTGACGTCCATCGCGTCGTCGGGCAGCTCGTCCATCATCCCGCCGCCCAGCCCGGGGATCATGTCCATCACCTGATCGAGCGGTCCCATCTTGTTCATCGCGTCCATCTGGCGTTTCATATCCTTCAGGGTGAACTCCCCCTGAAGCATGTCCTCGGGGTCCCAGTCGTCGTCCTCCTCTTGGGTCTCCTGCATCGCGCGCTCGACGCGCTCGGAGAGCTGTTTCAGGTCGCCCATCCCGAGCAGCCGGGAGATGAACCCCGACGGCTCGAACCGCTCGATGTCCTGAACGGTCTCGCCGGTGCCGAGGAAGGCGATAGAGGAGTCGGTCTCGTTGACCGCGGTCAGCGCGCCCCCGCCCTTCGCGGTCCCGTCGAGCTTGGTGATCATCACGCCCTCGATACCGATGGACTCCTCGAACTGGCGGGCCTGCTCTTTCGCGCCCTGCCCGATCGCAGCGTCGAGCACGAGCAGCGAACGGTCGGGGTCGACGACGCCCTCGATCTCCTCGATCTCGGCGATGAGGTCGTCTTCGAGCGCGTGGCGCCCGGCCGTGTCGACGATATGAACGTCGGCGTCTTCGGTCTCTTCCAGCCCCGTCCGGGCGATGTCGACCGGGTCGTCGTTGTCGGGGTTGCCGTAGAACTCGACCTCGGCGCGCTCGCACATCTGTTTGGCCTGGTCGTACGCGCCCGGCCGGAACGTGTCGGTCTGGATGACGGCGGGGCGGAGTCCCTTCTTCGAGAACCACCACGCCATCTTCGCCGCGGAGGTGGTCTTCCCGGACCCCTGAAGCCCGGCGAGCAGGATCGTCTGGTTTTCGAGGGGGAGTTCCGTGGAGTCGCCGACCAGTTCGACCATCTCCTCGTAGACGATCCGGAGGACGTGGTCCTTCGCCGTGGTGCCGCCCGGCGGTTCCTCTTCGAGCGCGCGGGACTTGATCGAGTCCGACAGCTCCATCACGAGGGCGACGTCGACGTCGGCGGAGAGGAGCGAGCGCTGGATCTCCTTGACGATCTCCTCGACGTCGCTCTCGGAGAGTCGGGACTTCCCCTGGAGCTTGTCGAGGCTGCTCCGCAGGGACGTGCCGAGGTCGTCGAGTACCATTTGCCGGAGATAGGCGGGCGACGCGGTAAAGCTTTGTTCGTCGGCGGCCGCAGATACGTTTCGAGTGCGGAGACGGTGGGGAGTGTCTTCCTCGCCCTTGCCGTTCGCTTATAAATGGCTGTTACCAAGTCGTCGGCGAACACCGCCAAAGCCCCAGTCGGGAGGCAGGCGCACGCTCGCTGCGCGCTTCACTCGGTCGCTCACTGCGTTCGCTCCCTCGTTGCGGTGTCGCCGGCGGCTTTGCCGCCGGCTTTCCGTGGCGCGTAGCGCCACGCTACTTACGTCGCCTGTGCCTGCCTCCCGACTGCCCCTTTGAGTCCCGCCCCGCCCCGCACGGCACCGCACAGCACCGCACCTCACGTCTCCCCAGCCTCGCGACTCACGCTTCGCGGCTGCGCCGCTCGCGTTCGCCGCGTCCAGCGAGGGACCGAAGGTCCCTCTGGCAGTCGGGCTTCGCCCGACGACCTCGCGCGTGCTCCTCGCGGCCGCCGGAGGCGGCCGCTCGCAGGCACGCGCCACCGCTTCATCTAGTTATAAATCGGTATTCACGTTCCATCGGTGTCTGGAAATTCGTTACCCGTGGAAGTGCGGTCCACGTCACGCGGATACTCATCGCGGAGCCGGCGCATCCGATCCGGTGTCCTGTCATCGCTCCGGGCGCTTCCGCGATATTTCTCGAAGGGATCTTCTGGGGCTTCGGTTCCGATACCCCGTTTTCGGAGCCGGTACTCGGAATCGACCCGTTCGAATACGACTTTGTCTCCGGGTTCGATTCCGAGCTCCCGCCGAATAGACTCCGGAATAGTGACCCGACCATCGACGGTGACGCGAGGCATACTCCCGCTAATTTGACATCCTCCTCCGCGTAAACGCGGAGGAATCCCGAGCGGTGGGAGTTTCAGGTTTACAGTCCAGTCAGTTGACTACCAGACCTTTCGGGCACGGGTAGTCCCATAGTGTCGGACTGGTGGACTGCTGGCCATGCCAACTGGCCGTTACCCCTATCCTCGACCGTGTACGGCGTCCCAGTGTTGTTTTTGCCACGGGGACGCTGGCAGGCATCACCGGAGTGGGGGGTATCGTCTGACTCGCTTCGAGCAGTCGGCACAGACACACCCTTCGAGGATGTAGCGTTCACCAACTGCCCTTTCAGATACTGCCTCGTTACGCGGGCGGACAGGCCGTGGTTCGAAAATCGAAGATTTTCGTCATCACGAGAGAGTTTCGCTCTCTCGAACGACCTCCGAAGGACGGTTCGGAATCCGCTCCGTTCCGACCGATTCCTAGCTCCGTATAGAGCGGCCTGTCGGTTAAATCTCCGTCTGTGAAACTCGGGAGAGACATTCGACTAGTGGACTGCTTCCCATCATGTCGGCTTCATCACCTGCCTGAAGGCGGGTGTATTCGCCTTCTAGTCTCTATAAATAGTATCGACTGGCAGACTCTCTCACCAGGCGACCAGCCGCACTCTCGGTAGCACCGACCCGGCAACTCTTAGAGTCGTCCTCGCCTCAGACCTCCTCGGCGATGTACCGCTCGATCCGCGTCACGAGCTCCGGACGGAACGTCCAGAAGCCGTCCCAGACGTTCGGCTCGTCTTCGATCGCGAGCAGCGCGACGTGGTCGCCGTCGCCGCCGTCGGGCGGCGTGAACACGACGAACCACGACCGCTGATACGGGTAGGAGGTCCCGGTGTGGACGGTGACCGGAAGCCCCGAGAGCGAATCCGCGTCCCCGACGCCGTACACGTGGACGTCGACGCCGGTCCCGGCGACGCGCTCGTACACCGACCGGGTGCCGCGCTCGTCGTCGATCCGCGAGAGCCGCTGGAAGGAGGCGCGCAGCGTTCCGGTACCGTGTTCGACCGCGATCCGCTCTATCACGCGCGAGATGATGATGAGGAGGAGCTTCTCCTTGTTCGAGGCGGGATAGCCGCGGACCCGAAACGGGACCTCGTCCAGCCCTTCGAACACGTCGGGGAGCGCGACCTCGTCGAGTTCGATCCCGCCGGTCTTGTACAGGTCGGAGTTGATGAGCAGCACCGATTCGAGCAGTTCGTCGAGGGGAGAGCGCGCGACGACCGACCCGTTCTCGACGAGGGCGACCACATCGTCGTCCGCCGCGGCGTCGGCCTCGGCCTCGCTGACCGAGACGGGCTGGCCGTCGAGCAAGGACTCCAGCAGGTTTCGGACCGGGTCCGGCGACGACCGGTTCAACAGGACGAGGTGCCGGTCCGGCGCCTCGAGCTCGTCGAAGAACGAGCGGAGCGATTCGGGCATATAGGTTACTCCGGCCGAACGCGCAAAGTCCTTACTCCCGGCCGCGCTCGCCGACGAGCCGCGCGCCGGCGGCGTCGATCCGACAGCCCTCGGGATCGTAGCCCGCGTCGGAGAGCCCGGTCCCGAGCGCGAAGACGGTGCGGCCGAGCATCGCCATCGCGGCACCGGGGTCGTCGGGTTCCTCGGGCGACTCGTCGACCGCGGTGATCGCCTCCGCGACCTCGGGGACGAGGAGGTCAGCCTCGCTGGCGAACTCGCGGGCCGCGTCCATCAGCGTCGGGAGCCGCGGGTCCGCCCGGAGCCGATCGAGCGCCGCCTCCCCGGCCGCGGAGAGGGCCGCCGTGTCCCCGCCTAACACCACCTCGGTCGACAGTTCGCCGAACGTGACGTACTCGACGCGCGCGGTCGCCGGCACGCCGTCGAGTTCGCCGACGCCCGGCGCGCCGGGTTCGAGTCGGACGGGGACCCCGCCGCGAGCCTGCGCGACGACGTCGCCGAGACCGGTCCCGCGGGCGACCTCCGCGGCGTGGGCGATCCGAATCAGCTCGTTCTCGGAGCGGCGGCGGTCGAACGCCGCGTTCGCGGCGAGGGCGGTCCCCAGCGCCGCCGCGCCGGAGACGCCGAAGCCGGCGCCGATCGGGAGGTCGGTCTCGACCGCGACGCCGGCCGCGGCGGCGTCCAGTTCGTCGAGCACGTCGTCGACCGCGCCGATCGATCCGGTCTCCCCGTCGATCGTACGGGACCCGGTCCCCGGACTTCCGGGATCGTCGCCCGCCGACACCCGGACGGTCACGCCGTCGGTGAGGGTCACGCCCGCGCCGCGCGATCCGGCGACGACCGGGTCGTCGGCGGGGTGTGCGCTGAAGAAGGCGGTGACGTGACCCGGGACGAACGCGGTCGCCCGCTGGCTGCTCATGTGGCGGCCGACGAGCGGGCCGCGATTAACGGTTGTTATCCGGGACGAACGGACGCGGGTGCGGGCGGGAAGCGGAGTGCGGACGCGACGCGGGTGCGGGCGCGACGGGATGTGCCGGACGCTCGGGACGACACCGCAGGCCTAAATACCGGCCGACCGAACTCGGGCCGTATGCGAAGCCAGTTGCGTCCCGTCCTCGCCGCCGTGCTCGCGCTGGTGCTCCCGGGGCTGGGCCACCTCACGCTGCGCCGGTGGGGACGGGCGCTGCTGTGGCACCTGACGATCGTCGGCGGCGGCGTCGCGCTGTTCGCGCTGTACGACGTCGAGCCGGTCGACCCGTTCGCCGACCCCGCGGCGGTGTCGGCGGCGATCCCGACCGACGTTGCGCTCCCCGTCGCGCTTCTGTTCGCGCTGTCGGCGCTCGACGCGTTCCTCGTCGGGCGGGCGGACATCGCGGAGCGCGAGCGGGCCGACGCCGCCGCCGAGGCGATGCGGCGCCGCGTCGCGAGCGCGGACGGCGACGACGCCCCAGGAGGCGACCAAATTCCCCCGAGTGCGGCCATTAGCGGGAAGGACGGCGAGACGCTGGAAGTGGCGTGTCCCAACTGCGGCAAGGAGACCGACGCCGACCTCGACTTCTGTCACTGGTGTACCGAGCCGCTCCCGTGGGCGGAGGCGGACGATCGGTAACGCGGACGGTCCCCCGTCGGTTGTTTCTCACCGCTGATAACTGAAGGCCAACTATCATATGACCCCGCCGTGAGGGTTCGGGTACGGACGCGAACGACGGACGGAACATGAGTCTGAATCCACGACGGTACGACGTACGGGAGCTGCGCCGGATCGCGGACGCGCCGCGAACCGACGGAGACGGAGCGCCTCGGGAGCGGGCGCTCCGGCGGCCGAACCGGAACCGAGCCGAGCAGGCGGCGCGCTCGGCGGCGTTCACGGAGCTGCTCCAGCGTCAGCGTGGTGAGCGGTTGAACGGGGGCGACAGCGGGGATCGGCCGTACCTGACGGCGATCCCGGCGTCGCCCGCGGCGGAACGCGAGATCGGCGAGTGGCTCGGCTACCTCGTCGACGTCGGCGGCCACCTGCGGAGCCGGGACGCGCTGTCCTACTACGCCGAACTCGACTGGGTCGGCGACGACGCGGTCGCGGCGCTGACGCGCCGCCTGGAGGGGTTCGACGCCCCGACGCGCGACCGACCGTTCACGCCCGCGGACCACCGGATCAGCCTCGTCTCCATCGTCCGGATCGCTTCGTGTGCGAGTGACCAATGAGCGACGACGAATCCACGGATATCAACGAATCGGACGAATCGGCAGCGGTCGGCGTGAAACTGGGCAGCACTCGGACGGTGCTCGACGTCCCCGACGGACGGGGCGGCCGCGAGCGCCACTCGGTGCTGACCTGCCTGGCGACCTACGAGGACGCCATCACCGGCGAGGAGAAGGTGCTGTTCGGCGAGGAGGCCGCGGTCGAGTACCCCGACCGCGTGCGCTTCATGCTGCGCTCGGGACTCCCCGAGGACGACGACAGCGTCGCGGACGCGGAGCGCTTCTTCGAGGCGGTCGTGGACGCCCACGACGTGCCCGAGGACAGCGCGGTCGTCTACGCGGTGCCGACCATCGACAACGAGGCGGGCGTCGAGAACCTCAAGTCGGTGATCGAAGGCTCCTCCATCGGTCAGATTGAGACGCGGAGCTACCCCGAGTCGCTGTGCGGGGCGATCCCCGCCTACGGCGACGACCTCGACGCGATCGACGAGGTGTTCGTCTCGGTGAACCTCGGCTCGACGACGATGGAGGCGTGCGCCTACCGGCGCGGCGAGCAGCTCTCGCCGTTCTCGACCGGCTCGGTGACGGGCAACGAGGTCGACCGCCGGATCGTCGCCGCCGTCGAGGAGGAGACCCAGGGGCGGGTCCACATCGACCGGACGACGGCCCGAGAGTACAAAGAGCAGCACGGCGACGTGTACGACTTCGAGCCGTTCACCGACGTGGTCCAGCAGCCGGGCGGCGGGAGCCACGAGTTCACCGTCGACCGCGGCGTTCAGGAGCCGATCGACCGCTACATCGACGAGGCGGTCGACGTCGTCGCCAACGAGTTCCTCCCCGAGCTCGCGAACGACCACATGAAGCCCTACCAGCTGGCGCTCGGGCGCCCCCTCGCCGTCACCGGCGGCATGGCGTGCATCCCCGGGCTGACCGAGGAGTTCGAGAAGCGCCTCAGCGAGGCGCTCGACCGCGACGTCGAGGTCGTCTCGCCCGACGAGCCCGCGACCGCGGCCGCGGACGGCGCGGCGCGCATCGCGGCGCGGCTCGTCTGAGCGGCGCGCGAGCGGTTCGATTTTTAATACTTTAAACCACACAGCGGCCGAGCCGCGCTACGCTTATTCAGACCAATGCGGTGGCGCGTGCCGACGAGCGCCCGCAGGGCGCGAGTCGCACGCGCGAGGGACGCGGTGAGCGCTCGAAGAGCGCGAACCGCGAGGCTGGGGAGGCGTGAGGCTGCGGTCGCGGTCGAGTGGGACTCAAAGGGGCAGTCGCGAGGGTGCCGCAGACGACGCAAGCACCGCAGTGAGTGAGCGGAGCGAACGAGCGAGGAGCGCAGCGAGTGTGCGGCACCCTCGCGACTGGGGCTTTGGAGGTGTTCGTAGTCGATCTGGTGTCGGTTTATAAGCGATCGGCTGAGGATCTGGAGGCGTTTGCCGCCGATCCACGGTTAGCGACCTATACCTCAAAGAGGCGTTCGGCGTCGTCCGCCTGTCGGCGGTAGATCCCCCGTCCCTTCAGCCGCGGCACCTCGTGGCGGTGGAGGCGCTCCGCCTCGGCGTCGTACACGAGCGGGAACACGTTCGTCCGGCGCTTCGCGACCGTGAACCCGGACATCGCGTCGAGCAGGGGCGCGTCCGGGTCCGGAACCGCGAAGGTCACGTAGCCGATCGGCGTCGGCGCCTCGCCGCCGTCGGCGCGCCCCGGTCGGGGGTCGACCCTGTCGGCGAGCACGTCGCGGAACGAGGCCGCGGTCTCGGCGAGCGTCTCCGGACCGACCGCTTCACCCTCGACCAGCGTCGCCAACACCGCCACGTCGCCGAGGGTGTCGTCCGTCTCGCGGATCGCCCACAGCCGATCGAACTCGTCCGTCCCCTCATCGACCGCCCCGAAGCCGTGTTTGCGCCGGTTCGCGGCGACCGACTCCCGGTATTCGGAGATGTCCATGAGACACCCACGATCCGCATGGTAAAAAATGACATAGGTGGTTCGGACTCGACGGTGGAGGCGCCGACTGTCGGAGAGTGGAGAGGCTCGCGGAACCACCCGTGGAACGAGCGGCCGTCGGTTCGGTCAGCGGATAGCCCCGGGCGGATTCGAACCGCGGTCACTCCGCTTCGCTCCGTTCCCTGCTTCGAATCCGTGGTCGGGACTATTCGTCCTCACTTCGTTCGGAGAATAGTCCCGGGCGGATTCGAACCGCCGTCAATGGCTGACTTCGGGCATCCGACGGGCGTTCCGGCAGGAACGACCGACAGCCGCGCGTGAGCCGCAGACGCGGACGGATTCCCTCCAAAGGCCATTATGATTGGCCACTACACCACGGGACTGCGAGTTCGGCTAACCGGCGGGCACTCAAGTACGTTACTCTCCGCGACGAGACCCGGCACCGCCAGCTATGCCCCTTCCTCGATCCGGTCGAACCGCTCCTCGAAGTTCGCCCGACAGGAGCCGCAACAGAAGTGGTACAGCGTCCCGTCGATGCGAGCGGACTCCCCCTCAGCGGTGACGGTGTTGCCGCACTCGACGCACTCGATAGCGAGGTCCGCGTCGCCGACCGCGGGCGACCACTCGTGGGCGTCGAGCGGGCGCACCGACAGGTCGCGCACGGCGTCCAGCCCGACCGCGTCGTCGACGAGATCGCGGGCGGTCCCCTCCTCGACGCGCGCGACGACCGTCACCTCGCCGTCGGCGGTGAGGAACGCGTGCCCGACGCGCTCGTGGCCCGCGACCGCCTCGTGGACGCGCTCGGCGTCCGCGGGCGCGACGGCGAGCGTCGCGAGGACCCGCAGCCCGTCGGAGAGCGCGTCGCCGTCGATCCGGAGCGTGAACCCCTCTATCACGCCCACCTCGCGGAGGCGGTCGACCCGGTCCGACACCGCGGGCGCCGACAGGTCCACGCGCTCGGCGATGTCGCTGTACGGGCGCCGCGCGTCGGCCAACAGCAGCCGAATGATCTCCCGGTCCGTCTCGTCGAGGGTGCGCATGGCCGGGCGTTCGGTCGGCGCGGCAAAAAGGCGTCCGGGCGGCGGACGGCCGAACCGAGGCCATCCAAGAAGGGCGGCCGGACACGAAGCGCCCGTGAAGAGCGGCCGGACACGAAGCGCCCAGAAACCGGTCGCCCGCGGGGGCGACGGAAAGGCAGTTGTATCCGCGACGCCAACGAGCGCGCATGACGACGATAGACGTCGACGGCATGTCGTGTACGGGCTGTGAGGACAACGTGACCGACGCGCTCGGGGAGCTTCCGGGCGTCGAGTCGGCCAGCGCCGACCACGAGGCGGGCACCGCGACCGTCGAGGGCGACGTGGACGTCGACGCCGTCGTGGCCGCCATCGAGGACGCCGGCTACGAGGCCTCGGCGTAGGCATCGAAACGCACGGACGGAGGCGCGGATCGTCGCCGGCGGCGTCGGCGCGTGGACGGTCGACGCGCTCGCCGACGCGGGCCGCGAGGTGGTCGCCGTCGACCGCCGCGTGCCCCCGAGCGACGAGGAGACGCCGACGGAACCGAAGACTCCTACGGTCTCTCGAAGGTGGTCGGCGAGGAGACCGCGGCCGCCGCCGCCCGCCGACACGGGGTCGCCGCCGTCTCACTGCGCCTCTCGTGGGTCACGTACCCCGGCGACGAGCGGCGCCGCGAGGCGCGCGAGACGTTCGACCCCGCGACCGCCGACCCGAGCGGCAACTGCTGGTCGTCCGTCGACGTGCGCGACGTGGTCGCGGCGATCGAGGCCGCGATCGATCCCGACGCCTCGGTCGAGGGCCACAAGGCGGTGTTGATCGTCGGCGCGGAGAACGGCCTCGATCGCCGCGACACCGCCGCGACGATCGAGGCGGTCCACGGCGAACTCCCCGCCGAGTGCGACCTCGACGGCGACGAGTCGGTCTTCGACTGCTCGAAGGGAAGCGGCTGCTCGGCTGGGAGCCGGCGCACTCGTGGCGCGACGACGCCGAGCGGGGGTGAAACCCCAGGCTCGGCCGAGACCGGTATCCGGAGGTTCCGAAGTGGTTCTCTCGACTGGTGCGAGTTGAACTGTCGCATATGTTTATATATTTTGAAACTACTTGTGGAACGTCACCATGTCGCGGCGCGCGGATCGACCGGATCGGTCCCAGAGCGGACAGAGGCCCTGGCACGATCGGGAAGAGCGTGAACGCCGAGGGCGTCGGGCGGAGAGACGGGGAGGAAGGCCGTCCGAGCGGTCGCGGTCGACAGTCGGTTCCCAACAGTTCGGAAACGCGAGACGGAGCCTCCTCTCTGTGTCGGGGATCGCGCTACTGACCGCGACGAAGGCGGTTGACGCGGCCACGACGGCGGTCGGACTCGTGTACGTTCCCGGGATCTACGAGGCGAACACTATGGTAGCGCTCCTGCTCCACCGAATGGGGGTCACCACCGGACTCCTCGTTACCTCCTTCGCGGTCATCGCCGTGATCGCACTGGTCACCGAAGTCGCCTCCATCACCGTGTGTGCGCGCCGAGCGGACGCCCACCTCGCATCGGTAGTTCGCCTGGTTGGATACGGAGTTCCGTCCGCGCTGTTCGCGGCCGTGTCGATGTACAACGTCACCAAGCTGGTGGCCGGTATCGAGGCCGCAACGCTGTTTTGACGGTCTCCTACGCTGAAAACTCACGCCGGCGGCAGAAGTTCACTCACGGTCGGACGGCCGGGATGGTCGACCGTCGGTCCGGAGTGTCGGTTTCGAAAACGGGTTCCACAGGGCGGCGTCTTCGACGTCCCAGAACTGCTCATCGCACGAGGGACACAAAGGCTCCGACAGCATCGACAGGTCGACGGTCATACCGCAGTTCTCGCACCGCCCGGTGTCGATTCCCTTCCGGATCGCCTGTCTTCGGACCGTATCGAGGGCCTCGCGGTCCTGCTCGGCGTCGGAAACGGTGTTGACAGTGGTCGAAAGTTCCTCGATCCGGTCGTCGAACCCGCGGACTGTGCCGAGGACCTGCTCGAAGAGGGCCTCAATCTGATCGAACTCCTCGTTTATCCACGTCTCGAACTCGGCCTGAGTTTCCTCAACGTCTTCAAGGCTCGCTTCGACGGCGTCAATTCGGTCCGTCACCTCGCCGTTCTCCTGATCCACACGGGATTCGAGCGACTGAATCTCGCTGTGAATCCGGGTCACGTCGTCGGAGAGCCGATCGGTGAACTCCTCCTGTCTGGACCGCTGCTGTTCGACGTCGAGCGAGAGGTCGGCGATCTGTCGCCGTAGCTCCGCGACCCGCCTGGTAAGTTCGACCTCCGTCGGGCTGAGGTCGTCTTGAGGGTCGAGGTCGTCCGGATCGAGCTGTTCCGACGTCTCCGACTCGGGCGAGTTCGGCGTCGTCGTCTCGTCTCCGCCAACTGTCTCTGTGCCGGATGGCGCTGTATCGCCATCTGATCTATCTCGGGGGGGCTTCCACTTCCGGTCGGTTCCGGACTCAGCGTTTTCCGGGGCGGACGCGGAATCGAGACCGATGTCACCCATCTCGTCGAGGGCCCAGAACGCGGAAACGAGTTGGTTCAAGAGCTCGTGTTCTGTCATCCCTCGGGACTCCGCGGTGTGTCTCACCCACTGCTGGAAGGTGTCGGCGTCGGCCGCGGTGTCGCCTTCGCTGTCCCGAGTGCCCATTACACCGATAAGCTACGGTATTTGTCCGTTTAATAGTTGGGTGTTGACGCCAACTTGCGGCGAAGCAATACCGTGTCAGGAGGATGGCACGGCCCGTGCGATTCGAGTGAGACGACCACGAGTGGTCGGGGCAACCACCCTCACGACAGTCCCAAAGAAGTGCGCACGAACCCGCAAGTTGCCTCCGTGGATCGGTAGCCGAACCCCCAACGGAGGAATCCTGGCACTTCAGCGTGGGGATGATGTCAAACCACGACTAAATTCGTGGTCTTCCGTTCCCGGAACCAATGTGAATCGAGTACCATCAAAAGTTGGTTGAAAGCGTCTGATTTCGTAGAAAACCGGGATATCCGACCCAGAGCCCGTTCGGTTACGATAGTTTTATAATATGAAACTACTAGTCTGGTAAATAGTATCAGGATGGCAGAACACCACGGTCGCCTCCCTGTCTCAACCAAGTCCGACCGACTGCCGCAACCCTCTTATCGATCCCGGCAGCGGACCGCGTCTACGGATGACCGCCGACACACATCGGTGACGGGCAACGAGCTTCGCCCCCAGACGCCCCGCCGACAATGACCGGATCCGACGGAGAGCGCTCCGGAAGTCGGTCCGATCGCGCCAGCAGGTTCAGCGACATCGCCTCAGAGTTCGGCGACGAGTTCGCCGGTCGATCGGAGAACGGCCCGGATAGACGGCGTGACGGCGAGTCGCCCGACACCGGCGACGACGCGAGCGGTCGGACAAGTGATCCGGATATCGACACGGACCGCTGGGAGTGGGTCGGCAACGACGAGTCCGGGAACGCGGTCGGGCGAGACCCGCCTGAGCCGCGCGCGAGCGACATCACGGACCGGCAGAAGGGAGGCGGTCGGCTGTGGAACGACGGGCCGGAAGACGACGAATCGACGGACGACGGGTCGGTAGGAAACATTTCAACTGATGGCGATCCGTCGAGGGACGACGCGGGGCGAACCGGAACCGACGCGGCCGGAGTGGGGACGGAACCGAGCTTGGACGACCGGACGGACGAGACCAGCGGTCGGATCTGGAACGAGATCTCGGCGACGGGGGAGTCCTCCACGATGACCGAGGCGACTCGATCTCCGTCGGACGGAAGCGTGTCGGCCGAGCCTTCACCGACCGCTACCTCGGAAGGGCTGGACGCGTCCGGGTTCGCCGAGGACGAGTCGGCCCTCGACGGGAGACGACTCGATCCCGGAACGAACGTGCTGGTCCAGTCCGAATCGCGGTCTGAACGGACTCGGAACGGCTGTCACGAGCTGTTGTTCGGGCGGGAGAGCGACCGCGACCCGTACGTGCTGCTCGTCCGCTACCAGCCGATGGGCGGCGAGCGGCTGGAAGACATCGCGTCGGAAGGGCACCGGACCCACGTGATCTCCGTCGGGTACGCGCAGTCGGTTCCCCCCGCCGCCGACGGAACGGTCGAGTCCACACAGATCAACAACCCGAACGACATCACTCGGCTCGGGATCGTCGTCTCGAGGATTACGCAGGGCTGGTCGACCGACGACCGGGAGATCCGTGTCTGCTACGACTCGCTGAACGTCCTGCTGAACTACAGAGACGTCAAAAACGCGTTCCGGTTTCTCCACGTATTTCTCAGCACGTTCACCAAGACGGACGCGGTCGCGCACTTTCACGCCGACCCGCTCGAAGGCGATCCGCAGGCGATCAATACGCTCAAACCCCTGTTCGACGAAGTCGTCTCGATGGACTCGACCGGGACGTACGTGGAATAGATGACGGGAGAACGACCAGAGACACCCCGAAAAACGCCCGCTGAGACACCGCCGTGAGCGACATCGATCAGTCACTTCGGATCCGCGCGTTCCTCGAAAAGTGGTCCGGCGTCTTCCTCGCCGTGCTCCTCATCCTCGCCGCGATCGGCGGGTGGTGGAGCTATCAGGTCCACGCGACGCAGGACGTCGAGCGCGAGGAGGTCGTCGTCGAACAGTGGAGCGAGTCGACGGCGTACGAACACAGCACGGTGATCACGAACGACTCCCTCGTGTTCGAAGAGGGTGAGCGCGTCCGAAACCGACCGGTGTACTACGTGAACCTCTCCAGAGAACTCGACGTGACGTACGTGTACGAACACACGGCCGAGACCGGCTCGGTGAACGTCACCACCGATGTCCGGCTTCAGTATCGCGGCGTCGAGGGGGACACGGTGCTCTGGCAGTACGCCGAGCCGCTGGCGAGCGGCCGAAACGACGGAGTCACGAACGAGGACAATCACACCGTCGATGCGGCCGTAGAGATCGAGTCCGTGTTCGAGACGATCCGGACGATCGAACGGCAGCTCGGCGCCGCCGGAACGATAGAGATCCGGATCGTCGCGGCGTCGTCCGTCGAGGGGACGCTGGCGGGGCAGTCGGTGAGCGAAGCCTACGAGAGCACGATGCCGATGACGGTCAACCCACAGACGTTCCGCGTGCTGGAGATGAACACCGTCGACGAATCGGGCCAGCAGACGGAGACGGTCGAGCGAGCGGTGGACCCGGGGACGGTCGAGACGGTCGGATCGATCCTGCTTTTCCTCCTCGGGATCGGCGGCGCTGCCGGACTGGTCTTCGCCCAACGGAGCGGGTACGCCGCCGTCTCGCCGGAGGAGCGCGAGATCCTGGATATCCACCAGCAGGAACAGGAGTTCTCCGAGTGGATAACCCGCGGCACGTTCCCGTCGGAACGCGACTACGAGGCGACGATCCTCGTCGACGACTTGGAGGGGTTAGTCGATGTCGCGATAGACACCAACAAACGCGTTATCAAAGACGAGCAGCTCGGAGTGAGCACGGTCCTCGACGGCGACTTCGCGTACCTCTACGTCCGGCCGGACTCGCCGGCGAGCGACTGGCTCGTCAACTACGCCGACATGACGATGGACGAGTTCCGCGAGTTCGACTTCTGAGGACGCCGCGCCCGACGGACGGCCACGTTCCGCGCCGGCTCGGGCGTCAGGGACGGTCACCTTCGATCACGCTGTCTTCCGTTTCGACCTCGACCTCGCTGCCGCCGCCGGAGTCGACGGCGAGGTCGCCGCGGATCTGACTCCCTTCCATCTCGACGCCGACTTCGCTGCCGCCGCCCGTGGTGATCTCGGTGTCGTCGCCGATCTCGCTGTCCTCCATCGAGAGACCGACCGTGCCGCCGCCACCGAGGTTCATGGAGATGCCGCCGCCGATCGTCGAATTCTCCATCTCGACTTCGACTTCGGCACCGCCCGGCGTGTCGATCCGGACCGCGCCGTCGATCTCGCTGTCCGCCAGCGAAAGGTCGACCGACCCGCCGCCGCGGATCTCGATCCGGAGGTCGCCGCGGATCCGGCTCCCTTCGAGTCCGACTGCGACCTCTCCCCCGCCGCCGAGCGTGACCGCGGCGTCGCCGTCGACGGTACTCCCCTCGGCCTCGATATCGACTTCTCCGCCGCCTCGGAGGTGGACATCGATACAGGGCACCGTCTCCGATTCCAGTTCGATCTCCGGGCCGGTGAGACAGGACGCGGCGGCTTCACACGTGACGGATGTCGACCGGACCAGTTCCACCGACTCATCGCGGTCGCTCGTCGCCGCGCGGATCGCGATCTCGACGTCGTCGGTGGTGTCCGACGAACACGAAAGTCCGGCGGCGATATCGGTCGTCCCGCCCGGTTGGAGCGTCCGCCGATCGATCTGGAGGTCGCTCCGCCCGATCCCGAGCGATCCGGACGAGCGCACGCCGACGCGGTCGAGGACGAGCGCTTCGTCGAACCGATTCGTGACCGTGAACAGCCGTACCGTCTCGCCCGTGTCGCCGGTGGGAGCGGCCGGCTCGATCCCGAGAAGGGCGTTTTCGTCGGCGGCGGTGCCGACGCTGAACTGGCGGCTGCCGGTGACCGACGAGAAGGCTCCGGTACTCTGGACGCCGGCAGCGCCGCCCGCTCCGACCACCAGCACACCGAGGACGGCCCGGCGGCTCACGCGGCCGCTCTCGCCCCCCCGACTGCGTCGACGTTTTCGTCCCATGTTGACCCCCGTTTGGTCTTTCGCGTCCGTTCGCCCGATGTCACCGGCCACACGGGGACGGTATCGCCCCGTCGTCGGTGGGCTGATCTGCGATCAGCAGGTGTCTCTCGGACGAAGAGTTAGTTCTGCGGACGTATAGTATTGCTGTGCTTTCGTGGGTGACGGGCGGCGAGCAGGCCTCCGGCTCCGAAAGGTCCCGTGCCGCAGCCAGCGGTGCTCACGGCGGTTCGTCGATGTCGCCGAGGCGGTACCGCCGGTTCTGTATCACCTGTGCGACAGAGGAGGCCAAGAACACCGCGACGACGATGGCCGCCCACCCGAGTTCCGGGACCGGCTCCGTGGGGACGAACCCGATCCAGACGCCGCCGAGGACGACGACGGCGAGGAGCGAGAGTCCCAAGTAGTAGACCCCCCACGGGATCGACCCCTCGGGGACGACGTCGAGGTAGACGTCGAGTTCGGTGGCGTTCTCGGTGAGTTCGACCTCGCGGCCGTCGTACTCCACCATGTCCGCCTCCGCCAGCCGATCGAGGTGCGTCTGTTGGAGCGAGGTGTACACGCGCTTGCGCTCGCTCGACGTGAGCTCCGAGACGGACTTGTCCTGCTCGCGCGCCGCGACCCGCTCCGCGAGGTCCGAGAGCGACACGGGGCCGTCCGCCTGCTTACAGAAGTGGATCACGTACCGCCGGCGGTGGTTGCTCAACAGGTCGTATATCTCGTCTTGCTCGGGCGGCGTGTACTTCCGCTGGTCGTCGAGCGACACGTCACGGCACCTCCGGCGACGAACGCATCAGGCTGAGCGCTCCAGCGATCGGTGTCGGGTGCGACATCAGCGCGTCTCCGTCCGGACGCTTCGGGGATCGGCGGGGTCGATAACGGAACGCAGTCTCCAGACCGGCCGTCGGCTCATGCTCCCACACATGCTATCGGAGTGACTAGTTCGAACCAGTATAATTATTCGGGTATTCCGCTCGCCCTCGTGCGCGAGTCACTCCAGTCCGAGGGCGCTCGCGACGGCGTCCGTGTCCTCGACCGTAAGCGCTGCGGCGTCCTCGCGGAGCGACCGGAACCGCTCGATGTGACCGTTGATCGTCTCCGCGTCGGCGCCGTCACGAGCGGCCTGTGCGGCCGAGAGCGCCGCGTCGGTGGCGTCCGCCTGAAGCGCGGTCTCGTCGACGGCGGTCTCGCAGATTCCGGCCGCCGTCTCTTCTTCGATTTCGGCTGCGAGGTCGGCAGCCTCAGCGAACCCGTCCTCGGCGTCTTCGCAGCCGGAGCGCGCGGTCTCGATGGCGTCGATCGCGTCGGCGTACGCGTTCTCGTTGAACGCCGTGATCCCCTCGTCGCGCGCAGCTACGGCGTCGTTGCGAGCGGTGAGCGCCTCGTCGTACGTGATGACGACCTCGCGGGGCTGTGAATCTCCATCAGAGTCCATCCCGGGCAGTTCCCTGTCGTCGCCACCGAGACATCCCGAGACGAGAATGCTCGCCGTCGCGCCGATTCGGAAAAGATGTTGTCGTCGGCTGATCATGCGCGTGATCGTCGTCGTCTGGCGTCGTGTTGGAACACGTCAGGGTGAAGGAGTCAAATCGAACAGTTCAATCCGAGAAACGATGTCATGAGCCGGTTGCCGATTATTGATTACCCGTACTCGTTAGGTCACTCTCGGTTCCGACGAGGATCTCATTGACGAGTGTCGTGTTGGCCTGGCTTTCCTTGTCGAACGGGTTGCCACTTGGATCCGACGCCTGATTGATAGCCGAGACGACCTCACTTGGTGCGTCGACGACGAGGTCGACCGCCAACGTCTCACCAGCCGGGATCGTTTTATAATTCTGAGGGGCGTCCTTCGCATTTGAGGTCCCGGGGGAGATGTCCGTTCCGTTATCACTGTTGATCCCGTCAGATGAGTCGCTCGTGTTTACCTGGAAACTGTACATTCCCTGAACCTGATCCTCTGTGACTTCGCCGTCTCCGGGATTTGTCGAATCACCGTCGACGACGATGCTGCCGAACGTACTGAATCCGAAGGCCACGTTGACGGGTTCCGTGCCGTTGTTTTCCACGTCGAGCAAGTGAGCCAACGACTGGCTGGAGGCGTTGTTTTTCGTCGCCACATTAACACTGAGATCATCGCCTTGCGTGTCGCCGTCGACATCGGCCTGCGGGAGGTCACTTGCCTTCGAGATATTGTTGTCTTCCCGGTCGTAATCGCTACTACCGCGCGTGACGTTCAGCTCCTGAACGGTGTACACTTGGAACGAGGCGTTGCTCGCACTCGTACTCTGTAGTGCCGCCGACGAGAAGACCGCGCCGCTTCCTGTTGCCAACGCCCCGAGACCGACCACCATGCTGCGTCGCTTGACCATATAGCTTCCACCTACTCACCTCATACGGAGGTATCCACTTAGTATTAGCTTACCTGAAACGATCGAAGGAGGGGCTTGAATCCAGATCCGGACTCGGAAGCGGCTTCAAGCGGTGCTTGACGAGACCAGATCCACACAGGAAATCGGCAGACGCTAACGGTATGATAGCGCATGGTGTCAATTCGTGGTCCGTGCTACCAAACATTGAGAGATCCGTCCAGCGCCAAAAGTATCAGATCGCAGTTACTCCTCGTCGATCGCGGCGATCTCCAGCGTGACGCTCGACTGCTCGGGGAGTTCTTCGAGGTTGCCGGGCGCGTCGTCGGGGATCAGGTTCACGACCAGTCCGAACGTGACTACGTCGCCGGCATCGAACGTCTCGCCGGAGTCCGCGAGCACCGTCGTCCGTCCCTGCGCGTCCGTCCCCGTCGGCTCGTCGGCGGAGACCACCCGGAGCGTCTCCGCGACCGCAACGCTCGACGCGTCGGGGTCATCGCCCGCCGCGGAAAACGAGAAGGCGAGCCGGTCGTACGGCACGTCGCCGTTGTTCGTCACCTCGACCAGCTCCTCGAACTGCGAGATCGCCCGCTGGTTCAGGTGCTCGATCACGATCGCCTCGACCTCGCCGTCGTCGTCGGTTCGGACGTATTCCTCGCCGGCACGGCCGGGCGTGAGCGAGAGTTCCGAGGAGACGACGACCCGGAGGTCTGCCGCCGCAGTCGTTTCCGAGAGAAAGGACGCGGAGCTGACGACGGCGCTGCCGAGCGCCATCGAGCCGAGGCCGAGTGCGGTCTGTCGTCGCGTGGGCATCTTGGGGTTCGGCGCGGAAACGCGCCCGTGTCAGCCCCTCGTCGCTCGACGGCTTTGTATTGACGGGCTTTCCGCGGCGACCGCGGAATCCCGGAAATCATCCGGCCGTTCAGCCACCGCGATACGCGGTTCAAGCCCATCGATACCGCGGTTCGGATCGGCTTGCGACGGTTCAAGCGACTCAATACAAAGTGGGTAGGCCACAGAGGACAGGTATGGCAAGCAGACGTAGCGTCCTGATCGGACTGGGCGGATTGGTTGCTGGCGGCGGCGCAATCCTGGGTACCGGCGCGTTCGACACGGTAGAGGCCCAGCGGACGGTCTCCGTGGAGACCACGGGCGACGCGGACGCGCTCCTGGCACTCACGCCTGTCAACGAGGACGGCCCGTACGTCGACGATTCGGGCGACACGATCCAGCTCACACTTGGTGACGCGGACGGGAACGGACTCAACCAGAATGCCGTGACGACGTTCGAAGAACTGGTCGCCGTCACCAACAACGGAACGCAGACGGTCGACTCGATCACATTTACGGTCGATGTGACCGGTACGGGGTCCGACGACGCCAACGCAGATCATGAAGAGGCGTTCGGCATCGTCGCCAACGGTGAGACGATTGCGGCGACAGGAGACACCAACATCCTCTCGGACGACTACTACGACACGAGCCTCGACAGCGGAGAGGCGGTCAACTTCGGGGCCGAAATCGACCTGCTCAACGGAGACATCTCGGACTTCAACGACGACGCGACGTTCACTCTCACGATCAGCGCTGAGGCGACCGACAGCTGAACTCGATAGCCCTCGGTCGTTCTTGACTCCGTCAGGATCGATTATCTGTCTCAAAACGGCGACCTGTTCCTCACGGTGCTCACATCGTCCGACACCTCGTAGGGGTGTCGTTGGCTCCTTACCCGACCGGTTCCCGCGGTCTTATGGCTCCGGCAACGCAAGTAAGAGAGGAGTGGGATGCCCCGTGACACCGACGTGACGGTCCTGATAGTCGAAGGAAACAGCGAGCAGGCCGAGAAGTACGCCGGCTGGCTGGAGGGACACAGCGTCCGTATCGCGGGCGACAGCGAGTGCGCGCTCGACGCGCTCGACGCGCTCGACGGGGTCGACGTCGTCCTCCTCGACGGCGAGCTCACCGACCCGCCGGCCGAGGAGCTTCTCGGTCGACTGCGCGCCCGAAACCTCGACTGTCAGGTCGGGCTTCTCTCGGGGGGTCGCGTCGGGAACGACGTGTTTCGACTCGATATCGACGAGTACGTACCGCGACCGATCGATCGTGGCGAACTCCGCGAGACGGTCGCACGTCTCGCCGACCGCGGCGCCGTTTCGAGCGCGGTCGACACGTACCTCTCGCTCGTGGCGCGGCGCAGAGGGATGGAGCGGCGGCGGGACGACGCGAAGTTGGCAGACGACGAGCGCTACCGAGAGCTGACCGGCGAGATCGCCGCCCGGCGTCGGCAGATCGACACGCTGCTCGCGGCGATCGACGACCCGGATGCGGGTCAGGGAGACGGCGGAAGCGAGGCGGAGATCGTGTCGCGAACAACGGCTGTCGATTCACCGGACCTCAACGCAGGCGAACCGCTGTACCGAACCCGGTCCCGCGAGTTCTACGCCCTCTGGTTTCTCGCCGCGCTCACGTACGGGGTCGGCGACGTCGTCTCCACGCTGTACGCGACGCTCGCGGGTCCGGGATTCGTCGAGGCGAACCCAGTCGTCGACGGGTTGTTGAGCGCCGGCGGAATCCCCGGATTTCTCCTGTTGAAGCTGCTCGTGTTACTCGTGTTGATCTCGGTCAGCGTCCAGGGCGCGCGACGGCGCGAACGGTTCTCGTACTACTGGCCCCCGGTGGTCGCGACCGGAGTCGGGCTGTTGCTCACCGGCTGGAACGTTCGACTGGCGATCGGCGTGTGATCGATCCGGGCGGCGGAGCGGTCACCGCCACCGCCGGAGTATCCGTCGAAGACGGTCAGAAAACGACAGCTCGCGTTCCCGGTCACGGAACCGAAACGGCGAGAGTCCGACGGCGGACACGTACACCGCAGTAACCACCGCGACGATAACCGCATTGATGGCGGCGACAGCGACGAACGGGTGGACCGCGTGAAGCGAGAGGATGACCGGCGCCGGGAGGAACTGGACGTACTGCCACTCGGAGACCGACCGAACGTACGCTCCCGTCTCTTCGGGCGCGTGGATGGTAACTGTCGTTGAGGCAGTCTCACCCCGATTCGCGATGAGCGAGCTGTTCGCGACATCGACGCCGGTACTGGCCGCGTTGACAGTCGCGATCCGAGGTATGATACCGTCGTTTGTAAAGTTGTAGCTGTACTCGACCGAGCCGCCGCGCTCGATGACGGTGGGGCTCGAACTCGGCGTCTGCGAACTCACGATCGTGATGTCGTCCGTTCCCGACGGAACCACCATGCTTGCGGTCGCCGGGACGGTGATGAGGAGGAGGATCACCGCGAGAACCAGGACCGAACTCATCTCGCTGCGCCGGTCACGCGAGCGATCGCCGCGGTCGGACCGGCGGCTCGTGCCGCCGACGCCCTCGGCGACGAGACTGTACGCGAGCAGCAGCAGTCCGACGAGGACCATCGACGAGCCGACGTTCCCCTCGGCGAGTCCATCCAGCCCGGGGATCCCGGAGAGCGCCGACGCGGCGGCGGAGAATCCGGCCTGAAGGGCCAAGGTCACCTGTCCGATCCGCGGGATCACGATCACCTCACCATTGAGCTCAAACGCAACCGCGACGATCTGCGACTCCTGAACCGGCGGCTCGGGACCGTCCTGATCGGTGAAGGGGTTCGCGTCCCCGCGCGTGATATACCCCTCGTCGGTCTCGTCGACGACCCGGTGCGTCGTCAGCCCGCCACCCTGTAGCTCGCGCGCCTCGAAGGTGACGACGTCGCCCTCCTCGATGTCCCCGGCGATCGACGGCGGAACTGCGACGAAGCCGTCGCCCGGGGCCATGTTCGCGGGCTCGGCGTTCATACTGCCGGTGAGCACGAACCCGAGAACGATCGGCTGGCCCAGCTGTTGGCCGACGAGCATGGCGACGATCACGACGACGAGAAGGGCCGTCACACCGGATCCGGCCAGCGATCGGAGGTTCATTGATGGCGCGTGCGAGATGTCGACGCTACGGCGTCGGTAGGACCCTCTCACCTATATGTCGTTCGCCGAATTACTCGGTCCCGCGGTCACCGTTCGAGGGCGCTCACGGACGCGACACGGCCGACCCGCCACGCGCCGAGCGTGCCGCCGAGGAGTGCGAATCCGCACGCGACGCCCGCGCCCGCGAGGTAGGCGTACGTCGGAACTCGGACGAGTCCCTCGAATCCCGTGACGGCGAAGGCGATTCGATTGAGACTCCCGGCGAGGAGGGGAGTCACGGCGATCGCGAGCAGGTAGCCCGCGGCGGCGATCGCCAGCGATTCGACGAGCGCGATGCCGACGACGCTCCGGCGGGTAGCGCCGACTGCGCGAAGGATGGACAGCGACCGCCGCTGGATGTAGATCATCGACAACAGGACGTTCAACGAGAGGACCCCGCCGGCGATAACGCCGAGACCGACCAGACTCACGCCCGCCGCGAGGACGACGGCCTGCCGTTCGAGCAGCGAGACGAGCTGCTCCTGGTTGGTGCGGAACGTGTACTCCGGGTGCTCGGCGGCGAGCTCGTCGCGAACCGCCTCCGGGTTCGCCCCGGGAGCCGTCTGGATCGTGATCAGCGTCGCGCGGTCGTCGTACGCGTT
The DNA here is from genome assembly GCF_017873555.1 of Halorubrum trapanicum. Classification (GTDB taxonomy): domain Archaea; phylum Halobacteriota; class Halobacteria; order Halobacteriales; family Haloferacaceae; genus Halorubrum; species Halorubrum trapanicum. Next base: position 19,597 of record NZ_JAGGKE010000006.1, on the reverse strand, counting down.
CCCGGTGAGCGTCTGTAGCTCGCTCAGTCGGATCGTCACGGTGCCGGTGCCGAGGAAGTTCTCGAACGTGGGCGAGATCCCGACCACTTCGAACTCGTTTCGCCGAGCGTTCGCGATGGTGCCGCCGACGTGAACCGTGTCGCCGACCGAGAGATCGAACTCCTCCGCGGTCTCGGGGGACACGATCGCTTGACGGGTCATCTCCCCCTCGTAGGTCCCGTCCGCGTAGTGGGTGTTCGGACCGGTGAGCCCCTCTCCCTCTCGGATCGACACGGAACTCCCGCCCGCCCCCGGAACCCCGCTCCCCACTGTCGTCTCGAACCCCTCGCCGTCCGTGCTCACGTAGACGACCTGAAACGCCATCGGAACCGCGGTCTCGACGTCCTCGTGGGCAGCGATCTCCTCCGCGAGCGGATGCGCGTTCGGGATCGGGTTCCGGAACCCCCCGACTGAGCCGGGGGCGATGTCGATCGGCCCACCGGACACCCACAGGTCGCGGCCCGACTCGTCGAACATCTCGTTCCCCGTCGAGACGACGCCCGCACCCACGCCGGCGAGCAGCGTGACGGAGAGCACGGCGAGCGCCACCCCGACCACGGCGAAGACGGTCCGCATTCGGTCGGAGCGAAGCTGTCGAACCGCGATCCGGGTCATACCGAGCGCCGCGCGGACTCGCGACATCATCCGAGCTCCTCCAGCGTGTCCGTTCGGACCGTCAGATACAGCGGATACGGGGCGGCACACAGTCCCACGAGGACCGCGACGACGAACGCGTAGCCGGCGACCGCCGGCGTCATCGTCGCCAACGACGGGACGCCGATCGCGGCGGCCACCCCCGCGTTCACCGCGAACGTGGCGAATACGCCGAGACCGACGCCGAGAACCCCACCGATCACGGCGACGGTGACGGTCTCGGAGACGACGACCAGCGCTTGGGTGCGTCTGGAAAACCCCACGGCGCTGAGCACCGCCAGTTCGCGTCGACCGGCGGTCAGCTCCAGCCCCATCATCGTCGCGACGAACGCGACGCCGATCCCGCCGGCCACGACGGTGGCGGCGAGCGCCATCGCCAGCGGCAGACTCGTTGACGTGGTCTGAAAGCTGGTGAGGCCGGCGCGCGAGACGACCTCCGTGCGCGGATAGATCGCGTCGAGCACCGACTCCACGCTCGGGTCGGTCGTGCTGACGAGGATCTGGTCCGCCTCGTCCGCCTCGGCGAGGCCCGTCAGCGACTGTAGCTCCGCGAGCGGCATCGCGATCGCGGGCACTTCACCGAACCCGGCGGCCATTTCGCGATCGTTGACGCCGACGAGCGTGAGCGATCGGTTCGCGCCGCCGACCGCGGCGGTGTCGTTGACGTCGAGCGCCAGCCGATCTGCGACCGCCGGCGACGCGACGAACTCACCGGTCCACGTGCCGTCGTACTCGCCGTCGGCGTAGTACGGGTACGCCTCGCTCAGCGGTCCGAGCCGCATGTCGGCGACGCGCCGCTGGCTATCGGGCGGTAAAACCCCAAGCGCGATCACGTACTCTCGGTCGCCGGTCGACGGGTTCTCCAAGCGAAGCGGCTGTAACGCGACAGGGGACGCGTACTCGATCCGGTCGTCGGCAGTGAGGTCCGCGGTGATGGTGTGAACCTGGCTGAGGCGGGCGCCTTCCGATTCCAGCGGGACGCTCCCGGTGCCGCCGTCGTCCGGGACGATCCAGTAGTCGATGTCCTCGCTCTCGACGGTCGTACTGCCCGCGAGGCCGATCGACACGCTCGCGACGACGAACAACAGCGCGACCGCGACGGCGACGCCCGCGATACAGACACCCATGCGTCCGGGTGCGACACCGCGAAGCCGGCCGAACACGCGCCGCACCCCAAGTCCGATCACCGCCGCGGTTCGTCGGAGTCGCGCGCTCATTGCCGGGCACCGTCGCGCAGTCGGACGACGCGATCGGTACGGCCGAGCGTGTACTCGTCGTGAGAGGCGACGACGATGGCACGGCCGTCGCTCACGTCGGTGAGGAGGTCGAGAACGCGCTCGCCGGTCTCCCTGTCGAGTTCGCCCGTCGGCTCGTCGGCGATGACGACGGCCGGGTCGGCGGCCAGCGCCCGGGCGATGGCGACGCGCTGTTGCTCGCCGCCGCTGAGCGCGCTCGGGTAATGCGACCCCCGATCGTCGAGCCCGACGGCAGCGAGGAGTTCGCTCGCGCGAGACCGCCTGTCCGAGCGAGCGACGCCCGCTTGGACCAGCGGGAGCGCGACGTTCTCGCGGGCGGTGAGCGCGGGGAGCAGATGGAACCGTTGAAACACCATCCCGACGTTCTCCCGCCGGAAGGCCGTTCGTCGGCGGCGGGACAGCGCGCCGACGGTCGTGCCGCAGACCTCGATCTCCCCCCTCGTCGGCGTGTCGAGTCCGGCGAGCAGGTGGAGCAACGTCGACTTCCCGCTCCCGCTCGGACCGGCCACGCCGACCACCTCGCCGCCGGCGACGTCGAGCGAAACCGAATCCAGGGCCGTCACGGTCCGTCCGTCGGCCGTAAACGGGCCGCCGTCGGAACCGTACCGCCGTGTTACCTCCGTACAGACGACGAGCGGTCGCGGTGAGGAGGGACCCGTCACGGAGTGACCTTCCGTCTCGAATAAACAAAAAACCGGCCGTCTCGGAGAGCGATTCCGCTGAACGCGGTCGAGTCGTCGGCGCTTCCGAATCTCATCCCGAATAGTAAAAGAAAATTTATAGATATATGTGAGAATTACGACGACTTACTTCGTTTTCACATCCAATAAACGACGTTTAAAACCATATTTGATAATTTTACAGGAGAAGTTTATAGCCCTCATCGTCGAGATTTCATATGAATACGAAATTGTCAATTGGTCTTGATAATTTTGCGAATCCTGAGAGGCTGTTCGCTCTCATTCCAGTTGGGGTCATTATGACAATTATCATTGGTGTGTTCGGCCTGGCTGAGTCGACTCGCCGCACGCTGTCGTTCGCGTATGCTGACCCGTCGCTCTGGACCGCGTACACCGCCCCGTTCGTTCATTTCTCCGCGGAGCATCTCGCCGGGAACGTCGCCGTATTTCTGCTCGTGTCGGGCGCGTTCTACGCGCTCTCTCGCCACGCGCGGACCCCGTGGCTGTTTCTCAGTGCCCTCGTGGCCGCGCTATCGATATTTCCCGTGACGCTATCGCTGCTCAACCTCGCCGTCCCTCGGGACGCGGTCACGTACGGATTCTCGGGGGTGAATATGGCGCTCGTGGGGTTCCTCCCGGTCGCGATTGGGCGGTACATCGAGGCGAACCGCGGGGAACCGATCGACACGACGCTGCTGCTCACGGCGTTCTTCCTCTCGATAAGCGGTATCGCGATACTCGCGGTGCCGCAGTCGGCGCTCACGTTCGCCGTCGGAACGGCCGGAGTGGCGCTGAGTGTCCTGTTCGGCGGGTCCTTTGTTCGTCACGAACGGCGGCTGGCGAACTCCCACGACCGCTGGCGGGCATCGGCGTCCGATCCGGTGGTCATCGTCGGGACCGGGACGTGGATTCTCCTGTTGGCGACGGCGTTCCCACAGACCGTCGCCGCCGGCGGGAGCGTCACGAACGTGTACGTCCACTTCGTCGGATACGCTCTCGGCTTCATGACCGCGTACCTCGCGCACGAGTGGGAGTTCTTCGAGAATCGCGTCAAAAAACGGGTCGACGCCGGCCGACCAGGTTCGTCGTGAGCTACTCCTCTTGGCGGGCGTACAGCGCGACGACCGCCACCGCGGCGAGGACGAAGACCACGAGGATGAGCGCGACCACGGGGAATCCGCCCGGCTCCTCGGCCGGTTCGTCGCCTGTTCCGTCGCCGGTCCCGTCACCCGTTCCATCGCCGGTCCCGTCACCGGCCGGTTCCTCGACGGCGAACGAGACGGTTGCGGTGTCCGTCTCGCCCGCGTCGTTCGTCACCGTCAGCTCGGCTTCGATCGTTCCGGTCTCGTCGACGGTCGTCGTAACCGTCTCGCCGGTGAGCGTCTCGCCGGCGACGTTCCAGTCGTACGCCGCGATGTCGCCGTACTGGTCCGTGGACTCGGCACCCGAGAGTTCGACCTCCTCACCGGGTTCGACCGTCTCGGGCGTCACCTGAGCGACCGCTTCGGGTTCGCTCACGGCGGACGCCGCGAAGTAGGAGAACCCGGGCGTCTGGGCCTCGATCCGAACGTGGGTGTCGGTCTCGTTGACGATCGCCGTCTCGAGTCCCTGCCATTCGCCGTCCGCGAAGCGGTTGATCCGCAGGTCCTCAGCGTCAGCGTCGGTCTCGTTGAGCCGCTCGTTGGAGACGCGCATCTGGATCGTGGCCGAGGAGTTCTCGAGCTGGTCCCCGACCGAAATCTGCGTGACGGCCACGGAGGAACCGGGTGCGGGCCCGGTCTCGTCGGGTTCGCTGTCGAGCGTGCGGGCGTTGACGGAGCCCTCCACCTCGAAGTCGAACGCGACCGACTCGACCGTGTTGTTCTCGCCGAAGGTTGCTCTCGACTGGCCGGTATCGGCATCGACCTCGATGTCGGCGGTCTCGTCGACCGAGACGTCGACGTCCGCCGGCGGTTCCGGCGGTTCGACGTCGACGGGACCGTCGATGTCGGGCGGCGTCGGGACGGTACCGTCTCCGGTGTCGTCGCCGGGATCGTCTCCGGTGTCGTCACCGGGGTCGTCGCCGGGGTCATCGCCGGGGTCGTCACCGGGGTCGTCGCCGGGGTCGTCACCGGGGTCGTCGCCGGGGTCGTCGCCGGGGTCGTCATCCGTTTGATCTTCTACAGGCACTGCGATGGCGAACTGCGAGAGACTGTCGGTCGTCGCCTCGTAGATGTAATTGCTTCCAGCGATACTACTGGTACTGCCCGCTAGGTAGCTGGTCTCGACGGTGGTGTACTCGCTTCCGTCGTACCGGAGGAGCGTGACGTTAGACGGATCAGCATCCAGCTCGGAGAGTCTGGACTTGCTCACGCGGAACGTGAAGGTGTTGTTCTCGAGCGAACTGGCCGAGAGGTTCGACTTAGTCGCCGAGAGGTACCGGATATCGGTGTATTCGGTCTCGTTAACCGCCTGACCGAACGGGGTCGGCGAGCCGTCGATAGTGATGTTGAAGTCGCTGCTGGTCTGGACGAACGGCTGCGTCCCGATCACTTCGGCGTCGTCGTCCGGGTACGGGCGGAACGACCGCTCGGGCTGGAGTCCCGGTTGGACGTTCTGGTAGGAGGCGATGACGCTACCGTACGTGACGGTCACGATCGTCTCGCTGTTCGAGAGGAACACCGACTTGCCGGGTTGGCGCGGGTCGGTCGTGATGACGTTCAGGGACCCGTACTTCGCGCCCGGGACCTGCGGCGTCAACTCGACGGTGACAGTCGTCGATTCGCCCGGTTCGAGGGCGTCCCTGCCGGCGTCGGTCACGGTGAATTCGTTGCCGATACCCCCCGAAGCGGCCACGGTCCGGATGGTCACGTTCGCAGTCGCGCTGACGTCGTTCGTGACCGTCAGCTCGCGCGTGGACGTGTCGCCGAGCGACGTGGACCCGAACCGGATCGCGTCACTGCTCACCCGGAGTTCGGGCGTCTTGCCCGTACCGGCGAGTGCGACTTCGAGGGTGCTCTCGTCGTCGTCGGGATCGTCGCTTCTCACGAGGAGCCGCGCGGTCTGGGCGGTGCCGTTTTTCGCCTCCTCGACATCGTCGACCGGCGGCGAGAAGGCCACCTCGACTTCGCGGCTGCTCCCGGGCTCGACCGTCAGCGGCGAGCCGTCGGTGACGGACGGCTCGGTCACGTTGAACTGGTCCGAGCTGGTCCCAGCGAGCGCCAGATCGGACACGTTCAGCGGTGCGTTGCCGGGATTGGAGATCGTGAGTGTCGTCGTGGTGGTCGTTCCGAGCCGTGTCCGGTCGAACGTGAGACTCTCGGCGTCGAGTTCGATATCCTGTTCGACCCCGGTCACGCCGAGGCTGGCCGTGGTGGTTCCCGACTGGGCCGTATCGATCTCGAGCGTCGCAGTCGCGCTCCCGGTCACGCTCGGCGAGGATTCGACGATGAAGGTTCTCGACTCGTCGGCGTCGATCGTCCCGGTCGACAGGCCGCTCACCGAGAAGGCGGAGGCGTCGTCGCCGGTCACGGAGATGCTCGTGATTTCGAGCTGCGCGGTCCCGTCATTTGCGAAGGTGAACGTCTGTTCGCGGCTACTGCCCAGCTGGACCGAACCGAAGTCCCTGGTAGACGGGGAGAGCGAGGCGTTGCCCGCGATGCCGTCACCAGTGAGCGGGACCGAGAGGTCGCGGTCGTTCGAGGTGAGCTCGAACGTCGCGCCGTACTCTTCGGCTTCTTCGTCCGGCCCGAACGCGACGGAGTACGTCTCAGCCTCGCCGGGAGCGAGCGACGTCGGTTCGCCGCTCACGATCGTGAAGGCGTCGACGTCGGAGCCGCTGATGCTCGACGCGTCGATCTCCAGCGTCGCGTTCCCGTCGTTAGTGACGGTGAGGGAGCGCCGTTCAGAGCTTCCCGTGCGGACATCACCGAAGCTCCCGTTCAGGGTGGTGTTGCTGAGGACCGGCTCGATACCCTCCGTGGCAAGGGTCACGTTCGTGTCGCCGGCCGGGTCGTCCGACTGGATCGTGAGGTTCGCCGTCCGCTCACCGGTCCGAGTCGGTTCGGCCACGACCACGATGGTGCGAGTCGCACCGGGAACGACGGTCGACGCGTCGTCTTCGACGCCGTCCGTCACGCGGAACTGATCCGTGGTCGTCGTGACGTCCGTGACGGTGAGCGCTTCGCCGCCGTCGTTCGTGAGTTCGATCGCCGCCGACGCGCTCGTCGTGTTTGTCTGGACTTGACCGAACTGGGTCGAGTTTCGATCGACCGCCGCGCTCGGGGCCGAGCCGACACCGGTCAGCGAGACTTCGACCGTGTCTTCGTCGGGATCGTTCGTCTCGATCGCCAGGGTGGCCGTTTTGTCGCCGGTGGTGTCGGGGTCGAAGCCGACGGTGACGCTCTCCGAGCCGTCGCTCGAGATATCGGTCCCGGCAGTCGGTGCATTGGTGACGGTGAAGGCGTCGGTGTCGTTGTCAGTGATAGACACGCCCTCGACGGTGAGGTTCGTCCCCGACCGACCGTCGTTGGTGATCTGGATCGTGCCCGTCGCGTCTTCGTCTTCGACGGTGTTCACGTACCCGAACTGGAGGTCGGTATCGTTGACCGCGACGTCGGGCGGTGTCGCCTCACCGGAGAGCGAGACCGCGTACTGACTGGAGCCGGCGACGTCACCGCTCGCGGCGAAGATCACGGTCGCCGAGTGACTCCCGTCCGCGGTCGGTTCGAACGCGACCGTGACATCTGTCGTCTCGCCGGCCGAAAGCGAGTCCGGAAGGGTGTCGGCGTCAACCGCGAACTGACCGGCGCCGCTGCCGGTCTTCGAGTCGACGCGGAGCCCGGTGAGCTCCTCGGTGCCGTCGTTTTCGAGCGTGACTGTGCGCGTGACCGAATCGCCCTCACCGATCGTCTCGTACTCGATGGTGCCGGTGTCTCCGACGAGGTTCGTCGTCTCACCGGAGCCCTCAAGCGTGACGTTGATCGGGTCGTTGTTCGGATCGTTCGTTCCGAGCGTCAGGTTCGTAGTCCGATCTCCGGGGTTCGTCGGCGTGAACCTGACCGGGATCTCGCGGGCCGCTCCCGGCTGAATCGTGACCGTGCCGAGCGAGCCGACGACCTCGAAGTCCGAATTCGAGAGCGCGTTGGCCGTCTCGATTTCGAGTTCGGCGTCGCCGGTGTTCTCGATGACGGTCGCGTTGGTGGCCGACCCGCCCACGGCGACGCCACCGAACGTGAGGTTAGCGTCGTCGGCCGGCGTCGTGATGGTTGCCGTCGCGGTGAGCGTCGTCGCGGAGAGGTTCAGCGTGCCCGTGACGTTCGGATCGTTCGTGTCGAAGGTGACGTTCGCCGTGGGTGAGGTGCCCTCCGGCGTCACTTCCACGGTGACGAATTCGGACTCACCGGGTCCGAGAGCGATGTCGCCGCCTCCGTCGCTGACCGTGAAGGTGCCGTTCGATTCGTCATCGACCGAAGGCGTCACGGTCAGACCGGCCGTCCCGGTGTTCTCGAGGAGGACGCTCGCGCTCGCGGTGGAGCCCTCCGTGACTTCGCCGAACGAGTACTCGCCGCTCGGGTCGGTCAGGAGCTCGCCGCCGAGCCTGGTTCCGCTCGCGCCGACCGTCACGGTTCCGTTGAACGGATCGTTCGATGCCAAGCGCAGTTGACTGCCGTACGTCCCGGGCTCTTGCGCGGTGAACGTCACGTCGACCGTGGTGCTGTTCCCCGGACCGAGGCTGGTCGCTGCCGCCGTGCCGTCGAAGCCGCCCGTCAGCTCCGTCTCGAACCGGAGTTCGCTGTTACCGGTGTTGGTGATCTCGACGGTTTCCGTCGGCGCACCCACGTCGGTGTCGCCGAACGCGATCGAGGACGCGTTGACGGAAATCCCGGGGGCGACGCCGGTGCCAGCGAGACCGACTTCTCGGACGGGGTCGCTCGGAGTATCGGCGCGGAAGCGGAGCGTCGCCGAGGCATCACCGCGCTCGGTCGGCGCGTACGCGACGGTTATTTCCCTCGTACTGTCCGCGGAGATGGAATCGGGAGCGTCTTCGACCTCGAACTGGCTCGCGTCCTCGCCGCTGATGCTGGCGCGGCCGAGCGAGATCGGACGGCCGCCGTCGTTGGTGATATCGACGGTGACGGTCTCTTCGGTTCCGCCCGCCGGAGCGGCGCCGACTTCACCGAAGTCTCCGTCGTCCGTCGCCGCAACTGTGATCGGGTCCGTGACGTTGATTTCGACGGTGTCGTGTTCATACGCTACTTCGTCGGTACCGGTCTTCGTCACCACGGCGGTGTAGTTCCCACTTGCCCGAACTGTCGTCTCGGCTTCACCGATGACGTTAGTGGAGACCCGCTGGTCCGCAACCGCGATCGTCGCATCCTGGACGTCGTCACCGTTCTCGTCGGTGACGGTGAACGCAACGTCCTCACCGGAAGCGACGGTCGGCGTCGACGTCGTCAGGGTGAGCTGAATCTGGTCGCGCGCGACGGAGATCTCGGTCTGCTCGAAGTCGTTGATGGCGACCGTGCTCGTTCCGTTCGTTTCGGGAATGAACGTGAAGTTCGTCGAGTCGGTCGCGCCGGCCGCGACGTCGACGGTCCGGCTATCTTCCTGATTACCGTCGACGGAGAAGTCCACGGTGACGTTGTCGTCGATCCCACCGTCGTTCACCAGGTTCGCCTGGACGCGGACCGATCCGTCCACCGAGATGGCGGTGTCGTACACGGTGTAGTTCGCGACGCTCGTCGCGGGATCGACGGTAACGGTCGACTGCCGGGTCGCGTCCGTCCCGTTGTGCGAAACGGAGAGCGTCCGTTCGCCGGTCTCGTTGAGTTGCGTCGAGAGCGTCACCGTCGGCGCGTCGCCGGCGGGTATCGTCTCGACGGAGGCGTTCACCGTCTCCCCGTCGACGTCGAGGGTGACGTTCCGGTCGGCGGCGATCCCGCCGGTGTTCAGCAGATCGACCTCGACGGAGACGTTCTCCCCCGCGTACACCGTGTCCGAATCCACGTCGGCGCCGAGCAGCCGCACGTCCGCCGGGCGGTTGACCGTGAACGTCTCGCTGTCGGGGTTGTACGTGGTCTGATCGCCGTCTTTCGTCACTGACGCAGTGATCGTACCGGAGGCGAAGGTCGCGTTCGCCAGTCCGCTGGCGTTCGTCTCGAGGACCCGACCGCTTGCGACGATCGTCGCGTCGTCGACGGCACCGCCAGTGCCGTTCGTGACGTTGAAGCGGACCTCGTCACCCGTAGTCGGGTTCGGAGTTTCGACGTCGATGTCAAGGTCCTCGATGCGCTCGGTGACGAGGACGCTCGTCGGCTGCTCCTGATTGACTGTGAGGTTGGTTCGACCGACGGTGTCGAACGTCCGGTTGAATTCGACGTGGTCGACCTCGCCCGCTCCGAGGTCGGTGACGGTGACGTTGTCGACGTCTCCCTCGCCGCCGACGCTGAGGTTCACCGCGAAGCTCTCGTCGAGTGTCGATCCACGGTTACGAACCGTCGCGTTGAGCGTCGTCTCCTGCTCGCCGACGGTCACGGTCGTGTTCGAAACCGTGTAGTCGGTCACGACCGTCTGCGGGTCGATCTCGACCGGACCGGCCACTTCGTCGCCCACGGAGAGGGTTCGCGTTCCGCTGGTGTCGAACGTCGCGTTCAGCGTGATCGTGGTCTCGTTACCGCCACCGAGGTCGACCGTTTGGTTGGCGAGAATCTCACCCGAGCCGTCGGTGAGGTTGATGGTCTCGGTCCCGGACAGGTCACCGTTGTTGACGACGTCGGCCTCAACGGTCACGTTGTCACCGGTGAACGCTTGCGTGACCAGTCTGTATGCGTCGTCGACTTCGATGTCTGCCTGTTCCTGAACGATTACGTCCACCGAGTCGCTGTTGTAGCTCGTTTCGGCATCGGATTCTTTCGTGGCGACTACGGTGTAGTCGCTGGGGGCGAGCTCGTCGGGCGTGCTGATGTTCGCCGTCCCGTCGGTAACGTCGAAGGTATCGCCGTCGATCTCAAGCGTCGCGTCGACGAGGCCTCCGTTGGCCCTAACGGTGATATTCAGATCTTCCCCTTCAGTCACCGTCGAGGGGTTCGCCTCCACCTGAAGATCCTCGACCACGTTGTCGACCGTAACCGACCGGGTGAACGAATTCGCCGGTCCTTCGACCGAGATGATGACGTCATCGTCGGGTGCGAACGTCTCGGAGACCGTCTCCGATTCACCATCGGAAATTGTTCCGGTAGTCAGATTACTCGTTTCGCCGCCAGCGGTGATATTGACCGTGACCCCGTCCTCGTCCGCGGTGGTTCCGCGGTTCGTGACCGTGGCGTTGACGAGAACGGCGTCTTCGGTGGTGATCGCCGTCGAGTTGACCGAGACGTCAGTTATGACCGACTGCCGAAGAACCTCGACGTCTCCGGCTTCGACGCCGTTGACAGTGAGGGTCTCCGTCTCGGCGGTCGTGTTGAGCTGCGGCGTCAGCGTGACGGTCGTCGACTCACCCCTTCCAAGCGTCACGTTACGCGTCTCGACCGTCTCGTCCGAGGCGTTCGTGACGTTGAGTTCGATGGTGCCCTCGACGCCGCCGACGTTGAAGACGGTCGCTAAGACCTCGACATCGTCGCCGACGTAGGTCTCGTCAGTCGGGAGGAAGGCCTCGTCAACGAAGAGTTGCGCCGGTTCGCGGACCTCGACGAACGTCGAATCGGTGCGGAATCGCTTGGTATCAGTGCTACTTTTTTGAGCGCGTGCGAAACTCCTGACCGGCGTCTCGAACGTGGTCGTATTGGTGCCGTCCGGTCCGGTCGTGAGCGTCTTTCCGGCCACGCGAATTGTCGCACCGTCGATCCGCTTGCCGTCGGCCCTGACCGTGAACCGAACCGGATCTCCGGGCGTCGTCGAAGCCGTCGCGTTCGAAGCGATCGTGAGGCCGACACTCCGGCGTTCGACCGTCACCGTTCTCGTGGTGAGACCGTCGACAGAGACCGTCTTCGGCCCGACGTCGGTTCCGGTCGTGTCCCACGTCAGCTCCACCGTCTCTTCGCCACCGGCGGGGACGTTCTCAATTGTCTCGGTAGCCACCTCAGTCCCGTTGACGTTCAGCCGGACCGTCTTGTCAGCCGGAACCGACCCGCGATTCTCCACGGTAGCGGTCACGACGAGCTCCTCACCGATCGTGACGGTCCGCGGAGCCGTGAATTTGGTCGTTTCGAGAGCGGGATCGACTGTTATCGTCTGGTACGTCTGGTCTTCGACGGTGACGGGGTATTGGCCCGCCGTTTCGTTCGCGGTCGGCTCGAACACGAGCGTCTGACTCTCGCTCCCGTTCAGTTCGGCGGTCGTCTCGCTGAGCTCAGTTTCCTGGAAGGCGAAGTTGACCTCCTCGGAGCCGCGGAGGTCGCCGACGTTCTCGACCGTCACCTCGACGGTCAGGGTCTCGTCGGTGTATATCTGGGTTCGCAGCGGCGAGACGTCGGTCACCTGGATATCCGCGGGAGCGTTGACCTGAATGTCGACCGAATCATCGAGGTAGGCCACGCTATCGTTCGACGGCTTGGTCGCCGTCGCAGTGAACTCGCCTGAGTCGTCGAAGGTGTAGGTCGCCGCTCCGTCGTCGCCGGTCTGTAGATCCTCACCGTCGACGTCAATCGTGGCGTTCACCGCCGGTTCACTGTCGGTTTCAACGATGAACTCAACGGTGTCGTTCTGGTTGACTTCGGTCTCGTTGGCGGTAAGGCGTAGCTGTCGTTCCGCGGTATCAACGCCTATGGAGACAGGCGTGGTCTGGTTTTCACCGTCGATGTCGGCATCGCCGACGGCAATCTCCCGGATTCCGGGAGTGTCGAACGCGGTGGTGAAGATCAGTACCCTGGTCTCACTCGCGTTGAGGGTACCGTTTTCGGTCGTGTCGATCGGCTCGCCGTCGACGTAGACGGTCGCGTTGTATGCGCGTTGGACGTCGTCCGTGTTAGTGACCGTCGCGTTGATCGTGACTTCCTCTCGCGTCTCGGGATCGTCCGGTGAGACATAGAGGTTGCCGTACTCGAGGTCAGACGGCTGGAGGACGTACAGTTCAACTGAGTCGCTGTTGTACGCGGTGTTCGTCGTCTCGTTCGTCTCCTTGCTCGCGGTTGCGGTGACCTCATCGTCACCGGTCACCGGAACGACCGCCACCCCGGAGCCGTTCGTTGTCGCCTCGGCTCCGTCCACCGTGACCGTCGCGTCCGAGATCGGGTTGCCATCGGCCGTCGCGTTCGTCACGGTGAAGCGAACGTTGCTTCCGTTCAGCGGTTGCGTCTCGTTCGCGCTGAGATTGAGTTCGACGACTCGGTTGCTGACCTCGATACTCAGTGGATCGATCCCTGAGTCGACGATCGTCAGTTCGTACGTGCCCGTGTCGTCGAACCCGTACTCGAACCGGACTTGCTTCCGTTCGGAGCCGTTGAGGGTGACCGAATCGTTCAGCGTGGCTCGTTGCTCGCCGTCCAGTGCGACCGCGAGCGTGGCGTTGACAGTCGTCTGGACGTCGCCGACGTTCTCGACGTCCGCGGTCACGGTGACGTTCTGGTCAACTGTGACGGCTGTATCCGAGGACGTGAGGTTCGAGTACTCGACTTCCGCCGGTCTGCTGACCGTCACCGCCCGCGTTTCTTCAACGGCGCCAGCACGAACCGTGACGTTGGGTTCGCCGAAGTCGTCCGTCTCGGTCGTGACGGTGAAGTCGAACTGTCGGGTCTCCCCGCCTTCAATTGTGACGTCCGCTTCGGTCTCGCCTTCGACGAGCGCACCGTCGAACAGGAACTCGACGTCCCGAGTCGCGTTCGCCTCCCCGGCGTTCGAAACGTTCGCCGTGACGTTGAGCTGCTCGCCGGCGACGATCGGCTCATTGGTTTCGGTTATCCCGACGCCGATGTCGGCTGCTTCGAGAATATCGACACCGAGGTTGGCCTCGTCGTCTTCGGAAAGGACCGACACATTGTAAGCGCCCGGCGGGGTTTCATCGGTTTCGAGAGTGACTTCGACGGTTTCGTTCTCGCCAGCTCCGAGTTCGATAGGTCTCTCCGGTCCGTCGATAGCGGTCTCCGTACCGTCGGGGAGCTCGTCGAGGAGATCGAACGAGACGGTCTGCTCGTCTCTGCTTCCACCGGTGTTTTCAATATCGGCAACGACAGTCAGGTTCTCACCTTCAGTAACGCTCCCGTCCGTGGCGTCCTCATCGATGGTGACGTCGAACTGCGCATCGGAGAGGAGACTCACGTTGACCGGCTCGTAATCGTCCTCGGTCGCGACCGCGTACGAGAGCGTTTCGCCGGCGTCCTCCTCCTCGGTCTCGACGACGAACTCGACCGTCTCCGTGTCGCCGGATCCGATCGTGACGTCTTCTTCCACACCGACGGTTTCGTTGCTGCCTCCGAGTTCGTCGTCTTCCGGCGGATCCACCAGCGTGACGTTCTGCGTGCCGGTGACATCTCCGACGTTCTCGATTTCGGCTTCGATCGTGGCGTTCGAACCCGGAGCGACATCCTCGACGGATTCGGCTTGGACGATGTCGAACTCCGCCGGGGACTGTACCGTCACGGTGGTCGAGTTCGAGGCGTCGCCGGCGCGCACCGTGACGTCCCGCTCGCCGATATCGGCTGTGCTGGTCTCAGCGGAGAAGTCGAACGTGGCGGACTCCGAGGCGTTGAGCGTGACGCTCTCGTTCGTGGTGATCGCCGTCCCGTTGAACAGGAATTCGACGTCTTCCGTGCCCGCGGCCCCGCCCACGTTCGAGACGGTGGCGGTCACGTCGACGGCGTTACCGGCCACGACCGAATCGTCGACGGCGGTGAGTTCGACATCGAAGTCCGGCCCGGGGAGGACCTCGACACCGACTTCGTCGAAGTCGTTCTCGGAGCTGACGTTGACGGTGTAGTTACCCTGTGGGAGGTCAACCTTCTCGAAGGTGAGCTCGACCGGTTTCGTCACGCCCGGATCGACCGAGACTTCGGCCGATTCGGTAGTATACTCGACTGAAGTATTTTCCAACGTCGCACTGATAGTTTGGGTGCCGGAGATGTCTCCGTCATTCGTGATGTTGGTGACGATCGTCAGGTTCTCGCCTTGGACGACCTCGTTGTCGGAGGCACCCTGGTCGACATCAACCGAGAAGTTTTCTCCCTGATCGCCGACTTGGGCAATTGTTGTGGCGGTTCCATTGCTAGTTCGAATCTCAACTGGTAGATCGGTTGGAACCTCATCAATGACATCAGATGTAGCTGTATCATTAGATGTATTATACGCGAATGAGAGACGTTGTGATTCGCCAGCATTTAACGTAATTCTCGTAGTAATGTCTTCTGTTTGGGGTATCCGACCAAAGTCAGACTCCTCAAAACCGGTCAACTTCTCCGCTTGAGTACCGTTAAGATACAGACTTGCTTCATCGTCAACCGTCCCATTACCGACGTTGGTCACCGTCGCATTGACGACGATCTCCTCGCCGTCCAGCACGTTGAGCCTAGAATCCTCTTCGTCGATATCGACGGTTGCGTACGGGTCTAGCTGATCCCGTAGAGTGACGGTTTCCCTGTTCGTCTCGAGTTCACCGGTCTCGTTGTTCTCGGCGATGTGAACGATCGTGTACTCTTGCTGCCCGTCGCTACCGGTCGAGAAGTTCTCGAGCGTGCCGACCTCGAGAGTCGCGTCCGCATTCGTTCCGGACACGGCGACCATCGAGGCGTTGATCACGGACTCGCCTTCCGAGGGCGCGAGATTCTCACCGATGCCGCTCCCGATGAAATCGACCAGATCGGAGATCGAGAAGAGCGGCCCGATTTCCGATTGATCCCCGAGATCTTGGCCCATGAGCTCGGCATCGCCGTCGGTCTCGCGAACCCCGTCGAATCGCTTAATCGTCGTACTGGACGAGATGTTGTCTAAGCTAACATCGCTGAGACTCCCGGCCTCGACAGTAATGCTCTCACCACTAAGCTTCGTCTCATTGTAGAGGACGACGGCGTGCGTGATGGTTCCGGTCGAATTGTCGATCTCGGTTTCGACATCCACCGTGACGTTTTCGCCCGGTCGGTACTCGGCGTCCGGATACCCGTCGGACCGCGTCGGCGTGACGACGGAGCTTCGGTCTTGAACGACGGCGACATCAATACCGAGTACGCGTGCGTTGTCACGCTCGGTGATATTTCCTTCACTAATTTCCACTGAATCACTGTTCATCACCAAGAATACGTAGTTGCCACGCGTCGATGGCTCAAAGACGAAACTCGCGCTGCCGTTATTGAGAGTGGCGTCGCGTTCGACGAACTGCGCGGTGTTTTCCTCACTCTGTAAGAGCGAGTCGATATCCGTCACGTCCGGCACGCCGTCCTGTCCGGTTTCAGTCCTCACAGCGACGAGGTCGACAGAAGAGTCCTGGAAGTCCCCGGCGTCAATTACCGCACCCTGTCTCTGGTTGTACTGGATAGAAATATTTTGATCGCGGTCATACACCGAAACCCTGTTTTTGTCCAATTGACCATTCACGCCTCCGGTAGAAAGAAACGTTGGCGGGATCGCAGTGGTCATTCCGGAGTCGGATGGGGTTCCGAGCGGGTCGACCCGCGGATGGGCGACCGCTCCTGCCCAAACTGTCAGGTTATCGACGCCGCCCGCCTCGATAAACGGAATCGAGACATCTCCGGATTCCGTACTGAAGGATCGAGTCTCTCCTCTAACCGTCTCATTGGCTTCGACGACGGCTCGGAACTCGAAATTAGTATTAGGGTCAAGGAACTCAAGACGCGTTTCGAAGCTCCCGGTTTCGTTCACTACCACCGGTTCAGTCTGTCGGGTGAGACCGGAGTTCGCTTCGCCGTATTCGAAGTAGACTTCGACTTCCTCATGAGAACCGAGAGCGCTGAGATTACCGTTGAGTGTCGCGAGATATCTGCCGACGTTGGTCGCACTGTTCGTGGTTACGTCCGGCGACTGGACGCTGGTCTGATCACTAGTTACGGTTGACGACTGGCCGTCGGTTTGGTCACTAGTTTCGTTCGTTGTCGTGTTCGACGACTGGCCGTCGATCTGGTCGCTCGTTTGGTTCGTCGTCGTGTTCGACGACTGGCCGTCGATCTGGTCACCGGTTTGCTCAATCGGTCCGTTGCTCGCTGTTGGCCCCCCAGATGCGACCACGCCGGGCGCCATCATGGAAACGACCATGATGAACGCAAAGGTGACCGCAAAAAATTGGTGCCGGCTAGGCAGATGCATACTGGTCGATAACATAATCGAGTGACATAATAGTTTGGTTTATCTGATACGATCTGTCTATTGTATCCAAAGTTTGTAACTTGTCGCTGTGGTCGGCTCGGGAGCGTTATTTACCACTCGGAGGTCGCTCTGGAGATGTGTGTCGAGAAAGTAGCGCGTATCGAGCGGCAAGCGACTCGGACTTTTACCACCTCAGATGGACCGTTTCGGGTGAAATGAAGATAGATTTATCAATGACAGTTTCCAAGAACCGGTAAATGAAACTTTCAGCATCGCGATTGGTACTCATCGCGACGCTCGTCCTCCTATTTACAGCTACGGGTCTATCAGCGGTCGGAGCGGCCTCCACCACGTACGAGGTGTCGGTTCCTGACCCGATCGACGTCCCTGACCGCGTCGTCGAAGCCGGGGGGCAAGAGCTGAGTATCACGTCCATTGCGCGCGTGGAGCCCGGCGAGGGCATCGAAGCGTCGACGACGGCGCCGGAAAACGAGAACTATCTGCTCCTCCACTACAACAGTAGCGGAAGCATGGTTGACTTCGCACCGATGGTCGGCAACGGTTCGACCACGTTTTCGACTGACGAGATCGACGCGGGAACGTATCTCCTCGTGTTGGACGGAGATGGCGGACGCGCAACTCAACCGGTCGTCGTCGCGGGCTACGACGCTGAGCTGACGGTCCCAGATGAGGCGAAACCGGGGGAAACGGTCAACGCAACCGTCGAACTCGACTCGATAACCGACGACGAACCGGCGATCGATTCGGTGGAACTCGTGGTGATGGACGGCAGCGAACCGGAACAGATCGAGGCGGACGCGACCGACACGTCTGGAGACACGTTCGTGTACGAGACCGGGCTAACCGTCCCTGACGAAGAGGGTGAGTATGAGGTGTTCTCAAGCGTGTTCGGGGAGGGGTCAATCGCCGATACCACCGAACAGGAGGTGCTAGAGATCACCGAAACGAGCATCGAAGTGAGCGAGGCCACCACCGACGGTGGCTCAGATAGGGGTTCCGCTGACGGCGGCGATGGGGACGGTGACTCCGACAGCGACACGGAGAACACTAGCGATTCGAGCGACAACGGAGCGAGTACCGGTGGAAGCGGTGACAATACCTCTGATGGATCCGATAACGGCGAGGGGAGTACAGGCGCGAATGAGACAGAATCCAACGAGAACGGCACGGATACACTCGATGGAAACGAGACTGACGAAAATAGCACGGACTCCATCGGCGGAAACGAAACCGACGGGAACGACACGGACACGGACGGGTCGTCGAACTCCGGGTCATCGAACGACGGGACTGACGACGAATCGTCAGATTCGAGCGAGTCCACATCTGACGGCAACGGTTCGATCGAGCCCAACGATACTGACGATGTCGTGAGCGAGGAGCAGGCACCGCTGACCGGGGTTCCGCAGTTCCTCGCCGCCCTTCTGGCGATCGGACTGCTCTCTCGCACACGTAGCAGGGACTGACCCGGGATCTGATACGGGAGAGTCGGAGACAGTCAAGCAGGCGGCGACACTTCCGAGACACGATGAACCACTCACACCAGTGAGAACACGCCGACAGGGGACGGTGAGATTATAGAAAATCAAGGAGAATACCTGCGCGTTTAGGCGCAGGATGAATCCGACAGTACGTTCAACAGCCTCCGTTTGACGACAGTTCGGAGTTTCCAATCCGTACTTTTACTCACTAGTGCATCGTCCATACCGGTAGGGTCAGGTCGGAACGGAGCGATTCCGAACGACCTTTGGAGGCGGTCTCCCCGCCACTAATGAGACAATATCCGAAACGCCAACACGGTGAACACGAATGCTAGACGCGTTCGTCTCGTGCCTGTTGGTTGAGCAAGCCTCACGATAACTCTGAGTCCGCCGACGTGTCAGCGACTCCCTGCTGGCAAAAACAACAGATGGGAGTCACCGATACTGAGGATAGGAGTATCGGCGGTTTGGCACCGCCAGACAGCCACTGACTACGACGACTGGGTTAAACGGGTTCCCGCAAAGTGGCAGAAACATGGTTGCAAACCTGAAACTCCCACCGCTCGGGATTCCTCCGCCTGAAGGCGGAGGAGGATGTCAAGACGATTGGGCTCTGTTGAAATCCTATTCTTGAGACATATTTTCGCCTGAAACAGCCGGTCGATGAGAGCTGCGAACACACCGTTACAAATCATGTTTTGAGGGGTCACAAAGTGCGATACGTGCCTCGTCAGCAGAGACGCTGAATATCACGACTTCCAACCCGTGTTCAGTGGCGATGTTGCGTATGCTTTCCGGGGCATTTTCCGGGTCGGCTTCCACAGTATCACCCCCGGGTAGCGCGTCGAGAATCCGTATCCAAAGTGGTTGGTTCTCGTGTTTCAATCCTCCCTCGCGTGGGATATTACCAGATACCCACTCACCGGATAATCCCGGCACGGCCGTATCGCCGCTATCGAACTCAAATCCAGAATACTCCGCCTCTTTGAGTTCTTGTCTTACTCGCTCCCAATCAGTCATTAGTCGTCTAATCGAACAATACCGACGTAAATATGCCGCCTGTACTGAATGATACGTGCTTCTCCTGTACTGACCACGAAGGACCAAAATATATCAGCTGCTGAGGGTTTCAACAGAGCCGACGATTGTGCTCTATTGAAAATGCGGTACGGGAGCGGGATCATAGTGTTTTGGTGAGCTTCTTGAGGTTGTTGAGGGCGAACGAGAGGATGATCTCACGGAA
>NZ_JAGGKE010000005.1 GCF_017873555.1 Halorubrum trapanicum | reverse complement strand
GGAGTGGCGACGCTGTCGCTGTCGGCGGCGGCTGCCGCCGACAGCGACAGCTCTCCGTCGGTTCGCCCAAGATTCTCTCGTCGAGACCGCTAGTGTAACCGCTCTGCCACAGAACTCAGGCTTCAGAAACAGCTAGCCGAGGATGCTTTGTGAGGTACTGATGATCTATGATTTTCAGTACCCGTCTGTTCGGATTTTGAATAGTCCCGTCTCTGGAAAGAATCACTGGACACAATATGACTTCGAACATCTTAGAGACCTACTTCACTCATCCTCCGAAGAGTACAATACAGCACATCCGCACAGCTCTGAAGCCCGAACACTACTTTCGTCCGTGTTCAATCTACACGAGCTATACGAGATTCTCATTCGTGCTGAGGCAGGTGAGGTCACAGACCGACACAAGATGCAGCTGCTATACCTTAGGAGAGCTACTAGCCCGCTTTTAACCGTATATCTCTCCGCGAAAAATCACCTTTATAGCGTAGCATACGGCCAGATACGACTTTTGCTTGAATTGTATCTCGGAGTTAGGGAACTGAACAGGGACAAAGATCAGACTGAAAAGAAGTTTGTAGAGTTTAGAGAAGATCTGAATGAGAATGAATACGGAGACTATGAGACATTACCGATGACGGATTTCTTTGGCGGGAAAGTTGGACAGGTGAAAGGAGATTTCAAGGACCAACATGAGCTACAAAGGTCACTCTACGGTCGTATAAGCAATTTAGGTACACATCCATATAGTATCAAATCTACCGGAAACGACGGCACATACAGTGAGTCCCAAGAAAAAGACGTTCTAGATTTTGCTCTGATTTTTGCCTACGGCATCGCAGCACAGTATATACGAACATTCGAAAACTCAGAAGCTGAGCAGTTTGTTCGGCAGGAGGCCGACCAGGTAATCATCCAAAGTATCCTTGCTACTAGAACACTCCCTCTCTTTTTCGAGGAAGATCTCGAATTCGACTTCAACTACTGACAAACTGTTACAGACCATCCGGAACCATCCAGAACACTCCGAGTTCACTTTATATACCTCGCCGAATGTTCTCAGTGACGTGATAAGCGACGGAGCAGTTTTCGAAGACGACCACCTTCCAGATCCGATCGTCGGTCGGAACCGGCACATAAACGAGATGATCGACGCTTTCGCACCGATCGAAGACGGCCAGCGCGCCGAGAACTGCTTTCTCTTCGGTCCCCCCCTGCGCACGGGTCCGCGGGTCTCCTCACCGCAGTTCGGGCAGACGACGTTCGTTGTCGAGATACACGCGGCGGTACCACCGCGATGACAACGATAGTCAGAACGTGATCTTGAGGAGACTGAAACCGCCCCCGCGTTTAGGCCGACGCCAGTCCAATCTCTCGGTTTGTTCGTCGCAGTCCGGCCGCCTCACTCGTCCTCGGCGGCGGGGGGTCTCGATTAGTCCTCGTCGTCGTCCTCGTCTCGGTCGCGCTGACGGCCCTTGGCTACGCGCTCGCCCCCACTGAGGAGGCTTTCGCGTGCCCGTTCACGGTCGGACTGTTCCTCTTCTTGGGCGCTCATACCATCATCTCGTGGTTTTGAAGATATAGTCTTTGGGTCACCGCCACTCCCTGAAGTCCTTGATCGCTCGGTGAGTCTGCGTAACGAGACCAGAGACGAACACTACTCCTCCGATCAACACCACCGCAATCACTCCGATCCAAATCGGAACGGTCCCCTCGATCCCTCGATAAAATCCGACCACGAACGCGACAATCGCGGTCACGAGGAATACGATCGTCAACTGAACAAGAGGAATATTTCGGATATTTGTACTCCTATTGAAGTTTATCCGCATTATGTAGTTTTTAACGAGGAGTGCCTCGGCTTCTTCCCGGCTGAAATCTGCTTTGAGTAACCCCGTGAGGTTTTCCGAACTCACCCCGACGTCGAGTTCCGAAGCCGTGTACGTCATTGCCGCGAACGCGGTCGAGAGGACCAGTGCTCCGATTCCCGCCTGCGTGTATATATTCACGAACGGTTCGACGTTTCCGAGACTCGACCCGGCGTCAGTTCCTACCTGTGTGCCGATCGATAACACGGAGATCAGAATTCCGATCACCGCGACGTTGAGTCGGAGTATTCTGCTCGCCTTTGTGTCGATGTCGTCGAGTACCTTCTGCTGTGCGTCGACCGTCTCACGAGCTTCCGCGCGCAGCTCCGAGAGGTGCTCCGGATCGCTATCGAGATCGGTGTCCTCTAACTCGGCTCGCAAATCGTCGGGATCGCGGCTCGACATCGTTACCCCGCGACAGCCTCCTCCACGATCTCGATCTCCGCCTCGGTCAGGTCGTAGAGATCGTAGACGATCTCGTCGATGAGCCGGTCGGTCGCTTCGATCTTCGCGTCGAGTTCGTCGGCGCGGTCCTTCGTCTCGACGTAGCGCCGGAGGTCGTCGGCGGTATCCTCGGGGTCGGGCAGCGTGATCGCCTTCAGGCGGTCGACGAGCGAGTTCGTCTTGGTGGCGTTCTCGCGGAAGCCCGCGATCTCGTCGTCGACCGCGACCGGGACGAACGCCGCGACGAGCGCGGCCTCGCCCTCGGCGCAGTCGACGAGCGTGAACGCCTCGACGAACTCGGTCTCGGTGTAGCCGTAGGCGTCGGTCTCGTGGGCGTCTTCGTCGTCGGGCTTGTAGCGCGCCGTCGCGGAAATCGTGACGCGCGTGCCGTCGCGCTCGGCGCGCACGTCGCCCACGCGGAGCTTCTCGTACTCCGCGGTCGTCGCGTCGAGGACGTTCGACTCGCTCGGCTGGAAGAGACCGACGTCGGGGAGCTTCGGGCCGTCCTCGTAGGTGCCGAGGTAGTCGAGGAGGTCGAGGTTGAGGGATTCTCGTCGGTTTTTAAGATCGGTTATCCCTTCTGCGAGTTCTTGGAGTCCCTCACCAGTCTCAGCAGCTGCTTCACTTAGATTTGGTGCGATTGGTAGGTGCTTGAGATACTGTCCTCTGAACTCAATACGTCCCCTGTCACTGGGGTTCCCAAGAGTGGAGCAGGTTTGTGCGAGATAAAAATGCGCTATGTTGCTGTTGAGAACCGCAAGCAACTCGGGATTTTCCTGTGGTATAAAGAAGCACTTGTTATTTGGGTAGAGTGGTCCATCATGGTGGGCAAACCTCGGTTCAAGAGCGATTTCTGGATAGAGTATCTTTGAATCCTCAAAGTATTCCCTATATCCTGACTGGGGCTGTTGAAGTTCATACCACTCTTGTTCAGTCGCTCGGCCTTCTAGTTCTGATTTGTACTGACTAAGATACTCTTTAACAGCAGGGTATTGCTCGATATCCGTTCCATGGTCGATATAAATGATCCACTGGTCGTGATCCTCAATTTGATAGCGTTTCATATCGTCTCCTCTGACCAGAGGCTTGATAACCTCCTCAGAGCCAGAGTCACTATCGATCAGATCTTCTTTTAACTCTCCATCTATCAGGAAAGCCTCATTTAGTCCTGTGACAATCCCACGAAGAATCTGGTCATTAACGACATCTCCGAGTGGACTACCTCTCTGGTCCAGTTTATTCATCAACTCCGAAACGGATCGCGGTGCGACACGCCAGTTTGATCCACTTATCGCGTCAGGACCACACTCGTAAGATCGGTGATCAACCCTGTCAGAAAGCGAGTCGAAATCCAGCGACAATATCTCGGCGTACTGGGGTAGACCAGACTGAGTTCCTTTGGAAGCGAGGAGAATTAACGGCATAACCGAGGCTTCTTCGAAGACTGGTAGTTCTCCGAAATCGACCATCTCTTTAATCGATGAGTTGTTCGACAGGAATCTCCGAAGCTTACTCCCGTAATTTGCTCGGAGAAATTTATTTGAGATAATTGCGCCATATTCCCCGTCTGGCCGGAGAATTCCAACCGATTTCTCTACGAAATAGACATACATATCGGAGCGGGAGGCGTGCGTTTCATAGGCTCCTTGGAGATATTTTTTGCTGCTCTTGAACTTCTCCATACGAATATACGGCGGGTTCCCGATCACCGCGTCGAAGCCGGCGTCAGCCTTGCGCTCGCCGTCCTCGTCGTAGAACGCCACCGGGAACTCCAACTCCCAGTGGAAGAAGCGCTCGTCGGCGGCCATCGCCTGCGCGCTCGCGAACCAGTCTTGCCCCTCGATGTCGCTCCACGAGTCGGCGCGGAGGGCCTCCGCCATGCGCTTGTCGGCGTCGCTCGGCACGTCGAGACCGAAGCGCTCGGCGGTGTGGACGTTCGCCATCGCCAGCAGGTGCCGGTAGAGGGGGTCGTCGCGGACCGCGTCGTACACGTCCTCCATCTCCTTCGCGTCTTCGAGCGTCTCGTTGTCGATGGAGAGCAGGCTCTGGAACCGGTCCATCACGTGTTCGAGCGCCTGCTGGCGGGTGTGCGCGAACGACTGCTCTAAGGTCAACTGCCCGTCGCTCGTCTCGTCGCCGTCGCCGTTGGCGAGCACGTCCTCGATGTCGCTGCCGACCAGCGAGTTCCCGGTCTTCAGGTGGTGATCGAGGAAGGCGAGCGGCTGCTCCGCGGCGAGCGTCCGCAGCCACAGCGACACCTTCGCCAGCTCGGTCGCGAGCGGATTCAGGTCCACGCCGTAGATGCACCGCTGGGCCACTTTCCGCCGCGCCCAGTTGATGTCGCGCTCCTCGTCGACCGTCTCGACGCCCCGCTGGGCCGCCTGCCGCTCCTGCGCGTCGATGATCTCCCGCGCGAGGTAGTCGACCGCGCTCGTGAGGAAGTGCCCGCTCCCCATCGCCGGGTCGAGGATCTTCAGGTCGAACACGCGCTCCGCGAACTCGTCCGCGAACCCGCCCTCGCTGTAGGAGTCGTAGCCGACCAGGTCCTCGCGGACCTCGTCGACCAGCGGCCCGAGCGTCTCGTCGACGACGTACTCGACGACGTACTCCGGCGTGTAGTACGACCCCGTCGCCTTGCGCTCGCCGCTTCCGGTCGTGAGATACACCTCGCCCGGCTCGACCGCGACGGCCTCTGAATCGGCATCCTCGCCGACCGGCACGTACTCGCCGTCGTCGAGCGCTAGCGGCTCGTCCGCGACGTGGAGCTGGTACTCCAGCAGCCCCTCGTAGATGCTCCCGAGGTGGCGCACGTCCAGCGAGGAGTAGTCGACGAAGATCTTCCCCTCGCCGTCCCCCTGCCGGCTCCGGGTGAGCAGTTCGACGACGCGCGCCAGGTACGAGTCCCCGACCGTGTGCGCCGCGAGGAACCGCGCCTCCGCGCCGTCGTCCGCGTCCGGGTCGGTCCGGAACAGCCCGCCGTTGTACGCCGGGATGTGGAGGTCCTCCTCGGGGATCCCGCGGGACTTGCTCCCCTGATCGATCAGCTCGAACAGCTCGTCCAGTCGCGAACTCAGGTCGTCCTGCCAGTCGCGGTACTTCGGGTCGCCGCCGTCCAGCTCCGACGCGACCTCCTGTTTCAGCGAGTTCAGGCTGTACGATTCCTCGTATATCTCGTTGTCCGTGTCCAGCAGGTCCCGCCCCTCGGCCTCCGCGTACAGCACGAAGATGAGCCGGTAGAGGTAGATGAGCGAGGCGTCGTGGATCAGGTCGAGGTCCGCCTCGTCGAGGTCGTTCTCCGGGTACTGGAGGTACCCCTCGGAGAGCACCTTGATCGCCTCGTAGATGTTGTCCTGGAGGTCCTCGCCGAGGTCCTGCGCGAAGACGTTCGACTCGTCGTACACGTCGTCGAGGAAGCAGTCGCCGCCCGCGTCTTCGAGGAACGCCTGTCGTCGGAAGAAGAGGTAGAAGTACTTGAAGTCCGCAAGATCGCCTCCCTCCAACACCGTCGGCAGGTCGATCTCGTAGTAGGAGTCGAGCCGGTGGCTCGTCGGCCCGTAGTAGAGCCGCCACTTCCTGCCGTCGGTCAGCACCGCCCAGCGCGCGGGCGTCTCCTGGAGGTAGACGTGGATCTGGTAGCTCGGGTTCTCGAAGTCGCGCTCGTGCTCGCCGCTCCCGCGCGTGTCGAGCGGTCGCCCCCAGCGCTTGGCGTCCGCGACCGCGACCGCGTTCTCGTAGAAGTCGCCGCCCGACTCGCGGCGCTCGAAGGCGTCCCGGGCCGCGTCCGCCGTCTCGAAGAAGCCGTAGTCCGGCCGGCGCTGCGTCCGGCTCGTGCTCTCCTCGACCTCGAAGGGAATCGAAAGCTTCCGGAACATCGGCCGGACGAACTTCTCTTCGAGCTGGGACTCGTTCCGCTTCGGCGCGGTGTCTTTCTCGCGCTCGTAGAGGTCGACTATCTCGTCGTAGGCGGCGCGCAGCTCCGCCTCGTCGACCTCGTCCCACGCCTCCGTCTCGGGGAGGTGCTCGTCGAGGTAGTGGTTCGAGAACAGGTCGCGGTTCGTGCGGTAGGTGAGTGATCCCTGCATCTCAGGCGGGGGGTGCGCTGAAGGAACCGTCGGAGTCGCTGCCGTCGGCCGCGTCGCCGTCTCCGAGGGGCGGGCCGGCGATTCCGAGGTCCGGTTCGCCGCCCGGACCCGCGACCGCGACGCGCCGCCAGACTCGTTCGCGAGGTATCACGTATGAAACGGACGAACACCGGCGGCCGTATAGACTTTTCTTCGACGGCCGTCCCCGACCCCCCGGCACCGCGACCCACCCGAGCGGACCGCTCTCGCCGGGCGTTCGCCCCCTACGCCGGCCACGCCTCCCGCTCCCGCCGGTCCGCCTCGCCCGTGAGCTCCGGCGGGACCTCCTCCAACAGCACCGGCGCGAACGAGGCCCCCACGTGCCACGCGACCACCTCGTCGTCGACTCCCTCCAGCCGCACGTCCTGCTGGCCGTAGTACTCGCCGTCGACCGTACAGGAGCCGCCGCCGTCGGCGAAGCAGACCTCCCCGCGGTCGTCGTAGGTGACCTGGACGTGCGCCTCCCGCGCCTCGTCGACGAACTCCCACGCGAACCCGTCGCTCCCGGCGACGTCCTCGCGGTCGGCGAAGTAGTCGAGTCCCATCGCGACCGCGTCCTCGACGCGCCGCGGGACCTCCCCGCTCTCGGCGCGCAGGTGGACCGTCACCGGGCGATGCGTCGCGAGCGTGCTCGTCTCGGCCATCAGTCCGGTCGGCTCCTCGCCGTGTTCGAGCCCCTGTACGTGGCCGAGTTCGTGGATGATCGTCGCGTTCATCTCCGCGTCGGAGACGTTCGGCTCGACGGTCGCGGTCATCGGCTCCCGCGGCTCGTCGACGAGGAGGTCCGCGCAGCCGAAGTAGCGCGCGTCGCCGCCCTCCACGCCGCAGCGCTCCACGCGGTCGAACCGCAGGACCACGTCGGCGTCTCCCTCCTCGGCCACCCGCTCGTAATCGACCGGGTAGCCGAGGTAGCGCTCGTCGTTGCGCTCCCAGTAGCCCGTCGCGGCCGCGACCACCCCGGAGACGTTCCGGTCGACCCCGCCGTCGTCGACGGAGAGCCGGAGCGTCGTCTTCCCGTACGGGCTCGGATGCGACAGTGCGACCGTCCGCTCCCGCGTCCGGTTCGCTGTCGTCACGACGGCCGGGTAGTCGCCGCCGTCGAGTCGCACGTCCGCGAACGTGACGGACACCCGCGCCTCCGCGCCGCCGTCGAGCGCGACCGTTCGGTTCGCGCTCGCCCCGGTCCCGTACCGGAACGCGACCGTCTGGGTGCCCGCCAGGTCGCCGACGTTCGCCACGGTCGCGACGACCGACAGGTTCTCGCCGTATTCCACGCGCTCCGGCGCTTCGACCTCGGAGACGACGAACGTCGCCGCCCGCGCCTCCGCGACGGCGACCGTCCGCGTCGCGCTCGCCGCGCCGACGCTCACCGATAGCACGTGCTCGCCCGGGTCGAGCGCCGCGGCGTCGATCTCGGCCGTCACCGTCATCGACCCGTTCGCCGGGACGGACCGGTTCTCGGCGCGCAGCGTCCGGTCGCCGACGCGGACCGTCACCCGAACCGGGTCGAGCGTCGCGTTCGAACCCCCCTCGTCCGCCGATCCGTCGGCGTCGGCCGTCGACCCGTCCGCGTCGCTCACGAGGCCCTTCCACCGCACGGTCGCCTCGACCGTCGCCCGCTCGTCGTGGTCGAGCGACGCCGGCGCGGAGACGGACTCGATCGACGGCGACGGCTCCCCAAGGGGTCCGGCTCCGTCGATGTCGCCGCCGAGTCCGCCACAGCCGGCGAGCGCGACGAGCAGGGCGAGGGCGACGGCGGCGGTGATCTCTCGCATCGGCCGTCCGAACCTCGGAGACGGAGACGGATAACGTTCGTTTCAGTCAATGACCACGTATCCGGGCTGGACGCCGCTCCGGCTCCGCCCGGGTCGCCGCCGCTGAGCCGTCTGAGCGCTATTGCCCGTCAGAACACCCCCGGGAACAGCACGTAGACGAACACCGCGGTCAGCAGTCCGCCGACGCCGACGTAGTAGGCGACCGGGATCAGGTTGAGCCGGACGACCCGGCCCGTCTTCCCGACGAGACCGACCGTCGCGAGCGCGGCGATCACGTTGTGGATCGCGATCGTGTTCCCGATAGCGGCGCCGACCGTCTGCGCGCCGACGAGCAGCTGTGTCGAGAGGCCGAGCTCCTGAGCGATCTCGAACTGGAACGCCGCGAACGTCACGTTGCTCACGGTGATCGAGCCGGCGATGAACGCGCCGAGGGTGCCGACCACGGGCGCGAACAGCGGGTACGCGGCGCCGAACGTCGAGGCCGTCGCGTCCGCGAGCACGACGATCATGCTGCCGTCGGCGGCCGCGCCCGGGTGCGCCGCGGTCTGGAGCATCACCTCGACCATCGCGATGACGAAGACCAGCGAGACCGCGGGCGAGACGATCTTCCCGGCGGCCTCGCGCCACGCGCTCGTCACCTCGTCCGTCGACATCCCGAGGACCGGCACCGCGATCAGCGCGCTGGCGAGCAGCCACGTCCCCGGGACGTACGCCCACCCGATCGCCCCGCCGATGTCCGTCCCGAGGACGTTCGAGACGGCGATCGTCATCCCCGGTCCCTCCTGGAGGAACGTCGCGATCGGGTCGATAACGCGGGTGCCGATCAGCAGGACGACGAGCGCGACGTACGGCGACCACGCGCGGAGCAGCGACATCTCGGCGCCGTCGGCACCGCCGGCACCGCCGCCCGTTCCCCCGGTCGTCGCGGCCTCCGCGCTGGCGGTCTCGCTGCCCGGTTCGATGCTGCCGACCCAGTGGCCGGGCCACTCCTCGCGGGGCGGGAACTCCCACTCCTCGTCCGGCAGCAGGTAGCCGGCCCGCAGCGTCGCCACGACGGCGCCGCCGCCGGCCATCGACGCGATCAGCGACGGCAGCTCCGGGCCGACGAACCACGCCGACGCCACGTACGGGACCGCGAACGCGACCCCGGCGAACAGACACAGCGGCGCCACGGCGAGCGCGGGGCCGAGCGACCGCTCCTCGGCGTCGACCGCGCCGAAGAAGTACACGACCATCACCACGGCGATGAACGGGATGAACAGGCCGAGCAACCCGTTGAACACGGCGGCCCACCCGCCGGCCGCGGTGGCGTACGCGGCCACCGACTCGAACCCCCCGGCGCCGATCGCCTCGCTGACCGCGTCGAGCGGCTGTTGGAACCCGACGATGATCGGCGTCCCCACCGCGCCGAAGACGGTCGCGACGGCGTGGCCGATCAGCGCGGCGACGACGGCGGCGAACGCGGGGAAGCCGAGCGCCAACAGCAGCGGCGCGACCACGGCCGCGGGCGTGCCGAAGCCGGCGACGCCCTCGATGAACGTCGCGAGGAAGAAGCCGAGCAGCACCACCTGGACCCGCCGGTCGTCGCTTATCGACGCGAAGCCGGCGTTGATCCGGTCGACCGCGCCGGAGTTCATCAGGGTGTACAACAGCACCAGCGCGCCCAACACGATCCAGAGGATCTCGACGGCCGCCATCGCGCCGTTGACCGACGCCGCGAGGATCCACTCCGGCGGCATCCCCCACGCCAGGAACGCCACCCCCGCGGCCGCCGCCCACGCGACCGGCATCGCCCGGGAGGCCGGCCACAACAGGCCGACGAGCAACGCGGCGACGACGACGAGCGGCACCAGCGCCAGCGGCGCGCTCGCGCTCAGCGTCATCGGCGTCCACCTTCCGTCTCCCGTTCGCGATTCCGCCTCGCACTTCGCCCCTCGATCGGTCGCAACCGACCGGGATGAACCCGGCCGCTGTCTCGGATCATGTCACTGTCTGTGTGAATTATCTATGTAATAAACGGTGTGGCAGATTCTCGCGGACCGGGTCTCGACGCGGAGAGCGGCACACGCCCCGAAACCCCCCGTCACGCGCCGGACCGACACGGGGTTGTCGCCCCGTTCGCACACCGGGTCGTCGCCCCGTTCGCACACCGGGTTGCCGCCCGGGAGCCGGAGCCGCTCGGAGCGCAGGCGGGAACGGGAGCTCCGCGCGGCACCGCGGGCCTCGTCCGGCGAGTCGGTCACCGCAGCGTCGACGTCGGGACGACCGACGGGAGCACGCCGCTTCCGGCCGCGTCCTCGACGACCGCCTCGGCGACGTGCTCGCCGCTGAGCAGGCACATCGGCATCCCGATACCGGGATTGGTGTACGCGCCGACGTAGTAGAGACCGTCGACGCCGGGCGCGCGGTGCGCGGGGCGGAGCGGTCCCGTCTGTTCGAGCGTGTGCGACAGCGCCAGCGCGGTGCCCCGGGGCGCGTTGAACCGCCGGCGGAAGTCGTCGACGCAGGCGGTCTCCTCGAAGACGATCCGGTCGCGGAAGTCGACCCCGGCGTGCTCGGCGAGGTCGTCGAACACCAGCTCGCGGAACCGCTCGCGGGTCTCTGGGTCGTCCTCGAGCCCGGCGGCCAGCGGCACGAGCAGGAAGACGGCCTCGTGGCCGTCGGGTGCCGCCTCCGGATCCGTCTTCGAGGGGACGTGGACGTAGTACGCGGGGTCGTCCGGCCACCCCGGTTCGTCGAAGATGTCGTCGAAGTGGGGGCGCCAGTCCGTCGGGAAGACGAGCGTGTGGTGTTCCAAGTCCACCTCGCCCTCGACGCCGATGTACGAGAGGTACGCCGAGGGCGCGTACGTCCGCGACTCCCAGTAGGACTCGCGGTCGACGGTCCCGGCGGGGAGGAGGTCGCGCTCGACGTGCGGCGGCGGCGCGTTCGCCACGACGCGGTCGAAGCGGGTACTCGATCCCGACGCCGATCTCGCGTCGGCCGCCGCCGTGCCGCCGTCGTCTGCCGCGCGCCGCGCCGTCTCCACCGTGAACGTCGGCGTCGACGCCGGAATCGACGGCTCGATCGCGGTCACCGGTTCGCTCGTGCGGATCGAGACCCCCAGCTCCCGCGCGAGGTCGGCCATCGCGTCGACGACGCTCGCGATCCCCCCGGCCGGGTGGGAGACGCCGAGGTTCATGTCGACGTGGCTCATCAGCGTGTAGATGGCGGGCGTGTTGTACGGCGACCCTCCGAGGAAGACCAGCTTGTACTCCGCGATCTGGCGGAGCTTCTCGCTCTCGAAGTAGCCGCTCACGTACTCGTCCATCTCGCGGAGTTTCGGGAGCGCCCGCCCGGACCGGAGCACGTCGGCGTCGACCATGTCCCGCAGCCGCGACCGGCTGGGGTAGACGAACCGGTCCATCCCCAGCTCGTACGCCTCTGCGGCGTCCGCGAGGTAGTCGTCGAGGACCTCGCCCGCGCCCGGCTCGTACGACTCGAACAGCGCCTTCTGTCCCGCGCGGTCGGCCGGCATCGACGCGCGGTCGCCGTCCTTCCAGATCACTTCGTACAGCGGGTCCAGTTCGATCAGGTCGTAGTAGTCGTCGGTCGACCGCCCGAACTGCTCGAAGAAGCGGTCGAACACCTCCGGCATGAGGTACCACGACGGCCCGGTGTCGATCCGGAACCCGTCGCGCTCGATCCGCCCGGCGTACCCGCCGGGGTGTTCGTTCCGCTCGAACAGCGTCACGTCCGCCCCCGCGTCGGCGAGGTAGCTGGCCGCCGAGAGCCCGCCGAAGCCGGCGCCGACGACCGCGATGGACTCCCCAGCGAGCGGTTCGTCCGCGTCCGACGGGCCCGCGTCCGGTTGGGTGGACATCGGCTGAGCGTAGGGTTCCGGAGGGGTTTACGCTGCGGTCATACCATGTTAGGGGCGCCGTAGTCGCCCGATTCTCTCGTTCCCTCAGGCGCCGTCTCCGACGCCGTCGCCCTGAAGCCGCCGCGCGCCGAGCGCGAACAGCCCCAGTCCGAGCAGGTAGAGCCGCCAGCCGCTGTTCGCGACCGGGAACCGCCGGTCGACCGGCTCCTCGACGTCGAGGTCGGGGTCGCGCGGCTGGACCGGGTTGTTGACGTGGACCGACTCGCTCGTCCCGCCGGCGCCGGCGTCGACGGTCCGGGACCCCGTCTCCGGGTCGATTCGGATATCGACGAACGTCTGGACGAACCCGTCGGCCGTCGAGTAGAGTATCTCCCCGTCGAGGCTGAAAAACCGGTCCCGGAGTGGCCAGAACGCGTTCACGCCGTCGAGGTGGGTCCAGTCGAGCGCGACGTGCGCGAAGACGTGGACGAAGAGGGCGACCCACGCCACCGCGATCCACCGCGGTGAGAGCCGCTCGCGGATCCACGACTCCTTCCGAATGCGCGTGTCGTAGTACAGCGCCAGCGCGGCGACCGCGGGGAGGACGAAGTTGTGCCCGACCGTGCGATGTGCGCCCGCCATGATCACCCCGAGGAAGCTGTCCGCCTCCGGGAGCACGAGGACGACGAGCAGGACCGCGAGCGCCCGGCGGTCGAGGCGGTCGCGCAGCAGCGCGGCAGCGAGCAGGAGCGCGAACCCGGCGTGGACTACCGTCGAGGGCACTCAGCGGGTCACCCCCGACTCTCGGGTGTCGAACCGGACCGCGAGCGTCGCGGCGGCGGCGGCGACGACGACCAGCTGCCACCCGCCGTCCACGAACCGGAACTCGCGGTCCCCGCCCGGGTCGAGTCCGGGGTGGCCGTCGGGGTTGACCCACGAGCCGACCGGGTCGGCGACCGCACCGCCGACGCTCCGAATCGGCAACGCTCCCGGTCCCTCCGCGCCCAGCGCGACGAACGTCTGGACGATTCCCTCCCGCGTCGAGAACACGAGTCGCCCGCGGAGTACGTACCGCGCGTCCTCCAGCGGGTAGAGGAGCGCCGCGCCCTCGCCGGCGAACAGCGCCGACCCGATCCCGGCGACGACGAACGACGCGAGCGCGACCCACGCGACCCGCGTCGCGCGGAGACCGAACCGCTCGCGGAGGGTCGACGCCGCGCGCAGCGTCGTGTCCCAGTAGAGCAGTCCGCCGGCGAGAAGGGGAATCCAGACGGCGTGGAGGAGGGCGTTCGTCGCGCCCGGGACGACGAGGCTCGCGACTGCGTCGAGACCGGGGAGGACCGCGGCCGCGACGACGACCGCGACCGCGCGGCGGTCGAACGCGTCGCCCAGCAGCGCGGCCGCGAGCAGCGCCCCCACGGCCGCGCTCACGAGCGTCGGTGCCATACCGGTCCTGACGCTCGGAGGCGAATAAGCGCTCCGGGCGGGTCAGTCGCGGTCGGTCCGGGGTTCGTCGACCTCCCCGTCGGCGGCCGATCCGGCGCTGTCGGCGCCGAATTCGAACCCGTCGGCGTCGCGGTCGGCCGTCTCCTGGGTTTCGTCGGCCGTCTCCTGGGTTTCGCCGGCCGTCTCTCGGGTTTCGTCGGCCGTCTCTCGGGTCTCATTGGTCGAGGCGTCGTCGACCGAGGCGTCGTCGGAACCGGCGCGCTCCTCGCCACCGGTTTCCTCGGCGTCACGGTCGGCCGCGTCCCGGTCGACGGTGACGCCGGCTGTCCCGGCGTCGCCGTCGCCGTCCGCCCCGGCGTCGCCGTCTGTCCCGGCGTCGCCGTCCGCCCCGGCGTCGTCGCCGAGCAGCGAGACGGCCATCAGTCGGGCGCCGGCCGCGATCAGGTTCGTGAGGTGGAGTCCGATCAGCACGCCGACGACCCCGAGTCCCGTCGCGAGGGCGGCTTCGGGTGCGGTGTCGACGGCCCACACCAGCGGCTCACCGTTCAGTTCGCCGAACTCCGGGGAGTAGGGGTATCGGACCGGCGCGGCGACGAGCGGGAGCGCGCTCGCGAGGACGGCGAGCGGCGCGAACGCCAGCAGCGTGACCCAAAACTTCAGCGAGACGAAGCCGAGTCCCCGCCACGTCGACGGCGCCGCGAGGTACGCGCGAACCGTCGCGGTCGCGCCCGCGGAGCCGTCCTCCGCGGCGGCGGGGAGGTCGTCCGGCGCGGCCAGATCGGTGCCGAGCAGGCTGTTCGCGAGCCAGCGTTCCAGCCCGGCGACCAGCCGCGATCCGACGATGGCCGCGACCAGGACCCCGATTCCCACGAGGACGACCGAAAAGACGAGTCCGAACACGAGCGCGAACGAGACGAACCCCGAGTAGACGACCCACAGCGGGACCGCGATCAGCAGGTACAGCAGGTGGCGATACGTCCGGCCGTCGGCGATCACGCCGACGACGGGGAGGGCTGCGAGCGGTCGGAGGGAGACCATACCGCGACTGGTTCCGCGTCCGACAAAAATCGATCGCTCTCAGGCGGGTGGTGCGCGGCGTCGCCTCGTCCCGGCGTGGCCGTCGGCGGCGACCGATTCAACCGAGGAAGAAGTCGATCGCGTCCCCGGACGACTGTCCCTTGTACAGCTCCGAGTAGCCGCACTCCGCGCAGGAGACGACGAGGAACCTCCGGTTCTGGACGTCGAACATCTTGGTGAGTCCCGTCCCGCTGGTGGCGATCTCGTCGGTCTCCGTCTCGGTGCCGCCGCACTTCGGACAGCCGTCCCCGCCGTCGCCGCCGAGGGAAGCGGGGCGGTCGTCGTCGCGGGCGTCGGGGGTCGCGCCCGGTTCGCCACCGGCCGGTTCCGCCGCGCGGTCGGCGCCGTCGGTCTCGTTTTCGATCAGTTCGTCGTCGTCGAAGACGGAGTACTCCGTCTCGTCGCTTTCGGAGGGCATCGCCCGTAGTTCCCGTACCGAGGACCAAACGTCTTGTGGCGCGCCGCGATGTTCCCCTCCGTCCGCGACTCCCCGTTCCGACGCTACTCGTCGATATCGTCGACGAGCGCGTCGGCGAAGCCGGTGTAGTCCGCCGGGGTCAGCGCCTTCAGCTCTCCGCGGACCTCCTCGTCGACGTCGAGCTCGTCGAACAGCTCGCGGAAGTCGTCGAGCGTCACCGACCGGCCGCGAGAGAGCGCCTTCACGCGCTCGTAGGCCTCGGTGTCGCCCTCGCGGCGCAGGATCGTCTGGACCGCCTCGCCGATCACCTCGGGGGTCGCGTCCAGCTCCTCGCGCATCACCGCCTCGTTCGGGACGACCTTGCCGAGTCCGTCTTCGGCCTTCGAGTAGCCGATCAGGCAGTGCGCGAGGGCCGCGCCGACGTTGCGCTTGACGGTGGAATCGGAGAGGTCGCGCTGGAGCCGTGAGGTCGTCACGTAGTCCGCGAGGAAGGCCAGATCCGAATTCGCCTTCGAGAGGTTCCCCTCGCTGTTCTCGAAGTCGATCGGGTTCACCTTGTGGGGCATCGTCGACGACCCCGTCTCCCCCTCGACGGTCTCCTGCCCGAGGTAGCGGTCGGAGACGTACAGCCACGCGTCCAGGTCCAGATCGAGGAGGACGTTGTTGACCCCCCGGAGCGCGTCGAACAGCGCCGCCAGGTCGTCGCAGGGGTTCACCTGCGTCGCGAGCGCGGTGTGTTCGAGGTCGAGGCCGCGCACGAACGACTCGGCGAAGGCGGGCCAGTCGACCTCGGGGTAGGCGGCGCGGTGGGCCGCGTAGGTGCCCGAGGCTCCCGCGAGCTTGCCGGAGAGGTCCTCGTTCGCGACGACGACCCGGCCCAGCGCGCGGCCGAGCCGCGCGGCGTACACGGCCATCTCCTTGCCGAAGGTGGTCGGCGTCGCGGGCTGGCCGTGGGTTCGCGCCAGCATGGGCGCGTCGCGGTGCTCCTGTGCCAACTCGACCAGGGCGTCGCGCACCTCGCGGACCGCGGGGACGATCACCTCGCTCACCGCGGGCTTGACGAGCAGCCGGTGCGCGAGGTTGTTCACGTCCTCGCTCGTCAGCCCGAAGTGGATCCACGGGTACAGCGACTCGGCGTCGTCGAGCGCGGCGTCGGCGCCCCCGTCCGTCCCGCTCTCGGCTATCTCCGCCAGCCGGACGCGGAGGAAGTACTCGACCGCCTTCACGTCGTGGTTGGTCGCCTCGTACCCCGCGGCGCCCTCGGTCTCCAACCGCTTGATCAGCCGCGCGTCCTCGGCGTCGAACGCCTCGTAGAGGTCGCGGAGGGCGGCCTCGGCCGCCTCATCGAACTCTATCGGCGTCGCGTCGAGTCTCCCCAGCGCGAGCAGGTACTCGACCTCGACGCGGGTCCGGGCGCGCATCAGCGCGGCCTCGCTCGCGTACGGGGACAGCGGCGCGGTCCGGCCGGCGTACCGACCGTCGAGCGGCGAGACGGCGGCGAGCGGGTCCGACCGCGACAGCCCGCTGATGGCGTCGTCGGCCGTCGATCCGGCGTCGTCGGCCGTCTGTTCGGAGTCGTCGGTCATGTCCGCGACTGCCGCCGGAGCCAGCAAAAGCGTGTCGATGGGGCGACGCACGGACGTGGATCCGTTGCGCGTTCTCGGTGTATCGTAACCGCGTTCCGATCCGCAATTGTGGATACTCTCGCGCCGCGGACCGCAATCGATATACCCGATCGGTCGGACCGTCAGGTATGAAGATCGCGGGACTCGCGAGCAACCGGGGACGGAACCTCAGACACATCGCCGACGCCGCGCCCGGCGGCGCGGAGCTGTCGGTCGTCCTGACGAACCGCGAGCAGGCGCCCGTGTTGGAGGCCGCGACGGAGCGCCGCGTTCCGACCGAGGTCGTCGAGCGCGACGAGGGGGAGTCGCGCGAGTCGCACGAGCGCCGGATCGTCGAGCGCCTCTCCGACTACGACGTCGACCTCGTCTGCTTGGACGGCTACATGCGCGTGCTGACCGACGCGTTCCTCGACGCCGTCCCGACGACGCTGAACGTCCACCCCTCGCTGCTCCCGTCGTTCCCCGGCACGGACGCCCACGAACAGGTGCTTTCGGCCGGCGTCCGCACGACCGGCTGTACGGTCCACGTCGTCACCGAGGAGGTCGACGCCGGGCCGGTCGTCACCCAGGAGCCGATCCCGGTGTACGAGGACGACGACGCCGACTCGCTGAAGGCACGCGTCCTCCGCGAGGCCGAGTTCACGGCGTACCCGCGGGCGGTCCGCTGGTTCGCCGAGGACCGCGTGACCGTCGAGCGCGACGCCGACGGCGACCCCGTCGACGTCGCGGTCGAGGGCGACGTCGGCGGCGACTTCCCCGAGCGCCGGTTCGTCTCCGAAGAGCGCGCCGCCTCGCTGCGCTACGGCGAGAACCCCCATCAGGCCGCCGCCCTGTACGTCGACGACGGCTCCGAGGAGGCGAGCGTCGTCGACGCCGACCAGCTCAACCCCGGCGCGAAGGGGATGGGGTACAACAACTACAACGACGCCGACGCGGCGCTCGATCTGGTCAAGGAGTTCGCCGACCCCGCGGCCGCGGTGATCAAGCACACGAACCCCGCGGGCTGCGCGGTCGGCTCGGACCTCGCGGACGCGTACGACCGCGCGCTGCGAACGGACGCGAAGTCGGCGTTCGGTGGCATCGTCGCCCTGAACCGCGAGTGCGACGCCGACACCGCGACCGCGGTCGCCGACTCCTTCAAGGAGGTCGTCGTCGCGCCCGGCTACACCGACAGCGCGCTCGACGTGCTCCGGGAGAAGAAGAACCTCCGCGTGCTCGACGTGGGCCCGCTCGGCGAGGGCGACGAGCGCTTCTCCGAGCGGTTCACGGAGAAACCGGTCGTCGGCGGCCGCCTCGTCCAGGAGCGCGACCGGCAGTCGCCGACCGCCGAGGACCTGGAGTTCGTTACCGAGCGCGAGCCGACCGACGAGCAGGTCGAGACGATGCTGTTCGCGTGGCAGACGCTGAAACACGTGAAATCGAACGGTATCCTCTTCGCGACCGGCACCGAGACGGTCGGTGTCGGGATGGGGCAGGTGTCCCGCGTCGACGCGGTCACGCTCGCGGCGATGAAGGCCGAGAAGGACGCCGAGGGGAAGTCCGCCGAGGGCGCGGTGATGGCCTCGGACGCCTTCTTCCCGTTCCCGGACGCGATCGAGGAGGCGGCCGACGCGGGCATCGAGGCCGTGATCCAGCCGGGCGGCTCGGTCAACGACGAGGACGTGATCGCCGCGGCCGACGAGCGCGACATGGCGATGGCGTTCACCGGGACGCGCTGCTTCCGGCACGATTAGGCTCGGTTGGCTTCGACGGAAATCGATTCTGTGGCCGTCTCCTCGTCGTCGACGCTACTCGCTGACGCCGTTGAGCGCGCTGTTGAGTTCGAAGAGCTCGCGGACGACATCGCTGTCCGCGACCCGGTACCGACGCGGCGACGTGTCCGGAACCTCCTCGATGAGTTCGACCTCTCGCATGAGGTCGGTGTAGTTCCCGACGGTCTGGCGCGTTACACCGGCGTGTTCAGCGAGTTCGGTCTTGTTGAACTCGCGGTTCGGCGGCAGATCGAGCAACGCGTCGACGAGAATCGGGATCGCGTCGTGCTGTGTGAGGTACAGCCACCCGCTGGGGTGTGCTTTCCGGAGGTCCTTCTTTGCCCCGCGGTCGTTCGCGTGTTCCATGCCGCTCATACAGGAAGTCACTGCCTCACCGTGTATAACTGTTTTCACCACCGGTAACAGCAGTTAACAGCATTTATTACCGGATGGCCTTAGTCCCTCGCTATGGAGAAGCCGTCGGTGAAGTGCGCCCTCTTGGCGACGATGATCGCAAAACACAGGTGGGGGACGCCGATTACGGAGGAGGCGCTCCTCGAACTCTCCGCGATCGACGGCGACTACCCGACCGCGCGCGATGTCTACGCCGAGCTTCGTAGCCAACCGTACATCTCCTATCGGGGGAACCGCGGGATCGAACTCGACAAAAGCAACTTCGACGACCTCGCGGAGGTCCTCTACCACGAGTGCGGCTGGGAAGCCTGGGAGATCGACAGTCGTCTGAAACACTACGAGGGAATCGATGACCACGAGTGGACGTGATCTCGCCCGTACTGTCGTTCCGACTCTCGGCTCCCTGAAACGATAACCCCACGCGGACCGCCGGATCTGGGGCGCTTTTTTCTCCGGGTCTCGTTGCCCCCGATCAGAGACGACCGTGGCGAAGTTCGGCAACTCGGTACGGCTGCTCGGGGACCGGGAGTTCGCGGCGCTCGCCGGGACCGCGTTCGCCCGCAGTCAGGCGTACTCGACGATCCTCATCGCGCTCGCGCTGTACGCGGATCTCTTCGGCACCACCGGGTTCGTCGAGGGGCTGTTCGGCACCGCCTTCGCAATCGTCCAACTGGTCATCGTTCTGCCGCTGGGTCGGAAGGTCGACACCGGCAACGCGAAGCGGTGGCTGCTCGGCGGCTTCCTGATCAACGTCGCCGTCTTCGTCGGCTTCGCGCTGGTCGAC
Source organism: Halorubrum trapanicum (assembly GCF_017873555.1). GTDB lineage: Archaea > Halobacteriota > Halobacteria > Halobacteriales > Haloferacaceae > Halorubrum > Halorubrum trapanicum. Next base: position 174,818 of record NZ_JAGGKE010000005.1, on the reverse strand, counting down.
AGCTCCGTTCACATCATCCTCGTGCGGATGGTCCAGGGGCTGGGCGCGAGCGTCCTCTGGATCACGGGCGCGACGGTGATCGGCGAGATCAGCCCGGACGACGAGCGGGGGCGCTGGCTCGGCTCGTACAACCAGTTCGCTTCCGTCTCGTCGCTCGCGGGCGACCTCGTCGGCGGCTACCTCCTGTACGCCTACGGCTTCACCGAGACGTACCTCGTCTTGACCGTCGTCACGCTCGCCGCGTTCGCCCTCGTCTTCGCCTTCCTCCGCGACAACCCCGGCGGCCGGAAGAGCCCGGAGGACGCGGGCGGGGTCGAGACGTTCCGCTCGCTGCTCGGGCTTCCGATGCTGCGCGCGCTCGTCTTCTTCCGGTTCACGTTCAGCGTCGGGAAGATGGCGGTGATCATCTTCCTCCCCATCTACGCGCGGACGACGTTCGGCATCTCCGCGTTCGCCATCGGCTGGATCATGGCGGGCGGGAAGCTGACGAAAGCGCTCACGCAGGGGTTCGTCGGCGACCTCACCGACCGCTACGAGCGCACCTACCTGTTCGTCGCGGTCGGCGCGCTCCTGTACGGCGTCGGCACCGCGATCATCCCGCTGGCGGCGTACTTCGAGGGGACTCTCTCGCCGGTCACCGTCTCGTATCTCGGCGACTCGCAGACGCTCGGCGGGGCGTTCTTCGCGCTGTTCGGCGCCTACTCGCTTCTGGGGGTCGCCGACTCGATCCGGCTGCCCGCGAGCATGTCGCTGTTCGTCAGCGAGGGCGAGGCGTACGACTCCGTCGCCAGCGCGATGAGCCTGCGCTCCGTCTCGTGGAAGGTCGGGCAGGTCGTCGGGCCGGTGCTGGTCGGCACCACGATGGACTGGACGACCACCGAGACCGGGTTCCTGCTGGCAGCCGCGTTCATCGCGTTCGCGACCACCGGCTTCGCGTGGCAGGCGCGGGCGGCCCACCGCGCCACTCGGGACCCGGGACCGGCGGTCCCCGGCGACGACTGACGCCGACCGCGGCGCGGGAGTCGGCTCGGATTACAGCGTGTAGTCGTGATCGCCCGTCTCCGACTCCAAGAAGGCCGTCAGCAGGTCGATCGTCGCCTCCACGTCGCCGCCGTCGGCGGTCTCGGTGACGGTGTGGAGGTACCGCGTCGGGATCGATATCGCGCCGACCGGCTTCGCGCCCGCGGTGTTCTGGAACCCCGCGGTGTCGGTGCCGCCCGCGGGCAGCACCTCGTGCTGGTGGTCGATCCCCTCCGCCTCGGCGACCTCGGTGAGGCGACTGTGGACCTTCGGGCTGGTGATCACCGAGGAGTCCTTCAGCTTCACCGCCGTCCCCTCGCCGAGTTCGGTGACCGCGTCGGCCGCGTCGCCGACCTGCGGCACGTCGTTGGCGACGGTGACGTCGAGGGCGACGGCGAGGTCAGGGTCGATGTCGACGCCGAGCGCCTGTGCCCCCCGCAGCCCGACCTCCTCCTGGACCGTCGCCGCGAAGTGGACCGTCACGTTCGGGTCCTCGATCCGACGAGCGGACTCCAGGATCGCGAACAGGCAGATCCGGTCGTCGAGCGCCTTCCCCGTGATCCGGTCGCCCATCCGGGTCGTGGTCTGGTCGAGGGTGACCAGGTCGCCGACGCCCACCAGCTCCGCGACCGTCTCGGCGTCGCGACCGAGGTCGATGAACACGTCCTTCACCTCGTCGTCCTTCTCCTGCTGCTCCTCCGTGAGCGTGTGCGGCGGGACGGAGCCGATGACGCCGGTCAGGTCCTCGTCGCCGTGGACGGTGACGCGCTGCGCGCGCAGCACGCGGGCGTCGAACCCGCCGAGCGGGTCGACCTGAACGAACCCCTCGTCGGTGACGTGGCGGACCATGAAGCCGATCTCGTCCATGTGGGCCGCGACCGCGACCGAGTAGTCCGAGTCGCCCTCGATCGTGCCGACGACGTTGCCCATCGCGTCGCTCCGGACGCGGTCGACGCTCTCGGCGAACTCGCGGCGGACGACCTCGCGGACGTCGTCCTCGTAGCCGGGGACGCCGCGGGCCTCGGTCAGCTCTCGGAGCAGGTCGAACTCGAAGTCGAACTCGCGTGGCATACCGCGGACTGACCGCGCCAGCGACAAAGTTCCGCAGGATCCGGCACGGGCGTCTGGCTTCGGCGAACGCCGAGTAATCGACACCGCCGAGGTCCCGTTCACCACCCTCGTCGCAGCGATACGATATTTAACCAACCGTGAACGGCGACGAGAATTACTTATAAATATAGGCGGTGGCGCGTGCCTGCGAGCGGCCGGTAGGTCGCGAGCAGCACGCGCGAGGGAGTCAGTCGGCGGAGCGAAGCGGAGGCGACTGACGAGGCTGGGGAGGTGTGAGGCTGCGGTGCGGTCGTGGTCGGGTGGGACTCAAAGGGGCGGTCGCGAGGCGGACGCAGGCGATGTAAGCACCGCAACGAGGGAGCGAACGAAGTGAGCGACTGAGCGAGGAGCGCAGCGAGCGTGCGTCCGCCTCGCGACTGGGGCTTTGGCGGTGTTAGCCGTCGATCTACTATCAGACATTTATAAGCGAGCGGCTTGGGCTTTGGTGGTGTTCTCGCCCACCCGCGTCACGGACTCCGAGCGGCGTCGCAGAACGTGACAACCCTAAATAAGTTTATCGTTGTTCCGCAACCCTTTTGCGGGCGCTCGCGGGATGGAGTGTGTATGAGCGACGTGAAAGCGGAACTCCGAGAACAGTTCTTAGACGCGTTCGGCGGCGCAGATTTCCCGGTCGAGAACCAGATGGACCTCGTCCCGGCGCTGCCGGACGGCCCGGCGACGAAGTTCGAGGCCGGCGACGTGAGCTTCACCGCCATGGAGATGGCGGCGAAGCTCGGCAGCGAACAGGAGTTCCCCTACGACACCGCCGAGGCGCTCGTCGACGACATCCTCGACGGGCTGGAAAAGAAAGGGATGATCTGAGTCGGCCGGCTCGAAGCGAACTTTTCTGCCCCCGATCCGCGTCTACCGATCCGCATCCACCGATCCGCAGTCCGGCGAACCGAAATCGGTCGATCCGCAGCCCGCCGGTCCGTACCGCCTCACGTCTCGTAGCCGCCGCCCCGGCGGGAGGTTGATTACCGCGGAGCCGTTACGGCGGGTGTGCTCGCCGACCTCACGAGTCTCTTTCCGCGGTGGGTCCTCTGGGGGATCGGTCTCGGGGCCGTCGCCACCGCGCTCGTTGCGCTCGCGTTCTACCTCGGGGACCGGTTCGCTCCGCCCCGCGCCGCGGCGGCCGGTCACCGCGGCGTCGCCGGCGACGAGCGCCGCCGCCGCGAGATCCGGACGTACCTGAACGCGGCCGGCGAGCGCTTCGACGAGGACCACGCGTTCGACGGCGTGGCGGTCCCCTTCTACCTCCCCGACCGCGGCGTCGCCATCACGTTCGACGCGCACGACTACTTCCGGCTGGAGGGCGAGGGCGTCTACACCGTCCTCTGTGAACACGAGATGCCGGGCCGCGGGCTGGGCCGCCGGCTCCCGTTCGACGTCGACGAACCCGACTGGGCGACCGACGAGGCGACCGGTTCGAGCGACGGCCGGTCCGGAGGTCTCGGCGGCGACCGGTTCGGAGCCGACCGATCCGCCGGGCGGTCGACCGCGCGCGGTCCGGCCGGCCGAGCCGACCCCGTCGGCGACGCGTTCGACGAACTCGGCGTCTCCCGCGACGCCGACCTCGACGCGGTGAAGGGCGCGTACCGCGAGCGCGTCAAGGAGACCCACCCGGACCAGGGCGGCGACGAGGAGTCGTTCCGACGCGTCCGCGAGGCGTACGCGACCGCCCGCAACCACGTCGACGGCGGTCCGGCCGACCGCGACGCGGAGCGCCGCCGCGAGCGCTCGACCGGGTACGGCCGGTGACGGGACCGGAGGCCGACGCCGGGGACGGAGCCGAAATCGGGACCGCGACCCCCTTCTCTGACGTCGCCTTCGCGGAGCGCGCGGTCTACCTCCCCGCGCACGACGCGCTCGTCGTCGCCGACCTCCACGTCGGGCGCGGCGAGGCCTCCGCCGTCTCGCTCCCGCTGGGCGAGCGCGCGGACCTCGCCGACCGCCTCGGCGCCCTCCTCGACCGGTTCGACCCCGAGACGGTCGTCGTCGCCGGCGACGCCGTCCACACGTTTGAGCGGGTCACCGACCGCGCCGCCGAGACGCTTCGCGCGCTCCGCGGGGCGTGCTCGGCTCGGGGCGCGGATCTCGAACTCGTCGCCGGCAACCACGACGCCGCGCTCGCGACCGCGTGGGACGGCCCGGTTCAGGAGACGCTCGCCATGGAGGACGGGGGCGATTCCACCGAGTCGCCGCGAACCACGGTCGTCTGTCACGGTCACGAACCGCCGTCGACCTCGGCCGACCGGTACGTGATCGGTCACGTCCACCCGACGATCGAGATCGAGGGGGACCGCCGGCCCTGCTTCCTCTCCGGCGCCGGAACGTATCGCGGGTCCGACCTCCTCGTGCTGCCCGCGTTCACCCGGCTCGCCGCCGGCGTCCCGGTCAACGACGCGGCGACGGCGGGGCTGGAGTCGCCGCTCGTCGACGACGCGGCCGCGTTCGCCCCGGTCGTGTACGACCCCGACCGCGGGGAGCCGGTCCGGTTCCCGCCGCTCGGGGAGTTCGACCGACTGCTGTAGGTCCCGGCCGGGGAGGCCGCCGAGCGGAAGCACCGCGGCGACCGCGCGACACGGACGGCCGCGACGAACGTTTATGTGAATTCCGCGTGATCTTTTCACGCATGGAAGCAGCCAGGCTCCACGAGTACACGGACGACATGAGCGAGGGACTCGCGATCGACGAGGTCGACCGGCCGGCGGCGACGGGACCGGACGACGTGATCGTCGAGGTCGAGGGGGCGGGGTGGTGCCAGACGGACAACCACATCATCGAGGGGATGTGGGCCGAGTACGTCCCGCAGGAGCTGCCGATGACGCTCGGCCACGAGAACGCCGGCACCGTCGTCGAGACGGGCGACAACGTCGACTTGGTCTCCCCGGGCGACCCGGTGATCTGTCACCCGGTCCAGACCTGCGGGACGTGTCGCCCGTGTCGGCTCGGCGAGACGATGTACTGCGAGAACGACGCGTTCAACGGGCTCACCACCGACGGCGGTTTCGCCGAGTACCTCCACACCAGCGAGCGCTCGGTGATCCCGCTGCCGGACGGCGTCGACCCGGTCGACATCGCGCCTCACGCCGACGCCGGCATCACCGCGTACCACGCCGTCAAGAAGGCGGTCGCGGAGCTGAACCCCGGCGACCACGCGGTCGTCGTCGGCGTCGGCGGGCTGGGTCACATCGGACTTCAGTGCCTCGACGCGATGAGCGCGGCGCGGATCACGGCGGTCGACCTGAAGGAGTCGGCGCTCGATCTGGCGGACGGGTACGGCGCCGACCACCTGGTGAACCCGACCGAGGAGGACGTTCCCGCCGAGATCGAGGCGATCACGGACGGCACGGGGGCGACGCAGGTGCTCGACTTCGTCGGCGAGGACGTGACGACCTCCTACGCGCCCGATATCACCGCCGCCGGCGGCGACCACCACATCATCGGCTACGGCGGCCACGTCCACGAGCCGTCGCAGGCGCTGGTGGACGGTGAGTTCTCCTTCGTCGGCAACATCGTCGGGCGGTACGCGGAGCTACAGGAGCTCGTCGCGCTCGTCGAGCAGGGCGACGTCGACCTCCACACCAGCCGGTACGAACTCGGCGAGATCAACACGGTCGCCGAGAAGCTCGAACACCGCGAGATCGACGGGCGCGCCGTCATCACGCCCTGAGACGGAGGCTAAAACCGACGCTTCACTCACGGACAGACTCTCCTACCATCCCCGCGATCACCCCGCATGGAACGCTCCGTCTCGTCCGGCTCCGCGCTCTCGCGGCGGTGGTCGATTTACGCCGGCGTCTACGCCTTCGGCTGCGGCGCGGTCACCGCCGGCCTGCTCTCGACGCTCCTGAGCCTCTTCGCAGAAGTCGTCGGCCTCCCGCCGTCGTTCCCGGTGCCCCTCCTCGCGGCGCCGGCGCTCCTCGTCGGCACCGCGGTCTGGTGGCTGCTCGTCGAGCGCCCCGCGGCGTACACGTACCGAGCGGGGATCGCGTACGGGGCGCTCACGGCGCTCGGCACCGGCCTCCTGTGGACCGCGTGGTTCCTCGTCGTCTGGAGCGTCGACCTGCTCGTCGCGGGGCCCACCCCGCTCCTCGTCGGCCTCGTGATCGGGCTGACGACGGCTGCCGGCGCACTGATCGGCCCGCCGATTACCTTCCTCCGGCGGCGGCGCCGAGCGGGGTCGGACGCCGACGCGACCGCTAACTCCTTGTGACGCCGGCCCACACGGATCGCCCATGGACGAGAACGGCGCCGGTGCGGGCACGTCCGCCTCCGACTCCGCGACCGACCCCCTCGCCGACGAGGACCTCTATCGCGTGCTCGGGGCGGACGGCGGCCCCCTGCCGGACGCGACGGTTCCGGACCTCTCCGACGAGGGATTTCGCGCCATCTACCGCGATCTGGTGACCACGCGGCGGTTCGACGAGCGGGCGGTGAGCCTCCAGCGACAGGGCCGGATCGGCACGTACGCGCCCTGCGCGGGACAGGAGGGGTCGGCGGTCGGCTCGACGCACGCGCTCGCGGACCGCGACCTGATCAGCTACCAGTACCGCGAACACGGCGCGGTCGTCGTCCGCGACCTCCTCGCCGAGTACCTCCCCTACTGGATGGGCCACGAGTCCGGGACGGAAGCGATCGCCGACGGCAACGTCTTTCCCCTCAATATCGGGATCGCGGCGCACCTCCCGCACGCGGTCGGCGCCGCGTGGGCGTTCGACTACCGCGACGAGGACCGGGTCGTCGCCGCGCACTTCGGCGACGGCGCGACCAGCGAGGGCGACTTCCACGAGGCGATGAACTTCGCGGGCGTCTTCGACACGCCGACGCTGTTCTGCTGTCACAACAACGGCTGGGCGATCTCGGTCCCCGAGTCGCGACAGACCGCGAGCGACACCTTCGCACAGAAGGCGACCGCCTACGGCTTCGACGGGGTCCGCGTCGACGGGATGGACCCGCTCGCCAGCTACGCGGTCACGAAGGAGGCGGCCGAGCGAGCGCGGGGCGGTGGGGACGGAGGCGGTTCTGCGGACGGAGCAGACGCCTCCGACGAGGCCGACCCTCGTCCCGTCCTCATCGAGTTCGTCGAGTACCGGTTCGGCGCCCACACCACCGCCGACGACCCGACCGCCTACCGCGACCCCGACGACGTGGACCCGTGGCGCGCGCTCGACCCGCTCGACCGGATGGAGGCGTTCCTGCGGGAGACCGGGCGGATCGACGACGAGGGCGTCGCGGCGATCCGCGACGAGGCGGACGACCTCGTCGCCGACGCGATCGGCTTCGCGGAGTCGGTCGAGGCCGACCCGAGCGACATGTTCGACCACGCGTACGCCGAGCTCCCGCCCGAGGTCCGCCGCCAGCGCGACGAGCTGCTCGCGGCCGTCGAGGAGCACGGCGAGGAGGCGTTCCGGCGCGAGGAGTAAAGCGAGCGGTCGCGGTTCCGGTCAGAGGTACTCGCCCGCCGCCTCGGCCGCCGTCCGCCCGCTCGATAACGCGCCCTGGATCGACGACCACTCCGTGTAGTCGCCCGCGAGGACGACCGGCCCTTCGGGGTCGTCCGGGTCGGGGAGCTCGGCGTGGACGCCCGGCGGCTGCGCGAACTGCGCGAACCGGATCCGGTGGACGTCGAGGGTCTCCAGCCCCGCGAACTCGCGCTCGGGGAACCACGCCGCCAGCGCGTCGCGCACGTCGCCGCGGAGCGCGTCGGCGTCGCGGTCGAGCGCGTCCTCGCCGAGGAACGTCGCCGCGAGCAGCGCGCGGTCGTCGGGCGCGTACTCGGGCGCGACCTCCGACATCGGGACCACGGCGTTGGGGGATTCGTCGGCGGCGTTGAGCAGGATCCGCCCGCCCGTCTCGAACGACTCACCGGCGGGGAGCGCGTACCACCCCGTGACGTTCGGCACGCCCTCGGTCGGAATCGACTCGACGCCGGTGAGCCGCCGCGCCTCGGGCGGCGAGGTCGCGACGACGACCGCGTCCGTCTCGCGGGTCGAGCCGTCCGCGAGTTCGACGGTGGCGCCGTCGGCGTCGGCCTTGCCGGTCCGGAACGGGATCCGGCCCTCCCCCGCGATCCGTACCGCCTCCACGTCCTCGCCGGTCCGGATCTCGACGCCCGCCTCGCGGGCGCGGTCGGCGAGCGCGGCGGGGAGCGCGGCCATCCCGTCGGCGGGGACGCCGATCGACCCCCGGCCCATCGCGCGGAACGTGTACTCGAAGACGTGCTTCGAGGTCGACAGCGACCGGTCGAGGGTGATCCCGCCGTAGAACGGCTCCACGAAGTTCGTCACGTAGTTGTCGGCGAACCCCCAGTCGCGGAGGTACTCGCGGATCGGCGCGTCGGGGCCGGCGAAGAACTCGTCCTCGTCGCGGTTCTCGAGGTCGTACCGGAGCGCGAGCGTCCGGAGCTTGTCGGAGAGGGAAACCTCGTCGTTCAAAAGCGACGGGACCGCGGAGCGCGGGTCGCGGAGCGGGTCCCCGAGGGTCGAGCGCGACCCGGGTCGACAGATCGTCGCGCCCGGGGCGAACGTCCGGAGGTCGAGTTCGTCCAGCCCGTCGGGTCCCAGTTCGCGCTCGACGGCGGGGTAGCTCGAAAACAGCACCTGAAAGCCGCGGTCGAGGGTGAAGCCGTCGACCGTCTCGGTCCGCACGCGCCCGCCGACCTCGGGCCGTCGCTCGTACAGCGTCACGTCCGCGCCCGCCTCGGCCAGCCGCGTCGCCGCGACCAGCCCCGCCAGCCCGCCGCCGACGACCGTGGCGTCTCCGTTCATACTCGGTCTAACGGGCCGGTGGTTTATAAGCGGCGGCGGGACCCGCTCGCGGGCGGCCGACCGACGCGACCGAAACCGATGCGGTGAGTCACAATAAACTCGTTAGACGATACGGAACTCACAGATGACGCTTCCCGCGGTCCCGGAGGACGAGCAACTTCCAGATGTTTTGGCTGGCCTAAAACCCGGAACTGTTTTGTATATTTAGGGCAGCCTAAATCGTATGGCAGACGATCAGAGCGACCGCGAAGCACCGACCCGACGTGACTACGTGAAGTACGGCGGAGCAGCCATCGGTGGCGGACTGTTCGCCGGGTGTACCGGGCAGTCCGATCCCGGCTCGTCACCGACCGACGCGAGCGCAGGCAACGAGTCGACCGGATCGGAGACGCCCGTGCCGGAAGAGGACAGCTACACGGTGTCGATGGCACCCGTGGGAGAGGTCAGCTTCGAGCAGCCGCCTGAGACCGTCTTCACGGTGCTTCCACACCACGCCGACATGGTGACCGCGGCCGGTCACGGGGAGGCAGTCGCCTCGATGATGTACAACAAGGGATACAACGACACGATATGGAACAAGTTTCTCGAACGGATTCCCGGCGTTTCGGTCGACTGGGCCGACCTCCCGGGAACGTGGAACCCGGGCAAGGAGCGACTCTACGAACTGGACAGCGACCTCCACCTCGCCGATCCGGCCTACATGACGAACATGCAGAACTGGACGCGCGACGACATCGAGGAGGTCGCCGAGAACGTCTCCCCGTGGTTCGGTAACACGCTCAGCAACGCCAACAAAGAACCGGCCAGTGAGTGGGCCGCGGACTACGAGTACTACACCCTCTGGGAGATATTCGAGAACGTCGCGGCGGTGTTCCAGGCCGAGGACCGCTACGAGGCGCTCGCCGAGGTCCACACCGAGATGCTCTCCACCATCGAGACGAACCTCCCGCCCGAGGACGAGCGACCGACGGTAGCGATGGTTATTCTCATCGGCGGGAAGGACAGTCTGTACGTCTACGCGTTGAACGGTCCCGGCTTCCTGACGGCTCATACTCGACCGCTCGGGGCGGAAGACGTGTTTGCCGACATCCCGACGGAGTCGACCGTCGATTTCGAAGCGCTCATTGAGGCCGATCCGGACGTGATCCTCTGTCTGGCGGGGATGTCCGAGTCCAGACACGTCGAACGAACCAGAGAGCGCCTCGCGAGCAATCAGGCGACTCAATCGCTGTCGGCCGTTCAAAACGAGCGCATTTACACCCAAGGCGGGCGCTATCAGGGACCGATAATGAACCTCTTCCAGACAGAGATGGCCGCCAAGCAGTTGTACCCCGACGTCTTCGGCGAGTGGCCACCCTACACCGACGGACCGTACCCCGAAATTCCCGAGAGCGAACGGCTCTTCGACCGCCAGCGGGTGGCGGATATCATCAACGGGGACTTCTAACTACGAGCGAGGACGACACGATCACGACGGGCGTCCCGACGTGGCGGCACCGATCAAGTCTCCGAAGCTGTGCCCTCGATCTGACCGTTTACCGCGCGGCGAATCACCGGCCGAGGACCTACGCGATGGTTGAAAAGAATATGTCCAACTACTGATGGTTATTTAGCATCGATCTCCCGACGGCGGAATCACGCGCGATAACCGGGGGGATCGGTTTGAAATTCCCCCACAGGAATCGGAGGGTATGTGCCCCGAGTCGGCGTTCCGGAGGAAACGCTCCGTCTCCGTGACGCGCTCGGCGGCGGACCGAGAGTCTCGCGGAAGAAGAATCGCAGTACGACAGACGACCGCGTCGGCCGGGAGGGGTCCATGACCCGGTCCGACGACCGCTGGCTTCACTACGGCGCGGTCGCGACGCCGATCGACCGTCCGGAGCGGACCTTCGGCTACGTCGACGACGCTGAGAATCCGAAGTTCGGAACGTTTCCCTCCGGCTTCCTGGATCGGGTCGACGTCCCCGCCGACGAGGACCGCGGCCGGATGCCGCTCGGCGAGCTCGACCGCGACCTCTACCGGCGGTTCGGAAACGGCTTCGAGCAGGTGGACGTGGGCGCGCTCGCGGCCGACCTCGTCGCCGAGTCGCTGTTCCCCCCGCGAGAGGCGCGGATCGTCGTGCTGTTCGGCTGGTTCGACATGGACCGGGAGACGACCGCCGAGGCGCTCGAAACGGAGCCGGAGCGCGTGGCGGCGCTGGTCGAGGAGGTCCGCGACCGCCGCGAGCGGGCGGACCGGACGGCGGCGGTCCGGTTCACCCCCGAGTAGGCGGGCCGGAGTGAGAAGCGATTAGTCGCCGCCGCCGCACGGGTCGGTATGGAGACGACCGAGACCACGCCGGCGTTTCGCGGGCTGAAGAGTCGGGCGTCGGGACGCGTTCACGAGACCGCCGACGCGGCGGAGATCGACGACGACGAGCGGGCGCGCGGCCTCGACCCCGTCTACGACTACGACGCGGTCGACCCGGACGACCTGTTCGACCCCGCGGCCCGCGGCGCGAGCGGCGACGCCCGGACCGCGCCCGCCACCGCCCGCGGCCACTGGCGCTTCGACGCGCTCCTCCCCTTCCCGGCGGAGGACGCGCTCACCGCGGGCGAGGGCGCCACGCCGCTCGTCGCCACCGAGCGGCTCGCCGACGAGCTCGACGTCGACGCCGTGTACGTCAAAGACGAGGGGCGGAACCCGACCGGCACCGTCCTCGACCGCGGCCTCTCGCTCGCCGTGACCGCGGTGGCGGACCGGGCGGCGGAGGGGGCCGACGTGGAGCCGCTCGTCTGCGCGAGCCCCGGTAACGCCGGCCAGTCGATGGCGGCGTACGCGGGCCGGGCTGACCTGCGCTCGTACGCGTTCGTCCCCTCCCGCTGTGCGTTCTCGAACAAGTCGATGACGAACGTCCACGGCGGCGAGATGCGCGTGGTCGGCGGGCGCTTCCCGGACGCCGCCGCCGCGGTCGACGAGCAGCTGGAGACCGACTACACCGACCTCGGCGAGTTCGTCACGCCGTACCGCCACGAGGGAGCGAAGACCATTGCGTTCGAACTCGTCGCCGACCTCGGCGACGCCCCGGACGTCGTCGTCGTCCCGACCGGCTCCGGCGAGGTCGTCGCGGGCGTCCACAAGGGGTTCGACGAGCTCGACCGGATCGGCGCGATCGACGGGGTCCCGAAGGTCGTCGCCGCCCAGGCCTCGGGCTGCGCCCCGATCGCGGCCGCCGTCGAGCGTGGCCTCGACGAGCCGGAGCCGTGGTCGACGCCGGACACCATCTGCGGCGAACTGGAGATCCCGAACCCCGCGGGCGGCGCCGCGGCCGTCGAGGCGGTCACGGAGAGCGGCGGGACCGCGGTCGGCGTCGACGACGACGAGGTCCTCGCGAGCGCGGTCGCCGTGGCGCAGAACGAGGTCGTCGAGATGGGCGCGGCGGGCGGGGCGGCTCCCGCCGGGGCGTGGGCGCTCGCCGAGGCGGGCTTCTTCGACGGCGACGAGACCGTCGTGCTGCTCAACGGCGACGCCGGGCTGAAGACGCCGGACATCCTCCGCAGCCACCTGATGGGCCAGGGAATTTAAAAGGAAGCGTCGGTCGGAAACCGGTTCAAGTCAGTCGCGCCGCGCGAGCAGGCCGGTCGCGAACAGTGCGAGGGCGGCAGCGACGACGCCGAATCCGGGCGATTCAGCGCCCGTGTCGCCGGCGCTTTCGTTCTCGTCGCTTTCGTTCCCGTCCGCGGACGTGAGATCCGTCGAGTTGCCGTCTTCGCCGTCGGTCCCGCTGTCGTCGCCCGAGGAGTCGCCGTCTGACGAACTGTCGTCGGCCGACCCGTCGTCGGCCCCGTCGGTCGACTCAGCGCCATCGTCTTGAAGCGCTACCACCGCGTTCGAGAGCGTCGCCGTCGACTCGATCACGCTGCGCGGCGCCGGCTGGTTGAGGTAGTTCTCGTTCATCACGATGTAGTTGCCCTCGGTCCCCGCGGTCGTGCTGGCGTACGGTTCCGAGTCGAGGATGGCGGCCTCGGAGTCGGTGACGAGGATCACCTCGGGATTCGTTTCGAGGATGACCTCGTCGGAGAGCTGCGGGTACGCCTCGTACTCGGCGGCGGCGTTGTCCGTCCCGCCCGCGTTCATGATCGCGTCGATGAACGTGTTGTTCGCGGCGACGTAGCCGCCGCCGAGCGGGTAGAGCGCGGCGGGGCGGTCGACGTCGGCCGTCCGCTCCTCGGCGGCGTCGACCGCGTCGTACATCTCCGCGTTGGTCTCGTTGGCGGCGTCGCACGCGCCGACGAGCCGGCCGATCGTCTCCGTCTTCTCGGCGATGTCGTCGACGGACGTCGCCGCCGGGAAGTGGTAGACGGTCAGCCCCTGCTCGCGGAGCGGCCCGACGTCGGCCGCCGAGGAGTTCGGCGCCAACACCAGGTCGGGGTCGGTGTCGACGACGCGCTCGACGCTCGCGCCGAACTCGGCGGAGACGTTGGCGCGCTCCTCGGCGCCGTCGAGGTAGAACGCGAACTGGCTCACGCCGACGACCCGGTCCCGCTCGCCCAGCTCCCACAGCGTCTGCGCGGCCGAGGGGTTGAGCGTCGTGATCCGGTCGGGACGCTCCTCCAGCGTCACCGTCTCCCCGGTCGCGTCGGTCAGCTCGACCGGGAACCCGCAGGCGTCGTCGGTCTGCGCCGGCCCGGTCCCCGTCGCGCCCGCGGCACCGACCGCCGGCCCCGCGCCCGCGGTCGGTCCGTCGGTCGACATCGTCGGCTGTGCGCCCGCGGCGGTCCCGGCCACGCCGCCCAGCAGGGCGGTCGTCACCAGCACGGCCATCGCGATCGCGAAGCTGTTTCGCATCGCATCGACGACCGGCCTCGTCCAATAAGTATTTACCTACTACAAGTTGTGTTGGAGAACGTATGCGACCCTGGGTCCGATCGTCGCTCTGGTCGGGGGCGATAGCCGCGCTGCTGGCCGCCGTCGTCGTCGTTAGCGCGGCGATCGGTCCCGTCAGAATACCGCCGGATACCGTCGTCAAATCGGTGCTGAACGCGCTCTCGGTGCCGGCGGGGATCGAGACGAGCGCGAGCGGCGTCGGCCCGCTTCCGGTGCCCGGCGTCGGGCCGCTCACGCTCCCGGGGATCGACCTCGCGTTCGCGTCGCCGTTCGCGTTCCCCGTCGACTCCGTTCACCAGCAGATCGTCGTGGGCGTGCGGCTCCCGCGGATCCTGTTGGCCGCGCTCGTCGGCTTCGCGCTCGCGGCCGCAGGAACGGTGATGCAGGGGTTCTTCCGCAACCCGATGGCCGACCCCTCGATCATCGGCGTCTCCTCCGGGGCGGCGGTCGGCGCGGTCGCGTTCATCGTCTTCCCCGCCGCGCTCTCGGCGACGGTCGCGCTCCCGCTCGTCGGGTCCGTCGACCTCGCGCTCTCGCGCGGCGCGGGGACCAGCCTCTTCGCGTTCGTCGGGGCGCTCGTCGCCGCTTTCGGCGTGTACGCCATCGCGACCCGGGGCGGTCGGACGCCCGTCGCCACCCTCCTCCTGGCGGGCGTCGCGGTCCAGACGTTCCTCGGCGCGGTCGTCTCGTACCTCCAGCTACAGGCCGGCGAGTCGCTCCGCCAGATCGTCGCGTGGCTGATGGGTCACCTGTCGGGCGCCGCGTGGAGCGAGGTCGCCGTCACCGCGCTCGTCGTGCCGCCGCTTTTCGTCGTGTTGCTCGCGTACGCCCGCGACCTCAACGTCCTCCTGCTCGGCGAGGAGGAGGCCCGCGGGCTGGGCATCGCGGTGGAGCGCACGAAGCGCGTGCTGCTCGCGGCCTCGGCGCTTATCACGGCCGCCGGCGTCGCGTTCGCCGGCGTGATCGGGTTCGTGGGTCTCATCGTCCCGCACATGCTCCGGCTCGTCGTCGGTCCCGACCACCGTGTGCTGCTCCCGACCGCGGCGCTCGCGGGCGGCACGTTCCTCGTCGCGGCCGACACGCTCGCGCGCTCGGCGGCCGCGGAGTACCCGGTCGGTATCATCACCGCCGCGGTCGGCGCGCCGTTCTTCGTCTACCTGCTCGTGACCCGGGAGGTGTCGGAGCTGTGAGCGCGGACCGCCCCGCGGACGCCGCGGCGTCGGACGCGGCTGACGCGGCGGAGTCGGCGGCCGCGCGCGACGACCCGGCCTCGCTCCCAGACACGGCGCGGTCGTTCGGCGACACGCCGCTCCTGTCGGCCTCGGACGTGGCCGTCTCGTTCGGCGACCTCGACGTCGTCTCCGGCGTCGACCTCCGGGTCGAGCCGGGGTCGCTCGTCGGTCTCGTCGGGCCGAACGGCGCCGGCAAGACCACGGTGTTGCGCGCGGTGACCGGCGCGGTCGAGCCGGACGCGGGGACCGTCGAAATCGGCGGCGACCCTGCCGCGTCGCTGTCGGCCAAGGAGGTCGGGCGCCGCGTCGCGAGCGTCCCGCAGGCGACGAACCTCGCGTTCGACTTCCGCGTGCGCCACGTCGTCGAGATGGGACGGACGCCGCACCTCGGCAGGTTCGACGGTCACGGCGTCGAGGACGACGCCGCGGTCGACGCCGCGATGGCTGCCGCGGACGTCGACCGCTTCGCCGACCGGTCGATCACCGAGGTCTCCGGCGGGGAGCGCCAGCGCGTGCTGCTCGCGCGAGCGCTGGCGCAGGCGGCCCCTCTCCTCCTGTTGGACGAGCCGACCGCCAGCCTCGACGTGAACCACGCGGTCGAGACGCTCGAACTGGTCCGCGAGTTCGTCGACGACGGCGACCGGGGGGCGATCGCCGCCATCCACGACCTGGACGCGGCCGCCCGGTACTGCGACGAGGTCGTCGTCCTCGCGAACGGCGGCGTCCGGGCCGCCGGTCCGCCGGAGTCGGTGCTCTCCGCCGACGCCGTCGGCGCCGCCTTCGACGCGGAGGCGTTCGTCGGCCGCAACCCGGCGACCGGGACGCCCGCGGTCACGGCGTTCCCGCACAGCGACGTCGAGGGGCGGCGCGTTCACGTGATCGGCACGGGTCGTCCGGCCGCGCGCGTCGTCGCCCGGCTGGCCGCCGCGGGTCACGAGCCGTCGGTCGGCGTGGTCCCGGCCGGCGACGCGGCCGCCGGCGCCGCCGCGGACGCTGGCGCGACCGCGGTGACGGCGCCGGCCTTCGAGGGACCGTCCGCGGAGACGGTCGGGGCTGCGTGCGACCTCGCCGCCGCCGCGGACGCGACGCTCGCGGTCGGCTTCGAGGGCTCCGGCGACGCGGTCGGCCCGAACGGCGAGGTGGCCGCGGCCGCGGACCGCCTCGTCACCGTTTCCGCCGGCGTCGGCGACGCGGAACTGCTCGACGCGGTCGCGACCGCGACCGCCGAGGAGTGACGGGTCTGCCGCTGCCCGCCACCCGCGAAGCGTCACCGTTTATTCGCTCGCCCGCTTTCCCCCGACGATGAGCGTTCCCTGCGTCGCCGTCGCCCGCGAGGACGGCGAGACCGTTCGGAGCCGGCTCGCCGACGCGGACGCACTCGACGGCGACCACCAGATCGCCGTCGACGGCGACACCATCTACATCCCCGTCGCGGGCCGCGGCCGAGTCCCGGCCGACCTCGCGGACCGGATCGTCGAGCGCGACGCGGCGGCGCGAGAGCGCCCCACGACGCCCGCCGAGATCCTCGGCTACGAGCCTTCCTTGGAGCGGCTGGGCGACATCGTCATCGTCGACGAGGACGACGACGAGCGCGCCCGCGAGATAGCCGACGCCGTACTGGCCTCCGACCTCCCCTGCGAGACCGTCCTCAACCGCGCGTCGCCGATCGAGGGGGAGCTTCGGGTCCGTCAGTGGGACGTGTTGGCCGGGAACGGCACCGAGACGGTCCACCGCGAGTACGGCCACGAGTTCCTGTTGGACGTCGCCGAGGTGTACTTCTCGCCGCGGCTCGCGACCGAGCGCCACCGCGTGGTCGAGCAGGTCGAATCCGGGGAGTCGGCCATCGACATGTTCGCCGGCGTGGGCCCGTACGCGGTGCCGATGGCGGCCCGCGGCGCCGACGTGGTCGCCTGCGACCTCAACGAGCGCGCCGTGGAGTACCTCCGCGAGAACGCCGCGCGAAACGGCGTCGCGGACCGCGTGACGGCGATCGCTGGCGACGTGCGCGGCCTCGCGGACTCGCACGCCGGGACCGCCGACCGTCTCGTGATGAACCTCCCGCACTCCGCCGACGAGTTCGTAGAGACCGCGGTCGCGCTCGCCGGCGACGACTGCGTGGTCCACTACTACGACATCCAACACGAGGACGACCCGTTCGGGCCGGGTCGCCGCGCGATCGAGACCGCCGCGGGCGACGCCTACGCGGTCGAGGTCGAGACCGAGCGCGTCGTCCGGTCGTACGCCCCCCACGAGTACAACGTCTGTCTCGACGTCCGGCTGACGCGACTTGACGGGTAATCCGCTCGCGTCGCTCGCGAGTCGAGGTCGAGACAGCGAAAACGCCGCGCCGTCCCGAGGGGGGTCGGGGCGGAGCGGCTGGGGGCCCGTCACATGACAAGCTGTCGCGGCACGAGTCGTCGGACCAGAGGCGATTTTGCGCTTGGCGCGTCGGAGACGCGTTTCACACGGTCGCCGCGACGGAACGCTGCTGGGGATGACGGCCGCGTCGAGTCGCCGTGGGGGTGACGACCGACGGAACCCTCGCCGCCCGGTACGGGCTTCGACCGGGCACGCACCGCCGGGGGAGTCGATCCCCGCCGTCTCGGCACGCGGGCGGTGTCATCACGATTAGATGGAGGTCCGAACACGTATTTAGTCTTTTTCCTTATATTCCTCTATTGTATTCGCAGTTCTCTTGCGTGTTGGTGTAGAATATCTCGACTACCGTGACGAACGTGTGCTTACTACCGGTGGAACTCGCCGATTCCTCGCTCCGGAAGCGACAGGGCGGATCGCCGCTCCGTCCCCGTTTCGGAACCCTTATTTTTCCCTCCGGGAATTATTGAGTGCGCCGGGGTAGCTCAGCTGGCAGAGCGATTCCTTCGTAAGGAATAGGTCGAGGGTTCAAATCCCTCCTCCGGCTTTTCTGCCGAATCGACGCCGACTCGGAGAGTCTCGACCCTCTACGGAGTTCCGATCGTTCGGTCACCGCCACTCGCTGTTTGATTTATATTCTCGAAACAATATTAGGTGTGTGATTATCTAACAAGGGGACGTACACCGTGATATGCGACCAGAATACGACTGCGACAGCGAGGAAGTGTACGAGTGTTTCAAATGCGGTCGGCGAACGGAATCGCCCGGCCAGTGCGAGTGCGGCGGCGAACTGCGTCACATCGGACGCTCGCGGGACCTGTGACCGGCGTCGTACCCGACCGTTCTCGGTTCGTCGTCGGTCCGATCAGTCGCTCCCGGTAGCGTCGGCGTCGTCACTCCCGTCGGCGTCGTCGCTCTCCTCGGCCGTCTCGGCCTTCCCGTCCTTGCCGTCCCCACTCGAATCGCTTTCTGGATCGTAGTCGGGCAGCGAGAGGACGTTCTCGCGGCCCAGCCGGAAGCCGTCGAGGTCGCCCTCGTCGCGCAGCCCCGTCACCACCTGGCTCGTCTTCGCGGCGGTCCAGTCCAGCTCCTCGGCCACCCGCTTCTGTTTCATCCGCCCGCCCTCCGACTCGATCAGCCGAAGCACCTGCTCTTCGTTGCTCAGCAGGTCGCTGTCGACGGGGGGCGGCCCCTCCGATCCGGTCGCGGAGTCCGCGTCGCCTTCGTCCCCGGAGTCCGGCTCGTCGCTCGCGTCGGGGGTCGACGCCGCGCCGCCCGCACTCGCGCCGACCGCGCCCGCGTCCGCGTCGTCCCCCGGCGTATCGCTCTCCGCCGGGGCGCTGGCACCTCCGGTCGCGACGACTCCCGCCCCCTCGCCGTCGGCTCCCCCTCGCCGACGATAGGCGACGGCTCCGCCGGCGACGACGAGGAGACCGAGAAGCGCGACGAGACCGGCGGTCGGTATCCCCGAGAGTGCTCCCGCGGGGGCGACTGCGATCCGCGGCTGGCCGGCCGAGAAGTCGACGGGACCGTTCCAGACGACGGACCGCTCGCGCACCTCGCTCGGGCCCGGCGTCGTCTCCGCGAGGCGGTACCCCTCCGGCCACGAGACGATGAGCGACGAGGAGTCGTCGAGGAACAGGCCGTCGACCGCGTCGCCGACGCGCAGTCGGTCCCCGTCGACGGCGGCGAAGTTCGTCCACTCGAACCGGTAGGTCAACACGCCGTACGACTGGGGAAGCTCGCGGCGCTCGGCGGTCACGGTCGCGTTCGACACGGTCATGTTGCGGCCGGTCGCCTCCTCGGCGGTCCTCGCGGTCGAGACCATCCGCTCGCGAAAGCGGCTCGTGTACGCCTCGGTGTCGTTCTCGACGTCCGCGCGGAGCTGTTCGAACGCCCGCTCCTCCTCGTCGGTGCCGAGCCGGATCCGGTACTCGACGGTCCACCGCGCGTCGCCGTCCGGCTGGACGGCGACCTCCATCGAGACGTCGTCCGGTTCGACGTCCATCTGCGCGAACCCGCCCTCGAACGGGACGGCGCCCGCGCCGCCGGCGCCGAGCGCGAGACCGGCGGCTCCGAGCAGGGCGACGACCACGAGGAGGACCGACGCTCGCTGCACGGACAAATTCACAAGAGGTGCCGTAAAATTCCTTCCCATCCGCGGCGGCCTCGACCGCCCGCCGGGAATCGGTTTCCGCAGGAACCCGCGTTCACCGTTCGACGCCGCTCACGCGGAGCGGACCCACGGGTCGTCGACTATCGAAGCCAAGACGCCCGCCGTCCGTTCGAGCGAGGGAGGGCCGCTGCCGCCACCCGCTCCGTCGGAGCCGTCACCGCTCGAACCGCCTTCTCCGGACCCGCGTCCGGAGCCGGTGGGCGGGCCGTTCGACGCGTCTCCGTTTCCGTCGTCGGTCGCGTTACCCGCTCCCGGCGGTCCGCCAGAGCCGTTCCCCGGTCCCGCCTCAGGCGGTCCGCCAGAGCCGTTCCCCGGTCCCGCCTCAGGCGGTCCACCCGCTCCGTTTCCCGGTCCCGCTCCCGGCGCTCCCGCAGATCCGTTTCCCGGTCCCGCTCCCGCTCCCGGCGCTCCCGCAGATCCGTTTCCCGGTCCCGCTCCCGCTCCCGGCGCTCCCGCAGATCCGTTTCCGGGACCGCCGACGCCCGGGCCGTTCCCGGGCGGACCGGCGTCGCCCGGCGGGCCGCGGTCGGTCGCGTTGCCCGGCGGACCGCGTCGGTTCGCTCCGACCGGCCCGCCGACGCCCTCGCCGGCCACGCCGCGGGCGATGGCGGCGACCTCGGGCCCGCTAAGCTCGTTCGCGCGCTCTCGAAGGGTCGACAGCCGCTCGTCGTCGACGCCCGTCTCGTTGCGGACGACGGCCGGGAGTTCGGCGGCCGCGCTCGCGCTCCGGTTCAGCCCCCGGGAGAGCGTCTCAATCCGCGCGGTCGTCGTCGCCATCCGCGCGGCGTACGCGCCCTGACTCAACTCGCCGGCCGCGCGTCGCTCGCGGAGCTCCCGCTGTTGCTGTTCCAGTTCCGCGAGCCGCTCTTCGGTCCGGTTCAGGCGCTCCGCGACGACGTCGGCGCGGCTCTCGTTGGTCTCGGCCTCCCGGAGTCCGACCTCGAAGGCGCGCGACTCCACCTCGCCCTCGATCTCGGCGCCCTGAACGCCGATGACGCCGGACAGGCGCTCTCCGGGACTGAGGTCGGGCGTCGCGTTCGCGCCGCTCCCGTTCGTCGTCGGATCGGTCTGTGCGGTCGCTACTCCCGCCGGCGCGGCGGCGGCGGTCCCGACGATCACCGCCCCAGCGACGGCCGCGACGACGAGGCTCGCGATCCATCGGTTCATTACCGGACCGTACGCGCTCCGCACCTATATATCCGGAACTCCGTTAAGCCGGATCAACGCGGATTAATCGCAGGACGCGGCGGGGACGGACGACGCCTCGAAAATCCCCGTCGTCGCGGAGCTGCCGTCCGCTCGAGTCCTCCGGCGTCGCGACTCAGTACGTCTTCGCGAAGTAGGCGGTCCGCTCGGCGTCGGCGTCGCACATCGCACACGTCTCGTCGGCGTCGCCGTCGGCGAGGGGGTCCTCGTCCTCGAACGGGACCATCACGATCTCGGCGGCCAGCGGCTCCTTGATCGGCTCCTCGCAGGCCTCGTCGCCGCACCACGGCGCCTTCACGTAGCCGCCGTGCTGTCCGAGGGTCCCCAAGATGTCGGCGCGGTCGTCGGCCTCGCGCACGCCGTCGTCGAGGGTCTCCTCGGCGGTCGCGTACAGCTTGGCGTAGATCTCGTCGAACTCCTCGCGGACGGTCTCCGCGACGCCGTCGCGGTCGACCTCGACGCTCTCGCCGTCGGGGCGGTGGACGAGCGTCAGCTCCTCGTCGTCGACCTCGTGGGGGCCGATCTCGATCCGGAGCGGGACGCCGTTCAGCTCGTGTTCGTTGAACTTGAACCCGGGATTGCGCTCGTCGCGGTCGTCCAGCTCGACGCGGACGCCGGCCTCGTCGAGGTCGTCGACCACGCTCTCGGCGTACTCCAGCACGTCGTCTTTCGTGTCCTCTTGCCAGATGGGAACGACGACGACCTGCGTGGGCGCGACGGTGTGGGGCAAGACCAGCCCCTGCTCGTCGGAGTGGGTCATGATCAGCGCGCCCAGCGCGCGCCACGAGAGCCCCCACGAGGTGGTGTGGGCGACGCGCTCCTCCTCGTCCTCGTCGGAGTAGGTGATGTCGAACGCCTCCGCGAACGACTGCCCGAGGTGGTGGGAGGTGCCGGCCTGGACCGACTTTCCGTCGGGCATCAGCGCCTCGACGGTCGTCGTCGTGTCCGCGCCGGGGAACTTGTCGTGGTCGGGCTTTTGCCCCTTCAGGACCGGCAGCGCCAGCAGGTCCTCGTAGACGGACTCGTACTGGTCGAGCCGCGTCATCGTCTCCTCCCACGCGTCCTCGCTCGTCGCGTGCGCGGTGTGGCCCTCCTGCCAGAGGAACTCCTTCGTGCGGAAGAAGGGCTTCGTCTCGGTCGCCTCCCACCGGACGACCGAACACCACTGGTTCACGCGCAGCGGGAGGTCGCGGTGGCTCCGCACCCACTGCGAGATGTACGGCGTGATGATCGACTCGGAGGTGGGCCGGACCGCGAGCCGCTCCTCCAGCTCCTTGTTGCCCGCCTCTTCGACCCACGCCACCTCGGGGTCGAACCCCTCGACGATGTCCTTCTCCCGTTCGAGATACGACTCGGGGATGAACAGCGGGAAGTAGGCGTTCTGAACGCCGGTGTCCTTGAACTTCGCGTCGAGGAACCCCTGGAGCCGCTCCCAGACCGCGTACGCCCGCGGGCGGGTGACGATGAAGCCGCTCATCCCCTCCGGCCCGTAGTCGGCCAGCCCGGCCTTCTGTACGACCTCGGCGTACCACTCGCCGGTGTTGTGCGTCTTGGACTCGGTGATCCCGAGCTCCTGGTCGTCGTCGCTCATTACTCTCGAAAGCGGGTGTCGCGGGCTTAAAAGGTCCGAACCCGACCGCCGCGCCGCGGGCGCCGGGTCGATTCAGCCCGAATCCCTGGCGGACGCTCACGTCCCACGCGGACGGAATTCGGGGAAACGTTAACCGCCTCGCGTCGCCTACCTCGTCCATGGACCTGTCGGGGCTGCGTCGACACGCGCCGCAGTCGCTCGCCGGGCGGCGGGAGGCGGCGGTGCTGGCGCCGGTGGTCGAGCGCGGCGGCGACGCCCACCTGCTGTTCACCAAGCGCGCAGCGCACCTCGGCGAGCACCCCGGGCAGATGAGCTTCCCCGGCGGTGGCCGCGAGCCGATCGACCGGACGCTGACGGACACCGCACTGCGCGAGGCCGACGAGGAGGTCGGGATGCGGCCGAACGAGGTGGATGTGGTCGGCCGCCTCGACGACACACGCACGTCGAGCAAGTACGCGGTCCGCCCGTTCGTCGGCGTCGCGCCCGACCGCGAGTATATTCCCGACGAGTCGGAGGTCGCGGAGGTGGCGGTCCTCTCGGTCGACGCGCTCACCGACCCCGCGAACTACGAGTCGGAGCGCCGCGTCGGCCACCCGGAGTACGGCGACCACCGCGTCCACTACTTCCACGTCGACGGCTACACCGTCTGGGGCGTGACGGGCCGGATGGTCGTCCAGCTACTGGAGCGGACGACCGACTGGCGCGCGCCCGCGGAGCCGGACCGCGTCGTCGGCGCGGACGCCGAACTGCCGATCTGACTGTTGATGCTTTCAGCGCCTCGGTCCCAATCGCTCACTCATTTATGTAGCCTCGGTGAACTTCTCAGCGGCTGTTAGGGACTGGTTGCTGGATACGGACGATGTAGTCAGCACAAGTGCCGTATTATGCTCTCTGTTTAAATTATAGAACCCGTTAGAACGAGCTGTAGACCAACTTTCTCGGTTAGAAATCAAATCGCCATCTCCGTGTCATCGTCTCAGCGCTGCCTTTATATTGTAAAGGTTGTAAGGATTTGCAACGAGGCTCTGACGACATCCAGTTGCGCGGGTAGATGGACTGAGCCTCGTTGTGTACCGTATTTAGCGCACGCCACGGCGCAAGGGGCCTAGGGAACCCCTGTGGGATAGCCCGGTGACTTCGACCATGACGAACGCAACAAAAAGAATACCAGTAACCGAAGAACGATGGAAGGAACTGAACGAGTTAAAGTCCGCAGGGAAGACCTACGACGATCTGCTGGACGAACTGATCCAAGAGCACCGACGGCGTCAGCTTGCCGACAAGGTCCGCGAGGTTCGCGAGGCCGACACGGAGGAACTGACGCCGCTTGATGAGCTATAACGTCCTGCTCGCAGACGACGCACGCGAGTACGTCTCCGCGCTTGACGAGAAGAGCACACGGATCGTCAAGGAGAACCTCCGGAAGCTGGCCGAAGAGCCGTATCCACGTCCCGGGGCCGGCTCTGGCGACCGTGAGAAGCTGACGGTCGACGGTGAAGAGATTTACCGGCTCCACATCGGCCGTACCCACACCGCCTTCTACGACGTGCTGGAAGAGAAGGAAGAAGTCCGGGTAGTGGAGATCGTCGACATCGACGAAGCGCACAAACGCTACAGCTGATCGCTACTCGCAGAACATCTGCGCCCTGTATTCGGCACGCCTGCGAGAACGTATCCTCGCTTGAGAACTCCAACGGAGCCGTTTATTGAGGGGCGACACGTTCTAACGCACAGCTGCGTCTCCGTCCATCGATAACATCGCGACGACCGGCCTTCCCGTCTCACTCCGCCGGGTCGACTTCGAGCCGCAGCGTGAGGTCGGCCCCGTCGGCCAGCGCGGCCACGAGGTCGCGGTCGAGGTCCGCCGCGGCCCCGTCGCCGTCGACGAGGATCGTGCGCTCGTCGTCGGTGTAGTCGCTGGTGCGCCCGACCATCGACCGGTCGTCGAGCAGGGTGAGTTCGGGGTCGCCGCGGCCCGTAATGGTCTCTCGGTACTCGTCGTCGCCCGCGTCGACGACGAACGTCGCCTCGATCGTCGCGTCCGCGTCCCGGCACGCCTCGCGGAACTCGGCCGAGAAGTCACGGGGGGTCCGGTCCGCCTCGATTCCGACGATACAGTCGCCGGCGGGGGTGAGCCAGTCGTCGGTCGTGAGTTCGACGGTGCTCGCGTGCTCGGCGGTGACGTTCTCGTGGCCGACCGCGCGGACCACCTCGACGTGGGGGTCGTCGGCGTCGTCGCTCATTGTCGCCGGTCGGCCGCGACGCGACAAGTGGCCGTCGCTTCGGGGGCGGGAATCGGCTCGGAGGAGTGGGTCGGTCAGACGTCGGCGCCCTCGGCGAGCGCGGGGACGAGTCGGGCGGGGTTCTTCGCCAGCACGCGGGCCATCAGGTCCTCGGAGACGTCGAGGGTGAGCACCTCCATCACGCCGACGTTCGGGTGGACGTCGGGCGCGCCGGAGCCGAAGAGGACGCGATCGGGGTGTTCCAGCACGCCGCGTTCGAGCACCTCGCGGTAGCGCACCGCGCTCGTGTCGACGTACACCCGGTCGTAGTCGTCGAGCAGGTCCAGCGTCCGGTTCATCAGTTCGGCGTCGAGCGGGTACCCGCCGAAGCTCCCGAGGACGAGCGGGAGGTCGTAGCCGAGCAGCTCCGTCTCGACCGCCTCGGGCGGGAACTCCCGCCCCGCGTGGACGAAGAGTGGGAGGTCGGCGTCCTCCAGTCGGCGGAGCACGTCCTCGTTCGGCAGCCCGTCGACGTGGGGCGCCAGCGTGAACCCGTGGAAGCGGTCGTCGTAGGAGTACTGCTCGACGTCGTCCGGCCGGGTGTGGTGGTCGTCGCGCTCGGCGCGGAGGTTCCGAACGACCGACACCGGTCCGGTCCCCGGGTCGCGGGGACCGTTGAGGCGGGCGAACGCGACGAACGGGCGGTCGATCGACAGCCGGGCGACGGCGTTGTTCGCGCGGAGGTAGCTCCGCCCGGCGGCGCGCTGCCCCGGACTGGCGACCGCGCGGACGATCCCCGCCTGGAGCATCTCGCGTTCCAGCCGCTCCGGGGAGATGTCTCGCCCGTGGGTGGCGACCGACGACTCGTCGGGGTCGAGGGTCGCGCGGGTGTCGACGATCCGGAAGTCGTGTTCGAGCCCGAGCATGGCCGCTCTCTACCGGCCCGTCTCGGGCGACCCGCATGTGCCTGTCGGTCGCACGGCGAGTCCTCGGCGGCGTCGGCGACGACCCCCTCCCCCGCCTCGGTGCCCGGTCACGGGCCCGCGGTCGAGACGATCTTGATCACGTCCCCCTCGGTCAGCTCGCGGTCCTCGCCGATCCGGCGCGAGGCGCGCGCGTCGACGGCGTGGAGGTACCCCTCGCCGATGTCGGAGTGGACCGCGTAGGCGAGGTCGAGCGGGGTCGCCCCCGACGGCAGCAGGAACGCGTCCGGGAGGACGTTGCCCGTGCCGTCCGTCCACTTGCCGGCGTCCTGGACCGGGTAGGCCGTGATCCGGTCGAGCAGGTCGTAGACGGCCGCGTTCAGCGCGGCCTGAACCCCCGTCCCGTCGTGGTCCGCCATCGACTCGCGGAGCGCGTCGAGGCCGGCGCGCTGGTCGTCGGAGATGTCGCCGACGACCTCGAACGACTCGTCGCCCGGGTCGTAGTCGACGACGCCCGCCTCCGCGGCCCGCCGGAGGGCGAGCTCGCCGTCGGCGGTCGCGGGGACCACGGGCTTGTCGGTCCCCTCTCGGATACGGTCGACCGCGCCCTCGGGCGCCGCGTCGACCTTGTTCGCGACGACGACGATGGGCTTGGTGCGGCGGCGGACCGCCCGCGCGAGCGCCTCGCGGTCGTCGTCCGCCCACGCCTTCGGGTCGTCGGGGTACGAGAGGTCGCGGAGGACCGCGGTCACGTCGCGCTCGGTCGCGCCGAACCCGGTGAGCAGCTCCGAGAGCGCGGCTTCGAGGTCGAAGTCGGGCGCGCGCGACTTGCGCTCGACGCTTTCCCAGTTGCCGTCGACGATGCCCGCGAGCCACAGGTCCATCTCCTCCTCGATGAAGTCCACGTCGTCGAGGGGGTCGTGGCTCCCGACCTCGACGGGGTCGCCCTCGGCGTTCGTCGCGCCCGAGGCGTCGACGACGTTCAACACGACGTCCGCGTTCGTCAGTTCGTCGAGGAACTGGTTGCCGAGGCCCTTCCCCTCGTGGGCGCCCGGCACCAGCCCGGCCACGTCGAGCAACTCGACCGGGACGTACCGCTTCCCCCCGTGGCAGTTCTCGTTGCCGCAGCGCTCCTCGCGGTCGAGACACGGGCAGCGCGTCCGGACGTGGGTCACCCCGCGGTTGGCGTCGATGGTCGTGAACGGGTAGTTCGCGACGTCGACGTCGGCCATCGTGGCGGCGGTGTAGAAGGTGGACTTGCCGGCGTTCGGCTTGCCCGCGAGCGCGACCGTGAGCATACCCGAGGGTCGCGGCCCCGCGAAAAGCGCCTTTCGGTCGGGCGCGGGGAGGTATCCAGAGACAGTTGGAGCAGGACGGTGCGGTGGCGCGCGCCTCCGAGCGGCCGTTTAAAACGGCCGCGAGGAGCGCGTGCGAGGGAGTCGATGGTCCGGAGCGAAGCGGAGGACCATCGACGAGGCTGGGGAGGAACGAGGCTGCGGTGCCGTGCTGGGCGGGACTCAAAGGGGCAGGCGTGAGGACGAAGCACGCCGTAGTAAGCACCGCAGCGAGGGAGCGAGCAACGCGAGCGACTGAGCGCGGCGCGCAACAAGGCGCGCGAGTCCTCACGTCTGGGGCTTTGGGGTGTTCGTCTCCGTCCGGGCCCTGTTGAAATCCTATTTTTAGACATACCCTCGACTGAAACACTTGGTCGCTGAAGCCTGCGAATTACTCGCCTTGGGACGCATTCCTAATCGTCTCTCCAGCGAGACCGTATATGAGCCCGAGAAAACCGATGAGGAGTCCGAAATGGAGTGAACCCGGCGAGGCATACATATCAGGGGAAAGCATCGCAACTCCGCGGTGTACGGTCAGGAGTAACGCAAACACCTCGATGAGGACTGCTTTCTGGACGGACATTCACCCGAGAGCAGCGCTTGTTTCACGTGAATTCTACGGTAGATGATCGCCTGTACTGACTGCGACTGGGTCAAAATACAGCACTTGCTGAGGATTTCAACAGATCTCCGTCCGTTGTCACCTCGTTATCTGAGAACGAGGAACGTGTTAGAGGAGTAACAACCGCTCTACCGTTGCGATCAGTTCACAGACCTATTTTCGAGCGACGATCCGAAGCACGTCCTCGTCGGCCAGCTCGTGGCCCTTCCCGACCTGCTGGTCGTCGTGTTTCGCGCTCTCCCCCGAAACGCGCGCAAATTTGAACCGCTCGTCGAACTCGCCTCCGATCTTCGTACAGGCGTCGCCGACGGTGTCGCCCTCGAACAAGATTAGGGGTTCCTCGTAGTCGACGCCGCGGCCCGGCTTGTCCATGTAGATCCGAATAACCCCCAGCTCCTCCCAGAGGCGCTCTTTGAGTCCGTCGAGACCGAGCTCCTTCTCGGCGGAGATGAAGAGCACGTCGTCGGGGTCCAGGTCGCGCTCGCGAAGTTGTTCCTTCACGGTCGGGAGGTAGCTCTTGTCGATGAGGTCCGCCTTGTTGACGGTGACCATCGAGGGGAGGTACTCGCGGTTGTCCATCACGGCGTCGACCAGTTCGTCGATAGTGAGGTCGTGGGGAATCGTCACCTTCGCGTTGACGTAGCCGTACTCGCGGAGGACCTGCTTGACCGTCTCCTCGTCGAGGCTCACGTCGTCGCTCATCGTCACGCCCAGCCCGTCCTTGTGCGTCTTCCGGATGTTGATGTTCGGCGGCTCGGTGTCGAGGCGGATGTTGGTCGCGTACAGCTCCTCGCGCAGGCGATCGTACTGCTCGATCTCGAACACGGAGAGCATGAACACGACGAGATCCGCCGTCCGGACGACCGAGAGGACCTCCTTCCCGCCGCCGCGGCCGCCCGCGGCGCCCTCGATCAGCCCGGGAACGTCGAGGATCTGGATGTTCGCGCCGCGGTACTGTAGCATGCCCGGGTTGACGTCGAGGGTGGTGAACTCGTAGGAGCCGACCTCGCTGTCGGCGTTGGTGAGCGCGTTGATGAGGGTGGACTTGCCGACGCTCGGGAACCCGACTAAGGCGACCGTGGCGTCGCCGTGCTTCTCGACCGCGTAGCCGTGGCCGCCGCCGGCGGAGGACTGGTTCTCCAGCTTCTCCTTTTTCTCCGCGAGCTTCGCCTTTAGGCGCCCGATGTGAGCCTCCGTGGACTTGTTGTAGGGCGTCTCGGCGATCTCCTCGCGGAGGTCTTCGATCTCCTCCTCCAGTCCCATTACCCGTTTCTCGGCCGGTCGGCTCGTTAAAGGTGTTCCTTCGGATCGCCGCCGGGAGAGTGGTTGGCACGCCGATACTTCGACACGGTTATATC
Organism: Halorubrum trapanicum; assembly: GCF_017873555.1. Lineage (GTDB taxonomy): Archaea > Halobacteriota > Halobacteria > Halobacteriales > Haloferacaceae > Halorubrum > Halorubrum trapanicum. The sequence goes on along the minus strand of NZ_JAGGKE010000005.1, from coordinate 146,008 downwards.
GGCGACGCGTAACTCTCGGACACGTCGAATGCCAGATCCGTCGAGCCTTCGAGACAGCACACAGATCGTCCTCCCGCGCCACGCGCTCGACGGGCACCGGGAGTGTCTCGAAGACCGGTTCACCGTCACCGTCGTCGAGCTGCCGGAGCGGTACCGGATCATCGGTAGCCCGGTCGAGATCAAAGCCGCGAGCGACTACCTCACGCGTAACGGCGTCGCCGTCGCGTAACGGAACCACCGATACGGACTCCTTTCGCCCCGTTCGGAGGCTTGAAGTCGTCGCTCGTCGAGACCACGTGACGATGCTCTCCCGTCGGGCGCTGCTCGCCTCGGGCGTCGCCGGGTTCGGCGGTATCGCCGGCTGCGCCGCCGCTCCGTCCGACCTCGGCGCCGCCGACGCCAGTGCGGACGATACCGACACCGCCGACGGGGACGCCGCCGCCACCGACGTCGACCCCACGCGGATCGGGTTCGTCGGCGACATGATGCTCGGGCGCAGCGTCGCCGACCGCTGGGGCGAGAGCGACGACCCCGCGGGCGTCTGGGGAACGACGCTCCCGCGGCTCCGAAAGCTCGACGCGCTCGTCGGGAATCTAGAGTGCTGCGTCTCCGACCGCGGCGAGCGCTGGCCGGACAAGACCTACTACTTCCGAGCGCCGCCGTCGTTCGCGGCCCCCGCGCTTGAGGCGGCGGGGGCGTCGTTCGTCTCGCTCGCCAACAACCACGTCCTTGACTATCGCGAGCCGGCGCTCCGCGACACCCGGACGCACCTCGCCGACGCCGGTGTCGCCCGCGCGGGCGCCGGCACGACCGCGGACGAGGCGCTCGCCCCCGCGACGTTCGAGGCGGGCGACCTCACCGTGGCCGCCTTCGGTCTCACGGACCAGTCGACGGCGTTCGCGGCGACGGACGCCGACCCGGGGACCGCGTTCGCGCGGCTCGACCCCGCCGTGCGCGAGACCCGCGACCTCGTCGGGGAGGCCCTCGACCGCGTCGCCGAGACGGACCCGGATCTGGTGGTCGCCTCGCTCCACTGGGGAGCGAACTGGGAGACCGAACCCCGCCGGGTCCACGAGCGGTTCGGCCGGTGGCTCGTCGATCAGGGGGTCGACGTGGTCCACGGCCACAGCGCGCACGTCCTCCAGGGCGTCGAGGTGTACGAGGGGCGGCCGATCGTCTACGACGCGGGCGACTTCGTCGACGACTACGTCAGCTACCGCGACCGCGAGGGCGTCCGCAACAAGCGGAGCGCGCTGTTCGAGCTGGTCGTCCGCGACGGCGACCTCGCCGCCCTTGAGGTCACGCCGACCGAGATCGTCGACGAGACCGCGACCCTCGCAGACGGAGAAGTCGCCGAGTGGGTGCGGGAGACGGTCGCCGAGCGCTCCGCGCCGTACGACACCCCGGTCGAGAGGATCGACGGCGAGCGCGACGACGGCCGACTCCGGATCCCGCTGAGCGAGGAATAGCCCGACGCGGCGTCCGACGTCTCGGCGGCGCCGATCCCCCAATCCCCAGACGGCTCGGGCTTCCGGATCCCCACGGCGGCTGCTGGGGTCCAAACCCTATTTGGTCCGATGCTCCAAGCGTGCCCGTGACGAACACCAACCGCGAGTGGATCTTCGCCGAGCGACCCGAAGGCGAACCGGACATGGACAGCTTCGAACTGCGCGAGACCGACGTACCCTCTCCCGACCCCGGCGAACTCCTCGTTCGAATCCGGTACCTCTCGGTCGACCCGTACATGCGCGGCCGGATGCGCGACGCCGAGTCGTACGCCGAGCCGTGGGACGTGGGCGATACGCTCAAGGGCGGCGTCGTCGGCGAAGTGGTCGAGAGCGCGAGCGACGCGTACGACGCGGGCGACCTCGTGACCGGCGAGGGGCGCTGGGCCGACTACGCGACCGTCGACGCCGACGACGTCGCGCCCGTCGATCCGACGGTCGCAGACCCCGAGGCGTACCTCGGCGTCCTCGGGATGCCCGGCCGGACTGCCTACTTCGGTCTCCTCGAAGTCGGCGAGCCGAAGCCCGGCGACACGGTCGTCGTCTCCGGCGCGGCGGGCGCGGTCGGCTCGGTCGTCGGCCAGATCGCGAAGCGCAACGGCTGCCGCGTGGTCGGCTTCGCCGGCAGCGACGAGAAGACCGACTGGCTCACCGACGACCTCGGCTTCGACGCCGCGATCAACTACAAGGAGACCGACGACTACCGCGCCGCGCTCGACGAGGCGGCGCCCGACGGCGTCGACGTGTACTTCGACAACGTCGGCGGCCCGATCACGGACGCCGTGTTCACGAAGCTCAACCTCGACGCGCGCGTCGCGGTCTGCGGCCAGATCGCCCACTACAACGACGAGGGCGTCCCGACCGGCCCGCGGAAGCTCCCGGGGCTGATCTCGGTGCGAGCGAAGGTCGAAGGACTGCTCGTCGGCGACTTCGCGACCCGGTTCGGCGAGGCGAGCGAACGGCTCGCCCGCTGGGTCGCGAGCGGCGACCTCGAACACCGCGAGACGGTCGTGGAGGGACTGGAGAACGCTCCCGACGCCTTCCTCGGGCTGTTCTCCGGCGACAACATCGGCAAGCAGGTAGTGCGGGTGTCGGCCGCGGACGGGGAGTGAGACAGCTCCGTCGCCGCCGTCACTCGACGGAGGCGGGCACGGGCCGCTCCGCTTCCGAGACGTGCGCCTCGGAGTGGTAGAAGGCCTCTCCGGTCTCGGCGTCGAACAGGTGGAGCCGGGCGGGGTCGTACGTGACCGACACCGTCTCGCCGGCGCCGACGTCCGTCCGCGGCGCCGCCTGAACGTTACACGACGCGTCCCCGATCGAGCAGTGTAAGAGCAGGCTGTCTCCGAGCGGCTCCCGCACGTTCACCGTCGCGTCGATCCGCGGCAGGCCGTCGTCCGTCCGCGGGTCCGGGAGGCGGAAGTCCTCCGGGCGAACGCCGAGGACGGCGCGCCGACCGTCGTCGAGCGACTCCTCGCCGACGCCGTTTCGGTCGGCCGCAACCGGATCGCCCGCGTCCGCGAGCGGGAGCGGGATCTCGAACGCGTCGTGGACGGCGCGGCCGTCCTCGACGTCGACGGGGATCATGTTCATCGCGGGGTCGCCGATGAACTCCGCGACGAACCGGTTCGCCGGGAAGTCGTACAGCCGCTGCGGCTCGTCGACCTGCATGATCCCCCCGTCGTTCATGACGACGACCCGCTCGCCGAGCGTCATCGCTTCCGTCTGGTCGTGGGTGACGTAGACGGTCGTCGTTCCGAGCGTCGAGTGGAGGCGGGCCAGCTCCGCGCGCATCTCGATCCGGAGCTTCGCGTCGAGGTTGCTCAGCGGCTCGTCCATCAGGAAGGCGTCCGGGTCGCGGACGATGGCGCGGCCGAGCGCCACGCGCTGTCGCTCGCCGCCCGACATCGCCTCGGGCTTGCGGTCGAGGAGGTCGGCGATGTCGAGGGTGTCGGCCGCCTCCGCGACGCGGCGCTCGATCTCCTCGTCGCCGAAGTCGCCGCTGGACTTCATCCCGAATGTGATGTTGCGCCGCCCGGTCATGTGCGGGTACAGCGCGTAGTTCTGGAACACCATCGCGACGTTCCGGTCCTTCGGCTCGACGGCGGTGACGTCCCGGCCGTCCATCTCGATCCGGCCGTCGGTCGCCGATTCGAGACCGGCGAGCAGGCGCAGCGTCGTGCTCTTGCCGCAGCCGCTCGGCCCGACGATGACGAGGAACTCCCCGTCCTCGACGTCGAGGTCGATCCCGTCGACGGCGACCACATCGTCGAACTTCTTTCGCAGGTTCCGTAGTGTTACTGTCGTCATTGTTACTTTTGTTGGATGTTGAACGTCTTCAGGAGCGGTTTGCGGAACACGATCATCAACAGTAGCGGCGGCAAAAGCGTCAGCGTCGAGCCGGCCATCACGAGCGACCACGAGAGCTGGCCGCCCTGAACGTCGCCCTGGAGCAGCTGGAGTCCGACCTGCGCGACCTGATTGGCCTCGGAGTCGATGATGATCAGCGGCCAGAGGTACTGGTTCCACGCGTAGACGAACATGATGATCGAGACGCCGACGAGGACCCCCTTGGACATCGGCAGCAGCACGAACAGCATGAACCGGAGCGGGCCGACGCCGTCGAGCTTCGCCGTCTCGACGATCGAGGCCGGGATCGACAGGAAGTGCTGGCGCAGGATGAACACGGTCGTGGCGCTCGCGACGTACGGGACGGTGATCGCGAGGATCGTGTTGCTCCACCCGAGGTCGTTCATCAGCTGAAACAGCGGCACGAACCGCACGGGGACGGGCAGGAGCAGCGTGAACAGGATGAACAGGAACACGAGGTCCTTGTACGGAATTCGGTAGTAGACGACCGCCATCGCCGCGAACACGGAGACGACGAGCTTGCCGACGACGATCACGAGCGACATCGCCAGCGAGTTCCACATGAACCGGCCGAACCGGTAGTCGACCAGCGCCTCGCGGTAGTTCTCGACGGCGTAGCTCCCGGGCAGCAGGTCGCCGAGGCTCGTGACGACGCCCGTCTCTTTGGTGCTGACGATCACCGCGACGGCGACGGGGAACACGACTGCGAGGACCAGCACCCACAGCTGGAGGTGCGTCCCCGGACTCGCGCCGCGGACGGTCTCGGTCGACCGGTCGCGGCGGAGCGCGTCGACCCCGCGCTTCGCGTACTGGAGTAGCGCCGGCATCTCAGGCACCGTAGTAGGAGTACTCGTCGGTCACGCGGAACTGTACGAGCATCAGCGCGCCCACGACGAGGAACAGCACGACCGACTTCGCCGAGGCGACGCCGAAGTTGAAAAAGGAGAACCCCTCCTGGTACAGATCGAAGATCAGGATGTTCGTCGCGTTCGACGGGCCGCCGCTCGTGAGCAGGTCGACGAACGCGAACGTGCTGAAGAACGCGTAGATGGTGTTGATGACGACGAGGAAGAACAGCGTCGGCGTCATGATCGGCACGTACACCGAGACGAGTCGCCGGAGGCCGCTCACGCCGTCCAGCCTCGCGGTCTCCGTGAGGGTGTCGGGGACGTTGTTCATCGCCGCGATCATGAAGATCACGTTGTAGCCGATCTGCTTCCAGATCGCCGCGAGCGCGACGACGACGAACGCCTGCGGGCCGTCGTTGAACCAGTCGACGTCGACGCCGAGCGCCTCTATCGGCCCGGTCAACACGCCGAGCGTCGGGTGCGCGATGAACAGGAACACCAGCGCCCCGACCGCGGGCGGGAGCGCGTACGGCCAGATCACGCTGATCAGGTACACCCCCTGCCCGGTGTCCACCTCGTGGATGAGGAAGGTGAGGTACAGGGAGACGGCCATGACGCCGGCCACGACGACGGCGGCGAACAGCACGGAGAGCAGCACGCTCGAGTGATAGGCGGAGTCTGTCACCAGCGCGGCGTAGTTCTCCAGCCCGACGAACTCGTCCGCCTGCCCGAAACTCGAGTCGAAGAAGCTGGTCCGCACGGCCATCGCCGTCGGGTAGTACAGGAAGACGACCGAGACGACGAGCGTCGGCAACAGCAGCAGCCCGGACTCGATCCGGCTGTCGAAAATCTCGCGCGTTGACATGCGTGTGCCCTCGTGGTCAGTCGTAGTACTCGGCCAGCACGTCGTCGACCTCCGCCTTGAGCGACTCGATCTCGCCGCCGATATCGTCCGCGTTCAGGATGTCGACCGACTTGTCCTGAATCACCGTCTGGACGTTCCGCGCCGGACCGAGGAGCGCCCGCTTGGTCGCCGGGTCGCTCGCGTCACCGTTCTGGAGCTGATCGAGCGCGACCCCGTACATCGGGTTCTCCTCGAACCACCCCTCCTCGCGGAGCGCGTCGACCGACGGCTGCGTGATCGGGTAGTAGCCGGACCCCTTGTGCCACTCCGTCTGGACTTCCGGCTGGGACATGTACTCGAGCAGTCGCCCGATGTCCTCGTACCGGTCCTCGGGCAGCCCGTCGGGGACGTAGAAGGACGCGCCGCCGATCACCGGTCCCACGCGGGTCTCGCTGATGCTCGGGTACGGAGCCGCGTCGACCGTGAACTCCTCGGAGTCGGCGATAAGGCCCGCGACCGACGCGGTGCTCGTGAGCACCATCGCGGCCTCCTGCTCGATGAAAAGCGAGGTCGCCTCGCCCCACGCCTCGATCCCCGGGTTCGTGTAGAGACCGTCGTCGGCCATCCCCTTCCACCACTCGTAGAGGTCGTAGGCCGCGTCGGGGGTCCGGAACTCGGTCGGGGTCCCGGCGTGGCCGTTCTCCGCGTCCGTCAGCAGCTCGCCCTCGAACCCGTACCACGTCTCGACGAACCACACGTGGTTCGGCCAGGTGATCCCGTACTGCGTCACGTCCTGGTCAACGAGCTGCTCCGACGCGCTGCGCACCTCGGCCAGCGTCCGCGGCGGGTCGTCGGGGTCCAGTCCGGCCGCCTCGAAGGCGTCCCGGTTGATGTACATGATCGCGTTCGAGTTGTTGAACGGGAGCGAGGCGAGCTCGCCGTCGACGGTGAAGAACTCCGCGACGTTGTCGAGGAAGACGTCGGCGTCGAACTCGTCGGGGAGGATCTCCTCGACCGGGCGCACCTGATCCGTGTCGAGCACCTGCTGGGCGAACAGCGAGTCCACCTGGAGCATGTCCGAGACGTTCCCCGAGTCGAACGCCGAGAGGGTGTTCGTCAGGACGTTCTCGTAGGAGTCCTGAAACTCCATGTTCACGCCCGTCCCGGTCTGTTCCTCGAAGTCCGCGGCGATCCCGTCGAGGGTCTCGCCGTTCGTCCCGCCCATCGCGTGCCAGACGGTGAGCTCCTCGTTGATCGGCGAGAACTGCGCGCCACCGCCACCCCCGCCGCCCAGACAGCCCGCCAGTCCGGTGGCTGCCGCGAGCGCGGCCCCTGTCGTCGCGAGCGTGTTTCGACGTGAGACTCCGGTCGGCTCCTCGGTGTGTTGCGCCATACACGTCCGGGTTCCCGAACATCCGGTATAACCGCTGCTAATAGGGATACGTGGCGCTACGAGCCGGTTCGTGGGACTATATACCGATCCGTGCGGCCCGGTAGCGGTTGCGAGGCGTTCGAAGCCGCGGACGCCGACCGCTCACTCGCGGACGAGCGCCGAGTAGTCGGCGATGAGCCCGTCGACGCCGGCGTCGAGCAGCCGGTCCGCCCGGTACCACGAGTCGACCGTCCAGGCGTTGACCGCCCAGCCGCGGTCCCGCGCCGTCCGCACCAGATCGGTCCCGCCGAAGCGCGCGTCGTCGAAGAACGGCGTCCCGCGGACCATCGCCGCGGGCGGGTGGAGCGCGTCGGCGTCGTACGCATCGGCGATCGCGACCCCGTCCGCGACCGACTCCCACAGGATCGGCGCGAGCGACGCGGTCGACCGCTCGGCGGCGACGGCGAGCGCCGCCTCGTAGAACGACGAGAAGAGGACCTCGTGGTCGTGTCCGTCGAGGATCTCGACGACGCGCTCGACGAACGGTCGCCAGACGGACCGCTGCGCTTCGAGGGCGTCCCCGTCGAGCTTCTCGGCGAACCGGAGGGAGGTACTCCCCGGGTTCTTCAGTTCGACGTTGACGCCGACGTCCGCCGGGATCGATTCGAGCAGCGCCCCGAGCCGCGGCACCGTCTCCCCGCTCCGGAGCACTTCCGCGCTCGTGACGGTCTCCGTGTCCGTCTCCCAGACTACGCCCGTCTCGTCGGTGAGTCCCAGCCCGTCGTCGCGGCCCGAGAGCTCGTCGTCGTGGAACGCCACTACGTCGCCGTCGGCGGTCGGCACGACGTCGACCTCGACGAGGTCGGCGCGGCGACCGGGTCCCTCCTCGCGGGCCGCCGCCCGCGCCGCCGCGCGCGTGTTCTCCGGGTTCTCCCCCGCGAACCCCCGATGGGCGATCAGCGTCGGGTCGGTGGTCCTGTCGGGAGCGTCGGCGGCGGCCGCCGACTCCGTCCCGCCGTCGGTCACCGGCCGCGAGACGGACGCGACTCCGACGGCCCCCGCCGCGGCGGTCGCGGTCCCGAGCAACAGGGCGCGCCGTCGCCGGGAGTCGAGGGCAGCCCCGAACCCGTCGGTCGCGTCTCGATCCCTGCCAGAGACCGCGTCGACCGCGTGGGACGAACTCGACGAACCACACACCGGACACCCGAGGCGAGGAACCTCCGTCATGGTTCGGTCACCGCGCGCCGCGCTGATAGCTACTGGTATGTGCGCTATTGAGCGGTACGTACCTGTGGCTGTCCTCGTGAGTTCTAAGGTTCGAATCCGCTCCTGCTCTCTCACTCAGTCGCTACGCTCCTTCGTTCAGTGCGCGGGACCGGATTCGAACCGGCGGACCCCTACGGGATAGCGTCCTAAGCGCTACGCCTTTGGCCTGGCTCGGCAACCCGCGCGCAGACTGAGGTAAGCGAAACCGACTCAAGAACCTGACGAACCGCCAGCAGCGAGTCTATTTATAAATGCGGTGGCGCGTGCCGACGAGTGCCCGTAGGGCGCGAGTCGCACGCGCGAGGGACGCGGCGACCGGAGCGAAGCGGAGGGAGCCGCGAGGCTGGGGAGGTGTGAGGTGCTGTGCGGTGCGGTCGGGTGGGACTCAAAGGGGCAGCCGGGAGGGCGAAGCACGCCGCAGTAAGCACCGCAGCGAGTGAGCGGAGCGAACGAGCGAGGCGCGCAACAAGGCGCGCGAGCCCTCCCGGCTGGGGCTTTGGAGGTGTTCTCCGCGGTAGCAGCCACGTATCGCCGAGCGGCCGGGGCTTTGGAGGTGGCCGCCGTGCGAGTAGCCACTTATAAACGAGCGATCGAGTCCTTAAACCGACTCTCCGCGCCAGCAACGACGTATCAACAGTACTCGCACTCGCAGTACGTTTCACAGACCGGGTTGTCGCAGTCCGCCCCCCGAGCCGAACAGTTCTCCCGACCGTGTCGGATCAGGAGGACGTGAAGCGGGTAGATCAGTTCGTCGGGGACCTGCTCGCCCAGCACCTCGTGGGCGCGCTCGTTCGAGGCCGACTCCGGCACCAGCCCGAACCGCTTCGAGACGCGCTCGACGTGGGTGTCGACCGCCATCGTCGGCTTCCCGAAGTGGAAGTTCAACACGACGCTGGCGGTCTTCGGGCCGACGCCCTTGATCTCCGTCAACCAGTCTTTCGCGTCGTCGGTCGCCATCGCGTCGAGGAACGCCAGCGAGTACGCGCCGCCCGTCTCCTCGCGGATCGCGGTCAGCGCGCGCTGGATCCGTGCGGCCTTCTGGTCCGGCAGCCCGGCCACCCGGATCGTCTCCTTCAGCTCCTCGTGGTCGGCCGCCTCGATCGCCGCGAAGTCGTCGTAGCGGTCGAACAGCGCCTCCGAGGCCCGGCGCGTGTTCTCGTCGGCGACGTTCTGCGAGAGGATCGTCGTCACCAGCTGGCGGACGCCCTCGCCCGGTTCGGCGGTCGGGTCCGCCCCGTGTTCGGCGGTCCGGTCGACCGGCTCGTACAGCGACACGAGGTCGTCGTGAAGCGCCCGAACCCGCGTCTCGTCCCACGTCTGCGTCGACATACGCGCGCTACGTTCGCGGGCGACTTCAGGGCGGCGAACGCGGTCGGAACCGTGCCGGGACGGAGGGTGGACGCGGTCGGAACCGTGCCGGGACGGAGGGTGGACGCGGTCGGAACCGTGCCGGGACGGAGGGTGGACGCGGTCGTTTATATACCTCCCTCGACTACCACGGCGCGTGTACCGCGCGAGCGACCGAGTCGACAACGAGGCATGGATCGAACTCCTCGACGAGACGTGCGTCTCGCTCGATCTGGACGAGGAGACGCGCTCGACCGCGGTCGATCTCTTCCTCTCGCGCGCCCCCGACGACGACCGCGGGAAGCGCGTCGCCGCCGCCGCCAGCCTCTACGCCGCCGGCCTGATCCGCGGCGAGGAGCGCTCGCAGTCCGCCGTCGCCGACGCGATGGACGTCTCGCGGCTCTCGGTCCAGAAGCGCTGGAAGCCCATTCTCGAAGACGCCGGCTTCTCGCCCCCATCGTGGTGAGGCCCGGATACGCCGGGTGACAGTCCTCTTTCCGCGGTGAGGCCCGGATACGCCGGATAACGACTCTCTACAGCGGTGTCCCCGCGGGTCCCTCGACAGCGACAGATTTATTATCTAACGTAAAGTGTCCTTTACTGTAAAGCGAGCTTTACACAAATTCGCGCTCGCTTTACCCTCCACCATGAGCGAACACACGACCTCCGCAACGACTCGGCCCTCCACCCGAAAACGGTACAAACGCGTCGCGTACGCCTTACTCGGCGCCGGCATCCTCGCGCTGTGGATCGGTATCGCGCTCGACCGGTTCGTCCTCGGCGTGGCGCTCTACTGGGCCGGCGGCATCGGCATGGGACTCGTCCAGCGGTTCAGCCCGGTCGAGCTGTACGACGAGCGCGACACCACCATCGAGCGCAAGGCCAGCCAGAACACGGTGAACGTCTTCGCGTACGTGTTCATCCTCGGGACGCCCGGCGGACTCGCGTTAGAGGAGAGCGGCGTCGTCACGCTCCCCGGAGAGTTCTACGGCGCGACGTGGACTCTCTTCGCGGTCTTCGTCGTGTTCGGCGCGTCCGTCCTCTACCACAAGTACCGGTCATGAGAAACGACATCAGCGACCGGCGCGCAGAGACCGGCGAGAGTCAGGCCGACCTCGCCGCCGCCGTCGGGGTCACGCGCCAGACGATCAACGCGATCGAACGCGAGCGTTACGACCCCTCGCTGAAGCTGGCCTTCAAGTTGGCCGACCACTTCGGCTGCCGGATCGAGGACCTGTTCGAGCCGGCGGACGAAGACGGGTGACGACTCTCACAGCCGACGGAAAACACTTGTAACCGGCCGGCGAACCGTCGAAACCGATGACCGGTCCCCCGACGCCGCTGCGGACTCCCCGCCGCCGACCGTTCTTGGCGGCGCTCGCGACGAGTGGTCTCGCGGCCCTCACCGGCTGTGCCTCCGAGTCGGGGCCGACGCCCGAGACCGATCCCTCCTCCGGCTCGCCGGTCGAAGTCCTCCACAACTGGACGTCCGGTCCCAACATGCTCGCGAGCGAGTCGTTCGCCGCGGCGTTCCGCGAGGCCCACCCGTCGGTTCCGACGGACGTGCGACCCGTCGCGGACGCCGACGTCGACGACCTCCTCGTGCGGCGCGTCGAGGGGGGCGACCCGCCCGGGACCGTCGGAACCGTTCCGGGGGAGAACCTGGCTCCCTTCGACGACTCGCTGGCGACGGTCGACGACGTGTGGACCGGAGAACTGACCGACGCTCACCCCCCGCTCGCTCGCGAGGTGTGCCGTCGGGACGGCGCCTATCGAGCCGTTCCGGTCGCTGCGTTCCGGGTCGACACCGTCTACTACAACGTCGATATCCTCGACGACGTCGGCGTCGCTCCCGCCTCGCTCTCGTCCGTCGACGGGGTCCTCGCGGCCGTCGAGGCCGTCGCGGCGTCGTCGTCGACCGACGCGCGACCGCTCGGCCACGCGCTCGGCCGGCCGCGGCCCACGCTTCAGCTGTTCGCCGCTCTGCTCGCCGCCGTCGACCCCGAGGCTTACCGCGGGTTCGTCTCGGGCGGCGAGCCTCGATCCGCCGTCCGCGAGGCGGTGGCGGCGACGTCGCGGCTCCTCTCCGCCGTCGGAGACGACGCGGCCGACGTCCAGATCGAAGCGGGTCGTCGGGTCGGAAGCGGTGCGGCGACCGTCGTCCAATCCGGCTCGTGGCTGTCGGCGTCCCTCCGGCGCGCCGGGTTCGGACACCGGAGCGAAGACGGGACGGGGAGTTGGGGAGTCGTCGGTCTCGGCGACGCTCCGGTCGTCCTGTACGACGCGTTCGTCCCGCCGGCGGGATCCCCCTCGCCCGAGGGAGCCGCCGCGTGGCTCGCGTTCGCGGGGTCCGAGACCGGTCAGGTCGCGTTCAACAGCCCGCCGTCGGCGGGGGCGCGTCCGGACCCCTCCCCCGAAGACCGCGAGGATCCGCCCGCGCCGCGGGGTTCGGTACCGCCCCGAACCGACGTCTCGCCCGCCCGGTTTGAGCCGCCGTTGACGACCGTCACCCGAGCGTACCGCGACGCGGACGAGCGCCTGCCGTCGATGGCCCACGGGCTGGCGTTCCCGCCCGCGACGCTCGGCGCGCTGCTCGAAACTGTCGACGAACGGCTGGTGAGCGCCGAGACTGTCGACGTCGGCGCGGCGACCGACGCGCTCGTCGCGGCTGTCACCGACGCGTGACCCTACACACCCCGGACTTTCCGCCGCACTCTCCCGCTCCTACCGCGGCGTCGCCACGACGCCGAGGTGGTCCTCGTGATATCGGTCGAGCCGCCGCGTCTCCAGTATCTCGTAGGTCTCTCGGAGCCGGTCGAGCGCGCCCTCGAACACCGTCTCCGGGTCGGCCGTCACGTCCTCGCTGCGCGCTTTGATCGCCAACAGGAGCCGGCCGTCGTCGGCCAGAAACTCCGCGTTGCGGACGGCAACGTCTGACTGCCCGCGTGTGGCAACGTCCTGAACGATCGCGTCGACGTCGGTCTCGACGACGTGCGCGTACGTCTCCGGCTTCCGCGCGTCCTTGAGCAGCGGGAACAGTCGGTCGCGGGACGCGGCGGCGTCGAGCAGGTCACGCGCTGGCCGCGGCGCGAACTCGACCGCGTAGGTGGGACCGGCGAAGTCGGCGACGTGGCTGACCGTGGTGCCGCTCGCGGCGCCGAGGTAGAGGACCGTCTCGCCGCCCGTCAGCCCGGTCTCCAACCCGAGTTCGAGCATCCCGCCGAGCTTCGACCGCTCGGGGTTCCACGCGCGCCATCCGTCGGCGGTCGGCTCGCCGTACACCGGCTCGCCCCGGGTCGCCAGCCGCCGCGTCCCGTCTATCTCGCGGCGTTCGACGCCGTCGGGGAGCGCGGCGTCACTCATCGTCGGTCCCTCCGTCGGTCGTCGCTTCGTCGTCTGCTCCGTCGCTTGTCCCTCCGTCGTCCGCCCGCGCCCGGATCGTCGCCATTCGCTCGCGGAGGTCGGCGTGGAGTCGCTCGCGTCGCTCGCCGGCGTAGTGGTCCGCACGGGCCGCGAGCGTCAGCTTCCCGGCGAGCGCACGCGCGGCAGACCCTCGGTCCTCGGGCCGCGTGCCGCGGACGAACTCGTGGGTGTAGATGATCCCGTGTTTCGGCGAGGGGGCCCGCCCCGAGAGGTGCGCGAACAGCGCGTCCTCGGCGCCGAGCACCTGAACCGTCCCGGACGGCTTCTTCGCGAGAGGGTCCAGTCCGCCCGCGAGTGCGATCAGCCGCGCGGCGAGTTCCGATTCGGCCATTTCGGTGAGGTTCGGCGCGACCGCGGGCGCGATCCGGCCGATGGTCTCGGCGAGCGCCGCCCGCTCGCCGTCGAGTTCGACGGCGCGCTCGGCGAGGGAGATCGCCCGCCGCTCGACCTCGCTTTCCGGCTCTCGCGCCGCGATCTCCCGGGCGCCTTCGATTCCCGGATCGACCTCGTCGAAGAGGCTCCCGCCCCACTCGACGGCGCGCTCGGCCAGCTCGTTGGCGACGCGCTCGCAGTCGTCCATGGCCCGCACCGCGTGGATCAGCTGCGCGTCGTCCGCGCGCTCCCGCTCACGGACCGCATCGCGGGTCGCGCGCGTCGTCGCGGCCTTGAGCCGGTCGTAGTACTCGTCCGCGTCGTCGACGAACCCGGACTCGACGGCGCGCGCCGGCCAGTCGTCGGGCGCCGGGGCGGTCCCGTCGCGTATCCGCGCCGCGGCCGCCGCGGTCGCGTCGTCGTCACTCTCCGTCTCGATGTCGTTCCCGTCGGCCGCGTCCGACGGAAGCGCCTCGAACCAGCCGCCCCCGCCGTCGGACGCCGCGTTCGCGTCCGGTCCGGCGTCGGTGTCGCTCATTGCCGGCGGCTACTCGCCCCGCCGGTATAGACGTTCCCGATGCGACTGGCGGTCACTCGCCCCGCGTCCCGCTCGCGCGGGTCCGGAGTTCATGCGGGTCCGGCGGTCACGCCGCCGCGTCGGCTTCGACGGCTTCGTCGGTCTCGTCGCCGTCTGTATCGTCCTCGTTACCGTCCGCGAACACGCCGCCGGCGCCGGACTTCAGTTCGGCGAGCGTCGCGCCCGCCAGTCCGCCCAGCGCGCCGCCGGTACTGGCCGCGTTCCGGCTCCACAGTCCGCCGACCGCGGCGCCCACCGCGGCGCCCACGGCCGCGTACTTCGCCCTGTCGACCGCGTTTCGGATTCGTCCCATACCTCCCATATCTTGTCGATTCATAAAAATGTGTCTGCGGAAACCACGGATTGGGGTGAGCGGCGAACCGCCCTGCGGCGGTGGTCGCCGAACACGGCGCGGCGTCTCCGTCGATCACGGCGGCCCGCTTCCCCGGTTCGTGTAGCCGTTCCCGAAGACGTCCGCGCGACGAGCGCGAATCTGAAATATTAATCAAGCGATATATCGGCGGTTGAACCCCGGAGGGCGTATATTTACTACCTGCTATGTGTATTGACTTAAATAATATCAGACATGTATTCCGTGGGCAATATTTATTTGTGCCACTTCGCACATACGAGGTATGCCAACGAATAACGATGATCGGGCACGATCGAACGGAAGCGTGAGTCGCCGTCAGTACATCGCGGCTGCCGGTGCGGCAGGCACGGTCGCGCTCGCCGGCTGTGGCGGCGGCGGCGGCGACGGCGGCGACGGCGGCGACGGTGGCGGTGGCGACGGTGGTGACGGCGGTAGCATGGGCGGCAACGGAACGACCACGATCAACATCATCACGTGGGAGGAGTACGCCGAGATGCAAGAGAACATCGAGTCCACGCTCGACGGCGTGGAGCTGAACATCACGCCCTCGACGTCGTCGACGGAGATGTTCTCACAGTGGAGTGCCGGCCAAGACGCGCAGTACGACATCGCCGTCCCGAACAACAACCTCGTCCCGCGGTTCATGGACGCCGGTCTCGTCGCGCCGGTGAACCGCGACGTGGTGAACAACTTCGGCTCGATGTACGACCGGTTCCAGACGTTCGTCGACGACCAGTTCACGGAGGGCGGAGACGCCTACGGGGTTCCGATCCGGTTCGGCTGGTACGGCTACTCCTACGACTCCCGGAGCGTTCCGGACCACGAGCCGAGCTACGACATCCTGTTCGAAGAGGACTACGTCGACGCCGACCTCAACGGCGAGATCATCATGTACGACGAGGCGGCGAAGACCATCCCCGCCGCGGCGCTGTACCTCGGCATGGACGACGCGATGTCGGGTGCGCGGATGACGTTCACGGAGGACCAGCTCTCGGAGATTCAGGAGTTGCTCATCCAGCAGAAGCCGCGGCTCCAGGGGTACATCGCCCCGGACCCGACGTTCATCCAGGAGTTCCGGCAGGGCAACTTCCTCGTCGGGCACAGCGGACGCAACGAGACCGTCCAGATGCGGAGCGAGGGGGACGACTGGGTGGAGTTCGTCGCCCCCGGAGAGGGCGCGCTGGCGTGGTACGAGACCGCGCTCGTCTCGGCCGCCTCGGACAACCAAGAGACCGCTTGGGAAGTCATCAACGAGTTCATCACGCCGCAGAACGGCGCGGCGCTCGCCGAGGCGGGCTTCTCGCCCAGCACGAACCCCAACGTCGCCGACGAACTGACCGAAGAGCAGAACGACCTGTACGGACGGATCGATCCCTCGCGTCTCGAAGGGATGTACTCGCTCAAGGACATCGCCTCCGACGTCGAAGAGGCGTACGTCTCCACGTGGGAAGAGGTCAAGGCGGCATAGATGTCGACCGACGAGCCGGACGAGAACAGGCGAGCGAGAGCGGTGAGGTTGTTGAGTGGACCACGGAGTCGGCTCGGCATCACCGTCGGTCCCAGCGCGGCGTGGATACTCACCCTGCTCGTCGCGCCGCTGGCGTTCATGGTCGCCGTGAGCTTCTTCGAGGTCAGCTCGCTGACGTATCAGATCATCTACGAGCCGACGCTGAACAACTACCGGTCGCTTTTCGACGGCGGCGGCGCGATCTGGCAGACCCCGTTCGTCACGGCGCTGTGGCTCTCGTACGTCATCGCCACCGTGACCACGGTGTTGTGTCTGGCGCTCGCGTTCCCGCTGGCGTACCTGCTCGCGCGGAACGGCGGCCGGCTGTTCAAGGTCGTCATCTTCTTCGTGCTCTTGCCGTTCTTCACGATGTACCTCGTGCGGGCGTACTCGTGGGTCCTGATGTTCGGTCCCGGCGGCGTGATCAACAGCACGCTCATGAGCTGGGGGCTGATCGACGCCCCCCTCGGGATATTCAACTACGGCGTGCCGGCCATCATCGTCGGACTCACACACGCGTACTTCCCGTACATGCTCCTGACGCTGTACGCGAGCCTCGACGGTCTCGACTTCTCGATCATCGAGGCCGCTCGCGACCTGGGCGCGTCGCGGGTCGAGGTGTTCCGCGACCACGTGATCCCGCTCACGCTTCCGGGGATCATCGGCGGGAGCCTCTTCGTCTTCGTCCCGAGCGTCGGCGCGTTCATCACGCCGACGTTCCTCGGCCAAGGCAAAGTCCAGATGATCGGGATGCTCATCGAGAACCGGGTCGCCGGAACGTACTCGATCGGCTACGCGAGCGCGGCGTCGATGTTCGTGCTCGTCTCGATCATCGGTGCGATGATCCTCGCCTTCCGGTACGTGAGCATCGAGGAACTGGGGGGTGCCTGAGATGGCGACCGAATCGTCCGAACCGGCGGAGTCGAGCGACCGACTCCTCGGCCACCAACGGGTCGAACAGCTGCTCAGCACCTCGCTGTACGTCGTGTCCGGCCTGCTACTCTTATTTTTGTGGGTCCCGCTCGCGATCATCATCCTGCTCGCGTTCGCGGAAAACCCCGTAACGATCTTCCCGTTCGAGGGGTTCACGCTCGACAACTTCCGGCTGGCGCTCGACAGCGAATCGATGCGCTCGTCGCTCACCGGGAGCTTCACGATCGCGACGGTGGCGGCGTCGATCGCGACGGTGCTCGGCGTGCTGGCGAGCTTCGCGCTGACCCGCTACCGGTTCCGCCTCCGAGAGGTGTACCGGACGTTCGGGATCATCCCGATGGTGATCCCGGGCATCATCCTCGGCGTGGCGCTCCGGATCTACTTCCAGAACCTGCTCGGGATCCTCCCCGGGTTCACGACGGTGGTGTTGGCCCACTCGCTGTACGGGCTCCCCTTCGTGCTCCTCATCGTCTCGGCTCGGCTGTACACCTTTGACGAGTCTCTTGAGGAGGCGGCCCGGGACCTCGGCGCGGACCCGATCACGGTGTTCCGGGACGTGACGCTTCCCGTGATCGCTCCGGCCGTCGGGGCGGGGTTCCTGTTCGCGTGGATCCGCTCGTTCGAGGACTACATCCGTGCGCTGTTCCTCACCGGTCCCAACACGGACGTGTTGACGATTTGGATGTTCAGTCGGATCCGACAGCTCGACGCGCCGGAGCTCAACGCCGTCTCCGCGCTCATCGTGTTCGGCGTCGCGATCGCGCTGGCAATCGCGATGAACGTCGGCAACGTGACCGGCTACGTCGCCGGAACGGTCACCGAAGAGGAGTAGCTCCCGACCGGGGAGAGCCCCGTTTCGGGTGGCGTTTCGAGACCGCGAAATCCACGGATACGAACGATAGGCGGGTCGAACCGTCGAATCTCGGCGGTCAGAAGACGGTGGGCGCGCCCTCGACCACGTCGAGCGCGACGTCGTCGCCGGTGTCGACCGCCGACTCGCGTCCCTGAATGACCACCTGAAGCTCGTCGATGTCCCCGTCGGGGTCGACGACGTAGTTCGTCTGATCGCCCTGGAAGTACCGCTCGACGACGGTGCCGCGCAGGGCGCCGTCGCCCTTCGCGATGGTGAAGTCCTCCGGGCGGATCGAGACGGTGACCTCGCCGGTTCGTCCCTCAACCGGTACGCTGAACCCGCCTTCACCGCCGATCTCGGCGACCGTCGTTCCGTTCCGCTCCGCGACTTGCGCGGCGATGAGGTTCGTGTCGCCGATGAAGTCGGCGACGAACTCGGACGCCGGCTCGCGGTAGATCTCTTCCGGGGGACCGATCTGCTCGATGTGGCCGTCGTTCATCACGGCGATCCGGTCGCTGAGCGTCATCGCCACCTCCTGGTCGTGGGTCACGTAGAAGAACCCGCCCTGGGTTTGCTTGTGGATCCGCCGGAGTTCGACCTGCATCTGTTTCCGGAGCTTCCTGTCGAGGCTGGAGAGCGGCTCGTCGAGCAGCAACACCGACGGCTCGTTGACCAGGGCGCGAGCGAGGGCGACCCGCTGTTGTTGGCCGCCGGAAAGCTCTCCGGGGTTGCGGTCCTCGAACCCGCCGAGGTCGACGAGATCGAGGTACTCGGAGACGCGCTCCGACCGCTCGTCCGCGTCGACGCCCGCCTTCGCGAGCCCGTATCCCACGTTCTCGCCCACGGTCATGTGGGGGAAAAGCGAGAGCTGCTGGAACACGAGGTTGGTATCGCGGGCCTCCGGGGGTACCGACCCCATCGACCGGCCGTTGATCCGAACCTCGCCCTCCGTCGGGTGCTCGAAGCCGCAGATCATCCGGAGCGTCGTCGTCTTCCCGCAGCCGGACGGACCGACCAAGGTGAAGAACTCGCCTTTCCGGACGGAGAAATCGATACCGCCGACCGCAGTGAGATCGCCGAACTGCTTCGTCACCTCGTCGAGTTCGACCAAGGCGTCCCCTGTTGTCATGTGACACTCCTCCCGGCACCAGCATTATCAATCTACCGCCGGACGGATTCCCTGACGGCGGTGGTGTTGGCGGGACAGCGCGTTACTGGAGCCGCTTCGTCGTCTCCACGAGGGGGTGTCGCGCGTAGTCGACGATCTCGATGTCGTCGACGGCGCGAAGCCCCTCCTTCTCGGCGGTCTTCGCCATTCCCAGGTCGACCGGCGTCTGCGGGACGATCACGTACGCGTCCATCGTCTCGATGCCGGCCTCGCGGGCGGCCATGGCCCGGTGGTGGCCGTCGGCGAGGTAGAGCGTGCCGTCGTTGTCGATGACGACGAGCGGCTCCGCCAGCCCGTGTTCCAGCTCGTACTGTCGCCCCTCCAGTTCGTCGGCGTACACCCGCGCCTGCGTCGGGGTCAGGGCCGCGATCTCCACCTCGCGGCGCTCCTCGTCGAGTTCGACGCCGTGGATCTGCGAGAGGGTGCGCATCAGCTTCCCGACCTTGCCGGGCGTCGCCCGTTCGATCTGCGAGCGGACCACGTCGGTGTTCGAGATGATCCCGACGAGGTTGTCGGCGTCGTCGACGACCGGGAGCCGCTGGATGCCGGAGCGGAGGATCACCCGCGCGGCGTCGGTCACTTTCATGTCCGGGTGCGCGACGATCAGGTCCTCCGTCATCACCGTGAACACGGGGGCGTCGTCGTCCGCGAGCAGCAGGTCCCCGGCCGAGACGAACCCCTCGACGGTGCGGCCCTGCGTCACCGGGAACCCGTTGTGTCCGTCACTGTCGGCCATGCGGCGCGCGACGGTCGTCACCGTCTCGTCCGGGCTGACCGTCTCCACCTCGCGGGTCATGTACTCCCCGACGGTCGGTTTCCCGCTCATCGTCCGTCGTAGAGGCTCCCGGAATAAAAAGAGGGCGGGGCGACGGCCCGCCGGAAGAGGGCGGGGCAGAGGCCCGCCGGAAAAGGGCGAGGCGACGGCTCAGCGGCGGGATGCGTGAACGGAGAAACCGCGAAGAGAAGCGGTACCGCTTACTGCGGACTCGGGCTGGACGGGCTGGAGACGTTGCTGTCCTTCAGCGTCGACCCCGTGATCGATTTCAGCCGGGAGACGAGCGAGTCCTTCTCGGTCTCGCCTTCGAGGGCGATATCGAGGACCTCGCTGATGTGCGAGACGGGGATGATCTCGATCATCTCCTCGTACTCGTCTTCGATCATCACGTCCTGCTCGTTGGCCGCGGGGATGATCACCCGGGTACAGCCGGCCTTCGCGGCCGCCTCGATCTTGTGGGTGACCCCGCCGACGGGGAGCACGTCGCCGCGGACCGAAAGCGAGCCGGTCATCGCGAGGCTCTGGTCGACGCCGACGTTCTCCAAGGCGCTGATGACGGCGGTCGCGACCGTGATGGACGCGGAGTCGCCGTCGACGCCCTGTTGGCCCGTCTGGATGAACTGGATGTGGATGTCCTTCTCGGAGATGTTCTCGTCGGAGAACTTCTTGATGATCGCCGAGACGTTCTGGACCGACTCCTCGGCCATCTCCTTGAGCTGGCCGGTGGCGATCACCTGCCCGCCGCTCTGGGTCGGCGTCACCTCGGCCATCACCGGGAGCATGATCCCCGAGTCCTCCCCCATCACGGCGAGACCGTTGACGCGCCCGACGACGTAGCCGTCGGAGACCTGTAGCTCGTAGTCCTTCCGGCGCTCGATGTAGTCGTCGGCGAGCTGCTGTTCGATCGACCGCGAGCGGCCCTTCGCCTGAAGGACGTGGTCGCGGGTGGTGTAGTCGGCGTCCTCGCCGCGAGCGATGTCGCCCGCGACGCGGACCAGCCCGCCGAGGTTCCGGAACAGCAGGGTGAGGTGGCCCTTCCGGCCGGAGCGGCGCTTGGCCTCGAGGATGACCTCCTCGACGGCCTCGGCCGTGAACTCCGGCAGGCGGCCGTCCTTCGCGACCTCCTGGGCGATGAACCGGACGTACTTCCGGCGCATTTCCGGGGTGTCCTCGATGGTGTCTTCCATGTACACCTCGTAGCCGTACCCCTTGATACGGCTCCGGAGCGCCGGATGCATGTTCTCCATCGCGTCGAGGTTCCCGGCCGCGATCATGACGAAGTCCGTCGGGACCGGCTCGGTCTGGACCATCGCGCCCGAGGAGCGCTCGGACTGACCCGTGATCGAGAACTCTCCCTCCTGGATCGCCGTCATGAGGTGCTGCTGGCTGCGGATGTCGAGCGTGTTGATCTCGTCGATGAACAGCACGCCCTTGTTCGCCTTGTGGATGGCTCCAGCCTCGACGCGGTCGTGGCTGGGCGTCTCCATCCCGCCGGACTGGAACGGGTCGTGCCGGACGTCGCCGAGCAGCGCGCCGGCGTGCGCGCCGGTCGCGTCGCGGAACGGCGCCGTCTTCGTGTCGCCGTTGTTCACCAGCAGGTTCGGGATCATCGCGTCCGACCCGCGGTTGAGGTACCGGAAGACGAGGTAGACGACCCCGGCGGCGATGATGCCGACGAGGATCTGGCCGACGATGATGAGCGCGTAGCCCAACACGACGGCGATGATGATCCACATGAGGAGCGACCGCATCTGGTTGCGCTTGCGCGCCTCCTCGCGGTGCGCCTCGACGATCTGGTCGCCCTTACCGGCCGGCACCGTCCGCACCTTCGGCTTGTTGCCGTCGTCGGGGTTGTGATACACTAAGACGTCCTGAAGCTCCTCTTTGGGGAGGAGTTCGGACATCGCCTTCGCCAGCATCGACTTCCCGGTCCCGGGCGAGCCGATCATCATCACGTGGCGGCGCTGTTTCGCCGCCTTGATGATCACGTCGCGGGCGTGTTCCTGCCCGATGACCTGGTCGACGAGCCGGTCGGGAATTTCGAGTTCGGCGGTCGTGTCGATCTTGAGTCCGCCGAGGAGGTCGTCCTCGTCGGGGTCCTCGTCGATCTCGGCGCCCTCGACCTCGACGGTGCTGCCGAGCTCGTCGATCCCGCCGTCGTCGGCCGGATCGGCTGTCTCGCCGTTCCGGCTCCCGTTGGGACCCTCTCCGACGACTTCGCCGTCCTCGAACCCGTCCCCCTCGTCGACGACGACGCCGTCGTCCCAGGGTTCGTCCGCGTCGTCGGGGTTCTCGTCGTCGGGGTCCGCGGCCGACTCCCCACCGGAGTCCGCGGCCGGGTCCTCGTCGACGCCGGGTTCGCTCGCCGGACCGTCGTCGGGCTCGGAGTCGCCGCTCGGGGCGTCCTCGCCGTCTCCCGCCGGATTCGAGTCGTCGACGCCGCCGTGGGGCGGTTCGTCGGGGTCGTCGGCCGTCGGGTCGTTCGTGTCCTTCTCGTTGCTCATAGAATCGAGTGTCGCTATCGAAAAGGACGGGTCGGCTACTGATATACTTTCTCCCCCCGGAGGCACCACCCCGGTGGCAGCAAACGCCGTTCTGAAGCCGTGTATCCGACGATCTCTCCCTGTGAGCGTTCCCACGGGGTTTATAAATGACGCCGACGGTACGTAGATTCATGCGGGGGTTTTACATCGGCCGGTATCAGCCGTTCCACGACGGTCACCAGCACATGGTGGAAGAGATCGCGGCGGAGGTCGACGAGCTCGTCCTGGGAATCGGCTCCGCCGGCGACTCCCACACCACGCGGAACCCCTTCACCGCCGGCGAGCGCGTGATGATGGTGACGAAGGCCGTCGAGGAGCTGGAGGCCACCACCTACGTGGTCCCCATCGAGGACCTCGACCGCAACTCCGTCTGGGTGAGCCACGTCCAGAGCATGACCCCGCGGTTCGACGTCGCGTACTCGAACAACCCGCTCGTGGTCCGGCTGTTCGAGGAGGCCGGCGTCGAGGTGCGCCAGTCGCCGATGTTCCGCCGCGACGTGCTGGAGGGGACCGAACTCCGCGAGCGGATGATCCGCGGCCGCGACTGGGAGGGCCTCGTCCCCGACGCCGTCGTCGACGTGATCCGCGAGGTCGACGGCGTCGAGCGCATCCGCCGGATCGCCGAGACCGACGCGAACGGCGACGAACCCTCCGACGAATAGCCCGCCGCCGCCCGTTCCTTTTAAACCCACGCCGGACGCGAGTGCTGACATGATCACGCTCACCTCGGACTTCGGGTCGCCGTACCCCGCCGCGATGAAGGGAGTGATCCGCCGGCACACGAACGCCGAGATGATCGACGTCGCGCACGATCTGCCGCGCGGTGATCCCCGCGCGGCGGCCTTCTGGCTCCGGTTCGTCCTCCCGGAGTTCCCGCCCGCAGTCCACTGCGCCGTCGTCGACCCCGGCGTCGGCACCGACCGCGACGCCTTGGTCGTCCGCGCCGGCGCACACGTCCTCGTCGCGCCCGACAACGGCCTCGCGATGCCGCCGGCCAGGGCGCTGGCGCCCGACGAGTCGGACGTCGAGATCTGGACCATCGCGGTCGACGAGCCGGCGAGCGAGACGTTCCACGGCCGGGACGTGTTCGCCCCGACCGCGGCCCGCGTCAGAGCGGCGCTCGACGACGACCTGGCGGCGCCGAACGGCGCTCTCGACGCCGAGGCGGTCGCCGAGACGCTCGCGGGGATGGACGACCTCGCGCCCGCGAGCGACCCGGTCGACATCCGCTTCCCGGAGCCGACGGTCGAGCGCGACGAGGGGAGTGCTGTCGAGGAGGAGGGCGACGCCGGCGACGAGGAGGGAGAAGTGATCGCCGTCGACGGCGAGGTGCTCGCGATCGATCGGTTCGGGAACGTGATCACCAACGTCCCGGGCGAACTGGTCCGCGGCCGCGACTGGATCCGCGTCGACGGCGACCTCACGCCGGTCGCGGAGACGTTCGGCGCCGTCGACCCCGGCGAGCGCCTCGTCACCGTCGGGAGCCACGGCTACGTCGAGTGCGACGTGAACGACGGGCGGGGCGACGGCGCGTTCGACCTCCGGCCGGGCGACTCGGTGCGGTTCGTCCCCGACAGTGTCAGCGTGTGAGTTTCGAAAAAATCGCCGCTACAGTTCGACGCCCGAGGGGATCAGGCTCTCGCCCCGGAGGAGGTTCCCCTCGTGGTCGTACACGAGGAAGGTGTCCTTGTCGTAGGCGACGAGCCGATCGCCGTCCACGTCGATCTCGACGCGATACCGGGCGTCGCCGTCGTCGGTGGCGTCGCGCGCGGCGTGGATGAAGGGGAGGACGTCGGTCGCCGTCTCGTTGAGTTCAAGGACGAAGTCGCCGGTGTACCGGTTGGTGACGCCGACGACGCCCTCCGGGTCGTCCGCCTCGCCCAGCGGCTCGCGGAGCCGGAAGGCGACGTCTATCTCGTCGGCCGTGAGCAGGTCGTCGCCGCCGTCGGCGTCGTCGCTCCCGCCCCCGGAGAGCCGCTCCCGGAGCAGCTCCTCCGGCCCGTGGAAGTCGATCCGCACCAGCGGGGGAGACCGGGAGTCGGCGTCGCTTCCGACGCCGTCGACGGTCAGATCGAAGTAGTCACGCCGCATTTCCTATCGAACGCTTTGCGGTCCGGCCGTATCAACGTAACGGGCGGATCGGCGGCGCGAGGTCACCGCGCCCCGGCTTCCGCGGCCGGCCGGCACCGAGGGGGACCGGATCCGATGTCGCCGCTGATAATCGCCGGGGGTAGTTTAACTTCCCCCCGCCACTACGTCCCCGTATCCATGGCGAGTGACGCCGGCGGGGCCGACCTCGGCGACCGGATCGAGGCCCTCCAGCGGCGTCTCTCCCGGACGTGGGAGCTGCTCCAGGGGTCCACGCTCGACGTCCGCCCCTTCCGCCCGGGCGAGGACGGACCCCTCGCCTCGTTCGCCGTTCCCGTGGACGAACGCGAGATCGACCGCTACTGGGTGAACGCCCCGTACGCGTACGTCGTGATCACCTACGACGACGTCGAGAGCGAACACCGCTACTACGCGGTCGAGCCGGAACTGGACGGGTTCGAGCGCGACCTCCTCGACCGCGTCGTCGACGACATCCGCGACCCGCTCCTCTACCGCGAGGGGACCGGGAAGACCGACGAGGAGACGCTCAAGTCGGAGCTGGAGACGCTGCTGGAGGGGTACGGCGTCGAGGCCGGGATGGACACGTTCCACGCGCTGTTGTACTACCTCTACCGCGACTTCCGCGGCTACGGGAAGGTCGACCCCCTGCTGAACGACCGCCACATCGAGGACGTCTCCTGTGACGGCTACGACCTGCCGATCTTCGTCTACCACGACCAGTACACCGACGTCGAGACGAACGTCTCGTTCGCGCAGGAGGCGCTCGACAGCTACGTGATCCGGCTCGCCCAGCAGTCCGGGCGCCACGTCTCCGTCGGTGACCCCATCGTCGAGACGACGCTCCCCGACGGGTCGCGCGCGGAGCTGGCGCTCGGCGAGGAGGTGACGCCGCGCGGCTCGGCGTTCACCATCCGCCAGTACGCGGAGGACCCGTTCACGCCCGTCGACCTCGTGGAGTACGGCACCTTCTCCGTCGAGCAGATGGCGTACTTCTGGCTCTGTATCGAGCACAACAAGAGCCTCATCTTCGCGGGCGGCACCGCCTCGGGGAAGACCACCTCGATGAACGCGGTGTCGATGTTCGTCCCGCCGCGCGCGAAGGTACTCACCATCGAGGACACCCGCGAGCTCTCCTTATACCACGACAACTGGCTCTCCGCGGTCACCCGCGAGCGCCGGTACGAGGGCACCGACATCGACATGTACGACCTGCTGCGCTCGGCGCTGCGCCACCGCCCTGAGTACATCATCGTCGGCGAGGTCCGCGGCGAGGAGGCGATCACCCTGTTCCAGGCGATGAACACGGGTCACACCACGTTCTCGACGATGCACGCCGACTCGATCGAGACGGTGATCAACCGGCTGGAGAACGAGCCGATCAACGTGCCGCGGGCGATGGTCCAGTCGCTCGACATGCTCTCGGTCCAGACGCTCACGCGCGCCGACGACGAGCGGGTGCGCCGCGCGAAGACGATCGGCGAGATCGGCGGTATCGACCAGCGGACCGGCGAGCTGGACTACTCCTCGGCGTTCGAGTGGGTTCCCGACGACGACACGTTCCGGCGGAACGACTCGTCGCTGCTGGAGGAGATCGCCGACGACCGCGGCTGGTCCCGCTCGGAGCTGCTCCGCGAGGTCCGGCGCCGCGAGCGCTTCCTCGAACTGCTCTCCGCGCTCGGCATCGACGACTACCGTACCTTCACCGCGCTCGTCAACGAGTACTACGCCGACCCCGACCGCGTGATGGACAAACTCGACGAGCGCGCGACCGCGGCCGACGGGGTCGACGCCGACGCCCTCGCCGACGAGGGCGGCGACGCGGGCGACCGAATCGGCCGCGGTCCCGGGGCCTCCGAGGGCGACGGCGCGAGCGCCGAGGGAGGGGGATCCGACGCCGCAGGCCGATGATCGAGTTCCTTCCGCTCGCCCTCGCGGTCGGGGCCTGTCTCGCGCTCGCGCTCCCGCTCGTCGACGACCGGGCCGACCTGTTCGTCACCCGCGTCGCGCTGTCGGCGTTCGGCGACTACGTCGGCGAGGACGAGGCGCGGCGGCGGGCCCAGCGCGACCGGATGCGCGCGGCCCACGTCGCCGGGACGACCCACCGGGTGTACGCCTCGCGGACCCTGCTGTACGCCGCCGTCCTCGGCGTCGCCGGCAGCGTGATCGGCGTGTACGCGGCCGGGGGGTTACTCGCCGCACTCGACGTCGGCGAGGCGGCGATCCGCGAGGCGCTGCCGGCCGCCGTCGAGTTCGTCGCCGTCGTCGCGCGGCTCGCCGACCTCGGACTCGGCCGGCTGTTCGTCCTGCTCGCGGTCGTCTCCGCGACCGCCGGCGCGGGGCTGGCGCTCGGCGCGTACGTCGCCCGGTGGCAGCTGCTCGACCAGCGGGCCACCGCGCGCGCGGCCGAGATAGACGCCACCCTGCCCCGGACCGTCGCGTTCATGTACGCGCTCTCGCGTTCCGGGATGGCGTTCCCGCGGGTGATGGACACGCTCGCGGAGAACGAGGCGGTGTACGGCGAGGCCGCCGCGGAGCTGTCGGTCGCGGTCCGCGACATGAACGCGTTCGGGACCGACGCGCTCACCGCGCTCCAGCGGATCTCCCGGCGGACGCCGAGCGACGACCTGGCGGACTTCGCGGAGAACCTCGCCTCCGTCCTCGGCACCGGGCAGTCGGTGTCGGCGTTCCTCAACGACCAGTACGAGCGCTACCAGGCGGAGGCGGAGGCGAAACAGGAACAGTACCTCGAACTGCTCTCGACGTTCGCCGAGGCGTACGTGACGGCGCTGGTCGCCGGACCGCTCTTTTTCATCACGATCCTCGTCGTCATCGGACTCGTCTTACAGGACACGCTCCCGCTCCTCCGCGTCGTCGTCTACCTCGGCGTCCCGCTCGCCACCTTCGGGTTCGTCGTCTACGTCGACAGCGTGACGCAGGGCGTCGGCGGCACCGAGCGGGTCGCGGAGTCGTCGCTCTCGGACCCGAACACCCCCTCGGTCACCGGCGTGCGCCACGCGACGGACGAGTCCGGAGATCGAGGCGGATCCCCGCGGTTCGACGGGGGAGCGGCGACCGACCGAGGCCCGGCCGGCGTCGGCGCGGACGGGGTCGATTCCGACGGGGTCGGCGCGGACGGAGTCGGTTCGGCCGCCCCCGGCGCGGACCGGTGGGCGGAGAGCCGCGAACGGCTCCGGATCTTCGACCGCCTCCGTCGGGTGCGCCGCCTGATCGAGTCCCCGGCAGAGACGGTACTCGCCTCGCCGCGGACGGTGTTCCTCGCCGCGGTCCCGGTCGCGGTCGTCGGACTCCTCGCCTTCGCGTTCCCGGTCACGCTCGGGACGCCGGTGGAGATGGTCGGACAGATCGACGGACCGATCGTCGTCGCCACCGCCTTCGTCCTCGCGGCGTACGCGGTCGCCTACGAGTTCGGCAAACGCCGAGTTCGGCGCATCGAGTCCGCGGTGCCCGACTTCCTCGACCGCCTCGCCAGCGTCAACGAGGCGGGGACCGCCGTGGTCGGCAGCGTCCGCCGCGTCGCCGACTCAAACCTGGAGGCGCTGACGGCGGACCTCCGCCGGACCCGCCGCGACGTCGACTGGGGGGCGGACGTCTCGACCGCGCTGCGTCGGCTCGAACGGCGGGTCAGGTCGCCGATGATGTCCCGGGCGGTCGCGCTCGTCACCAACGCGATCCGGGCGAGCGGCGACGTCGGGCCGGTCCTCCGGATCGCGGCCGACGAGTCGCGCGCGACCTGGTCGCTCCGGCGCGAGCGCCGGCAGGTGATGTTGACGTACCTCATCGTCATCTACATCTCCTTTTTCGTCTTCCTCGGGATCATCGCGGCGCTTTCGGTGTCGTTCATCCCCGCCATCGAGTCGGCGGGCGTCCCGGGAACGGGGGGGAGCCTTCCGATGTCCGGAAGCGGCGTCCCCGCCGGTCCCGGGGGAATTACGGACGGGATCGGCGACATCGACGTCGACGCCTACGAGCAGCTGTTCTTCCACGCCGCGGCGATTCAGGCGGTCTGCTCCGGGCTGGTCGCCGGACAGCTCGGGGAGGGGTCGGTGCGCGACGGCGTGAAACACGTCGTGGCCCTGCTCGCGCTCACGCTCGTCGCGTTCGCGGCGATAGGCGTGGCGTGAGGCGGTCCGGTCGACATTTACCCGTCGCGACCGAGACCCGGGTATGGATCCGCAGTCGACCGGCGATCCGCAGTCGACCTACGACCGCATCGCGAGCCACTTCTCGAAGACGCGGGAGTACGCGTGGCCGGAGGTCGAGTCGTTCCTGGAGGGCCGGTCGGCGACCCGCGCGCTCGACGTCGGCTGCGGGAACGGTCGGCACACGGAGGCGCTCGCGGCGCGCGCCGAGACCGCGGTCGGCGTCGACCTCAGCCGCGGGCTGCTCGACGAGGCGGTCGCCCGCGCCCGCGACCGAGGGTTCGGGGACGCGACCGCGTTCGTCCACGGCGACGCGGCCGCGCTGCCGGTCCGCGACGACGCGGTCGACCTCGCGGTGTACGTCGCCACGCTCCACCACCTCTCGCCGCGGGCCGCCCGGATCGAGAGCCTGAACGAACTGGCGCGCGCCCTCACGCCGGGCGGGGTCGCGCTCGTCAGCGCGTGGAGCACGGCCCACGACCGGTTCGACCGCGACGAGGGGTTCGACACGACCGTCGACTGGACGCTGCCGGGGGGCGAGACCGTCCCCAGGTACTATCACATCTACTCGCCTTCGGAGTTCGAGGCGGATATCGCGGAAAGCGCCCTCGAAACTCGTCACACGCGGGTTTCGAGCGGGAACTGTTACGCGGAACTCTCGGCACCGGCCGACTGATTATCACGAGAGATATCGACGGGGGTGGATTAAAGAGACCTTGTCGACGGTCTGATTGTAATGGCCGACACCTTCCTCGAACGGGTCCTGCGTCGGGTCGCACCCGACGCGGTGGCTCGGAGTTACCTCGCGAAGTTCCTCGTCGCCCTGGTCGTCGTCGTGCTGGCGATCGGCGCCGTCGGCGCCGTCACGTACGCGGAGACGACCGACCAGCTCGAATCGAGCGCGCAGGGCGATTACACGGCCGTCGCGGAGCTGAGCGCCACCGAGCTCGACGGCTGGTCGAGCGACCGCCGCACGACGGTCAGGGACATCGCCGACAACGACGCGTTCTCGCAGGACCCCAACAGCGTCGACGGGTTCCTCTCTTCGCACCTCTCGCGGACCGACGAGTCGGTCGCTGCCCTCCACTTCGTCGACCGGACGGAGGGCTCCGTCCTCGCCACCACCGACGGGGAGGACGGCGGCGAGACGGTGACCTCGCAGGCGTGGTTCAGCGACGACCTCCTGTTCGCGGACGACGTGTTCACGAGTCAGATCTACCAGGTCGACGGCGAGCGCCGGATCGCGTACGTCGCGTCGACGCCGATGCGCAACTACCTCGTGATGGAGGTGTCGCTCGCTCCCGTCACCGCCGACTTCCGACAGCCGACCGAGAGCGCGTTCACCACTATCGTCGAACCCGGCGGCGAGATCATGGCGAGCAACAACGACTACGCCGCCGGCTTCCGCTACAACAGCGACATCCGGTCGACGCTGTTCGGCGAGGACCGGACCATGGGCTTCCTCCCGTCCGCGACGTTCGGCTTCGCCGACGGCGGCGAGTACCTCGTCGCGTACGCGCCGCTGGAGACCGAAGACTGGTACGTCGCGGTTCACGTTCCGCTCTCGGAGGCGTACGCGCTCTCCGGAATGATCGGGCAGAGCCTGCTCCTCATCGTCGGCGTGGCGATCGTCGGACTCGGGCTGCTCGGGGGGACGCTCGGCCGCGGCACCGTCGTCGAACTGAACCGGCTCCGGTCGCGGGCGTCGGCGCTGGCGGACGGCGACCTCGACGTCGACTTCGACACGGGGCGACGCGACGAGTTCGGCGACCTCTCCGGCGCGTTCGCGACGATGCGCGACTCGCTGCGCGAGCAGATCGAGTCGGCCGAGACGCAGCGGGAGCGCGCCGAGGCGGCGCAGGCGGAGAGCGAGGCGTTCGCCGAGCGGCTGGAGTCGCGCGCGAGCGACTTCGGCGAGACGATGGCGGCCTGCGCCGACGGCGACCTCACCGCCCGGCTCCGCGCCGACCCCGACGACCCGGAGGCGCTCCGCTCCATCGCCGCGGAGTTCAACGACGCGATGGACGAGCTGGAGACCGCGATCGCTGAGGTCGACGCGTTCGCGGTCGAGGTGGCGGAGCGGAGCGACGCGGTCACGAGCGGCACCGACGAGGCCGCGGCCGCCGGCCGTGAGACGAGCGAGTCGGTCGACGAGATATCCGACGGCGCCGAGCGGCAGAGCCGTCAGCTGTCCGAGGTGGCCGGCGAGATGGAGGACATGTCGGCGACCGTCGAGGAGGTCGCCGCCTCCGCGGACCAGGTCGCGACCACTTCCCGGCAGGCCGACGCGCTCACCGAGGAGGGCCGCGAGGCGGCCGCCGACGCGGTCGCGGAACTCCACGGGATCGAGGCACGCTCCGAGTCCGCCGCCGAGACGATAGCGCGGCTCGAAGCCGAGATGGCGGAGGTCGACGAGATAGTCGAGACGATCTCGGAGATCGCCGACCAGACGAACCTGCTCGCGCTCAACGCCTCGATCGAGGCCGCCCGCGCGGGCGAGGCCGGCTCCGGCTTCGCGGTCGTCGCGGAGGAGGTCAAATCCCTCGCGGAGGAGACTCAGGAGTCCGCCGCCGAGGTGGAGACGCTAATCGACGGCCTCCGCGAGCGCACCGACGAGAGCGTCGCCGAGATGGCCGCGATCCGCGAGGGCGTCGACGACGGCGTCGACGTCGTCGAGGACGCCGAAGACGCGCTCGACGAGGTCGCCGACCGGGTGAGCGAGGCCGACGACGGCGTTCAGGAGATCTCCGGGGCGATGGACGCGCAGGCCCAGTCGGTCAACGAGGTGACCGGCGCGGTCGACGACCTCGCGGGCGTGAGCCAGCAGACCACCGCCGAGGCGACCACCGTCGCCGCCGCCGCCGAGGAGCAGGCCGCCACGCTCGGCGAGGTCTCCGAGCAGGCGCACGACCTCCACGAGCGCGCCCGCGACCTGCGAGAGATGACGGAGGACTTCGAGGTCGACGAGGCCGCGGTCGGTGACGGCGATCCGTCGACCGACGATGCCGAGGCCGCGGCTGGTGACGGCGATCCGTCGGGCGGCGGCACGGAAGACGCGGAGACCGGGGAATCGCCCGAAACCGCCGAGTCCGCGTTCACCTTCGGCGCCGACGAGGAGCCGTCGGACGCCGCCCCCGCCAGCACGGACGGCGGCACCGCCGACGGCGCGATCGAGCCGAGCGACTCGGCCGGCGACGGCTCGGAGACGTAGCAGGCGTCGCTCGACGAGCAGGCGTCGAACAGAAGAGTGGCCGTCGTCGTCCGCGACGACGCTTCCCGCCGATCACGTCACGGTCGGTGGTTCCGTCCCGGTTCAGTCGGCCATCGTCTCGTGGCTGACGTCGCGGTCGTCGGGCAGCGGCGCCACGAACCGGTACGCCGCGTACAGCCCGAGCACCGCGATGCCCGCCAGCACGAACGCCGTGCGGATCTCCGGCGAGATCATCGGCGCCGCGACCACGTCGCCCGCCTCGTTCGTTATCGGGACCGGGCTGTAGGGCTCGCCGGCCAGGATCTCGACGATCCCGAGGACGACGATGCCGAACAGCATTAGTCCCGCGCTCAACGCCCGCGCCGCCGTGTCGATGATGTCAGTCATTGGTAGTCACCTCTCAGCCGAGCAGGTACCGCAGCTTGGGGTGTTGCTTGACGAACTCCGTCTCCTCGATGAGCGCGTCGAGACCGTAGTACCGACCGGCCGCGAGCACGATCACCGTCATGAACAGGAGCAGCCCCATCAGGTCGCTGTTGACGACGCCGTTGCCGAACCCGGCGTTGCCGATCCAGAACAGGACCATGAAGATGACCCCGCCGAACGCGGCGAACCGGGTCACGGCCCCGGCCATCAGCGCGAGACCGATGAGCGTCTCGAAGAGGGGTACCCCCGGCTCGATGAGCCACGCGAGGTTGTTCCCCATCCAGACCGGGATGCCGCCGAGGGCGGTCCCGCTCATCTCCGACATGTACGCCGATCCGTAGGTGTACGAGAGCCCGTCCTCGATGATCTTCGTGATCCCGGCGTGGAAGAACCACCAGCCGGTGACGACACGTAGGAACGCGATCCAGTACGTCGCCCAGGGTCCCTCCAGTGCGAACTCGACCTCGCCGACCAGTGGATTGCTCGATTGGTATGACATCGGTGTCACCTCACGGATGTACGTTGGGTGGGTACACACATATGTCCCGAACAGCTTTCTAAGCGGTTGAAAAGCGTTATAGCACGCTGGGAGAGGTCCTCAGTATCGTGGGTCTTTAAGTAGGAACTCTCCGAGTCGGTCGCTCAGCGTCGGGTTTCCCGGTGGCGTCCGGCCCGAACACGGAACGCTTATGAAAGTCGTTGTGCCTACGTGTAGGTGCGTCATCGACCGACGCGAGCGCCGGTGGTCTAGTGGTAGGACCTGAGCCTTCCAAGCTCATGGCCCGGGTTCAAATCCCGGCCGGCGCATTTCTCGAACGAAGTGAGAGAAATCGCCGAGGGATTTGTACCCTATCAGTCGCGCGCAGCGAGCGGGGCGAGGCGCGAGCGAAGCGAGCGCCTCGAAGAGCGAGCGGCGAAGCCGCGAGCAGTGAGCGAGCACGTCTGATTCCGGTTCAAATCCCGGCCGGCGCACTCCCTGCGGTCGTGCGCCGGCCGTACTCCCGTTCGCTCGCTGCGCTCGCTCACGGGAGTCCCGGCCGGCGATTTTCCTCGCTACGCTCGGAAAATACTGAGAGGGGTCTGAATCCTCTCAACCGCGGAACGACCGGCTCGCGATCACGCCAGCGAGGACGTTGCGGCCGACGCGAATCTCACTGGACGGCGGAACTCGACGCGCGGTTGAGCAGGTAGACCATGGCGCCGCCGAGCGCGAGGTCGAGCGCGAGGAGCACGGCGATCGCCGGGACGAGCGTGTCCCAGATACCGCCGAAGCGGGTGACCTCGACGACGGTCATGACGTCCTGATCGAGCATGAGCGCGCGTGCGGCGTCGACCCCGTAGGTGATCGGGTTGTACGTCGCGACGACCTGGATCCAGTCGGGCATCGCGTTCAGCGGGAGGAAGGCGGTCGAGACGAACAGTAGGGGGAACTGGAGGAGGTTCGCGCCGATGATCGTCGACTCCTGATCCCGGGTCACGATGGCCATGATGTTCGAGAGCGCGACGAACCACAGCGAGAAGAGGATCCCGACGCCGAGGATGCCGAGGGCGCCGAGGAACCCGGTGGCGACGTTGGCGCCGAGCACCGCGCCCAGCGCGAGGATGATGGCGATCTGGACGACGATCCGGAGGATCTCGGCGGCGGTCTTCCCGAGGAACATCGCCGAGCGGCTCATCGGCATCACGAGCGTCTTCTCGAACATCCCCTCCTCCATGTCGTTGACGAGCCCGATCCCCGACCCCGCGGCGGCCGCCAGCGACACCTGCATCGCGATGGCGGGCAACAGGAACGTCTCGTAGGTGATGTCGCCCGCGCCGCCGCCGAGCGCGCTCGTCGCGATCTGGCCGAACACCTGCGTGAACAAGACGAGGAAGATGATCGGCTGGACGAGCGACCCGACGACGACGAACGGGTTCCGGACCGCCTTCAGGTTCCAGCGGACGAAGTTCACCCAGAAATCGCTGAGAAAGGAGTTGCCAGACGGCGTCGCGCGGGCGTGCTCGCCGTCGGCGCGGGCCTCCTGTGCGGTCTCGTTTACCGTCTCATCTTCCGAGATATCGCTCATTCGGCGGTCACCTCCGGTCCCGTCACGTCGTCGTGGTCGGCCGACCGCTCCTCGGAGTCGAGCTCCTCCCCTGTGATCGCGAGGAAGACGTCGTCGAGCGTCGGCGCGCGGATGTTGAACCCGGTAACGGTGATCCCGGCGTCGCGCAGGGCGACGAGCAGGTCCGTCCCGTGCTCGCGCGCCCGCTCGGCGGTGACGCTGATCCCGTCGTCGGTGACGGCCACGTCCGCGTCGGCGTCGAACACGTCGCCCTCGCGGGCGATCTCGGCGGCGCGTTCGCGGGCGTCCTCCCCGGCGGGGACGTCCACGTCGAGGATCTCCCCGCCGACCCGCCGCTTCAGCTCCGCGGGCGAGCCGGTGGCGACGATCTCGCCGCCCATGATGACGGCGATGCGGTCGCAGAGCTGGTCGGCCTCTTCGAGGTACTGCGTGGTGAGGAACAGCGTCGTCCCGCGCTCGTTGATGCGCTCGAAGTACTCCCAGAGGCGGTTGCGCGCCTTCGGGTCCAGCCCGGTCGTCGGCTCGTCGAGGAAGACGAGCGGCGGGTCGTGAACGAGCGCCGTCGCGGCGTCCAGTCGCTTCTTCATCCCGCCGGAGAACTCGCCGGCCTGCTTGTCGCCCACGTCCGCCAGGTCCACGAGGTCGAGCAGTTCGTCGATGCGCTCGGCGCGCTCGCCCTTGGGAACGCCGTAGGCCCGCGCGGCGAAGCGGATGTTCTCGCGGGCGGTGAGCTCCTCGTCGACGCTGGTCTCCTGGGCCATGTAGCCGATCGTCTCGCGGACTCTGCGGGGCTCGTCCCGCACGTCGAAGCCGTTGACGGTGATCGACCCCGCGGTCGGCGACAGCAGCGTCGAGAACGTCTTGATCGTCGTCGTCTTCCCCGCACCGTTCGCGCCGAGGAAGCCGAAGAACTCCCCTTCGGGGACCGTCAGGTCGATCCCCTTCACCGCCTCCGTCCCGTCGGCGTAGGTGAGTTCCACGCCCTCGGCGTCGATGGCGGCGCCGCGCCCGTCCGTCCGTCGCGTGTCGTCGGTCACGGGGGTCTTTGTGACCGCGGACCCGTAGTCTGTTCCCTAATTTGTTCGGGGTTTTATCTTAGTGGTGCGCCGGAACTCCGCGACGAGGTGGTTCTGCGCGCGGCGCAGTCGCTCGGAGAGCGACGCGGACGAGACGTCGAGTTCGTCGGCGACATCGGCCAGCGTGGCGGTCCGCGGCGTGTCGAAGTAGCCCATCTCGTGGGCGGTGACGAGCACCTCCCGCTGGGCGTCCGTCATCTCGAGCGGCCGGGAGCGGTCGTCGATCCCGAACGGACCCGTCTCCCTTCCCTCGGACCCCTCGTCGGTCTCCACGAGGCGGTCCAGCCGGAGGTCGTAGTCGTTGGCGCGGCAGAACGTCCGGAACTGGTCGAACTCCTCGCGGTCGGCGAACCAGCGCCGCTCCTCCCAGCCGCTCGGCGTGGCGAGCACCCGGTCGGGGATCGACCCGTTGTCCGCGAGCAGTTCCAGGTCCGCCGGGGGGCCGCCGGTCGGCCGACAGCGGTAGCGCCGCGTCGCCCCGTCGGCGACGACCAGCGAGTGGTCGGTCACCGAGTCGGCGTCGGCGAACGCAGCCTCGATCGCGTCGGGGTCGCCCCCCGCGACCCGCACGATGAACGTCGGCGCTCCCGACGGGCGCGCCTGAACCGACTCGAACTCGACGGTCGCCTCGGGCGCGGCCGCCGCCACGTCGACCAGCGGCAGCCGGTCGGAG
This sequence comes from Halorubrum trapanicum, assembly GCF_017873555.1. Taxonomy (GTDB): domain Archaea; phylum Halobacteriota; class Halobacteria; order Halobacteriales; family Haloferacaceae; genus Halorubrum; species Halorubrum trapanicum. The sequence goes on along the minus strand of NZ_JAGGKE010000005.1, from coordinate 110,214 downwards.
GTCATCCGGAACTCCGCGATCAGTCCCATGGCGGTCGAAGGACGGACGGACGGTTATCGCTGGCGGGCGAGGTGAGATTTCCCAAACCGGTCGGCGGGGACCGTCTCGTTCCCCGACCGCGTTCCGACCGGTCGGCGGTGGGTTCGGTCAGTCGTCGTCTGCGGCCGGAACCTCGCCGTCTTCGGTCTCGACGCCCTTCGTCCGCGGCCCGCCAGCGTGCCCCTCGTGGGCGACTGCGGTCGCCATGAGGTGCGGCGGGATCGCGGGCACCTCGTCGTCGCCGACGGGACCGTCGCGGGCGATCTCCTCGGTCGAGCGCGGGTACTCGCGGATCTCCTTGTGGATCGCGAGACCGGCCTTCGCGCCCTGCCCCATCGCGACCGGGACCTGGTTGTGGCCGGGGGTGATGTCGCCGACCGCGAACACGCCGTCCTCGCTGGTGCGGCCGTGGTCGTCGACGTCGATCTCGCCGCCCTCGGTCAACTCGCAGCCGAGACCCTCGGCCAAGGCGGTGTTGTAGTCGGAGCCGTACATCGCGAAGCCGCCGCGGTACTCCCGTCGGGTCCCGTCCGCGAACTCGATCGCTTCGAGCCAGCCGGAGTCGGGGTCGTTCTCGACGCCGGACACCTCCTCGTCGACGATATCGACGGGGTGCGCCTCCAGCTGGGCGGCGGTCTCGTCGCTCCACGTCGGCTCCGCGCCGCGGGTCAGGACGGCCACGTCGTCGGTGACGTTGAGCATGATCATCGCGACGTGGGCGGCGGCCTCGCCGCGGCCCATCACGTACACCGGCTCGTCGACGAACATGTAGGCGTCGCAGTGGAGACAGTAGTGGAGTCCCTTCCCCGTCCGCGGGAGCGGTGGGTCCGGGCGCTCGTCGGAGAAGCCGGTCGCGAGGACGACGCGGTCGGCGACCAGTTCGGCGTCGTTCGTCGTCAGCCGGAACCGGTCGTCGTCGGCGCGTTCCACGTCGGTGACGAAGCCGCGCTCGAAGGTGCCCCCGTACGACTGAACCTGCTCGCGGCCGGTCGCGAGGAACTCGTTGCCGGAGGTGTCCTCGGTGACGCCGATCACGTTGTGCGTGTCGGCCATCATCGCCGCGCGCCCGCCGCCGCGGTCGATGAGCACCGTCTCGTGGCCCAGCCGAGCGCCGTACAGCGCGGTCGTCAGCCCGGCCGGCCCGCCGCCGACCACCGCGATCTCGTACTCGTCGTCTGCCGAACTCATTACCGATCGTACGCGTCGCGGCGGTTTAAATGACGCCGTGCTGTGCGCGCCCGGCGACCAGCCATCCGCGGTCGAGTTGCGACGGTGACCCCGTCGCGGCCCGACCGCGTGCCCGGAAGTTTATGCCTGCGTATCGCGTTCGCCCGGTCAGTGGTCTCTCGTCTCGCTCTCGCCGTCGGCCTCCTCCTCGTCGGCGCCGCGGCCGACGTTGGGACGACGTACGTCGCCCTCGCCGGCAGCGAGTACGTCGAGGGGTCGCCCGTCGGTCGCCTCTTCATCTCTCGCTTCGGTCTCCTCGGCGGGATGCTCCTCACGAAGGTCGTCGGGATGGCCGTTATCGGGATTCCGGTCGCGGTCGCGGGCGGCACGCGCCGGTTCGTCGCGACGCTGATGTGCGCGGGCGTCGGCGTCCTCTCGCTCGCGGTCGCCGCGCGGAACCTCCTGTTCGTCGCCGGGGTGTGGCCGTGACGCTCGTGTCGTCGGTCCCCGTCGTCCGGGAATCGGTCGGACCCGCGACCCCGACCGCCGTGACTCCGACCGCCGCGACCCCAGCCGTTTTGCGTCACCGGTGACAGGCGAACGTATGTCACGGCAGTCCGCTCCGGCGCCGTCCCCGCCGGAGACCAGACGCGAGGTCGTCACGGAGACGCTCCACGGGGTCGACGTCGAGGATCCGTACCGGTGGCTCGAAGGCGACGACGAGGACGTCCGCGAGTGGACCGACGCCCAGAACGCCCACGTCGACGACGCGCTCGACGACGCGCTCAGGGACCGGCTCCGCCCGCGGTTCGAGGACCTCGTCGAGGTGGCCGACTACGGCCCGATCGCAGTCCGCGAGGGGCGGTACTTCGCGACGGTCCGCGAACCCGGCGCGGACCACGCGAGACTCGTCGTGCGCGACGCGCCCGACGGCGCGGACCGCGTCCTCGTCGACCCGAACGCGTGGGCGGCGAACCGCGAGGAGGACGGTCCGCCCCGGTCGATGGCGTGGTACGTCCCCTCGCACGACGGCGAGCGCGTCGCGATCGGGATCACCGAGGGCGGCGACGAGAACTACGACGTGCGGGTGCTCTCGGTGCCGGCTCCGAACGGTTCTCCGTCGAGTTCGGCGGAGACCGACGGTTACGGCGCGGGCGTCGAGGAGGTCGCGGTCCTCCCCGAGCGCGGCCGCGTCAACGCGGGGAGCCTCGCGTGGGCGGCCGACGACGAGGGGTTCGTCTACGTCGCCACCGGCGGCGCGGCCGACGGCGCCCAGATGGACAAGGAGATCCGTCGGTTCCGGCTCGCGGACGGCCCGGACGAGGAGGCGGTCCTGCTCGAACACGACGACCAGCACGTCTGGCCGCGGGTCACGGTCGACCCCGATTCGGGGCTGCTCGCGGTCGCCTTCTCCGAGATGGTCGGGGGAACCGAGTGGTACGTCCGCGTCGACGGCGACCTCCGCCCCGTCTTGACGGGCACCGACGCCGAGACCTCGGTCCGGTTCCACGACGGGACGGCGTTCGTCACGACCGACGCCGGCGCGCCCCGGCGGCGGCTGCTCGCCTGCTCCGTCGAGCGCTTCCGCGAGGGCGACCTCTCGTTCGACGAGTGCCGGGAGGTGCTCCCCGAGGGCGAGGGGATCCTCCGGTCGGCCGTGCCGACGCCGGACCGCCTCCTCGTCCACCGCCAGCGGGACGCGCACTCGCGGCTCTCGGTCCACGACCGCGACGGGACGCACCTGCGCGACGTGTCGCTGCCGTCGTACTGCTCGGTCACGTGGGTATCCGGGTCCCGAGACGCCCCGGAGGCGTTCTTCGGTCTCACCGGCTTCGACCGGCCGCCGGCGGTCCGCGGACTCGACCTCGACGACACGTCCGGAGGCGACGCGGCCGGCGCTGCCGCGACCAGCGACGGCGCGGCCGGCGCTACCGCGACCAGCGGCGACGCGGCGTCCACCGAGATCGACTCGGTCGACCTCTCCGTCCCCGACGACCTCGTCGTCGAGCAGCGGTTCGTCGACTCGACGGACGGCGCCGAGGTACCCGTGTTCGTCTGCTACCGCGAGGACGTCGCGGTCGACGGGCCGCGCCCGACGCTTTTGTACGGCTACGGCGGGTTCCGGAACAGCATCACGCCCTCGTTCGGTCGGTTCCGCCTGCCCTTCCTCGCTGACGGCGGCGCGTTCGCGGCGGTGTGCGCCCGCGGCGGCTACGAGTACGGCGAGCCGTGGCACGAGTCCGGCATGCTGGCCGACAAGCAGCACACCTTCGACGACTTCGTCGCGGCCGGGGAGGCGCTCTGTGGCTCGGGACTCACCGACACGGACCACCTGGCGGTCGCCGGCGGGTCGAACGGCGGCCTGTCGGTCGGCGCGGTCGTCACCCAGCGCCCGGACCTGTGGGCGGCCGCGCAGTGCGCGGTCCCCCTGCTGGACATGCTCCGGTTCCACCGTTTCCTGCTCGGCGAGTCGTGGACGACGGAGTACGGCCACCCGGAGGACCCGGAGGCGTTCGAGTACCTCCGCGCGTACTCGCCGTACCACAACGTCGAGTCCGGGGAGACCTACCCGCCCGTCTACTTCACCACGGCCGCGAGCGACACGCGCGTCCACCCCTCGCACGCCCGGAAGATGACCGCGCGGCTCCAGCACGAGGCGGCGGGCGGCCCGTTCCTGTTGCGGACCAAGGCCGAGACCGGCCACGGCGTGGGGAAGCCGGCCTCGATGATCGTCGACGAGCAGACGGACTCGTGGGCGTTCCTGTACGAGCGGTTGGGCGTGGAGGTCGGGGACGGTGGCGTCGCCTCCGGCGCCGACGGCGACCGCGACGGCGTCTGATTTATTTGCCCTCGTAGAGGCGCTCCGCGGTCGTCTCCGGGAGGTCGGCCTCGCGGACCGCGTCTGCGACGCGGTCGACGTCGTACTCCACGCGGTGCGTCTCGACCGCGTCGGTCCCGTCGGCCGTCGTGTCGAGGACCGCGTAGCCCGCCCGCGGGTCGCCGTCGCGCGGCTGGCCGACGCTGCCCGGGTTACAGACGAAGCCGCCCGCCACGCCGCGGACGCCCTGAACGTGCGTGTGGCCGAGGACGATACCGTCGTACTCGCCCATGTGCCGGTCGAGGGTCGGGAACTCCTCCGGGTAGACGTAGGCGTCCTCGCGCTCGGCGGCGGGGTGCGAGTGGACGAGCAGGAAGCGGTCGCCGGCGAACGTCTCCGCGCGCGGGAGACCGCCGATCCACTCGAGCTGGTCGGCCGACAGCGACGCCTTCGCGTGTTCGAGGCCCGCCTCGGCCATCCGGTTGGCGCGGTAGCGCTCGGGCGACTCGACGGTGCGGTCGTGGTTCCCCCGGACCGTCGCGGCCGCGACATCGCGCACGCGTTCGACGCACTCGGCCGGCCACGGGTTGTAGCCCACCACGTCGCCCGCGCAGTAGATCCGGTCGACTGCGGGCATGTCGTCGAGCACGGTCTCCAGCGCGGGGAGATTCGCGTGGACGTCCGAGATGAGGCCGATCTTCATCGGAGATGGGTTCGGTCGGCGGGATGGAATAGGTTGTGGCGAGACGTGAGGACTCACATTCGGATACTGGCGCGTGCCTCCGAGTGGCCGCCGAAGGCGGCCGCGAGGAGCACGCGCGAGGGACGCCGTGAGCGACGCGGGCGACCGCAGGGAGCCCCGAGCGAGCGGCGAGGCTGGGGAGGAGTGAGGCTGCGGTGCCGTGCGGTTGCGGGGCGGGAATCGAAGGGGCAGTCGCGAGGGCGGCGCAGGCGACGTAAGCACCGCAACGAGGGAGTGAACGAAGTGAGCGACCGAGTGAGGCGCGCAGCGAGCGTGCGCCGCCCTCGCGACTGGGGCTTCGGCGGCGTTCTTAGTTGAGACGCAATCAGCTGTTCGTAAGCGAGCGATTGGTGATTCGGCGGTGTTCACCGTGGTTCCGAGAACAGCCGTTTATAAACGATCGACCGCGCCTCCAGCGATGTTTCGCGCCGCTCCTTACGCCTCCGCCTTCTCGTTGAACCGTTCGCGGACCTTCTCCACCTTCGGCTGCGCGTGCATCGTACAGTAGGCGTCGGCCGGGTTCTTCTCGAAGTAGTCCTGGTGTTTCTCCTCGGCGCGGTGGAACGTCTCCAGCGGCTCGATCTCGGTGACGACCTCGTCGTCGTAGCCGCCCTCCTCGTCGAGCGCCTCGACGTACCGCTCGACGACGTCGCGCTGCTCGTCGTCGTGGTAGAGCACAATCGACCGGTACTGGCTGCCCACGTCCGGTCCCTGCCGGTTCAGCTGCGTCGGGTCGTGGACGGTGAAGAACACTTCGAGGATGTCTTCGTAGGAGAGCGCGTCGGAATCGTACTCAACCTGAACGACCTCCGCGTGGCCGGTGTTGCCGGTACACACCTCGCGATAGGTGGGATCGTCGGCGTGGCCGCCGGCGTAGCCGGAGGTGACGCTCTCGACGCCGTCGAGTTCCTTGAACGCCGCCTCGACGCACCAGAAGCAGCCGCCGCCGACCGTCGCGGTCTCGGTGTCCGTCATGTGCTCCCGTTGGCGTCGGAAACGTATTAATCACGCGTGGCGCGAGATGGAGGTCGCAGCCGGTAGGTCGGAGGTCTCGGGACGACGGACCATCGGAGTACGATTTAAGACGGAGCGAGCGATCGGTCGGCCATGACGCGACACATTGCCGAGACGCGAGCCGACGACAGAGGGTCGAATGACTGACCTCGTCGTCTGGCTGCTGGCCCTCCTCGTCTTCCTCCAATTGCCCGTCTCGCTGCTCGTGCGATACGACGCGAAGCGGCTCGGCCTCAAACAGCCCGTAAAATACGAACTCGGGATCGTCGTGCCGACGGCTGGTTTCGTCGTCCTACTGTACTACCTCGCGAACCGCCGCGAACTACCGAAGGCGGAAGAGGAATCTCCCCCCGAACGATAGTCGTCGAATCGGCTTGCGCGTCTCCACGATGGTAAACGAGTGGGTGCCGTTGAATCGATCGCGGACACCACCGAAGCCCCAGCCGTGAGGCGATACGACAGTAGTTCTTATAAATAACTGATCGACACGAACACCACCGAAGCCCCAGCCGTGAGGCGGGCGCACACTCGCTGCGCTCCTCACTCGGTCGCTCACTACGTTCGCTCCCTCGTTGCGGTGCTTGCGTCGTCTGCGCCCGCCTCACGGCTGCCCCTTCGATTCCCACCCCGCACCGCACAGCAACCGCACCTCACGCCTCCCCAACCTCGTCAGTCGCCTCCGCTTCGCTCCGGCGACTGACTCCAGCGAGGGACCGAAGGTCCCTCTGGCAGCCGGCGCGTAGCGCCGGCGACCTCGCGCGTGCTGCTCGGCCGCGGGGCGGCCTCGCAGGCACGCGCCACCGCGGATCCAATTATAAGCAATCGTCCGCCCGTCGGGGATCTGTCCCCGAACGCGTTCGCCCGGCAACCCTGCGGTCGAACGGTAGACCTTTGCCGTCTCCCCTGCCAGTTCCGATATGGTCTCGCTGGGACTGGTGGTGGCGCGGTTCAACGACTCCGTCACGGAGCCGATGGCCGAGGCCGCCCGAGAGGCGGCCGCTGACCGCGACGCCGTCGTCGTCGACGAACTGACCGTGCCGGGCGCGTACGACAGCCCGCTGGCCGCGGACCGGCTCGCACGGCGCGAGGACGTCGACGCGGTCGCGGTCGTCGGCGCCATCGTCACCGGCGACACCGACCACGACCGCGTCATCGCGAACGCGACCGCAGAGAAGCTCACCGACGTGAGCCTCGACCGGGACACCCCGGTCACCTTCGGCGTGAGCGGCCCGGGGATGTCCGGCGCGGAGGCGCGCGAGCGGATCGACAAGGGCGCGGACGCGGCCGCGGCCGCGATCGACCTCGCGGAGGAGCTCGACTGACCGAGACGAGACGACCACACACGACACATGAGCGACGCATACGACTTCTCGGAGCGGATCGGACGCGTAGAACCCAGCGCGACGCTGGCGATATCGAACCTCGCGGCGGAAAAGGAGGCCGAGGGCGCGGACATCGTTGACCTCTCGGTCGGCGAGCCGGACTTCGACACCCCGGCGAACGTCGTCGAGGCCGGCAAGGACGCGCTCGACGCCGGCCACACGGGGTACACCTCCTCGAACGGGGTCCCCCGGCTCAAGGAGGCGATCGCGGAGAAGCTCCGCGGGAACGGGATCGACGCCGACGCCGACGAGGTGATCGTCACCCCCGGCGGCAAGCAGGCGCTCTACGAGACGTTCCAGACCCTCATCGATGACGGCGACGAGGTCGTCCTCCTCGACCCGGCGTGGGTCTCCTACGAGGCGATGGCGAAGCTCGCGGGCGCCGACCTCTCGCGCGTCGACCTCGCGCCACACGGCTTCCAGCTCGAGCCCGCGCTCGACGACCTCGCGGAGACGGTCTCCGACGACACCGAGCTGCTCGTCGTCAACTCCCCGTCGAACCCGACGGGCGCGGTGTTCTCGGAGGCCGCGTTGGAGGGCGTTCGCGACCTCGCCGTCGAGCACGACGTCGCCGTCATCGCCGACGAGATCTACGAGCGCATCACGTACGGGGTCGAGCCGACGTCGCTCGCGAGCCTCGACGGGATGGCCGACCGCACGGTCACCGTCAACGGCTTCTCGAAGGCGTACTCGATGACCGGCTGGCGGCTTGGCTACCTCCACGCCACCGACGAGTTCGTCGGCGAGGCGGGCAAGCTCCACTCCCACTCCGTCTCCTGCGCGACGAACTTCGTCCAGCGCGCCGGGATCGAGGCGCTGGAGAACACCGAGGACGCGGTCGAGGAGATGCGCGACGCCTTCGCCGACCGCCGCGACCTCCTCGTGGACCTGTTCGACGAACACGGCGTCGACGTCGACGTCGGCGACGGCGCGTTCTACATGATGATCCCGGTCGACGACGACGACCAGGCGTGGTGCGAGCGCGCCATCGAGGAGGCGTCGGTCGCCTGCGTCCCCGGCAGCGCGTTCAACGCCGACGGGTTCGCCCGGATCTCCTACGCCGCGAGCGAGGAGCGCCTGCGCGAGGCGGTCGACCGGCTCGTCGCGAACGACCTCCTGTAGGCGTACTCGCCCGACGGTTTTTGTCCCCCGACCCCGCACCGATCGCCGTGAGCGACGACGACCCGACCCCTCCCACCGACGACGCGACCTCCCTCACCGACGACCAGCGCGAGACTCTCCTCGACCGCGTGAACAGCCAGAGCGCGACGATCGGTGCGAGCGTTCCCGACGAGATCGAGGTCGACGGGAGCGCCCTCGACCTCTCCGCGTTCATCGTCGAGACCCGAAAGGTCGACACCGTCCCGCCCGCGCTCGACCGGAAGGTGACGGCGGCGCGGGAGTCTCTCCGAAGAGAGCGAGAGCGCCGGGTCGATCGGCTGGAAACCGACGTTCTCGGCCGGGAGACGGCCGAGGCGCTCGCCGACGAGGTGGTCGGCATCGACCGCGCACTGAACGCCTTGGAGGGGATCCGCCGCCCCGGCTTCGCGGACGAACACCACGCCGACACGCTGGCGGGCCACGAGCGCTGGCTCGCGTTCGTCGATCAGGTGCGGTGACTCCTTGCGGGCGCGCCCGGCCCCCTTCCGAAACCCTTACTCGCCGCCCGCGTGGTACGTTCGGGTATGAGCGACACCGCAGCGTCCGACGACGGTGAGGCGGCCGCCGTCGACGCCGAGGAGGTCAGACACGTCGCCGAACTCGCGCGAGTGCGGCTCGCCGACGACGAGGTCGACGAGTTCGCGGCGCAGTTCGGTGACATCTTGGAGTACTTCGAGGCGCTCGACGAGGTCCCCGAGACCGACCGGGAGGAGGAGCTGGTCAACGTGATGCGCCCCGACGAAATCGAGGAGGGACTCTCACAGGAGGCGGCGCTCGCGAACGCCGAGGAGACGGAAGACGGCTTCTTCGTCGGGCCGAAGGTGTCGTAGATGGCGGCCGACATCAACGCCTTCGTGACGGAGGCGACGATCGAGGGCGACGCGGACGCCGACGGCCCGCTCGCGGGCGCGACCGTCGCGGTGAAGGACAACATCTCGACGGCCGGGATCCGGACGACCTGCGGCTCCGAGATGCTGGCCGACTACGTCCCGCCCTACTCCGCGACCGTCGTCGACCGCCTGACCGACGCGGGCGCGACGATCGTCGGGAAGACGAACATGGACGAGTTCGGGATGGGGACGACGACGGAGACCTCGGCGTTCGGCCCGACCCGGAACCCGGTCGACACCGACCGCGTCCCGGGCGGCTCCTCCGGCGGCTCCGCGGCCGCGGTCGCGGCAGGCGAGGCCGACGTGGCGCTCGGCTCCGACACGGGCGGCTCGGTGCGCTGCCCGGCCGCGTTCTGCGGCGTCGTCGGGATCAAGCCCACCTACGGGCTGGTCTCCCGGTACGGCCTGATCGCGTACGCGAACTCCCTCGAACAGATCGGGCCGATCGCGGGCACCGTCGAGGAGGCGGCCGCCGCGCTCGACGCCATCGCCGGCGACGACCCCAACGACGGGACCACGCGCGACCTCGCCGAGGTCGAGGGCGCGGACCCGGACGCGAGCTACGCCGCGGCGGCCGACGGCGACGTCGACGGGCTGACGGTCGGGGTTCCCACGGAGCTGTTCGAGGGGGCCGACGAGCGCGTCGTTTCGACGGTCGAGGCCGCGATCGCGGACCTGGAGGCGAAGGGCGCGGAGACGACGGAGATATCGCTCCCCTCCGTCGAACACGCGGTCCAGGCGTACTACGTCATCGCGATGGCCGAGGCCTCCTCGAACCTCGCGCGCTTCGACGGGGTGCGGTACGGCCACCGGAGCGACGCCGACGGCAACTGGAACGACTCGTTCGCGGAGACGCGCGAGGAGGGGTTCGGTGCGGAGGTCAAACGCCGGATCCTGCTCGGGACGTACGCGCTCTCGGCCGGCTACCACGACAAGTACTACGAGAAAGCGCAGGACGCCCGCGCGTGGGTTCGCCGGGACTTCGAGGACGCGTTCGACGACGTCGACGTGATCGCCTCGCCGACGATGCCGGTCCTCCCATTCGAACTCGGCGAGAGCCTCGACGACCCGCTGCGGATGTACCTCGCGGACGCGAACACGACGCCGGTGAACCTCGCGAACCTCCCCGCTATCTCGGTGCCGGCGGGAGAGACCGACGGGCTTCCGGTCGGACTCCAGCTCGTCGGGCCGAAGTTCGGCGAGGAGACGATCGTCCGCGCCGCGAGCGCGGTCGAAGACCGATGAGCCTGAGCGACGAGGAACGGGGTCGGCTCGCGGACGTGGTCCGCCTCCAGCCGACGAAGAACGGCGAGCTTCAGGACGCCTGGGAGATGGAGAGCGGCAGCGAGGTCCACGGCTACCTCGAAAACCACCTGAAGGAGTACTACTACCGCGACGACGACAGCCTGATCCGCGCGACGGCGGAGGCGAACGACCTCGTCGACGTCGAGCCGGGGATCGAACCCGACGCGGTCGCGCGCGGCGGCGTCCCGGAGACGATCCGCGTTCCGACGCTGGAGTCGCAGGTGGTCGACGTGCTCGCCGGGCCGGACGAGCGCTCGCAGTCGGTCGTCAGCGTGCTCAACGCGCTCCGGGAGGCGTACGAGGTCGATCCGGAGGTCGACGCGGTACGGCGGGCGCTCCGCAGTCTCGAACGGAAGAACGTCGTCGAGGTCGTCTACCGCACCGTCCCGACGTTCCGGCTCGCGGTCGAGCGCGACGAGATCACGGTCGAAATCGAGGCGTAGGAGTCGGTCGCGCTCGACGCCTAGCGGGGTCGCGGGCGCTCCACCGCCGATACGACTTTGTACCGGGACGGAAATCGTGTCCCTGATGGCCGACGACGAGACCCTCCGCGAGCGGTTCCGCCGCAACGCGAGCGGCGTCGCCGCCACGACGGTGACGGGCACGTGGATGGCGGCGTTGCTCCTCGGGGCCGAGTGGTGGCTCCCGTTCATGCTGTTCGGGTACATCGTGATCGTCCCGATCGTCTCGATGCTGTTCGACGAGGAGGAGGAGTCCGAGTCGGTGTACGTCGAGTCGGACGGATCGGTCCGCGTCGAACGAGGAGAGGCGGCGGAACGGGACGACGCGACGACGGGCGACACCGCCGACGCGCTCGAACGGCTGCGGACCCGGTACGCCGACGGCGACCTCACGGACGAGCAGTTCGAGCGGAAGCTCGATCGACTCCTGGAGACCGAGACGCCCGAGGACGCCGCCGAGTGGACGGAGCGGAACCGAGGGGCGGAGCGGACCCCCGAACCGGACCGCGAATCCGAACGCGAGCGGTGAGGTGACCCCCCGGTTCGTTCCGGCGCTGTCGCCGCGGCCGCACCCGCACCGACGCGGCCGAACCTCAAGCTTCAATGCGCGCGGCCGACTCGACCGCGTATGAGCGACCACGAGCTCCGGAAGGAGGCGCACGACCTCGACGTCACCGTCTGGGTCGGGAAGCACGGCATCGATTCGGTCGTCGACGAGACGGCCGACCAGCTCGACGACCGGAAGCTGGTGAAGGTGAAGTTCCTCCGGGCGGCCCGCGGCGGGACCTCGACGGACGAGCTCGCCGAGGAACTGGCCGAGGCGGTCGACGCCGACCTGATCGAGACCCGCGGGAACACGGCGGTGCTCCACTGATGGGCGCTCCCGCGGGAGTGCTCGGACCCGCCGTGATCGGGGGCACGCTCCGACCGTTCCTCGGCCCGCTGACCGATATCGTCGTCGACGCCGCGATCTTCCTCGTCGTCGTCGTCGCGGCGTACGTCCTCTACAAGGCGGTGATCGCCCCGCTCACCCGGCGGGTGTTCGACAGGCAGGGGCTCGACGAGCACGCCCGGCGCCCGCTCCAGAAGATCGTGGCGTTCGTCGTGCTGTTCGCGGGCGTCACGGTCGCGTTCGGCGCGGCGGGCTATCAGGGGTTCCTGCGCTCGCTGGCGACGATCGCGGCCGCGGCGACGCTCGCGATCGGCTTCGCGCTCCAGGACGTGATCAAGAACTTCGTCGCGGGCGTCTTCATCTACACGGACAAGCCGTTCCGCATCGGCGACTGGATCGAGTGGCAGGGGAACTCGGGGGTCGTGGAGGACATCTCCTTCCGGGTCACCCGCGTCCGCACGTTCGACAACGAGCTGCTCACGGTGCCGAACCACACCCTGACCAGCGACGTGGTGAAGAACCCGGTCGCGAAGAAGACGCTCCGGCTGAAGTTCGTCTTCGGGATCGACTACGAGGACGACGTCGAGACGGCGACCGAGGTTATCGTCGAGGAGGCCGAGAGGAGCGAGGCCATCCTCGACGACCCCGCGCCGTCGGTCCGGCTGACCGAACTCGCCGACTCGTACGTCGGGCTTCAGGCGCGGATCTGGATCGACGACCCCTCGCGGGCGGACTTCGTGAAGGCGCGCGCCGACTACGTGAAGGCCGTCAAGGAGCGGTTCGACGAGGAGGGGATCTCGATCCCGTTCCCGCAGCGCACCGTCTCGGGGCGCAACGAGTGGACGGACCCCTCGTCGTTCGGCGGGGACGCCTGACCCTCGGCGGAGACGACCCTCGGAGAGGACGGCTGACCCACGGCGGGGACGCCGGACCCGGGCGGCCGCACCCGGCGGGATCGATAGTAACCCACTTGTGGGTTCGCGTGGTCGGTTGGCCCATGCACGTGGTCGTCATCGGGGCCGGCGAGGTCGGGACGAGCATCGCCGCGAGTCTCGCGTCGGACCACGAGGTCGTCGTCGTCGACGTCGACCCGGACCGGGCGGAACAGCTCAAATACGAACTCGACGTTCTCACCATCGCCGGCGACGGGACGACCTCGGAGATCCAGACGGCCGCGGACGTCGGCCGCGCGGACATGGTCATCGCGTGTACCGACAACGACCAGACGAACCTCGTCGCCTGCGGCACCGCGAAGACGCTCGGCGACGGCTTCACCATCGCCCGCGTGAAAAGCACCGACTTCCTCCGGACGTGGGAGGGGAACGAGGGCGCGTTCGGCGTCGACTTCATGGTGTGTACGGATCTCCTGACCGCGGAGAACATCGTCCGCGTCATCGGCCTGCCGGCGGCGATCGACGTCGACCCGTTCGCCGGCGGTCTCGTCCAGATGGCGGAGTTCGAGATCGCGGCGGACAGCCCCGTCGCCGGGCAGACGGTCTCGGAGGCCGACCGGTTCGAGTCGCTCACGTTCGTTGGCCTGTTCCGCGACGGCGAGATGATCATCCCGCGCGGCGACACCGACATCACCGTCGGCGACCGCGCGGTGGTGATCGGGAGCCCCGAGAGCGTCCAGTCGTTCGCGACCGACGTGGCGCCGGAGACGACGCCGGACCGCGCCGACGAGATCGTCGTCGTCGGGGGGAGCGAGATCGGCTACCAGACCGCCCGGCTGCTCGAGGAGCGCGACTTCAAGCCGCGGCTGATAGAGCGGGACGCCGACCGCGCGCGCTGGCTCGCGGAGAACCTCCCGAACACAGTCGTGATGGAACACGACGCGACCGACACGGAGTTTCTCTCGCGCGAACACGTCGACGAGGCGGACATCGTCGTCACCGCGCTTCGCTCGGACGAGAAGAACCTCCTCATCTCCGTGCTCGCCAAGCGGCTCGGCGTCGACCGCGTGATCGCCGTCGTCGACAGCCCCGATTACGTCACCGTGTTCGAGGAGATCGGCATCGACATCGCCGTCAACCCCCGCACGGTGACCGCCGAGGAGATAACGCGGTTCACCTACGAGAGCGTCGCGGAGAACATCGCTGTGCTGGAGAACGACCAGGCCGAAGTCCTCGAGCTCGAACTCACCGAGGGGTGCGGACTCGTCGGGCGGCCGATCTCGGCGATCGTCGCGGAAAGCGACGTGCGGTTCGTCATCGGCGCGATCACCCGCAACCACCAGCTGGTCACCCCCCGTGGGGACACCGTGCTCCGAGCCGGCGACCACGTCATCCTGCTCGTCGAGTCCGACTCGGTGAGCGACATCGCCTCGATGGCGTGAGGCGCCCGTGACCTCCAGGATCCGAGTCGGTTGGCGAGCGAGCGTGGGACTCACCGGCGACGTCCTCGCCGCGCTCCCGGTCCCGCTGGCGTTCCCGCTACTGATCGCCTTCTACTACGGCGAGTCACCGGTCCCCTTTCTGGCGGCGATCGCGGTCTCGCTCGCGCTCGGCGCGGCGTTCCGATCGGTGGGGGACCCGGAGGAGAACCTCGGTCCCCGCGAGGCGTTCCTCGCGGTGGCGCTGATCTGGTTCCTCGTCGCCGCGGTCGGCGCGATCCCGTTCGTCGTCCCGGGCGTGGGCACGCTCGCGCACCCGGTGAACGCGATGTTCGAGTCGATGAGCGGGCTGACGACGACGGGCGCGACCGTGTTGCGCGACTTCTCGCTCCACTCGAAATCCGTCATGATGTGGCGACAGGTGATCCAGTGGCTCGGCGGACTCGGTATCCTCATCCTCGCGACCGCGGTCCTCTCCGAGATCGGGGTCGGCGGGGCGCAGCTGATGGAGTCGGAGTCGCAGACGCAGGACGTCAACAAGCTCACGCCGAAGATCTCGCAGACGGCACAGCTCATCTGGGGGATCTACTTCGGACTCACCGGACTCGCGGTCGCCGTCTACTTCCTGCTCGGACTCGCCGTCGACCCGCAGATGGGCCTGTACAACGCCGTCGCGCACGCGTTCACGTCGGTCGCGACGGCCGGCTTCTCGCCGGAGCCGCTCTCCGTCGGCGCGTTCCACCCGCTGATCCAGTGGGCGGTCGTCCCGTTCATGGTGGTCGGCTCGACCAGCTTCGTCCTCATCTACTTCGCCATCAACGGCGAGCCGATGCGCCTGCTTCGAAACGAGGAGTTCCACTTCTATCTGGGCGCGATGGGGACGCTCGCGTCGGTCGTCGCCCTCGGCCTGTTCCTCGATCCCAGCACCACATTCGGCGCCGAGGGGACGATTCGCCACGCGGTCTTCAACGTCGCGTCGATCGTGACGACGACGGGGTACGCCAGCACCGACTACGTACAGTGGGCGCCCGCGGCGAAGCACATGCTGTTCATGGGGATGTTCGTCGGCGGGATGGTCGGCTCGACGACCTGCTCGATCAAGTCGCTGCGGTGGCTGGTCGCGCTGAAGTCGTTCCGCCGGAACCTCTTCACCTCCATTCATCCGGAAGCCGTGCGGCCAGTCCGCATCTCGGGGAAGTCGGTCGACGAGGGCGCGATCCGCGACATCTACGCGTACCTCCTCTTGAGCATCGTGATCTTCTTTTTACTCGCCGTGGTCGTCGTCGTCGACGCCGAGCGGGCGAACCTTCGCGTAGACGAGTTCGAGGCGCTCGGCGCCGCGGCGACGACGTTCCTCAACATCGGGCCGGCGTTCGGCGACGCGGGTCCGTACGGCACGTTCGCGACGTTCCCGCTGAGCACCCGGGCCGTGATGATCGTCCTGATGTGGATCGGGCGGATCGAGATCATCCCCGTTCTCGTGCTGTTCACGAAGGCGTTCTGGACGTCGTGAACGGTCGCGAGCGACCGCGACTGACGCGGCCCGGCGTTCCCGCCTCCATCACCCCTTCGACAGTTTAATACAGCGAACGGGCGACTCCCATATCGATCGAGTAACTATGTCGTGGGGCGTCAACTGGAAGGCGAGCGTGGGGCTTCTCGGCGTGGGGATCAAGTACCTCGCCGTCACGCTGCTGGTGCCGCTGATCGTGGCGCTCGCGTACGGCGAAGACATCTGGGTGTTTCTGGTGTCGATGGCGCTCGTCGCGGCGCTCGGCTTCGCGGTCGAGCGGGTCGATCCCGACCCGGACCTCGGCCCGCGCGAGGCGCTGCTCTTCGTCTCGCTCGCGTGGCTCGCGGCGGCGGTCATCGGGACGATACCCTACCTGATCGCGGGGTACGGGACGGCGTCGACGGTCGGACTCCAGACCGGATCGTTCGGTGCGCTCACGGAGTCGATCGTCAACGCCCTGTTCGAGTCGATGAGCGGGTTCACCACGACGGGCGCGACGGTCCTCGGCGAGATCAGCACGGACCGGCACTCCCACGCGGTGCTGATGTGGCGACAGCTCACGCAGTGGCTCGGCGGGATGGGGATCATCGTCCTGATGATCGCCATCCTCCCGGAGGTCGCGGTCAACGGTGCGCAGCTGATGGAGTCTGAAGCGCCCGGGCCGGAACTCCAGAAGCTCACGCCGAAGATAGCCGAGACGGCGCGAGCGCTCTGGCTGATCTACTTCGGCTTCACGATCGTCTACATCGCGATCCTGTACGGGCTTCACCTCCTCGGCATGGCCGATAACATGACCCTCTACAACGCCGTCGCACACGGGTTCACCACCCTTCCGACCGGCGGATTTTCGCCGGAGGACAACAGTATCGCGGCGTTCTCGGCGGTCGTCCAGTGGGTCGTCATCCCGTTCATGGTGATCGCGGGCGTCAACTTCGCGCTGTTCTGGCACGTGTTGCGCGGCGAGGCCGAAGTCATGCTGAAGAACGCGGAGTTCCGCGCCTACGCCGGCGCGCTCGCTGTGGTAACGGCGATCCTCGCCGTACTGCTGTTCCGGGGCGCGGCGCCGGCTATCGAGCTTGGCGGCACGACCCAGGGGGTCGCCGGGAACTCGCTCCGGCAGGCCGCGTTCCAGATCGGCTCGCTTTTGAACTCCACCGGGTACGCGACTGCGGACTTCGTGGAGTGGGACACCGATGCGCAGATCCTCCTCATGTTCGCGATGTTCATCGGCGGCTCAGCCGGATCGACCGGTGGTGGCGTCAAGATCGTGCGGTGGCTCATCGTCGGGAAGGCGATCCGGCGGGAGCTGTTCACGTCGGCGCACCCCGACGTCGTCCAGCCGATCCGCCTCAGCGGAAGCGTCGTCGACGAGGACGCGATTCGCGGTATCATGTCGTTCACGATCCTGTATATCGTCCTGTTTGCGGTCTCGGCGGTGCTCCTGTCGCTCGACGCCGCGCGCATCGGGATCCAGCTGACGATGCTGGAATCGACGAGCGCGTCGCTCGCGACGATCGGGAACATCGGACCGGGCTTCGGTCGGCTCGGGCCGTTCGGGAGCTACCTGTTTTTCCCCGACACGTCGAAGCTGTTGATGGTGTTCCTGATGTGGATCGGGCGGCTGGAGATCGTCCCGGTGCTGGCCGTGTTCATCTCGGCGGTCGACGGTCGGTGAAAAGCTCACCCATCAGGTGCGAAAACGCACTTTCCGCCGTGGGAAGGGGTTACTAGGGACCGGAATAGCGAGAGCGTATCTTCTTAACTGACG
This sequence comes from Halorubrum trapanicum, assembly GCF_017873555.1. Lineage (GTDB taxonomy): Archaea > Halobacteriota > Halobacteria > Halobacteriales > Haloferacaceae > Halorubrum > Halorubrum trapanicum. The sequence continues at coordinate 92,730 of NZ_JAGGKE010000005.1, read as the reverse complement.
AGGATAGTGGTGTTCGTATGACGAGTCCCGACGACCCCGACGGTCAGGAGCTGCTCGACCACGTCCTCCTCCCGGTCGCGAACGAGGAGGACGCGCTGTCGACTGCGCGGGCGCTCGAACCGTACGACCCCGAGCGGGTGACGGCGCTCCACGTCGTCGAGAAGGGCGGGGGCGTCCCCGACAAGACGCCCGTCGAGCAGTCCGAGGAACTGGCCGCCGAGTCGTACGCCGCGGTCCGGACGGTGTTCCCCGACGCCGACGAACACACCGCCTACGCCCGCGACATCGTCGGTGCGATCTTCGACGCCGCCGAGGCGGTCGACGCGAGCGCCGTCGCCTATCGGTCGCGCGGCGGAAACCGGCTCATGCAGTTCTTCTCGGGCGACATCTCGCTGAAGCTGGTGACGAACGCGCCGCTCCCCGTGATCGCGCTCCCGGAAGTAAACGACGAAAACTGAGCGTCGGCCGTTCGGCGGGCGCTGAGCGAAACGAGCGTCCCGCCGTTTCAAGCAAGCGGTAGGCTTTCGGTGGTCGATCCTGAAGGGCTGACACATGTACCTGATCGTCGTGGGCGCCGGCGATATCGGCACCCCGCTCGTCGACCTCGCGACCGCCGGCGGCAACGAGGTCGTCGTCATCGAGCGCGACGAGGAGCGCGCGGAGCGGGCGGCGAGACAGTACGACTGTCTCGTCATCAACGACGACGCCACCTCCAAGGAGACGCTGCGCGAGGCCGGCACCGAGCGCGCCGACGCCCTCATCTCGACGACGGACCAGGACGCGACGAACATCATGGTCTGTCTCTTGGCGCAGGAGCTGTCGATCCCGAACATCGTCTCGGTCGTCCACAACCCCGAACACATGAACGTGTTCGAACAGATCGGCGTCAACACGATGCAGAACCCCCAGAGCCTGATCGCCGAGTACCTCTACCGGGCCGTGAGCCGGCCGTCGGTCGTCGACTTCATGCACATCGGCGAGGAGGCCGAGGTGTTCGAGATCACCGTCGGGCCGGACGCACCGATCGCCGGGAAGACGCTTCAAGAGGCCGACGAATCGGACCTCATCGGCGGGCAGACGCTGATCGTCGCGATCGAGCGAAGCGGCGAAGAGACGCCGATAACGCCGCGCGGTAACACCCGCATCGAAGCGAGCGACCTGCTCACCGTGTACTCGGCGGAGGGCGTGACCCCCGAACTGACGGGCGTGTTCGGCCACGCCGAGGACGGCGAGTGAGATGACCGACCGATCCGACGGGCGGCTCCCGACGGACCTGGAGATCATCGCGCGGGACGTCGGTTCGCTCCTCTTGATGGAGGCCGGGCTGATGACGCTCTCCGTGGCCGTCGCGCTCGGGTTCGGGGAGTACTACGCCGCGCTCGGATTTCTGATCTCCGGCGGCCTGACGGCCCTGATCGGCGGCCTCGCCGTTCGACGGTTCGCCGACGCCCCCGAGCCGAAGACCAAACACGGGATGGTGATCGCCGCCGGCGGGTGGCTCGGGGTCGCCCTCTTCGGCGCACTCCCGCTGTTTCTCGCGGCGTGGGTGACGCCCCCCGCCGTCATGGACACGTTCGTGCCCGCCGCCGCGGCCGCGGCCTCGTGGGACCCGATCGCGGTCGGCGGGACCACGACCGTTTCGAGTCTCGCTTACTTCCGCGACCCGCTCCACGCCGTCTTCGAGAGCATGAGCGGCTGGACCGGGAGCGGCCTGACGATGGCGGTCCACGAGCCGTCGCTGCCGCGGGCGATACAGTGGTGGCGGTCGTTCATCCAGTGGGTGGGCGGCGTCGGCGTCATCGTCCTCACCGTCTCCATCCTCTCGCGTCCGGGCAGCGGGAGTTACGCCCTCTACCAGAGCGAGGCCCGCGAAAAGAAGATACACCCGAGCGTCGTCTCGACGGTCCGGACCGTCTGGAAGCTCGTCGTCGCGTACACGCTGTTGGCCTTCGCGATGCTGTTCGCCGCGATCCGGCTGAGCGAGAGCGCGTACGCCGAGTCGCTCTCCTACGGCGAGACCGCCTGGCAGGCGCTCAACCACGCCATGACCGGACTGACGACGGGGGGGTTCTCGGTCACCGACAACTCGATCGCGACGTACGGTTCCCCGCTCGTCGAGACCACGCTACTGCCGATCATGGTGCTCGGTGCGATCGCGTTCCCCGTCCATTACGTCGTGTTGCGGGATCGACGGTTCCGCGAGCTGGTCGACGACCTCCAGACGCGGTGGCTGTTGCTCCTGTTCGGCGCCGGCGTCGCGGTGCTCTCGATCCAGAACGTCGCCTCCGTTCCGGCGACTCCCGGCGCGTTCGCGACGGGATCGTTCCTCCCGGTTTCCGTGCCGCTACTCGACGGCGCGGGGCTTGACGCCGTTCGGGACTCGACGTTCCAGTGGATCAGCGCCCTGAGCTGTACCGGGTTCCAGTCGGCGCCGATCGGCCGCTGGGTCGCCGGCGCGAAGGTGCTGGTCGTGGGCGCGATGGTGCTCGGCGGCGCCGCCGGGTCCACCGTCGGCGGGATCAAGATCGTCCGCGGCTACACGGTCGCGCGCGGGATCGCCTGGCAGTTCTCGCGCGTGTTCCTGCCGAAAAACGCCGTCGTCACCACGCGCATCGGTGACCGTACGCTGGACCGTGCCACGATGGAGCGGGAGTTCGGCGAGGCCGCCATCGTCACCCTGCTGTGGCTCGTCGCGCTCGCGGTCGGCAGCATCGTGCTGGTCAACGTCGCCGGGCCGGAGTTCGGTTACGCCGACGCGCTGTTCGAGGTCGCCAGCGCACAGGGGAACGTCGGTCTCTCGTCCGGTATCACCGGCCCGTCGATGTCGCCGCTGGCGGAGGGGATGTTCCTCTTCAACATGTGGATCGGGCGCTTGGAGATCATCCCGGTCCTCGTGTTCCTCCGAGCCGGTATCTGGGGGTTAAATCCGTAAGCACTGGAATGTCACCGGCGTCGACCGCCCGCCGTCGGTCCGGTTACTCCTCGACCCGCACCCCTCCCATGAACGACCAGTGAACCTTGTGGCTCCCGTCGGGCTGCGGCTCCTCGGTGACGTGATAGAGGTAGGGACCGTGCGGGCACTCGTCGCAGCCGTCGGCACAGCGGAACTGCTTGACGACCTCCGTGTACCCCTCGTGTTCCGTGACGCGGACGATGTCCTCGTTGTCCTCCGCGGCGACCGGGAGCTCCGCCTCCCCATGGTAGTGGAGCAGTTCCTGCGCGTGAACGATCGCTTTCCGGAGCTCTCCGGGCGAGCAGTCGGTCAACGCGTTCACGAGGTTCGGAGGGAGCCCCTCCGGGGGAGTCGGGCGCTCCGAGGTGTCGGTCATGGCCGGGAGTTGATTCCGATCACATATAACCGATCCGCGGAGGGGGTCGAAGCCGCCGGGGAACGGGCGATTCGCACCTTGTAGAGTATAATGAATGTTTATACGCGACCGGCGGGTAACGAGCGGCATGTACGACGACGAGGAGCTCTCCGAGATCCGCGAGGCGAAGGCGTCGTGGGAGGCGGAGACGCTCGATCCGACCCTCGACCGCCACGGGGAGCGGAAAGAGCGGTTTGCGACCGTGTCGAACCGCGAGGTGGACCGCTTATACACCCCCGAGGACGTCGCCGACCTCGACTACGAGGAGGACTTGGGGTTCCCGGGCGAGGAACCCTACACCCGCGGCGTCTACCCGACGATGTACCGCGGCCGCACGTGGACGATGCGGCAGTTCGCAGGCTTCGGCACCGCCGAGGAGACCAACGAGCGGTTTCACTACCTGATCGACGAGGGCCAGACCGGGCTGTCGACGGCGTTCGACATGCCCTCGCTGATGGGGATCGACTCCGACGACGAGATGTCGCTCGGCGAGGTCGGCAAGGAGGGCGTCGCGGTCGACACGTTACGCGACATGGAGGTGCTGTTCGACGGCATCGACCTCGCGACGGTGTCGACCTCCTTTACGATCAACCCGAGCGCGCCGGTGATCTACGCGATGTACGTCGCGCTCGCGGACCGGCGCGGAATCCCGCGCGAGGAGCTTCGGGGCACCCTCCAGAACGACATGCTCAAGGAGTTCATCGCGCAGAAGGAGTGGGTGATCCCGCCGGCGCCCTCCCTTGATCTGGTGACGGACACGATCGAGTTCGCGGTCGCGGAGACGCCAAAGTTCAAGCCCATCTCCGTGTCGGGCTACCACATCCGGGAGGCCGGATCGACGGCGGTCCAGGAGCTGGCGTTCACGCTCGCCGACGGGTTCGCCTACGTCGAGGCGTGTCTCGACCGCGGGCTGGACGTCGACGAGTTCGCCCCGCAACTCTCCTTCTTCTTCAACTCGCACAACTCGCTGTTCGAGGAAGTCGCGAAGTTCCGCGCCGCGCGCCGGATCTACGCCCGGATCATGGAGGAGTGGTACGACGCGGAGACCGAGGCGTCGAAGCGGCTGAAGTTCCACACCCAGACCGCCGGGCAGTCGCTGACGGCCCAGCAGCCGCTCAACAACGTCGCGCGCGTCACGATCCAGGCGCTCGCGGGCGTGCTGGGCGGCACCCAGAGCCTCCACACCAACTCCTTCGACGAGGCGCTCGCGCTCCCTTCCGAGCAGGCGGTGCGGGTCGCGCTCCGGACCCAGCAGATCATCGCCGAGGAGTCGGGTGCGGCCGACATCGTCGACCCGCTCGGCGGCTCCTTCGCGGTCGAGAGTCTCACGGACGAGACCGAGGCCGACGCGATGGCGTACATCGAGGAGATCAGGGAGATGGGCGACGGCTCCGTGCGCGACGGGGTCCTCCGCGGCATCGAGCAGGGGTACTTCCACCGCGAGATCCAGGAGTCGGCCTACGAGTACCAGGAGCGCGTCGACGAGAGCGAGGAGACGGTCGTCGGCGTCAACGCCTACGAGATCGACGAGGACACGCGACCGGACCTGCTGAAGGTCGACGAGACCACCCGCGAGCGACAGCTCGACCGACTGGAGTCGGTGAAAGACGAGCGCGACGACGAGGCGGTCTCGGCCGCGCTCGACGACCTCCGCGACGCCGTCGAGGCCGGGGAGAACGCCATGCCGGAGATCGTCGCGGCGGTGAAGGCGTACGCGACCATGGGCGAGATCATGGAAGTATTCGAGGCGGAGTACGGCGCCTACCGCGAGCGGATCGGCGTCGCCTGACCGAACGAAAACGAGGACGGGCCGACTGCGCGTTCCGTCGGGTCGACCGCGCGTTCCGCCGACTACGCCGTCTCGATCGGACGAGCGGACTCCGCGCACCACGCGTTTCCCCGCCGGCCCGCCCGCCGGAGGTCGAGTTCGACCACCGACCCGGCGTCGAGCGACGACAGCTCGTCTTCCACGTCGGAGTCGTCGTACTCGACGACGTACAGCGTCCCGTTGCGCGGGTACTCGCGGAGCGTGATCGCCCTGTGGTCGTTACACGCGTCGACGATCGTGTACTTGCCAGTGCGGTCCATCCCGTGCGGCGCTACGATATGATCTATGTTAACAGTTGTGTGCCGGGGTAGTTCCGCCGCACGCGACGGCCGCGAACGGTCCACTTTAATCGGCGCGTCGCCTCGCTCGGGTATGACGGAGACGGAGATCCCCGATGACCACCCGCGGTACGCGTCGCTCGTGACGCGCCACCGGATCGAGGCGGGCGTCGAGCAGGGGATCACCTCGAAGCAGGGACTGATCGCCCAGGGGCGCGGCGAGGCGTTCGACTATCTCCTCGGCGAGCGCACGCTCCCGAGCGCCGACGCGGCGGCGCGCGCCGCGGCCGCGACCCTGTTGCTCGCCGACCGCCCGGTCTTGTCCGTAAACGGCAACGTCGCGGCGCTCGCGCCGAGCGAGACGGTCGAACTCGCCGAGGCGGTCGACGCGGACATCGAGGTGAACCTGTTCAACCACACCGACGAGCGCGTCCGCCGGATCGCGGATCACCTGCGCGAGCACGGCGCCGACGAGGTGAAGGGACTCGCCGGCGACGGCGAGATCCCCGGGCTGGACCACGCGCGCGGCGTCGTCGACGCGGACGGGATCGAGGCGGCCGACGTCGTCGTGGTCCCGCTGGAGGACGGCGACCGCGCCGCCGCGCTCGCCGCGATGGGGAAAACGGAGATCGTGATCGACCTCAACCCCGGGAGCCGCTCGCCGCGGACCGCGGACGTGCCGATCATCGACAACCTGCTGCGCGCGGTGCCGAACATGGCGGCGCACGCGCGGGACCTCGCGGACGCGACGCCGGCCGAACTGGAGCGGGTCGTCGACGAGTTCGACGCCGACGCCGCGCTCGACGACGCCGAGGCGGCGATCCGCGAGGGGTCGTTCGCGGACGGGGACGACGAGTAGGGACGACGGGGAATCGTCTCGCCGGAAGGCAAAAGCGTACGCCGCCCGTAGCGGGCGGTATGGAACTCGACGAGACGGACCGGGCGATCCTGCGAATCCTCCAGGAGGACGCGCGGACTCCGTTCTCGGAGGTCGCTCGCCGGATCGACATGTCCAGCGCGACCGTCCACGACCGGGTCAGCCGCCTCGAAGAGGCGGGCGTCATCCGCGGGTACCACGCCGACATCGACCCGAAGGCGGTCGGGTACGGCGTCGGCGCGTTCGTCGGCCTGCGCGTCGAGCAGGGCCGCGAGGAGGACGCGCTCGAACGGCTCCGCGGCATCGACGGCGTCCGCGAGATACACCTCACAACCGGCGAGTGGGACGTAATCCTCCGCGTCGTCGCGGCCGACACCGACCGGCTCAGGGAGCTGATGTTCGAGCGGATCGCGGAGACCGAGGGGTTCTCGCGCTCGCAGACGATGGTGATACTCGGCACCGACTACGAGCAGTCCGGACCGCCGCTGTAGCGGGAAGCCCGACGCCGCCGCGCCCGCACGGGACCGGAACGCTCAACTCGGGACCTCCCCGAACGGTGACCATGAGCACAGGCCTCGCGGACGGGTTCGACCCGTCGCCGGAGCGCGCGTGGGCGGCGGTCGTCGGCGGTGTCGCCGCGGTGCTGGCGGTCGGATCGGTCGTCTTCCCGCGCGTCGTCTACGACCGATTCCTCTGGCGCTACTTCTGGGGACCGGTCGTCGCGGACGGCGAGGGCGCGCAGTGCGCGGTCCGCGAGGCCGGCGGCACCACGGAGCTGCTCGGTAGCGACGCGGCGTGTGGGTCGGCCGTGAGCGCGGGCGAGGTCGTCGCGACCCCGGGATACACCACCTTCTCGACGGTGAGCTACGTGGTGATCCTGCTGGCGATGCTGATCGGCGTCGTCTTCCTGCTCCGCCGGCTCGACATCGCGACGGAGCTCCGCTTCTTCTACGCGCTGTTCCCGTTCATGCTGTTCGGCGGGGCGATGCGGACGGTCGAGGACGCGGGCGTCGCCGCGACCGACGCCGGCGTCGAGCCGCTGATCGCCTTCCCGGCGAGCGCGCTGCTCATCAGCCCGTTCATCTACTTCACGGTGTTCCTGTTCACGCTCGCGTGCGTCGTCGCGGCGTACGGACTCGAGCGGCGCGGCGTCGTCGACGACTACGCGCGCCCGCTGTTCGCGTCGGGCGCCGCGGGGCTCGCGCTCGCGGTCGGCTACCTCTCCTATCTCGCCGCGACGACCGGCTACGTCACCTTCTACCCGCAGGTGCTCGTCCCGACGTTGGTCATCGCGACGGTCGCGACCGCGGGCACGTGGGCGCTGGCGACCCGGCGGATTCCGACGATCCGGCAGGGGACCGGCGCGGCCGGGATCGTGATCATCTGGGGCCACGCGATCGACGGGGTCGCGAACGTGATCGGACTCAACTGGATGCCGGCGCTGACCGGCACCGCGAACCTCGTGCCGAAACACGTCGTCAACGAGCTGATCGTCGACTGGACCGGGCGGCTGCTCCCCGAGTCGATCGTCTCCGTCATCGGCGACGCGTGGCCGTTCCTCCTCGTGAAGCTCGCGGCCGCGACGTTCGTCGTCTGGGTGTTCAACGGCGAGATGTACGAGGAGTCGCCGCGGTACACGCTGCTGCTCCTCATCACCGTCCTCGCCGTCGGACTCGGTCCAGGCACCCGAGACATGCTCCGCGCGACGTTCGGGGTCTGAGCGAGTCGATTCGACCCGACGATCCCGACTCAAACGACGATTTAGGAGCCGGACGGCGCGCCGCGTCGCGCCCCCGTGGCGCGACGCGAACGCGAGGGAGGCGAGCGGGCCGCGCGGCGCCGCCCGCCGAGGCTGGGGAGGCGTGAGGTGCGGTCCCGCGAGCGACTGAAGGGAGCGAGCGGGAGCACGGAAGTCGCAGCCCGCGCAGCGAACGCAGTGCGCGAGACCGTCTTCCGGTGGTTGCGGTGCGGCCTTCGACCGGCGCGGGTTCGCTACGGAACCGACAAGTGGCCCGAGCGCCGAGCGCGACCGTGACTGACACACCGCGACGACGCGTGCTGGCGGCCGCGGCCACGGGATCGACGCTCGGACTCGCCGGCTGCGGCGACCTCGCCGGATCGGACGGCGACGCCGCCGGACAGACCGACGACGGAACGGACGAGAGCGGCGACGGGACCGGGAGCGGCTCCGACGGCGACGACGCCCGCGCGACGGTCGCGCTCGACGTTCAGGCGGAGATTCAGGCGGCCCAAGCGGAGATCAGTACCCGCGTTCAGGAGGGGAACCTCTCGCAGGAGGACGCGCAGGCGGAGCTGCTCGACGCGCAGACCGAGATCGTCTCGGCCGCGATCGAGGACCTGGAGTCGTACGCGGCCGACGCGGACGGACTCGCCGTGGAGAACGCCAACGAACAGGCGGGCGCGGCCCTGGTCAGCGGGTCGGCCGCGGCGGTGCTGGACGCGCTGGAGGCCGATCCGGTGAACGCGCTCTTATCCGCCGCCGACTTCCCCGCGCCGCAGGAGGGCGGACAGTCGAACGGCTCCTGACCGGCTCCGCAACGACACCTTATAAGCCGCCGCGGGTGGAACGGTCTCGGTAATGCTGGATGGGGTCAACGTCGCGCTCGGCGTCTCGGGGAGCATCGCGGCGGTGAAGGTCGTCGAACTCGCCCACGAACTGCGCCGCTACGGCGCGAGCGTCCGCGCCGTCATGTCCCCGGCGGCGACGAACATCGTCCACCCGTGGGCGGTCGACTTCGCCACCGACGAACCGGTCGTCACCGAGATCACCGGAAGCGTCGAACACGTCGAGCTCTGCGGCCGCGAGGGATGGGCCGACGTGCTGCTGCTCGCGCCCGCGACCGCGAACACCGCCGGGAAGGCCGCGGCCGCGGTCGACGACACGCCCGTGACGACCTGCGCGACGACCGCGCTCGGCGCTGACGTGCCGGTCGTGATGGCGCCGGCGATGCACGAGCCGATGTACGACCACCCGGGCGTCCTCGACGCGCTCGACCGCCTGGAGTCGTGGGGCGTCCGCTTCGCCGACCCGAGGATCGAGGAGGGGAAAGCGAAGATCGCGGCCGAGGGGGACATCGTCACGGAGGTCGCCCGCGCGACGACGCCCCAGACCCTCTCCGGGGCGCACGTCGTCGTCACCGCGGGGGCGACGAAGGAGCGGATCGACCCGATCCGGATCCTGACCAACCGCGCGTCGGGGAAGACGGGCCGGGCGGTCGCCCGGGCGCTCTACGCCCGCGGCGCGCGGGTGACGCTCGTTCAGGACGGTCCCGACGTCCCGTACGCCGACGTGGCCGCGGTCGAGACGGCCGACGAGATGATGTCGGCCTGCCGGCGGACCGCGGCGACCGCGGACGCGCTGATCTCCGCGGCCGCCATCTCGGATTTCACCGCCGACGCCGTCGACGAGAAGATCCGGTCCGGCTCGCCGCTGTCGGTCGAGCTGGAGCCGACGCCGAAGCTCATCGACTCGGTGCGCGAGGCGTACCCCGACCTCCCGATCGTCGGGTTCAAGGCCGAGACCTCCGGCGACGACGCCGCGATGGTCGCGGAGGCCGAGCGCATCCGCGACCGCGTCGGGCTGGCGTTCGTCGTCGCGAACGACGCGAGCGTGATGGGCGACGACGAGACGCGCGTCCTGCTGGTCGGCGAGGCGGGGACCGACCCCGAGGAGGTCTCCGGCTCGAAGGACGCGGTCGCCGGCCGGATCGCGGACCGGCTCGCGGCGACGCTCGACGCGTCGGCGTGAGACGCGCGGGAAACGGAAGATCGCATCACTCGACCCCGGCAGGCTCCCCGCGGATACAAACTGTTTTGAGGCGGTGGAGCGACCACATGGGTAGAGATACTCATGTGTAACGAGACGGTCACGCACGGCTCCGTGGGAGGTGTGGTGGGTGGCTGACGCCGACCCGCCGCCCGGCGACGGAGCCTCCGCCGACGGCCCGGTCGACTCCGCCGAGACGTCTGGTCCCTCTGCCGAAGCGTCGGACGCCGACGCGACGAGCGGGCCAACGACCAGCGGGCCAACGACCAGCGGGCCAACGACCAGCGGGCCAACGGCGACGGCCGGCGCGATCATCGTCCCCGTCGAGCCGACCTCCACGCTCCGCTCGACGATCGCGCACGTCGCCGAGGCGGCCGCGAACGACGGCGCTCCGGCGCTCCACCTCGTCGAGATCGCATCGTGGCGGGACGGGGACCCGGAGAGCGACGAGCGGGCCGCCGCGGCCGAGCGCGTGCTCGAACGCGTCGCGGCGTGGGCGACCGCCGACCTCGACGACTCGGAGGCGCCCGCGGCCGCGGACGTCGAGGTCGTCACCGCGGTGATCGGCGCCGACGACTACCTGTTCGGCGCCGACGACTACGTCCGCGTGCTCGCGGAGTACGCCGAGGAAAACGCCGCCGACCGCGTCGTGCTCGACCCCGAGTACACCCCGGTCGGCAACACGACGCTGCTCCAGCCGCTGGAGTTCGCGCTCTCGAACACCTCGCTGTCGGTCGAGACCGCGCCGGTCGATCGACCGACGCGCCGCGAGCGGTTCCGAACCGAGGCGACCACCGGACGGTTCGTGGCGCTTTTCGGACTCTCGCTGGCGTTTTACCTCCTGTTGGGCGACCCGACCTACTGGTTCGACGCGGTGACGGGGGTCGCGACCGCCGCGGTCGTGTCGATCACCCTCTCGCGGGTGAGCCTCGACTCGACGCCGGCGATCCCGCGCACCCCGATGCGGATCGCCCGGGGGCTGGTGTACGTCCCCGTGCTGCTCTACGAGATCCTGAAGGCGAACCTCGTGGTCGCCCGCGTCATCCTCGACCCGCGGCTCCCGATAGAGCCGACGCTGAACCGGATGCGCGTGATCGTCGGCAGCGGGCTCCCGCTGATGACGCTCGCGAACTCGATCACGCTGACGCCCGGCACGCTGACGGTCCGCGCCCGGGACAGCGACCTCTACGTCCACTCGCTCGTCCCGTGGGCCCGCGAGGGGCTGTTCGACGGCTCCTTAGAGCGGTGGACGCGCTTCGTCTACTACGGCCGCCGGTCGGCGCGCCTGCCGACCCCCCGCGAGCGCGACGACGTGGCGATCCTCCAGGGCGACGACGCCACCGAGGAGCTGCCGATCGCCGCCGCCGACGGCGGAGCGGTCGGCGCGGGTGACGAGAGTGACGGGGGCGACGAAACCGACGCCGCCGAATCGATCGACGACGAGGTGACCGACCGATGAGCCTCGTGGACGCGTCGCTCGCGGCCGGCTACACCCTCGGCGACTTCCTGCTCGTCGCGGCCGCCGGCTTCGCCGTCCTCGCGGTCGGCATGCTCTACCGCGCGGTCGTCGGGCCGACGATGCAAGACCGGGTGCTGGCGGTGAACGTGCTCGGGACGAACACCGTCGTCATCCTCGCGATCTTGGGCGCGGCGCTCGGGGAGCCGACGTTCCTCGACATCGCCCTGGTGTACGCCCTGTTGAACTTCCTGATGGCCATCGCTATCTCGAAGTTCACCGTCGAGCGGGGTGGTGTGCTGTGACCGCCGCGGCGCTGGAGGCGGCCCGCGTCTGGCTGGTGGTCGCGCTCACGCTGCTCGGGCTGTTCTTCTCGTTCGTCTCGATGGTGGGCGTGCTCCGGCTGCCCGACCTGTACTCGCGGGCGCACACCGCCTCCCAGGCCGACACGCTGGGCGCCGGCTTCGGGCTGGCGGCGGTCGCGCTCACCGTCGGGCTGGCGGGCGCCGGCTTCAAGTCGGTCCTCCTGCTGTTTTTCATCTTCGTGACGAACCCGACCGCGGCCCACGCGATCGCTCGGGCCGCCTTCGAGGAGGGAATCGTACCGTGGACCAACGGGGATGAGCGCCGATGACCGGCGCGCTCGCGCCCGTCGGTCCCCTCGGCGCGCCGGTCGTCGCGCAGGTGACCGCCATCGAGGCGAGCCTGTTCGTCTTCGTGGTGTTGACCGCGCTGTTCACGGCGCTGGCACGCGACGTGCTCGCCGCGGTGATCATCTTCGGCGCCTACAGCCTCGGGATGGCCGCGCTGTACACGTTCTACCGCGCGCCCGACGTCGCGATGACCGAGGCCGCCATCTCCGCCGGGGTGACCACCGTGCTGCTGCTGCTCACGCTCGCGAAGACGACTCGGGCCGACCACGAGGCGGCCTTCGAGTCGGTGAACCTGCCCGCCGCGGGCGCGGCGGGACTGCTGTTCGGCGGGCTGCTGCTCACGATGGGCGACATCCCGGCGGTCGGCTCCGAGGACGCCCCGATCTGGTCGAACCCGGACGTGAGCCAGTGGTACATCGCCCAGACGTACGCCGAGACGGGCGTCGAAAACGCGGTGATGGCCGTACTGGCCGCGTTCCGCGGGTTCGATACCTTCGGCGAGGCGGTCGTCGTGTTCGCGGCCGGGATCGCCGCCCTCATCGTCCTCCACAGGGAGGTGTTCGCATGAACGGCTCCGCTCCCGACTCCGGTGCCGACCCCGACGACGGCGCCGACCCCGACGACGGCGCCGACCCCGACGACGGCGCCGACCCCGACTCCAGCGGCGGGTTCGGTCGCGACCGGCCGGCGCGCAGCGACGGTCGCCTCGACTCGGACCGCCGACAGGGCACCCCGTACACGGAGAGCCAGGTGATCATGCCGACGGTGAAGATCGTCGCGCCGTTCGCGTTCACCTACGGGCTGTTCGTCACCTTCCACGGCGGCGGCTCGCCGGGCGGGGGGTTCCAGGGCGGCGCGATCGTGGCCGCGGTCGTGTTCATGATCGCGTTCGCGTTCGGCATCGAGGCCACCCGCGAGTGGCTCGCGAACACGGTCGTCGTCGCGCTCGCTGTCGGTGGCACCCTCGTGTTCGCCGGCATCGGGCTGGTCCCGGTCGCGCTCGGCGGCGCCTTCCTCCAGTACGAGCTGCTCCCGATCCCCGACCCCGTCAAGTACGGGATGGAGGGCGTCGAGATCCTCGGGATCGGCACCATCGTCGCCGGCGTGCTCATGGGACTGTTCTTCGTCCTCGCGAACGGGTTCAGCGACGCGGGCGGGTTCGCCGACGCGGACGCGTTCGACGACGAGGTGGGAGACGGTCCCGAGACGGACGAAGCCCGGGACGACGGTTCGATCGACGGCACCGATCCGGACGACGGAACCGCCCCGACCGACGGCGACGCTCCGGGTCCGGCGGCGACCGACGGGGGCCGCGCAGCTGACGACGCGGCGACCGACGGGGGCCGCGCAGGCGACGACGCGGCGACCGACGGGGGCCGCGCAGCTGACGACGCGGCGACCGACGGGGGCGAACGATGACCGCCGCGCTCGTCGGCGCGTTCACCGCCGCGGTCGACGCCTCGACTCTCGGCGCTTCGGTGCTCTCCTCGGCCGGCGGCGCCGCCGAGATACTCGCGACGAGACACGCGTACGTCGCGTTCGCGCTGCTGCTCTGTATCGGACTCTACATGATGATAGCGAACCCCAACCTCGTGAAGAAGATCATCGGACTCAACCTGTTCCAGACGGCGATCTTCCTGCTTTTCATCGCCTCTGCGTACGTCGACGGCGGAGCGATTCCGATCGTCCCGTCCGGCGGTCCGGAGGGCGGTCTCTACGTCAGTCCGCTCCCGCACGTCCTCGTGCTCACCGCCATCGTCGTCGGCGTGAGCCTCACCGCGGTCGCGCTCGCCCTGTGCATCCGGATCTACGACGAGTACGGCACGCTCCGGACCGACACCCTCCGCGAACTGCTCCGCGACGAGGGGTCGATCCCGGCGCGGGAACCGGTGGAGACGTCGGGCGACGACGGGGCGCCCGCCGCCGGTGGGGCGCCCGGCGCGTCCGACGCGGGGGGTGAGACGGATGACTGACGTCCTCCTGCCGCTCGCGGTCGTCGTCCCCATCGTCGCGGCGACGCTGCCGCTGGCGCTCGGGCTGCGGTACGACCGCGCCGGCTGGCCGGTCGCGGCGGTCGGGACGACGGCCGTGGCCGGAATAGCGGCCGCGATCGCCGCGGAGACGGTGATAAACGGACCGTTCAGCCACGCGCTGGGCGGCTTCCTCCCCCCGATCGGAATCGAGCTCGTCGCCGACCGGCTGTCGGTGGCGGTGCTGCTGCTCGTGGCCGCGGTCTCGGTCGCGACGCTCGCGTTCGCCCGAGTCGCCGGTCCGCGGGGGAACCCGTTCTACAGCGCGTACCTCCTGCTGGTCGGCGGACTGGTCGGGATGGTGCTCACCGGCGACCTGTTCAACCTGTTCGTGTTCCTCGAGATCACCGGGCTGACGACGTACGCGCTCATCGCCGCGGACCGCTCGGGAGCGAGCGCGTACGCCTCGCTGAAGTACCTCGTCGTCGGGACCGTCGGCGCCTCGCTGTACCTGCTCGGCGTCGGCTACGTCTTCCTCGCGACGGGGACGCTGAACATGCTCGACGTCCAGGCGCAGATCGTCGCGCAGGCCGGCTACGGCGACCCGCTCGTCCGCGCGAGCTACGCGTTCATCGTGACCGGACTCGCCCTGAAGATCGCCTTGTTCCCGGTCCACTCGTGGCAGCCGGACGCCTACCAGCGCGCGCCGGACTCGGTCACGACGATCGTCGCAGCGCTGGTGTCGACGGCGAGCGCGTACGCGCTGATCCGCGTGACCTACACGGTGTTCACGGTCGACTTCCTCGCGGCCAACGAGGGGATCGCGACCGCGCTGCTCGTCGTCTCGACCGTCTCCATCGTCGCCGGCTCCGCGCTCGCGGCGATGCAGTCGAACCTCAAGCGGATGTTCGCGTACTCCTCGGTCGCGCAGTTCGGTATGATCGGCGCGGCGGTCGCGCTCGCGAACGAGACGGCGCTGCTCGGTGGGATCGTCCACCTGATCGGCCACGGGATCATGAAATTCGGGCTGTTCCTCGGAATCGGGCTGCTGGCGCTCGGCTACGGCAGCCGCCGGATCGAGGACCTCGCCAGCGTCGCCCGCGCGGCCCCGTACACGTCGGGCGCGCTCGCGGCCCTCGGGCTCGCCTTGGTCGGGATCCCGCCCTCGATCGGCTTCCTCGGCAAGTGGTACATCGGGGTCGGCGCGGTCGACGCCGGCCTCGCGGGCGGCGGCCCGATCGGCATCGCGGTCGCGGCGGCGATATTCGTCAGCACGCTGTTCACGCTGTCGTACGTCGCGCGGCTGGTAGAGCGGTTCTACTTCGCCGGGGCGGGGCTTCCCGGCGACCACGGCGACGCGGCCGCGGGAGGCGGTGACGGCGCCGCCGACGCGGCGGCGACCGACGGCGGCGACTCCGCCGCGACCGACGACCGGGAACCGTCGCCCGCAAAGACCGCGGACGGTCTTCCGGCGCCCGTCGAGGGCGCGCCGCGGTCGTCGCTCGTCCCCGACCGGGTGCCGACGGCGCCGCTGCTCGCGCTCGGACTGGCGGCGCTGGCGACGGTCGCGCTCGGCTTCGGCGGCTTCGCGCTCGCGGAGTGGTTCGACCCGTTCCTCACGGAGGTGTTCGCATGATAGAAGCTACACCCGACATACGTCCCCTACTGGCGGTTCTCGTCTCGTTCGTCGCGGCGTTCTTCATCGTCGCGTCGCACCGCTCGCCGAACGTCCGCGAGGGGTGGACGCTCGTCGCGTCGCTCGCGAAGTTCGGCATCGTCGCGTCGATGCTGCCGGCGGTCCTCGACGGCGCCGTCTTCGAGTGGTCGCTCGGGGCGTTCCTCCCCGGGATCGGCGCGCCGATCGAGTTCGTCCTGCGCGCCGACGCGCTCGGCATGCTGTTCGCGTTCCTCGCGAGCGGGCTGTGGATCGTCACCTCCTTCTACAGCATCGGGTACATGCGCGGGCTGGACGAGGCGAACCAGACCCGGTACTTCGCGGCGTTCGCGGTGTCGCTCGCCGCGACGATGGGGATCGCGTTCGCCGGCAACCTCGTGACGATCTTCGTCTTCTACGAGCTGTTATCGATCGCGACGTACCCGCTCGTCGCGCACGACGAGACGGCCGAGGCGCGCTCGGCCGGCCGCAAGTACCTCGCGTACACGATGTTCGGCGGCGGCGTGCTCGTCCTCGCCGGCACCGCGCTCGTCTACCTGCTCGCCGGTTCCGTCGACTTCACCGCCGGGGGAATCGCTGAGCTGGCGAACGCCGACCCCGGCCTGGCGATGCTCGCCTTCTTCCTGCTCGCGATCGGGTTCGGCGTGAAGGCGGGGATCATGCCGCTCCACCAGTGGCTCCCCGAGGCGATGGTGGCGCCGACGCCGGTCTCCGGGCTGCTCCACGCGGTCGCGGTCGTCAAGTCCGGCGCGTTCGGCGTCTCGCGGGTCGTCCTCGACGTGTTCGGACCCGAACTCGTCTTCGACCTCTCGCTCCCCTTCGGCTTCACCGCCGGCCTCGTCCTCTCGACCATCGGGGCGATCACGCTCACCGCGGCCTCGCTCATCGCCCTCCGGAAGGACCACCTGAAGCGCCGGCTCGCCTACTCGACGATCAGCCAGCTGAGCTACATCATCCTCGGACTGGGGCTGTTCGGCTGGTACGGGCTGGTGGGCGCACTCTTACACATCCCGGCGCACGCGTTCATGAAGCTCACCCTGTTCTTCTGTGCGGGCAACATCCACGTGTCGACTCACACCGACTACATCTCCCAGATGGCGGGGATCGGCAAGCGGATGCCGCTGACGATGGGGGCGTTCGCGGTCGCCTCGCTGGGGATGGCGGGGATGCCGCTGCTCGCCGGCTTCGTGAGCAAGTACTACATGCTGATCGGCGGAGTTCAGATGGGGATGACCCTCACCCCGGTCGCCTACTACCTCGCCGGCGCGCTGCTCCTGTCAGGCGTCCTCAACGTCGCGTACTTCTGGCCGGTGATCTACACCGCCTTCTTCGAGGCGGAGGACGCCCACGACGCGAAGCCGCTCGTCGACTTCCCGCTCGGCGGCGAGTCGCGGTCGATCGTCGCGGCGACGGACGGCGGCCGCGCAAACGACGATGACACCGACGACAGCGACGACGATGGCGAGGAGGAATCCGCCGACACGGTCGACGACATCGTCGCGGACGCGGGCGACGGCGACGCGGGCGACTCCGCGCCCGACGCCGACGGCGTCGACGAGTCTGAGGTCCCGGACGCCGACCTCGACGACCTGCCGACCGACGAGGAGGGCGTCGTCCGGCCGGACTTCGCCGCGAGCGAGCGCGACTTCTCGGAACCGGCCGAACGCGTCGACACGGGCGATTACGCGGTCGACCAGCGCCCCTCGGACGCGGACGTGCCGTTCGGTCCCGGGCGCGCCGACGCGCCCGACGAGAGCGCGGCCGATGCCGCCGAGGGTCACGACGACGGCGAATCCGCCGCCGTCGACGCTCACGATGAAGAATTCGCAACCGACACTCACGACGAGCACGGCGACGACCACGACGACCATCACCACGGCGGGCCGCCGGCGGGCGGCTGGGAACACGTCGCCGGTGTCGACGCCCTCCGCGGGCGCGAGTCGACGTGGTTCACGCTCGGGCCGATCCTCACCGTGATGGCGCTCGCGGTCCTGCTCGGCGTGATTCCCCACCAGATGGGCTTCCTGGAGCTGATCGAGCTCATCGTCGACACGCGGCTCCCCGAGGAGGTGGTGCGCCCGTGACGGTGCCGACCGACCTCCTGACCTCGATTCCGCCGTACGTCCTGATCGCGTTCGCGGCGCTCGCGGTGCTGGCGCTGCCGCGGCGGTCGGGGCACGCTGTCGCCGCGCTGGCGACGGCGTTCACGTTCGCGCAGGCGGTGCTGCTCGGCGACGGCGGAACGGGCGCGCACCTCGCGACGCAGTTCCTCGGGTTCGACGTCGTCTTCTTCAACGTCGACCAGTTCTCGCTGCTGATGGGGGTCGTCGTCGGGTTCCTCGCGACGGCGGCGGTGCTGTACGCGTACGGCAGCGAGGCGCCGACGTGGGTGACCGCGTTCGCGCTGATCTACGTCGCGTCGACGGTGGCGACGATCTACGCCGGCGACTGGCTCACCCTGATCTTCTTCTGGGAGCTGATGGCCGTCACCTCGACGCTGCTCGTCTGGCAGCACGGCGGGGCGGCGGTGCGGGCTGGCTACCGCTACGCGCTGTTCCACGGCACCGGCGGGACCATCCTGCTCGCGGCGGTCGTCGTCCACGGCGTGTCGATGCTCGGGAGCGTGCCGGCCGGCGAGATATTCCTGTTCTCGTCGACGACCGGGATCCACGCCTCCGCGACGGTGCTCGCGGCGATCGGGATCGGGATCAACTGCGGGTTCATCTTCCTTCACAGCTGGCTGCCGGACACCTACCCGCGCCCGCACGTCGCGGCGTCGGTGTTCCTCTCGGTGTTCACGACGAAGACCGCCGCCTACGTGATGTACCGCGCGTTCCCCGAGGGCGGCATGTGGCTCGCGTACCTCGGCGGGTTCATGGCCGTCTACGGCGCGTTCTTCGCGCTGCTCCAGTACGACCCGCGGCGGCTGCTGTCGTACCACATCCAGGCGCAGGTCGGCTACATGCTCGCCGGCTTCGGGCTGGCGACGTACGTCGGCGAGTTCGCCGTCACCGGCGGGTTCGCGCACCTGTTCAACAACGTCCTCTACAAGAGCCTCCTCTTCATGGCCGTCGGCGTCGTGGTCTACCGCACCGGCGTCGAGGACATCAGGGACATGGGCGGGCTCTGGAAGGTGATGCCCGTCACCTTCCTCGTCTATCTCGTCGGCGCGGCCTCGATTACCGCGGTGCCGGGGTTCAACGGCTTCATTTCGAAGGGGATGGTGATCGACTCCGCCCACGAGCTCCACAACTTCGAGCTACTCCTCGGCGAGGGGCTGCTCTGGTGGCTGCTCATCCTCGGCGGCGTGGGGACGTTCATGTCGTTCATCAAGCTCGGCTACTACGTGTTCTTCCACGGTTCGGCGACGTTGTCCCCGGACGACGCCACGCCGTTCCAGACGGGCGGGATGCTGCTGGCGGCGGGGGCGTGCGTCTTCTTCGGCACGCCGCTGACCTACGGGTTCCTCGTCGACCTGATGCCGTTCACCGCCGAGGTCGCCCCCGAACTCCACCCGTACAGCACGAGCCACCTGACCGAGAGCGCGGCGCTGTTGGTCGCCGGCTTCGTCGGCTTCTTCGCGCTGAAGCGGCCGCTCGGTTGGCTCGCCCACCGGATGCCCGACGTCGACGCCGTCCTCTTCCCGAGCGCGTTCTACCTCGGGCGAGGCTCGGTGTGGGGCGTCACGGAACTGTGGGCCGCCGTCGACCGCGCGACGATAGCGCTTGCGGGCGCGGCGATGCGGACCGCGAGCGACCCGCGCGAGGCGCTCGCTCGCGCCGGGTTCGACGTCGAGATCCGCGCCGGTATCGGCCGGAGCGTCCTGTTCCTGACGCTCACCGCCGGAGTCGCGCTGTTCGCTTTCCTGTTGGTCTGACTGGCGTCGGCCGCCCGCGTCGGGCGGCTCTCTCGCCTCAGTCGTCGCCGAGGCGTCTGGCCTGTTCGCTGAGCACGAGGAAGGCGATCGCACCGACGAACGCGACCGCGAATCCCAGGACCGCGCCGTCTCCGACGCCGGCGTAGTGCGCGAACAGCAGCGGACTCGTGCTCACGCCGAAGAGACCGATCCCGTACCCCACTCGGTCGACGCGGTCGTCGAACCGCGGCGCTTCCGAGAGCAGCGAGATGTCGAACGCGAGGTAGAAGTACGCGGCCCCGGCGTAGACCGCGGCGGTTCCGAGGGACGTGGGGGCGGTCGGAACGATTCGGTGGACGCCGAGTCCGACAAGCAGGCCGACGACGACCGCGAGCGGGAGGGCGCGTTTCATGGGCGCTCGGTTCGACGCGGGCCGGCAAAAGCCCGGCGTCGGCACGAGACGACCGAACGGCGAGATACGAAACGATCGGAAAAACGGGTGTCGCGGGTCAGTACTCCTCGTACGCCAGGTTCATCATCCACTGCGAGAAGGCGTCGGCCTGCGCGTCGACCTCCTCTTCGCCGATGAACGGCGAGAGCATGTCGCCGGCCATAAGCAGCGAGAAGTCCAGGTCGCGCGGGGCCGGCTCCAGGTAGTAGGTGTTGTGGCCGTCGTAGACGGTGTCCTCGCGCTGGATCACTCCGGACTCTTCTAAGGATTCGGCGATGCGGCTCCCCTTCCGCGAGGAGACGTCGAGTTCCTTCCAGAAGTCGCTCTGGTGGATCCCGCCGGTCTCGCGGATGAGTTCGAGACCGGCGCGCTCGTCCGCCGACAGCTCGGACTCGATTTCGGACGCGCTCATGGTTTCACACGCCCCCCGAATCGCTTAAAACTGGCTTTCCGGTCGGACCGCCCTCGACGTCGCCGCGTCGCCTCATCCGCGGGAGAGCGCGAAGTCGACCGGCAGCGACACCGGTTCCGCGGGCGTCTCGCAGGGCGGGCCGTCGGCGTACGCGACGGCGGGGTCGTCGCCCGTCCGAATTCGGGTGAACGACCGCGTGCCGAAGTCGTCGCCGTGGAGACAGGCGCCGTACTCGTGGTCGGCGAGGACGTCGCTCGCGCGGTCGAGCCACGACGCGCCCGACTCGCCCGGCTCCGGGACGAGCGTCGCTGCGATCCGCCTGGCGCTCTCGGCGCGCTCCTCGCCGAACTCCCGTCGCCGCTCGGGGACCGCGAACCGCTCCGCGCCGTTGACCACGCCGCCGACGTTGCCGACGACGTGGACGCCGGGGTCGAGTCGGGTCGCGACGAGACCGCCGTCGTACGCGAGCAGGAACGCCGCCCGCTCGTCGGCCAAGACGAGATTGAATCCGTCGTACGCGCGCTCGGCGAGCTCCCGCTCGACCGATCGGACCGCCTCCTCGGCGGAGGCGGCCCGCAGGCAGTCGCGGACGAGCAGCCCACGGGAGCGGTCCCCCTCGCGGTCGGCGTCGAGCCACCGGTTCGTGACGGCGACGACGAGACCGCCCTCCGAGACGCCGATCCACGTGCCACCGGCCTCGGCGTCGCGCGGGGCCACATACCGGACGCTACCTGCTCCGTCGCCGCCGGCGTGGCCGCTATCGGTCTCGTCGCCGCGCAACGCCGGCGGTTCGCTGGGACGGTCGAGCGCCTCGTCGCGGGTGGCCGCGAGCGCGACGGGGGCGTCGCCGAACGTCCGCCACGCGAGGGTCAGGGTACACACGCCCGCGAGTACGCCCCGAGCGACTGAAAACTCCACGGAGGATCCGCCGCCACAGTTTACTCAGAATAAAAGAAATCTTTTGGTCACTGGCCGCCTGAGTCGAGATATGAACGCGATTGCCGTCTACGAGGGGGACGACGAACCGGTCGTGACCGAGAAGCCGCGACCGGAACCGGCGCCCGGCGAGGCGCTGGTCCGGACCCTCCGGGTCGGCGTCGACGGGACCGACCACGAGGTCATCGCCGGCGGACACGGCGGGACCCCCGCGGGCGAGGACCACCTCGTGTTGGGTCACGAGGCGGTCGGCGTGGTCGAGGACCCGAACGACACGCCGTTCGAGGTCGGCGACGTCGTCGTCCCGACGGTGCGCCGCCCGCCCAACGGCGCCAACGAGTACTTCGCGCGCGGCGAACCCGACATGGCGCCGGACGGCGAGTACCACGAGCGCGGCATCGTCGGCGCGCACGGCTTCATGGCTGAGTACTTCACCAGCCCCGCCGAGTTCCTCGTCGAGATCCCGCCGGCGCTCGCGGAGTGGGGGTTCCTCGTCGAGCCGGTCTCGATCGCCGAGAAGGCGATCGAACACGCGTACGCCAGCCGGTCGGCGTTCCACTGGGAGCCGGAGTCGGCGCTGGTGTTGGGCAACGGGTCGCTCGGACTCCTGACGGTCGCGACCCTCGACGAGGAGTTCGACCGGATCTACTGTCTCGGGCGACGCGAGCGCCCCGACCCGACGATCGAGATCATCGAGTCGCTGGGGGCGACGTACGTGAACTCCAACGAGACGTCCGTCCCCGAGGTCTCGGACGCGTACGAGCCGATGGACCTGGTCTTCGAGGCGACCGGCCACGCGCCCCACGCCTTCGAGACGATCGAGGCGCTCGCGCCCAACGGCGTCGGCGCGCTCCTCGGCGTCCCGGGCGACTGGGAGTTCGAGATCGACGGGGGCCGGCTCCACCGCGAGTTCGTCCTCCACAACAAGGCGCTCGTCGGTAGCGTCAACTCCGGGTACGGTCACTTCGAGTCCGCGATCGAGTCGCTCTCGGGGCTCTCGGAGGAGTTCTTCGGCGATCTCGTGACCGGCGTCCACGGGCTGGACGAGTTCGAGGCCGCGTTCGCGGATGACGACACGACTATTAAAACGGCGGTCGAATTTGCCGCGTATGAAGAACGTTGACGACCTGATAGACAGCGCCGCCGAGCTCGCGGAACACGGTCTCTCGAAGGGCGAAATCGCCGACGAACTGAACGTCTCCCGCGAGACGGCGAGCTGGCTGGTCGAGCGCGGCGGCGGGTCGGACGCCGCCGACGCGACCGCGGAGACGACCGCGTTCGCCGACATCCACGTCGACTGGTCCGCGCTCGGCCGCGACTCGACTCGCCTCGGCTACGCGGCGAGCGCGATGGCCGACCTCCTGGCCAAACAGGGCGAGGAGGTCGACCTCACCGTCGGTATCGAGAAGGCCGGCGCGCCGCTCGCGACCGCGGTCGCGGACCGGCTCGACACCGACCTCGGCACGTACGCGCCCGCGAAACACCAGTGGGAAGAGGGCGACATCGACGAGCAGGGGGGCGGCTTCTCGCGGAACTTCGCCGCCATCCGGAACCGCGACTGCTACGTCGTCGACGACATCATCACCTCGGGGACGACGATGCGGGAGTCGATCGACGCGATCCGCGAACAGGGCGGCGAGCCGGTCGCGTGCGTCGTGCTGGTCGACAAGAAGGGGTACGACGAGATCGACGGGGTGCCGGTGTACTCGCTCGTCGACGTCGTCCGCGTCGACCGCGAGGAGTAGCCGAGACGCGAGCCTCGCGACCGGTCGGCCTCGCTTCTGTCCTCCCGGTCCCCGTGCGGAACCCCTTTGCCTCGCCGTCGCGTACGCGCCTCCATGACGTTCAGTCCCGAAGCCGACGCCGACCCCGAGGAGATCGACGAGCGCGTCGAGACGGTTCTCGCCGACAACGACGTGGTGCTGTTCATGAAGGGGAACCGCCTGATGCCGCAGTGCGGCTACTCGAAGCGCGCCGTCGAACTGATCAGCCAGCACGTCGAGGAGTTCGAGACGGTCGACGTGCTGCCCGCGCTGCCGCAGTACCGCGAGGCGCTGGAGTCGCACAGCGGCTGGGAGACGATTCCGCAGACGTTCGTCGACGGCGAGTTCGTCGGCGGGAGCGACGTGCTCGCGGAACTCGACGAGCGCGGCGAGCTCGCCGCCGAGCTGGGCGCCGAGTGAGGCCGCCTCACGGTGTCGGACTCGCACACCGGCGGTTGCGAGCGGTACCCGATCCAAGGGTCTCGAAGGGCAGGCCATATAAACCCACGGTGCCTACAGAGGATAGAAGCAGTCGTTGCCGCTGCCGCCGCGACCACCGGTTCGACCCCACCGCTTTCCACAAACAATGACAGGCCGCGTGTTCAGACTTCATTCGACGCTCGAACTGCCACTCGAAGACGTAGAGACGTACTTCGACGAAGATCCCGACCTGCCGCCGGAGATCGACGATATCGACATCACGCGTCGAAACAACACACTCATCATCAAGGCCCTGTCCGACGACGAGTCGATCAGCAAGTACACGCCCACGGCGCAGCTGAAGGCGTCGGTCACGGAGACCCGCGTCTGGGAGGAGGAGCCGCCCCGCGCCGGCGGCCCGCAGTGGATGGACGACGAGGAGGAGGAGATCCCCTCGGAGCTGGTCGAGTTCGCCTGCTTCAAGGGCGACCGCGAGACCGTCCTCCAGAACTCCGCGCTCCAGTACCCCATGTTCCTCGTGCTCCGCGAGATCGCGACCCTCTCGGAGAAGGGGACGCTGACCGCGATAACCGAGGAGGACGGCGAGCTCGAAGCGACCCGGATCGTCGAGGGCGAGCGGCGCCCCGCGAGCATCGAGGTCGTCGAGAGCCCGCAGGGGGCCGGCGAGGGCGACGGCGGCGTCAACTGGCGCGACAACGACTTCATTTCGGACTGAAGCGACGCGCCCGCCACGCGCGTCACGCGCCTGCCCCGCCGCCCGCCACGCCCGCCTCCGCCGCCTGCCGCGGCCGACCGCCGACCCTTTATCCGCGCGATACCCTCTTCCGGTCATGAGCAACTGGGTGAGCCTCTTCTCCGGCGGGAAGGACTCCTCGTGGGCGCTGTACCGCGCGCTGGAGGAGGGACTCGACGTCTCGCGACTCCTGACCGTCCACCCCGCCGGCGACTCGTACATGTACCACACGCCGGCGACGGAGCTGGCGTCGCTCGCGGCCGAGAGCGTCGGGATCGACCTCGTCGAGGTGTCGCCCGCGGACTTCGGCGCGGACGACGTCGACGACGCGGGCGCGCAGGGCGACGCGGAGTTGGAGCCGATGGAGGCGGCGCTTCGGGAGATCGCCGCCGAGAGCGACGTGGATCTCGCGGGCGTCACGGCCGGCGCGGTCGAAAGCGAGTTCCAGACGAACCGCATTCAGGGGATGTGCGACCGGCTCGGGATCGATCTGTTCGCGCCGCTGTGGCAGGAGGACCCGGTCGAACTCGCGGAGGCGATGTTCGACGCCGGCTTCGAGATCCGGATCGTTCAGGTGGCGGCGTACGGACTCGACGAGTCGTGGCTCGGCCGCCGGTACGACGCGGCCGCGCTCGACGACCTGCTCGCGCTCCGCGAGGAGTACGGCGTCCACCCGCTCGGCGAGGGCGGCGAGTTCGAGACGTACGTCGTCGACGGCCCGCACATGGACCGCCGCATCGACCTGGCCTACGACGCGGTGTGGGAGGGGGACCGCGGCCACGTCGAGGTCCGGGACGCGTCGCTGGAGTAGTCCGTCGCTCTCGTCGAGATCTCGCCGGAACGCCTACGCTACGGCCAGTTTCCGGCCTGATCGTACGCGTCCACGATCCGGCCGATCCCGACGACGTACGCCGCGGTCCGGAGGTTGTGAACCTCGTTCGACTCGTAGGTGTCGACCAGCGTGTCGAACGCCGCCGTGATCACGCGTTCCAGCTCCTCGTTGACGCGCTCCTCGGTCCAGCTGAACCGCTGTCGGTTCTGGACCCACTCGAAGTAGGAGACGGTGACGCCGCCGGCGTTCGCGAGGATGTCGGGGACGACGTGGACGTCGCGCTCGGCGAGCACGTCGTCCGCGTCGGGCGTGAGCGGGCCGTTCGCCGCCTCGACGATCAGGTCGGCGGCGACGTCCGCCGCGAGGTCGCCGTCGACCGCGTTCTCCAGCGCGGCCGGGACGAGGCAGTCGACGTCGAGCGTGAGCAGCTCGTCGTTCGTGATGTCGTCGGCGCCGAGGTAGCCGGTCACCGACCCCGTCTCGGACTTGTGCGATTTCACGTCGCTGGGGTCGAGTCCGTCGGGGGCGTGGACGGCACCCGAGGAGTCCGAGACCGCGACGACCGTGGCCCCGAGGTCGTCGAGCAGCGCGGCCGCGACGGAGCCGGCGTTGCCGTACCCCTGAACGGCGACCGTCGCGCCCGCGAGGTCGCGGCCGAGCCAGTCGAACGCCTCGCGGGCGGACAGCGCCACGGAGCGGCCGGTCGCCTCGACGCGCCCCTCGCTGCCGCCGGAGTCGATCGCCTTCCCCGTGATGACGCCGGGCGCGGTGGTGTTCTCGAGGGTCTCGTAGGTGTCTTTGATCCAGTTCATCTCCCGCTGGCCGGTGTTGACGTCCGGCGCGGGGATGTCGCGGTCCTCGCCGATCAGGGGGCGCAGTTCGGTCGCGAACGCGCGGGTGATGCGCTCTAACTCGTCCGCGGAGTAGTCGGCCGGATCGATCGCGATACCGCCTTTACCGCCCCCGTACGGGATGTCGACGACGGCGCACTTGTACGCCATCCAGCCCGACAGCGCCTTCACCTCGTCGCGGGTGACGCCCGGGTGATAGCGGATCCCGCCCTTGTACGGGCCGCGGTCGCCGTTGAACTGCGAGCGGTACGCGCGGACGGTCTCCAGCGAACCGTCGTCGCGCTCGAACGTCAGGTTCGTCTCCAACACCCGCTCCGGGTTCTTCAGCCGCTCGATGACGCCCGAGCCGGCGTCGACCACGGCCGCGGCGTCGTCCACCTGCTCGCGCAGACTCTCGAACGGATTCGCCTCAGAAGACATACCCTCACGTGCTGGTGGCCGGAGGTTAATTGTGACGGACGGCCCGGGTCGTCCGCGCGCCGAGCGCCGTCACCGGCCGCCCTCAGGGGCGCGGTCGCCGTCGGCCGCGCGGTCGAGGATCCGCTCCGCCTGTGCGATCAGCGGCGCGTCGATCATCTCGCCGTCGACCTCGAAGACGGCCCGCCCCTCGCGCTCCGCCTCGTCGCGCGCGTCGAGGACGCGCGCCGCCCACTCCACCGCCTCCGGGTCCGGCGTGAACGCCTCGGTGATCGGTCCCACCTGCGCCGGGTGGATCGCGAGCTTCCCGTCGTAGCCGAGCCGCCGGGCGAACGCCGCGTCCTCGCGAAGTCCCGACTCGTCCGAGAAGTCCGTGTACACCGTGTCGAGCGCGTCGACCTCGGCCGCGCTCGCCGCGAGGACGACGTGTTCGCGGGCGTACAGCACCTCCGTCCCCTCGTCGGTCCGTGTGGCGCCCACGTCGGCGGCGAGGTCCTCGGCGCCGAAGGCGACCGCGTCGGTCGCGTCCGCGGCCGCGATCGCCTGCGCCGAGAGGACGCCCGCCGCGGTCTCGACGAGCGCGAACACTGCGAGGTCGCGATCGCGCTCGGCGCACAGCGCGGCGACGCGCTCGACCCGGTCGGCGGACTCGACCTTCGGGAGCATCACCGCGTCGAGGCGGACGCCGCCGCTCCCGGTCTTCCCGCCGGCCTCGTTCTCCGCGCCGGTCTCGTTCTCCGCGCCCGTCTCTCCCTCCGAACCCCCCTCGTCGCCCGCGTCGCTCTCCAACACACCGTCGAGGTCGGCCGTGGGCGACTCGGCTGTCAGCCGGACGCACACCTCCGCGTCGGGGTCGAAGGCGGGATCCGAGAGCACCTCGTGGACCGCCGCCCGCGCCTCGTCCTTCCGGTCGGGGGCGACGGCGTCCTCGAGGTCGAAGCAGATCACGTCGGCGCCGGTCCCGGGCGCCTTCCGCATGAGATCGGGACTGTCGCCGGGCGAGAACAGCAGGCTTCGTCTGGCCATGTCGAGGCCTCCCCGCCGTCGGACATAAATCGTGGGCGTCTGGAGAGGATCGTTTATAAATGAACGACGAAGTACGGTGGCGCGTGCCTGCGAGCGGCCGCCCTCCGCGGCCGCGAAGCCAGCACGCGCGAGGGAGTCGGCCGGCTGGAGCGAAGCGGAGGCCGGCCGACGAGGCTGGGGAGGCGTGAGGTGCCGTGCGGAGCGGTGTGGGGCGGGACTCAAAGGGGCAGCCGGGAGGCGGGCGCAGGCGAAGTAAGGACCGCAACGAGGGAGCGAACGCAGTGAGCGGCCGAGTGAGGACCGCAGCGAGCGTGCGCCCGCCTCCCGGCTGGGGCTTTGGCGGTGGTCACTGCCGATCTGCTGGCGGGCATTTACGAACGATCGACTGCCTATCGGACGGAGTCACTACGAACGGTCCCCCAGTAAGGAGCGGTACCGATTTCACGCCGCCGGTCGACCGGAGGGCCATGTCCGGACTGTACTACGAGGAGTTCGAAGTCGGCGAGACGATCGAGCACGCGAAGCGACGGACGATAAGCGAGGCGGACAACCAGCGATTCTGCGACATGACGATGAACCAGCAGCCGCTCCACCTCGACGCCGACTTCGCCGCGGAGACGCAGTTCGGCGAGCGTCTGGTGAACGGGCTGTACACGATGTCGCTCGCGGTCGGGATCTCGATCCCGGAGACGACCGACGGGACCATCGTCGCGAACCTCTCGTACGACGGCGTCGAACACCCGAACCCGGTGTTCCACGGCGACACGATCCGAGCGCGCTCGACCGTCACCGACAAGCGGGAGACGAGCGACGGCGGGCGCGGCGTCGTCACCATGCGCGTGGAGGCGTTCAAGGTCGTCGACGGGGACGAGCACGTGCTCGTCTGCGAGTTCGAGCGGACCGTCCTCTCCGAGAAGCGGCCGGAGGGAGCCGAAGACGGCAAGAGCGACTGAGTCCGTCAGTCCCCCTCGCCGGCCAGCAACAGCCCGAGGTAGGAGGTGCGGACCTGCTCGTCCGCGTCGAGGTCGAGCCGGTCGAGCGCGTCGACCGCCGCCTCGCGCGCCGCGTCGACCTCGCCCTCCGTCTCGACGGCGCGCTCGATCTCGACGTACTCGTCCAGCCCGGTGACGGCGTCGAGCGTCACCGTGAACCCGTCGTACGACCAGAACTCCCGGCGCTTCTCGACCGTCGCGGCCGGTTCGAAGCCCAGCCCCGAGAAGACCGCCGCGAGGGCCTCACCGTCGTCGACGCCCGTCTCGTGTTCGGCGCGCGTCTTCGAGGCCTCGTCGAGGAGCGGTCCCTTGTAGGTGACCGTCGCCGCCGCGTCGGAGTCGTCTTCCGGCGGCGACTCCACGCCCTCCGCCAGCGGCGTTTCGCGCCGGATCCGGAGCGCCTCGTCGGTCTCGGCGAACTCGCGGTGCGGCGCGTCGTAGTAGGTGTCGCGCTGTCGGCGGGCGTCGACGCGCTCGGCGCCGGCCTCGCGGAGGCGCTCCCGCGTCGCGTCGAGTTCGGCCGGAACTTTGATCTCGACTTCGTACATGGCAGGGCGTGCGCCCGGCGCGTTCAAAAGGGACGCGGGACTCCACGTGGACCGGAAACGGACTGCCGAGTTCCGCGCGGCGGCGCGTCAACCGCCCAACCGCCGCTGTCTCCGGTTCGTCGGCGGCCTTCGGGCCGAACCGTGCTTCTTAAGGGTGTAACAGGTGACCTTCAGGTATGAGCGATCAGGAGCAAGCGGACGCGGCCGACGAGGCCGAGGAGACCGAGACCGAGACCGACGCAGACGGACTCGAAGACGGCGACTTCGTCCGCGTCGCGTACACGATCCGAACGGCCGACGACGATCGCGTCATCGACACGACCGACAAGGAGACGGCCGAGGAGGCCGAGATCGACGTCGACGAGTACGACTTCGAGCCGCGCATCATCGCGCTCGGCGCCGGCCACGTGTTCCCCTCCGTCGAGGAGGCGTTCGTCGGCGGCTCCGTCGGCGACGAGGGCACGGTCGACGTCCCCGCCGAGGACGCCTTCGGCGAGTACGACCCCGACGAGGTCGAGACGGTCAAGGCCGACAAGATCCCCGAGGACGACCGCTACCCCGGCGCGCAGATCCAGATCGACAACCGCCAGGGCCACCTCGAAACGATCATCGGCGGCCGCGCCCGCGTCGACTTCAACCACCCGCTGGCCGGCGAGGATCTCGAGTACGAGTACGAGATCCTCGAAGCCATCGACGACCGCGAACAGCAGGCCGCCGGCATGCTCGGTATGTACCTCCAGGAGGCGCCGGAGGTCCGCATCGAGACGGTCACCGAGGAGGAGGAGACCGTCACCGAGGACGACGACGGCGAGGAGACCGTCGAGACCGAGGAAGTCGAGAAGGACGTCCTCTACGTCACTGCGACGCAGGCGATGCAGATGAACCAGCAGTGGATGTTCCAGAAACAGCAGATCGCCCAGGACCTCATGAGCCGCCTCGACCTCGACCGCGTGGTCGTCGAGGAGGTCATCGAGGGCGGCGGCATGGGCGGTCTCGGCGGCATGATGGGCGGCATGGGCGGCGGCGCCGGCGACGTCGACATCGAGGAGGCGCTCGAAGACGTCGACGTCGACGCCGACGAGATCGTCGACGAGATCGACGAGGAGTAACCGACCTCGCCGTCTACCGGTCTTCGCATTTTTCCGTTTTTCGCGTCGCGCGGAGCGACCGCGTTCGGTCGGATCCGCGTTCGTCTCCGCCCGACGAGTCGATCCGACCGCCGAACAGATCCCTTTTGCCCGCCGACCCGTCCAGACAGGGTATGGAGATCGAACGGGCACGCGAGGACGCGCTCGTCGCCGCGGCCGCGGGCGCGACGACGGTCGCGGTCGCGCTGCTGTCGAGTTTCACCGGTCTCGTCTCGGTCGCGACGCTCCCGGCGCTGACGCCGCTCGCCGTCTACGCGCTGTACCTCTTCTCGCGGAAGGGCGGCCCGTACGGAGCGTTCGACACCGCGCGAAACTGGGCGATCGTGGCGGCCGCCGTAGGTGGCGTCGTGCTGGTCGTTTCCGCCGTAGTCTAACCCGAGAACTGAGCCAGCCGCGAGGACGTTGGACCGATTCAGGCGATGTCGCGGCTCGTGTCGACGGCGACCTCGTCGGTGAGCTTTAGCTTCAGCGGCTCTTCGAGGGCGGCGCCGCCGCGGAACTTGGAAACGACGAGGCGATTCGCGATTTCGGTTCCGGTGACGGTGGTGCGGAGATCGAACACGACGTCCGCGACCTGTTCCGTGATCCGCCTCGTTCGGGGATCCTCGCCGCCGCGAAGCGCGTGGAGCACCGCGACGCCGCCGGCGTCGTCGACGCGGGACCGGACCCCGTCGAGGAACTCGGCGTACGTCGACGGGGACGCGTCCGCCTCAAGCGGCTCCACGGAGTCGACGATCAGCGTCCCGCCTTCGGGGAGATCGTCGGTCAACGCCGCCGCTTCGTCGAGGTCGCCGGCGTCGTCCGTGGTCTCAACTGTCGTCTCCTCGTCCCCGTCGAGGCTGAGCGCCGCCTCCACCGCTCCGGCCGATCGAACGGTCGTCAGGTATCGACACCGGCGAATACGGGCGAATCGGTCCAGGATGAGCTCGGACTGACTGTCGGGATTCGCCTTCAACACGACGACGCTACCGCTCGGGAGCCCTCCGCCGAACTGTCGATCCAGCACCGAGATCCCAGTCGGAAGCGTCTCCATACGATCGCTGCCGCCCGTGGACGCTTGGGTCTGTCGGTGACGGCTCTCTCGGCCGACGACGGCCTCGCGGTCCGCCGTTCCGGAGCCGCCAGCCTCCGCGATCCTCACGCGACTTTCCATCCCGTCGCCGCCTCGGTCTCGCCGAGCCGCCGGGCGAGGTCGTCGTACGCGCTCCGGACGCCCGGGTCGGACAGCGGGGCGGCCCCACCGTCCGGAATCGCGCCGAGGACGGGACAGTCGAGCAGCGCCGCCACCCGGTCCGGCACGCTCGCCTCGCCGATCACGACCACGCCGACCGGCGGACAGCCGAGACGGCGGGCGATCGCCGCCGTCTTCGCGGCGTCGCGGAGCGCGGCCCGCCTGAGCGGCGTCGCGATCAGCGCCCGGTCCGCCGCTCGCAGGGGCGCGGCCACGTCCGGCGACGCGCCGGCCGGACAGTCGAGCAACACCGGCGCTTCGTCCGGCGTCGCGCCGTCGAGCGCGTCGAACGTCGCGTGCGCGTCGACGGACCGCGGCGAGTCGGGGGCCGCGAGGATCGTCGGCTCGGAGCGATCCGGGCGCACTCGATCGGTTCCGCGAGCCGCGTCGAGGATCGTTCGTGCCGCCTCTCCGGTGGCCCGCGGTCCGGTTCCGGCGGACGCGGAGTCCGCCGCGGTTTCCGCGGCCAGCCGCGCGAGATTCGGCAGATCCCAGTCGGCGTCCGCGCCGACTACGGGAGCGCCGCGCCGCGAGAGCGCGCGGGCGAGCCCGAGGGTAGTCGTGGTCTTTCCGCTTCCGCCCTTGCCGCCGGCGACGGCTATCACGGCGGGCGTGAGTCGGTATCGCTTATAAGGAGTCAGCCGCGATCGCCGTCCGGCACCGGCGGCCGGTCGGACGGCCACGCCAGCGAGCGCTGACGACGGTTTAGTCCTGACAGCAGCCGCCGGCCTCGCCGCCGAAGTCGACGGCGAGCGGCTCGGAGATGGCTTCATTGACGGCTTCGAGGGTGTCTTCGAGCTCATCTTGCGCGTCGAGGTACTCGCTCATCACGGGCATCGAGTGGAGTTCGTCCTGCGCCTCTTGGACGCGCTGAAGCCCGTCGTTCGTCGCCTGCCCGGTCTGACGGGCCTGCATGAACTCCGCGCGCAACTGCTCGAACTCGTCGATCCGGCTTTGGACTTCCTCGTCGCGCTGGACCGCCGCTCTCGCCTCTTCGAACCGCTCGTACTCCGCGGTTTCGGCGATCCGCTCGCCGAGCTCTCGGCCGAGGTCCTCGATGGAGACCTGTTCGACGCTCATATCCGAACGTCGTGGCCGAGCCGTTTGAACCTGCCGGAGCCGGGGGTCGGAGTCGGCTTCCGACTCCCGTTACCGAGCCTGCGACTCGACGAACTCGACGACCGCCTCGAGCTCTTGGGGACCGATACCGTGGCCGCCGGGGAAGCTCCCGTGGGTGACGGCGGCCTCAACGGCTTCGAGCCGCTCGACGGCGGCGCTCGTCCGCGAGTCGGGGATCACGCGGTCACCGGCGCCGGCGCCGACGAAGACGGGTTTCCCCTCGATTCCGTCGGGGTCGAGGTCGGCGTGTGACTCCGGGAGGTAGCCGTGTAGCGCGACGACCCACGCGTAGCGGTCGGGGTCCTCCAAGAGGAGCGAGAGGCTCGTGATCGCGCCCTGACTGAACCCGAGCAGCCCGATCCGGTCGGCGTCGAGTTCGTAGGCGTCGACCGCGGCCTCGACACTCTCGACTATCAGATCGAGGCTCCGCCGGAAGTCGGCGGCGTCGGGCTGGCTCGACTCCAGCCCGCCGGCCGAGAGGTCGAGTTCGTACCACGTGTACCCGCCCTGAAGCGGGTCCGGCGCGCGGAGGCTGACGACGTGGCGGTCGTCCGGCAGCTCGGCGGCGACCGGGAGCAGGTCCTCCTCGTCGGCGCCGCGGCCGTGGAGGACGAAGACGGCGGGCGCGGGCTCGCCGTCGGATCCGTCCTCGGGCGCGACGTGAACGTGTTCGAGCGGAATGTCGGTCATCGGTGCGCGATTGGCGAGGACGGCGGTTAGGTCCGTCGGCCGCGGCAGCGCGTCGTCACGGCGGCCGCCGCCGGGGGTCCGGTCGGCGTCGACGCCGTGATTTTATGGTTCGCTCGCACAGACGGTCAGCGTATGCGTCCCCGCTCCCTCCTCCTACTGGTCGCACTGCTCCTCGGCGTGACTGCCCTGGTCGCCGCGTCGCCGGTCGACGCGCGCGCACCGCCGACGCCCGTCTGCGGCGTCTGCGAACTGGATCGAACGACGGCGGACGGTCCCTCCGTGACCGCCGGCGAGAGTTCGCTGACCGTCACGCTCCACGGGAACGGGTCGACGACGTGGGAAGCGCGGGTCGACCTCGCGGCCGGAAGCGACGTGCTCGCGGCGAACGAGTCGCTCCGGCGCGCGGTCGTCTCGGACGCCGTTCGGGACGGAATCGCGGAGCCGAGAGACGTCGACTCGCGGGTTGACGGGGACGCGCTGGTGGTCGACTACCGCGACCCGAACGCCACGGAACGACACCTCGGGGCCGTGGTGTTCACGCCGCTGACGCCCGCGGCCCCTCGAAACCCGATCGCGATCGGCGGCGAGGGGTCGCGGTACCTCGCCGCCGACCGGCTCACCGTCCGCGGCGGATCCGGATGGGAAGTGCGCGGCGACGCCCCCGCGGCGGACTCCGACGGGAGTCTGGTCTGGTCCCGCGAAGAGGTCGAGCGCGACGACGCGCAGCGGGTGCCCCTCGACGTCGACCGGGACCCGGTCGCGGTCGAGGCGGGCGCGGTGCTGCCCGGCGTGCGGACGTGGTTCGCTCGACTGCTCACCGACGACAGCCTCTGAGACATCGGGACTGTGCGCCGATCGCGGCGGCCGCTCGCCGACGGTCCGACGGCCGCAGCCGACGGTCACGAACGTCTGGGACGAAACTCGGGGTCGAACGGGCCGTTTAACCGTCCTGCCACACAATTCGTTCGATATGAGCGGCTCCACGGAGGGCGATCTCACGAAAACGGGGATGGCCCTGAAACACGACCGCGAGTGGGACTACGAACTCGACCGGATCCTCGAGGCCATCGAGGAGCGCGACGCCTCGAAGGTCGGTCTCCAGTTCCCCGAGGGGCTCAAGCGCCGCGGCCCGAAGGTCGCCGACGACCTCCGCGAGGTCGCCCCCGACGACGTCACGTTCATGCTCTCCGGGCAGCCCTGCTACGGCGCCTGCGACCTCGACACGTACCTGATGCGCCGGACGGACGTGTTCGTCCACTTCGGTCACACGCCGATGAAGGAGTCCGACAGCATCGTCTACGTCCCCCTGTTCTCGAACGTCGACCCGTTCCCGATCATGGAGGACGCGCTGGAAGAGGAGCTGTCCCCGCCGGAGGAGGACGCCGACGTGGGCCTCGTCACGACGGCTCAGCACATGAACCGCTTCGAGGAGATGACGGACTGGCTGGAGGAGCGCGGCTACGAGGTTCACACCCGCCGGGGCGACGACCGCCTCACGAAGGAGGGGCAGGTGCTCGGCTGTAACTACGCCTCCGCGGACATCGACGCCGAGCAGGTGCTGTACGTCGGCGGCGGGAAGTTCCACCCGGTCGGGCTCGCGATGGAGCACCCGGACAAGCGCGTCGTCATCGCCGACCCGGTCAACAACGCCGTGTCGGTCGCCGAACACGACCAGTTCCTCAAGCAGCGCTACGCCGCGGTCCACAAGGCGATGGACGCCGAGAAGTGGGGCGTCATCTTCTGTACCAAGATCGGCCAGGGCCGCTGGGAGAAGGCCCAGGAGATCGTCGACAACAACGAGAACGCCTACCTGATCACGATGGACGAGGTGACGCCGGACCGCCTGCGGAACTTCGACATGGACGCGTTCGTCAACACCGGCTGTCCGCGGATCACGACCGACGACGGCCCGCGGTTCCACAAGCCGATGCTGACGCCCGGCGAGTACGAGGCCGCGATCGGCGAGAAGCCGCTCGACTCGATCGAGTTCGACACGTTCCACGACACCTGGTAAGTCGGCGCGAAGCGCGGTTCGCTTTTTCAGACTCCGTCGAACGCTTCCAGCGGTGAGATTACTTATAAACACCAGCGCGGCGGCGTGTACCGGCGAGCGGCCGCTCTCGGCGGCCGTGAGCCGCACGCGCGAGGTCGTCGGGCTTCGCCCGACTGCCAGAGGCGCGTCGCGCCTCGCTGTCACCGGACTCCGTCCGGTTTCAAGCGAGAGCTTCGCTCTCGCACTGTCGCCGGCGCGACGCGCCGGCGGCCAGAGAATCGAAGATTCTCGCTGGAGTCAGTCGCCCGGAGCGAAGCGACGGGCGACTGACGAGGCTGAGGAGGTACGAGGCTGCGGTGCTGGATGGGGATTTGGAGGCGTTCGTCGTCGTCGGGCCATCGGTTATCTGACTCTGTTACAATTCTCTGGAGACGATGTTTCTCCGTCATCAATCGCTCAGTACAGACTGAGAACAGATCGCTCGTACTGGAAATTCACGACGCGTCGAGTCGATCATAGAACGTCCTCGGTTCGACGATATCGATCCCACGGAACGAGTCGAGATCGAGCAGGTGTCCGTCGCCGGAGACGAGGTAATCGACGCCACCGGCGACGGCCGCTTCAAGGAACTTGTCGTCGTCGGGGTCCGCCTCAACAGCCGTGATGTCTTCCTGCGGATCGACGAACTCCGAACAGTATCGGACCAGTTCGACTTCTTGTTGTACCTCGTGTTCGCTCATGTGAAAGCGCTCTGGGTACTTGAGCAGCGTTTCACGGAACTCGGTGAGCGTTTCCACCGAAACGACGATCTGGTACTCGCGTTCGAATCCCTTGACGAGAAGTTCGTGTGGCACACCGGTTGCGATGACGCCCGAGATGAAGACGTTCGTATCCAGCACCGCCCTCATTCGTCGCTGCCCCGCGCCTCGTGGACGAGTCGAGTGACCTCGTCGAGAGACGTTTCGCCCGCGTCCGTCCGGTTTTCAACACGCTGTTGAAACTCTTCGATCGATGGGAGGTCGACTTTCTTCAACACGAGACCGTACTCCGTCGGGACGACCATGAGCTTCGTCCCCTGTTCGAGTCCGAATTGGTCTCTGAGTGTACTCGGGATCGTGATCTGTCCCTTCGAGGTTACCGTGGTTACTTCAGGCTCATCGGACGACATTGTATGTGTAAGAATTCCTTACGCAAGGGGTTGAATCTACCGGCCAATTCGCAGAGTCCATCTGCCGGCTGTTTCACTCGATATAATACCTAGGAAAATAGAATTCACCGGATCCCCCTTTCTGATTTGATCCCATCCCAACGCGTCGTCACGCCTCGTCCGGCGGGTTCAGGAAGAGACCGTCGACCACGAGGACGCCGGCCGCGAGCGACCCGCCAGCGACGGGGAGCGTGTAACCACGGACGACGAGCGACGCCGCCGCGTACGCGGCGCAGAACGCGAGCGGGATCGCGAGCAGGATGAGGTCGGCGCGCTCGATCCCGCCGAGATTAGCCGACTCGGCCCCCGGGTGCCGCCCGCTCATTCCATGTACCCCAGGTCCCGAAGTTTCTGTGCGATCTGTTTCGCCTCCGCCTCCGAGACCCCTTCGTCGGACTCCATCTCCTGGACGACGACGTGTTTCACGAACTCCTTGACGGAGCCGAACGGCTCGTCCTCGATGTACTCCTCGACGTCCGCGACGAACTCCTTCCGCAGCGAGATCGTGGTGTAGTCGCTCATTGACGAGTCCGTCTCGCTCCGGACTGATAAATCTTAATTACATCTAATTACACGCCGTCGCGGCCCGCGCCCCCGGATTCGTTCGGCTCGGTGACGGAGGGAATCGCGCCCTCGATCGCGCCGATCCCGCCGGATCCTCCGCCCTTTTGAGGGCGGGTCCCGTCGTCCCGATCGATGACGACGAACGACGCCCGGATCTCCACCACGCACATCGGTAGCCTGCCGCGACCGCCGGAACTGCTCGACCTGCTCACCCGTCGTCAGGACGGCGAGCCGGTCGACCCCGACGAGTGGGGCGAGACGGTCGCGGACGCGACCCGCGAGGTCGTCGACCGACAGGTCGAGACCGGCCTGGACACGATCAACAACGGCGAGCAGTCCCGCGTCTCGTTCAACTGGTACGTCGCCGACCGGCTCAGCGGTATCGACGGACAGCGCGAGACGGAGCTGTGGGCGGACCTTCAGGAGTTCCCCTCCTACGCCGAGGAGACGTTCAAGACCGACGTGATCGACCTCTCGAAACACCCCGTCGTCGCCGAGGCGGTCGAGTACACGGGCCGCGAGGAGGCGCGCGCGGAGGTCGACGCGCTCACGGACGCGCTCGCGGCCGCGGACCGCGACGTCGACGACGCGTTCATGACTGCGGCGTCGCCGAGCGTCGTCACCGCCACCCACGTTAACGACCACTACGACGACTACGACGAGTTCCTGTTCGCGGTCGCCGAGGCGATGAAGACGGAGTACGAGCTCGTCGCCGACGCGGGACTCACCCTCCAGATCGACGCCCCGGAGCTGCTGACCGTCGGCCACACCGCGGCGTACGCGGACGAGCCGCTGGAAGCCGCGAAGGACGCGACGCGGCTCCACGTCGAGGCGCTCAACGAGGCGCTCGCGAACGTGCCCGCCGAGCAGGTCCGGCTCCACACCTGCTGGGGCAGCTACGAGGGACCCCATCACTTCGACACCGACCTCGCCGGGATGCTACCGCTGATCTACGAGGCCGACATCACCGGACTCAGCGTCGAACAGGCGAACCCGCGCCACCAGCACGAGTACCGCGCCTTCGCGGAACACCCCCTCCCCGACGGGTGGACGCTCATCCCCGGCGTCGTCGACGTGAAGACGAACATCATCGACCACCCGGAGACGATCGCCGACCGGCTGGAGCGCGTCGCGGACGCGGTCGACGACGGGACCCCCCTCGTCGCCGCGCCCGACTGCGGCTTCGGCACGCAGGCCGGCATCGGGATGGTCGACCCCGAGATCGCGTGGGCGAAGCTGGAGGCGATGGTCGAGGGCGCCGAGATCGCGAACGACCGACTCGACTGATCCGACGCGAAACCCCGCCGGCGCGCCGGCTGCCGGCACTCAGTCCGATCCGGTGTCGTCGCGGTCGACGGCCCGCTCGACGTGCTCGACCGCCGCCGCGGGAGAGTCGACGGTCTCGATCCCGTCGACGACGTGGGTGTCGAGTCCGGCCACCGGGCGGCCCTGCGCGAGCGCGAGACCGATCTCCGAGAGGGTCCCGCTCGCGCCGTCGACCGCGACCGCGGCGTCGCCGTTCATCACGACGAGCGCGTTGCGCGCGTGACCCATGCCGGTTGCGATCGGGGTCGTGACGTGCGGGTTCGCGTCCTCGCGGTCGTCCGTCGGCAAGATTCCGATCGTCTCGCCGCCGGTCGCGCGGGCGCCGCGGCAGACCGCCGCCATGACGCCGCCGAGACCGCCGCAGACGACGGTGTGGCCGCGCTCCGCGAGCCGCTCGCCGAGGGTTTCTGCGACCGCCGCGGTCTCCGGACCGATCGAACCGCCGCCGATGACGCTGACGCGCATGGATCGACTCACGACGCCCCAGCGGGTAAATCGACCGGAGATCCCGCTTATCCCGGCACAGCGTGTCGTTTCGCGTCGATTCTCGCCGTTGAGACCGTCACTGAAACCCTTATCCCTGCCCGCCGCGAACGAAAGCTATGACGTACGATACCGTCGTGTTCGACAACGACGGTGTCCTCGTGGGCCGCACGCGCTTCGACGTGCTCCGGGATGCGACCCGGAACGCGTTCGAGGAGTGCGGCGTCGAGGAGCCCGATCCGGACGACGTAGAGCAGATGACCATCGGTGCGACCCCCGGCAGCGTCGGCACCGTCTGCCAGACGTACAACCTCGATCCGGGGTCGTTCTGGCGAACGCGCGACGACGTGGTCTCGCGCGCTCAACAGCAGGAGGCCCGCGAAGGGCGCAAGACCCCCTACGACGACCTCGACGAGCTACAGGACCTCGACGTCGAGATGGGGATCGTCTCGTCGAACCAGCAGGCGACCGTCGACTTCCTCGTCGACCACTTCGACGGGTTCGAGCGCATGGGCGCCGCGTACGGCCGCGAGCCGACGATCCACTCGCTCCAGCTGCGCAAGCCGAACCCGCACTACATCGAGCAGGCGCTCGGCGACCTCGACGCGGGTAACGCCCTGTTCGTCGGCGACAACGAGTCCGACGTGCGCGCGGCCGAGAACGCGGGGATCGACTCGGCGTTCATCCGCCGTCCCCACCGCCGCGACTGGGAGCTGAACGTCTGGCCGACCTGGGAGATAGAGAAGCTGGCCGACCTCCACGACATCGTGGAGTGAGCCGCCACGCTCCCCGTGCGTTCCGCCTTCCGGCAGCGGCGCGTCGGCGTACGAGACCGCCGACCGCGGACGCTCGATGAAGCGTTTAAATCGGATGCGGCGTAACTCGCTCTCGTGACCGACTCGCCCCCGTGGGCCGACTTCTTCGGCCATCCGGAACCTTACCCCGAGCAGGCCGACGGCATCGACGCCGCCGTCGACGCCGCCGAGGACGGCGGCTTCCTCGCGCTGGAGGGCGCCTGCGGGACGGGGAAGACGATGCTCGCGCTCACCGCCGGACTCGACCGCGTCCGCGACCCGGACTCCGACTTCGAGCGCGTCTTCGTCCTCACCAGCGTCAAACAGCAGCTCCGCCAGTTCGAGACGGACCTGCGGACGATAAACGACGACCTCCCGAAGGGGTACGACCCCGTCTCGGGGCTCACGCTCGTCGGCAAGGCGGACGTCTGCCCGTACGCCCGCGAGAACCGCGGCGGAATCGACCGCGAGAACGTGTACGAGCGCTGCGAGGGGCTCCGCGAGCGCACCCGCAACCTCGTCGGCGACGGGGGGGCGACGACCACCTCGAACCTCGTGAGCGAGGCGCGGAGCCAGCAGGTCGGGCTGATGGACTCCGGGGCCGCCGCGGGCGGGGCGTCCGGGCCGGCCGACGCGTCCGACGAGGGCGGTTCCCCCGCCGCCGACTACCTCTCCGTCGACGGCGAGCCGACCCCGTACCGCCCCGACACCGAGGAGTACGACGATGTCGAATTCTGCCCCTTCTACGCCGGGTTCCTCGACGACCTCCCGGACGACGGCGACCCCGCTGAGGCGGTCCCGTTCGACGTGACGGAGCTCGGCCACGTCGACGCCGACGAACTGGTGCGGCTCGCGGCGGGCCACGGCTCCTGTCCGCACTCGATCATGGGCGCGCTCGTGCCCGAGGTCGAGGTCGTCATCGGCAACTACTACCACGCGTTCGACCCCGTGACGACCGGGACGTTCACCGGCGCGCTGCTGGACGACTCGACGTTCGTCGTCTGCGACGAGGCGCACATGCTCGAACCGCGCGTGCGGGACCTCGTGAGCGACGCGGTTGCGGACGCGAGCCTCCGCGACGCCGAGAACGAGCTCACCCGCGTCGTCCAGCCGCTCTCGTTCGAGACGGCGGGCGCGGAGTCCGACGACGCCGCGCTCGTCCGCGGCGAACTGGAGGACGCGGACGTGACCGTCGAAGAGATAGAGGCGGTGCGGGAGTTCTACGCCGACCTCCGCGGCGAGCTCGACCGGCGTGTGACCGCGCACCTCGACCGCGAGCGCCCCGACTGGCGGGCGTCGATGCGCGACCTCGACGACACCGAGATCCCGCTCCGCGACCCCGAGGAGCCGGGCGAAGACGAAATCACCGCGTGGGCGGCCGACGAGGGGTACGGCGAGCGCGTCTGGGCGCGCGCCGAGCAGGTCGGCGCGGTCGTCAAGCGCGTCCTCGACTCGCTCGAAGACGAGGACAAACAGCGCGCCGCGCCCGGCGTCGGTCGGACGCTCAACGCCTGGTACCGCGAGGGCCACACGGACTTCTTCCGCGCGATCGAGCTCGAACGCACGTTCGACGAGACGGAGCCGCCGGACTCGTGGCGGCGGGCGTACAACGCGCGGCTCGCGCTCCACAACTGCCTGCCGAGCGAGCCGATCGGCGACCGGCTCGCGTCGTTCGGCGGCGGCGTCCTCATGAGCGCGACGCTGGAGCCGATGGACCTGTTCCGGGAGGTGACCGGACTCGATCACCTGTCGGAGCGCGGCCGTCCGGTCGTCGAGCGGACGTACGGGCTCTCCTTCCCGGAGGAGAACCGAGCCAGCCTCGCGGTCGACGCGCCGAAGTTCACCCACCAGAACCGCGGCGCGCCGGGCGAGGAGAACCCGACCCGGCTCGCGCACCTCGACGCGACGGCCGCTGTCGCGCGCCGCGAGGGCAACGTCCTCGTCGGCACCCCGAGCTACGCGGAGGCGACGTGGATGGCCGAGGCGCTCTCGGAGCGACTCGACAAGCCGGTCCTCCTCGACGAGTCCTCCGGCGACCGCGAGACGGAGTCGCTGAAGGACGACTTCTTCGCCGGCGACGGGAAGGTGCTGGTGACGAGCCTCCGCGGGACCCTCACCGAGGGCGTCGACTACCGCGGCGACCGCCTCTCGGCGGCGGTCGTCTGCGGCGTCCCGATCATCAACACGGCGCGACCGCAGACGCGAGCGGTGATCACCGCCTACGACCGGCGGTTCGAGTCGGGATTCGAGACGGCGCTCACCGTCCCCGCCGTGCGGAAGGCCCGGCAGGCGGTCGGCCGCGTCATCCGCGGCCCGGACGAGCGGGGCGTCCGCGTCCTGCTCGACGCCCGCTACGCCCGCGACTCGTGGAACGGGGTTCGGGAGTACTTCCCGGAACACGAGCGCGAGGAGTACCAGCCCGTAAGTCCGGACATGCTGGAGGTCGCGCTCGACCGGTTCGAATCGCGGCCGCCGGCGGCGAGCGAGTGAGGCCGACCGAGATTTGCCCGGACACCCCCGCTATACGACGTTCGAATCGATGTCTCGCGGGAAGTTCGTGAGCCGCTCCGTCCCCGACTCGGTGATCGCCACCGTGTCCGAGTGGCGGTAGCCGTACTCGTCGGTGTAGAGTCCGGGTTCGATCGTGTACACGTGGCCGGGCGCCATCACGGCGTCGTCGCCCTCGTAGCGCTCGCCCCAGCCGCGGTCGATGTACGGCGGCTCGTGGCCGCCGAGACCGATGTTGTGGCCGACGTGGTGCTGTGCGAGGTCGGTCACGCCCTGCTCTTCGAAGTACTCCCAGACGACGCGGTCGACCTCGGCGACCGGCACGCCCGGCCCGAGCGCGTCGATCGCGAGCGTCTGCGCCTCCAGCATGAGCTCGAAGTAGTGCGCCTGCTCGTCGGAGTAGTCGCCGACGAACATCGTCCGCTCCAGCTCCGAGCGGTAGCCGTCGACGTTCGCGGTCGCGCCGGTGACCAGCACGTCGCCCTCGGAGAGCCGCTCGTTCGGGGTGTGGCCGTGCGGGAGCGCGGTCTCCTCGCCGGAGATGTAGCCGGCGTGGACCGGGCCGTCGCCGCGGACGCGGACGCTGTAGGCGTCACCCAGCGTGTCGAGCATGGCGCGGGACGCCTCCGTCGACGCGCGCTGCGAGACGGTGGCCGGGTGCGCGCCCGGCTCGGAGAAGTCGGCGAGGTAGCGATGGCCGAGGTTCGCCCACTTCGCGGACTCGCGGATCAGATCGACCTCCGCGTCGGACTTCGCCCAGCGCATCCGGTCGACCCACGACTGCGTCTCGACGTCGAGGGACTCGGAGAACGCGGGGCCTTCGTACCCCATCACGCCCGGCGGG
Source organism: Halorubrum trapanicum (assembly GCF_017873555.1). Classification (GTDB taxonomy): domain Archaea; phylum Halobacteriota; class Halobacteria; order Halobacteriales; family Haloferacaceae; genus Halorubrum; species Halorubrum trapanicum. The sequence goes on along the minus strand of NZ_JAGGKE010000005.1, from coordinate 49,673 downwards.
CCGTCGGCGTCGGCGGCGATCGCGTCGGCACCGAGACCGTCGAGCATCTCGACGGCGACCGCGACCGGCTCGCCCCCGGGGTAATCGAAGTAGTCGTGGACGGCGTCGATCCGCGGGTTCGGCGAGACGCGCTCGACCTCCAGTCTCGGGACGGTGATCTCGACGCGGTCGTCGGTGACCGCGAGGGCGACCGGGCGCTCCGTCTGGATGTGATGGAAGCCGGTGAGGTATTCGATAGACGTCGCGCCGACCCACGTCGCGGCGTCGGCGTCGGTCTCTGCGAGTCGGTCGCGGACCGCGGCGAGCCGGTCCTCGAAGGCCGACTCGGGAAGTCGTGTGGCCATACCTCACCGATGTGCGAACGCGCCGATAAACGGTCGGGTAGCGGAACGCCTCCGGTGCCGGCGTCGGGGGTCGCTTCGCCCGGATCAGTTCTCGCGGCGGGCGAACGCGAGGTTACCGGAGACGTTCTTGATGTAGGCCGTCACGGTCTCGCCCTCCTGTGCGCCGGGGACGAAAATGGTGTACTCGCCGCGCTCGGCGACGCCGTCGCCCTTGCGGCCGGTACCGACGATTTCGAGCTCGTACGTGTTGCCCGACTCGACGGCATCCTCCTGCCGCTGAGTGTTGGAGGTGTTCTGCTTGGCGACGGGTCGGAACGCCCCGCAGGCCTCACAGCGGAGCATCGGCGTCCGGTTCTCGGTCTCCAGTCGCGTGTCGGGGAGACCGCACTCCGAGCAGGTGACGAACGACTCGATGTACGAGTCGATCGCGGCCTGGAAGTCGCGCTCGCGGAAGTTCCCGCTGTAGCGCGCGCGGCCGTCCTCGTACTGGCCGGCCGTGCCGAGCTCCTGTTGGATCTTCGAGTGGACGTGTTCGGGGTCGCGGCTCAAGGCGTCGGCGATCGCGGAGAGGTTCGTCAGGCGCGTGAACGCCCCGTCCTTCTGCCATTCCGGGTCCGGAACCGACAGCCGCTCGTCGGAGCCGCCCAGATCTGGCACCTCCTCCATCGCGCGGTCGAGGCTCGATTCGTAATCCATACGCGAGGAAACGACAGCGCGACGGAAATCGCTTCCGGGTTCGGTGGCGGCGGCTCCGGAAAGTAAAGGCGGTGCTGGGAGAGTAGCGGTCTGCCAGACGTAGCGGGAGGGAGATTTGAACCACGGTCACTCCGCGCTGCTCCGTTCCCTGGTTCAAATCTCCTCCGGGGCTATCTCGTCGACGACGCCGTTCACGCCTCGCTACGTTCGCCGTTCACTGTCGTCGACAAAAGATAGCGGGAGGTAGATTTGAACTACCGATCTCCGGGTTATGAGCCCGGCGGAATCTCCTGGCTATCCCATCCCGCTATCGTCACAAAATCGCGTGCGACTGTTAAGGGTTCTGATCCCGCCGCCGGTGTGCGATTCGTCCACGCGTCCGCGGCGGTTCCATCCCCCTGTGTCGGCGTCCCGAATCGGCCCTTCGCGTTGACGTCCCGAATCGGGAGATCACTCCTCGCTCGCGCCCTCGTCGTGTTCCGACCTCGCAGCGACGGCCTTGATCCGTATCCGCAACGCGAGGACCGCGACGGCGGCGAAGCCGACCGTCACCCCGACGTCAGCCGGGTCGCCCGAGAGCGCCCGCTGCGCGGTCAACCCCGCCATCAGCGCGAACACGAACGCCACCAGCCCCGCGATCGGGATCACGTACCCCTCTGAGAACGCCGACCCCCCGGACTCGTCGCTCATTTTCCACCTCTCCGAGGGCGATCGTGAAAAGACTCCCGCGACCGTCCGCCCCTTGCGTCGGCCGCAAACGATTTTACCCATCATCGATAGTGATAGATGATGCACAAGCCGCTGTTAACCACGGACTTCTTAGACCGGGCGCGCCGACACTACGCCGACGAGGAGGCCGTCCTCGCCGTCGACGGGACGCGATACACGTACGCGGAGCTGGGCGAGCGCGCCGACCGCTTCTCCGCCGCGCTTCAGGCGCGGGGTATCGAGAAGGGCGACCGGGTCGCGGTGTTGGACCCGAACACGCACTACCATCTGGAGGCCGCCTACGGCGCGATGCAGGTCGGTGCGGTCCACACGCCGCTGAACTACCGGCTCACGCCTGACGACTTCTCGTACATGCTCTCGGACGCCGGGGTCGACGCCATCTACGCCGACGCCGAGTACGCCGCGAACGTCGAGGCGGTCCGCGAGGAGGTGCCCACCGAGACGTTCCTCACCAACGACGCGGACGCGGTCGAGGGCGACTGGGAGTCGTTCGACGCCGCGCTCGACGACGCGGACCCCGACGCCTACGAGCGCCCGGAGATGGACGAGGACGACGTGATCACGATCAACTACACCTCCGGGACCACCGGCGACCCGAAGGGGGTCTGTCGCACCCACCGCGCCGAGACGCTCCACGCCTATCTCATCTCGATCCACCAGGAGATCGTCGACGACGACGTGTACCTCTGGACGCTGCCGATGTTCCACGTCAACGGCTGGGGGCACATCTACGCGATCACCGGCGCGGGCGCCCGCCACGTCTGTACCCGCGGGGTCGACGTCGCCGAGACGTTCGACCGGGTCCGCGAGGAGGACGTGTCGTACTTCTGTGCGGCGCCGACCGTGCTCAACATGCTCGGCGACCACTACGCCGAACACGGCGGCGAGACGACCGGCGACAACGACGTCCGGGTCGCTACCGCGGGCGCGGCGCCGCCGGAGGCGACGATCCGCACCGTCGAAGCGGAGTTCGGCTGGGAGCTCAAACACGTGTACGGCGCGACCGAGACCGGCCCGCTGATCACCACCTCGGACGCGAAGCGCCACTTCGACGCCGATTCCGACGACCGGTTCGCGGTGAAGAAGACGCAGGGGATCGGCTACCTCGGCACCGACGTGCGCGTCGTCGACGAGAACGGGGAGGACGTGGCCGCCGACGGCGAGACGATCGGCGAGATCGTCGTCCGCGGCAACCAGGTGATGGACCGCTACTGGAACAAGCCCGAGGCCACCGAGGCGGCGTTCTCGGAGCGGCTGGAGGGGTACTACCACATGGGCGACCTGGCCGTCGTCGACGAGGACGGCTTCGTCTCGATCCAGGACCGCAAGAAGGACATCATCATCTCCGGCGGCGAGAACATCTCCTCGATCGAACTGGAGGACACCCTCTTCGAGCACGAGGTCGTCTCCGACGTCGCCGTCATCCCCGCCCCTGACGAGCGGTGGGGCGAGACCCCGAAGGCGTTCGTCGTCCCCGAGCGCGGCGACCCGGACGACGCGGGCGCGACGCCCGAGGAGCTCAAGGCGTTCGTCCGCGAGCGCGTGGCCGACTACAAGACACCCGGCGAGGTGGAGTTCGTCGATGAACTCCCGACGACCGCGACCGGGAAGATCCAGAAGTACGAGCTGCGCGAGCGCGAGTGGGACGAGGAAGACCGGATGGTCGGCGAAGGATAGAAGGGAACGCCTCAGTCCTCTCCAGCGCTGTTCTCCTCGGACTCGTCCGCCTCGACGCTCTCCTCTTCGTCGACGCCGGAGTCGCTCAGCCGGTCGGTGTCGATGCTCACGCCCGGCGGGGTGACGACGAGGAAGCCGCGGAAGTGCATCAGCTCGCCGTCCATGTCCTTCACGTCGCGCGCGAAGGGGGCGGCGAGTTCGTTGAGGTCCCCCTCGATCGACAACACCAGCGTGTTCCCGTAGTCGACGCTGCGGACCCACTCCTCCGGGTCGGTGGTGCCGTCCAAGACGCCGAGGACGACGTCGCCGGCGGCGGCGAACGCCTCGTCCATCTTCGCCTCGGCGTCCCGCAGGTCGAGGTCCCAGTCGCTCATACGTGGGGGTCGACAGGCGGCGGCAAAAGCGTTCGGGAGCGGGGCCGTCGCCGACCGCGCGGTCGGCGGTCCCCGCTCCGCGTCGAACCGGTTCCGCTCTTCACGGTGTGGTTAAGTGCGTCCCGCTCTCACCGGCGGATATGGAACGCACGCGGCGGTCCCTGCTCGCGGCCGGAGCGACGGTCGGCGTCGTCGGCGTCGCCGGTTGCCTCGGTGGTGGCGGCGGGGGCGGCGGGATCGACACCGGCGAGTACGGCTGCGACTTGACGGAGCCGACGGATCCGAACCTCGACTACCGACCGACGCTCGGGAACCCGGACGCCGACGTGACCGTTCGGGCGTTCGAGGACTTCACCTGCGGTCACTGCGCGAGCTACACGCTCGACCACTTCCCGACGATCCGCGAGGAGTACGTCGACACCGGCGACGTCCACTACGAGCACTGGGACTTCCCGATCCCGGTCAACGAGACGTGGGCGGTCCCGGTCGCCAGCGCGGCCCGCGGCGTGGGGGCCCGCCACGGCGACGAGGCGTTCTTCGAGTTCGCCTCTGCCGCCTACGAGTCCCAGGGGAACTACAGCGGCGAGGCGCTCGGTGCGGCCGCTGAGACCGCGGGCGCCGACCCCTGCGCGGTCCTCTCCGACGCGGAGTTCACCGCGTACGAGGAGGCCACCCAGAGCGACAAGTCCGAGGGCGAGTCGATGGGCGTCTCCGGGACGCCGACCATCTTCGTGAACGGGAGCCCGGTGGAGGGCGGGTACGCCGCCGAGACGGTCGCGTCGGCGATCGACGCCGAACTCTGACGCGCGCGACGAGAACCGGCTGGAGCGGAGACGAGTGCGGCGTCGCACCGGTCGCCGAACGTGTCTTCTCGGAACGTCGGTCTTTTGGCCGTTCGCCCCGTTTTATAAGTAGATGAGCGACGCCGACCAGTCCGCCGATCCCTCCGCCGAAGCCGACGGCCCCGCCGGCGTCGACGCCTCGGTCGCCGGCGACCCGTCTCCCGCGGTCGAGACCGACGCCGGCGACCGCCGCCGGCTCGGGGGCGTCGTCCTCGCGGTGCTGATCTCGCAGGTCCTCCTCTACCCGGGCGTTCCCGACCTCGTCGTCGCGCTCGGCGCGCCCGCCGGCATCGACGCCGGGATGTGGTTCCTCGTCGCGGAGTTCGGCGCGTTCGTGACGTTTGCGGTCGTCTGGGGCGCGGTCTCGGACGCGCTCGGAACGCGGATCCCCCTCATCGTCGTCGGCGCGCTCGGCGGCGCGGCCTCCTACGTCGCGCTGGCGTCGCTGCCGGGGCTCGGACTCGGCTTCGAGGTCGCGCTCCTCGTCAGGGTCGTGGGCGGCGCGCTCACCATCGGCGCGTTCTCGCTCTCGATCACCCTGCTGATGGACTTACGCGGCGGCAACGGCCGCAACATGGGGACCGCGGGACTCGCGATCGGTCTCGGCGCGGCGGTCGGCTCCGTCGTCGGCGGCTCGCTCGCCGACCTCGGCGCGCTGTACCCGGTGTACGCCGGCGCGGTCGTGCTGGCCGCGGCTGGGCTGCTCGCGGCGACCGTCGACGACCGGGCCGCGACGGCCTCAAAGACGGACGGAGTCGACCCCGCGGCGACCGACGACGTCGGCTTCCGCGACGTCCTCGCCCGCGCGCGGACGACGCCCGGTCTCCTCGTGCCGCTCGCGTTCGGCTTCGTCGACCGACTCACCGCGGGCTTCTTCGCGCTCGTCGGCGTGTACTACTTCCAGGACCCGGCGACGTTCGGTCTCTCGGCGGCCGGCGCGGGCGCGACGCTCGCGCTCTTTTTCGTCCCCTTCGCGCTCCTCCAGTCGCCGCTCGGCGCGCTCTCGGACCGGATCGGTCGCTTCCTCCCCGTGGTGGCCGGGTCGCTCGCGTACGGCGTCGTCACGATCGGCGTCGGCGTCGCGCCGGCGTACCCGATCGCCGCGGCGCTGATGGTGCTTGTCGGCGTCTGCGGCGCGCTGATGGCGCCGGCGACGATGGCGCTCGTCACCGACCTGGTCGAGCCGGAGGTGCGCGGCGCGGCGATGGGGCTGTTCAACGTGTTCGGCTCGCTCGGCTTCCTCGCGGGCTTCCTCATCGGCGGGAACGCCACGGACGCGTTCGGCTACACGCCCGCGTTCCTCGCGGTCGGCGGGCTGGAGCTGGCAATCGCGCTCGCGCTGCTGCCGGCGGTCCGGTCGATCTCGCCCGGTGCGGGAGTCGTCGGCCGGCTCGGCGCTGAGGGATGAGCGCGGTCGCTCCGGCGCGGTGACGCGTCTCGCCCCTGAGGCGAGTCCTTTTAACCGGCGCGTCACCTCGGTTCCCGTAACCGATGGACCTCCTCGTGGTCGGCGCCGGTGAGATCGGGCGCTGGGTCGCCGACACCGTCTCCGCCGACGCCGCGCCGGTCGACGCGAGCGTCGCGTTCGCCGACCGCGACCCGTCCGTCGCGGCCGACGCGGCGGCGGGACGCGACGCGCGGACGGTCGACGCCGACGGGGACTCCGTCCACGACGCGGTCTGTCTCGCGGTGCCGATGTCGGCGGTGCCCGCCGCGGTCGAGGCGTACGCGCCCCGGGCGGAGCGGGCGATCGTCGACGTCTCCGGCGAGATGACGGACGCGGTCGCCGCGATGCGCGACCACGCCCCCGACCTCGAACGCGCGAGCTACCACCCGCTGTTCGCGCCGCCGCGCGTCCCCGGGAACGTCGCGGTCGTCGTCGACGAGGGCGGCCCGCTGGTCGACTCCCTCTCGGCGGCCGTCGGGGCCGGCGGCAACGACGTCTTCGAGACGACCGCAGCGGAACACGACGAGGCGATGGAGACGGTTCAGGCGGGCGCGCACGCGGCGATACTCGCGTGGCGACTCGCCGCGGAGCCGGTCCGCGAGGAGTTCCACACGCCCGTCTCGGCCGCGCTCGACGAGGTCGCCGACACCGTCACGGAGGGATCGCCCGCGGTGTACGCCGAGATCCAGCGCGCCTTCGACGGCGCCGAGGACGTGGCCGACGCGGCGGCGGCGATCGCCGACGCCGACGCCGAGGCGTTCGCCGCCCTCTACGAGCGGGCCCGCGGCGACCGCGAGGGGCGTGACAGACTGGAGTGAGACGCGAGGCAGACGAGAAACCAATGATCGACAGAACCGCGGTCCGGAACAACGCGAACTACCTGCGCAACGTCAGACCGATCGACCCCGAGGAGATCGCCGAGTACATCGAGGGGACCCCGCACCCGGCGGTCGTCCGCGAGACGCTCCGCGAGGAGGCGTTCGACCTCCGGCTCCGCGAGCGCGAGGACGGCGCCTTCGTCCCCGTCGAGGAGACGCCCGTCGACCCGTCCGGCTGGGGACCCGAGGCGCTCCCCGAGGCGTACTCGTTCGCCCTGGAGGACCTGCTGGTCCGCGAGTACGGCGCGAACTGGCACCGCGGCGAGTCCGGCGACGAACTCCGCGAGCGGGTCCGCCGGCTGAAGAGCGACTACCTCTACGAGAACGAGGTCGAGTACGACCGCGTCGCGGCGCTCGGCTACGCGATATACCACCTGCCGGCCTACTACGCGACGGTCGGCTACGTCCTCGACGACCTCACCGAGAACGGCCTGCTCGACCGGACGCTCCGCGTCCTCGACGTGGGCGCCGGCGTCGGCGGTCCCGCGCTCGGTCTCCACGACTACCTCCCCGACGACGCGGTCGTCGACTACCACGCCGTCGAGCCGAGCGCCGCGACCGCGGTCCTCGACCGGATGCTGGAGGAGACCGGCCGTAACTTCCGCGCGACGGTCCACGAGACGACCGCCGAGGCGTTCCTCGGGCTCGACGAGGAGGAAGGGTCCGCCCCCGCGACGGACGAACCCTTCGACCTCCTCCTCTTCGGCAACGTCCTCTCGGAGCTGGCCGACCCCGTCTCGGTCGCCGACGCCGCGCTCGACGCGCTCGCCCCCGACGGGAGCCTCGTCGCGTTCGCGCCCGCCGACCGGAACACCGCGACCGGACTCCGGCGGGTCGAGCGCGCGCTCGTCGCGGGCGACGGCGAGGGACCGGGCGGCGACGGTCCCGGCCGCGACGCCGAGATCTACTCGCCGGCGCTGCGGCTGTGGCCCGACGCGGTACCGAGCGATCCGGGGTGGTCGTTCGACGTCGCGCCCGACCTCGCGGTCCCGCCGTTCCAGCGCCGGCTCGACGAGGCGGCGGCGCGCGGCGAGACCGACGAGCCGGGCGAGTTCGTCAACGTCGACGTCCAGTTCGCCTACTCGATCCTCCGCCCCGACGGGAGACGCCGGGTCGACGTCGAGGCCAGCGCGGAGCGGTGCGCGCGCATGGCCGAGTCGGAGCGCCACGTCACCGACCGGGTGAACCTGCTCGCGGTGAAGCTGAGCCACGACTTAAGCGAGGGCGAGAACGCCCTCTACCGCGTCGGCGACGGCTCGCAGGCGACCGACCACTACCTCGTCTGTACCCGCGAGACCGCGCTGAACCGCGACCTCCGGGAGGCCGACTACGGCGCGGTCGTCTTCGTCGAGAACGGGCTGGTCCTCTGGAACGAGGACGAGGGCGCGTACAACGTCGTCGTCGACGACGAGACGGTCGTCGACCTGGTCGCGCCCTGACTCGGCCGAAATTACAGTCCGGGCCGACGCCGCTCAGTCGCCCGCGACGGGGTCGATCAGCTCCGGCGCGTCGACGCCCGGCGAGTTCACCCGCGTCGACACCGGGTGCGCGGTGAGTCCGTCGCTCGGATACGGGTCGAGCAGGGCGGCCGCCTCCTCGGAATCTCCCCGGAGCCACGCCTCCTCCTCGCCCGCGTCGGGGTCGAGTATCACCGCCATCCGGTGATGGAGGTCCGCGACGAGGTCGTTCGGCTCGGTGGTGAGGACCGCGAACGTCTCGACGGCGCCGGAGTCGTCCGCCGTTCCGTCGCTCCCGCCGCCTCCGTCTCCGCCGCCGAAGGCGCCGAGTCCGGTCTGGCTCGTCTCCGGCGTCGGCGGCTCCCAGCGCTCGTAGATCCCGGCCATCGCGAACGGTCGGTCGTCCTCGAAGGCGACGCGGTAGGGCGTCTTCCCGGAGCCGTCGCGGTTCCCGTCGGGGCCGCCGCCGCCGACCCACTCGTAGAAGCCGTCGGCGGGGACGAGACAGCGCCGGCGCTCGAAGGCGTCGGCGAAGCTCCGCTTCTCGCGGACCGTCTCCGCGCGGGCGTTGATGAGGTCGAACGACTCGTCGGCCCACGAGGGGGTCAGCCCCCACTCCATCCGGATCGCTTCTTCGGGGGCCTCGTCGGTGATCACCGGCAGCGACTGCCCCGGCGCGCAGTTGTAGCTCGGCTCGCGGTCGCCGAAGTCGGCGTCGAACCGATCTTCGAGGTCGGCGGTCGGGGTGAAGAGCGTGTAGCGGCCGCACATACGTTGCCATCGGTGCGAACGGGCTTCAATTCGACGTAGGCGGCGGCATTCCCCCCGCCTCCCGGATCGTCACCGCTCGTCCGACGCGCCTCGCTCTGAACTGTGTCCCGCTACCGATCCGCTTCCGCTTAGCACACCATTATATTCCTCTAATCTTCATGACTGACTTACGGCATCGGTAAACATGAACAGACAAAGGCTCGTACTGTTTGGAGTCGCGCTCGCGCTGATACTCATCGGCGGCGCCGTCGGGTGGTGGGGACACACCGCCGGCGGCGACTTGACGGTTCAGGAGACGCAGATCGAGACCGAAGGAGGAACGATCGACGCGTACCTCTACGTCCCGCCCGGAGTCAGCGCCGACGACCCGGCGCCGGGCGTGCTGGCGACGCACGGGTACATCAACAGCAAGGAGACGCAAGCGCCGTTCGCGATCGAGTTGGCCAGACGCGGCCACGTCGTGTTGGCCATCGACCAGACCGGCCACGGCTACTCCGACCCGCCGGCGTTCTCGCAGGGGTGGGGCGGCCCGCCCGCGCTCGACTACCTCTCCGAGCACGAGCTCGTCGACGAGGACCGGATCGCGCTCGAAGGCCACTCGATGGGCGGCTGGGCGTCCGTCGCGGCGGCCGCGACGTACCCGGACAGCTACGAGTCGATGGTCCTCGCCGGCTCGTCGACCGGCTCGTCCGGCGCGCCGCCGGGCAACGCGACCTTCCCGCGGAACCTCGCGGTCGTCTACGCCGAGTACGACGAGTTCCACCGGCTGATGTGGGAGACCGAGACCGCGCCGGCCGCCCCGGAAAGCGAGAAGCTCCAGTCCGTCTTCGGCACCGACGAGCGGATCGAGACCGGGACGGTGTACGGCGACTTCGAGTCGGGTACCGCCCGGGCGCTGTACCAGCCGGGCACGACTCATCCCGGAACGACCCACTCGCCGACCGCCGTCGGACAGGCGGTCGGGTGGATCGAGCGGACGACGGGCGGCGAGACCTCGCTCGACCCGAGCGACCAGATCTGGCACTGGAAGGAGCTGGGGACCGCCGTCGCGCTGCTCGGCGGCTTCCTGTTCCTCTTCCCGACGATCGGGACGCTCTCGGAGGCGGGGGTGCTCTCCGCGGCGACGCGGTCGGTCCCGGAGCCGGTCGCCGAGCGCGACCTCGGCTGGGGCCTCTCGGTCGCCCTGACGGCGTTGCTTCCGGTCGCGACGTACTACCCGCTGATGCTCCTCGCGGGGCAGGTGATGCCGCTGACCGCGGTGACGCCGCAAAACGAGACGAACGGCATCGTGCTGTGGATCCTGGGGAACGCGGCGATCATCGCGCTCCTGCTCGGGGTCTGGCACGTCCGTAGCGATCGGACGTTCGCCGAGGCGCGCGCCCGGTACGGGCTGGACGCGGGCGACGGCGCCGGGACGCTGGCCCGGTCGGTCGCGATCGCGGCCGGGACGGCGCTCGCGCTGCTCGCGCTGCTTCTCGCGTTCGACGCCGTCTTCACGCTCGACTTCCGCGCGTGGGTCCTCGCGCTGAAGCCGCCGAGCGCGCTCCACGTCCGGATCGGGATCGGCTACTTCCCGGCGTTCCTCGCGTTCTTCTTCGCGCTCGAACTGCTGCTCCACGGCCGGCTGCGCACCCGGGCGGCGACCGACTCCCTGCGTCGGGCTATCGCGGGGAACGTCGGCCTGCTCGCCGGCCCGTTCGTCGGGTTCCTCGCGGTCCAGTACGGCTGGCTGTTCGCGACCGGCGCCCTGCCGCTGCCGGCCACGGCGCTCCAGACGATCATCGCGTTCCAGTTCGTCGGCGTGCTGATCGGCGTGGGCGCGGTCTCGACGTACAGCTTCCACCGCACGGGGCGCGTGTGGGTCGGCGCGGTCCTCAACGCGCTGCTCGTGACGTGGCTCGTCGTCGCCTCCCAGGCGACCCACCTCCCGCTCTGAGGGAACGACCCGCTCGATGACGGGAGGGGATCGGCCGCCTCCCGCCGACTTTTTCACCGCGCGTCGCTCGGAGACGGACATGCGCATCGAGAACAGCTTCATCCCCGTCGAGGGGGTGGGCGAGACGACCGAACGACGCCTCTGGGAGCGAGGGGCCACGACGTGGGACGAGTTCGATCCCGGGGTCGACGTGCCGGGGATGGGGGCGACGACCGCGGACCGGATCGAGTCGTTCATCGCGGACGCGCTCGCGCGGCTCGACGACGGCGACGCGGACTACTTCGACCGGAAGTTCCCCTCGGGCGAGCGCTGGCGGCTCTACGAGAACTTCCGCGAGGAGACCTGCTTCTTCGACATCGAGACGACCGGTCTCGACGAGCGGCGGGACCGAGTGACGACGGTCAGCTTCCATCAGGGCGGCGAGACGACGACGCTCGTCGCCGGCGAGGACCTCACCGCGCGACGGCTCCGCGAGCAGTTCGCGGACGCGAGCCTGCTCGCGACGTTCAACGGCGCGCGCTTCGACGTCCCCTTCTTAGAGACCTCCTTCGACGTCGACGTCGACACGCCCCACCTCGACCTGATGTACCCCGCGAAGCGGATCGGTCTCTCGGGCGGGCTGAAACCGATCGAGAAACAGCTCGGGATCGAGCGCGACCGGCCGGACATCTCCGGCCGCGACGCGGTCCGCCTCTGGCGCGAGTACGAGCGCGGGGACGAGGAGGCCTTAGCGACGCTCGTCTCGTACAACCGCGAGGACACCGTGAACCTCAGGGCGCTCGCGGACGCGGTCTGTGCCGCGCTCGACGAGGAAGTGTTCGTCGCCGCCCCGGACGGAGACGGCGACTGAGAGGGACCCGAGAGGTCGCGGGCGGCGGGTATGGACCGCCGCGACGGCTAATCCGTGACGACAACAGTCGACGCCGTTACCGACGCAGGACGGTGCCGCTGGACCCGACGACGACGGCGTCACCGTCGACGTCGACCGCCTTCAGGTTCTCGCCGACCGGCGTGTCGAGCACGAACCGGTCGTCGGCCGTCAGCTCCTGAACCACGCCGCCGCTGCCGACGACGTAGCCGGCCTCGCCATCCGTCTCGACGTCGACGAGGTCGGCGTCGCCGAGCACGTCGGGCGTCCAGCCCGCGCCGTCGTACGTCAGAACGGTGCCGTTACCGCCGGAGACGGCGACGTCGTCGGGGGCGTCGCTGTCCAGCCCGTAGAACGTCACGTCCGCGTTCTCGATGCCGATCGCGTTCCAGGTGACGCCGTCGTCGGTGACGAACACGCGGCCGTTCGTGTCGATCGCGTGGCCGCTCCGCGGACCGTGGAAGTCGATCGCGGGCAGCGCCGAGCCGCTGCCGGGCGTAACGTAGTCCCACGTCTCCGCCGCGCCGTTCTCGAAGCTGTAGTAGATCTTCCCGGAGTCGCCGGCGACGTAGACGTTCGCCTCGCCGGCCTCGCCCGTGACCGCGACGTCGTTGTAGTTGTTCGTGTTGTCCATCGGCGCGGAGTGGTCGACGAGCGTGTCCGTCGCGGGGATGTACTCGCCGATGGCGCCGCTCGCACCGACGAACCAGACGCGCTCGCCGTCGTCGGTGACGGACGCGCCGTAGAGGTTGTTCCCGTTCCCGGTCGGGCCGCCGTCGCGGAGCGTCTGCCAGCCCTCTGTCGCGGGCGCGGTGAGGACGCCGCCGCCGCCGACCGCGAAGCGACCGGCGTTCGCCGACACCACGTCGTGGAGCGTGCTGTCGGTCTCGGTCTTCTCGACGGTCCACTCGCTCTCCGCGGCCGCGGCGACCGTAGTCACGCTTCCCGATGCGACGAGCGCACCCAGTCCCGCCAGCGTCGCGCGGCGGGTCGTCGTCAGTGATCGGCTCATGACGCACCCGGGGATTTCTGTGCCGGTTGTAAGTATCTTGTGTCAGTTCAAGAAATCGTCGAAATTAACTCGGCTAAAATCGGCTTAATCGTCCGTATCGGCGACGTTTTACATCGTTGATCGACCCGTTTATAGGTCGAAAATATCTCTTTCGGGGCTTCTACCTTCCGTTCGGAGTTATCCCAGATCAGACCGAACAGGTTCGGTCCGACGGATCAGGAGTCGCCGTCGGATCCGACCGCGTCCGTCGTCGATCCCGCGTCGGCCTTCACCGCCGCGGTCTCGTCCTCGGTCGGGTCGTCGGCGTCGGACTCGCCTCCGACGGCGTCGTCGGCCGAGTCGTCGGGGTCGTCAGCCTCGCCGGACTCGGCTTCGTCGGTTTTATCGGCGTCAGCCGTTGCGTCAGCGTCGTCAGCCTCGACGGACTCGGTTTCGTCCGCCTGGTCGACGCCGTCGGCCGCACCGTCCGACTCGGTCTCTTGGACCAGTTTCATCTCGCCGCGCGCACGGAGGGTGCCCTGAATCTCCGCGCCGTCGTACACCACCAGATCGCCCGCGGAGACGTCGCCGAGCACGCGAGCGCCGGTTTCGACGGTGACGGTCCCGCCGCGGGTGGTCACGTCCCCGTGGATCACGGTCTCGGCACCCACGGTGATATCCTCGCGGGCGCGCAGCGAGCCGAACACCTCGTTTCGCTCGCCGACGCGGATCGACTCCGCGCGGAGGTTGCCGTGGAGCCGGCAGTCGTCGCCGACCGTCGCGGGCGTCGACACGCGCCAGGCGTCGTCGGAGATCTCGGCGCTCCGCGGAACGAGCAGCGGGTCACGGACGTCGTCGCCGTCGGCGAGCGCCTCCGCCAGCTCGTCGGCGGCGTCCGTCTCGCCGACGCGCAGCAGCTGCGAGAGGACGATGAAGTAGAACACGATCGTCGGCACCGGGTTGCGGATGACGATCCAGCCGTTGGCCTCGAACCCCTCCTCGATCGTCACGTCGTCGCCGATGTCCAGATCGCCGGAGACCATCAGGCGGCCGGTGACGGTCACCCGCTCGCCGAGGTACGCGTCCTCGCCGACCAGCACGTTGCCGTCGACGGAACACCAGGTGTCGAGCCGGCAGTCCCCCTCGGCCTCGATGTCGTTGGCGACGCGCACGCGCTCGCCGATCGCGACGTTGCGGCCGCGGACGCCCAGCTCGACCGTGGACTGGCCGCCCACGAGCACGTCGCCGTCGACGACGACGTCGTGCTCCTCGACGGTCGTCCCCGAGGGGATCGCGAGCTCCTCGATCGGGCCGTCTCCTCGCAGCGACACACCGGGAGCAGTCGCCCCGCGGGTATAAACGGTGCGGGGCGTCGGACGCGCGTCGGACGCGGCGTACACTCCGCGCTCCGGAGCGGTTTCGCCCGAGCGTCCCCTTTTCCGCGTGAATCGCTACCGAACTGGATCGCGGTCGCTGCGCTTTTCCGTACGCCGCCGAAGAAACACCCATGGGATTTGGATCGTACGACGAGAGCGAACAGAAGGATCAGGACGTCGACACCGACGAGGACGACGCGGTGAACGTTCACGAGAACGATCACGACGGCGACGTCTCCATCGAGGGCGACGCCGATACCGACGACCTCGTCGGCCGCCTCTCCGAGATGCGCGACGACGACGACGAGTAGTCGACCGACGAACGCTCGACACCACGTAGCCCTCCGAGAGCGACGCGGGTCGTGTCGCGCTCCTTTTACAGACACGCCGCCTACCCGGACGCATGAGTACGGATCTGACGTTCACCGACCGCGGTGTCGACGTCGTCTACGAGGGGACCGAGTTCGAACTGGAGAAGACGCTGATCGAGGAGGCGACAGGGAAGTCGTACCGCGACGTGACAGACCACGAGGTCCTGACGATAGTCGCCGAGGACCCGGAACTGGACGGCGAGCCGGTCCGGATCGGCGACGTGTTGTGACGCTCGGTCCGGATACCTTCTCGCGCCGTCGACGGCGCGGCCTGCCGCTTTTCCTTCGCCGGTAGTCGCGCCCTGCGCTTCCTTCCCGTCCGACTCTCCGCACCCGGAGCGGCGACGACTCCGTCAGACTGACGTAAGAAATATATGACGTTAGATCGAATTAACAACCGTGAGGTGACCACGCCATGAGACCGCAGACTCGCTACCGTCTCGGACGGGGCGTCCACATGCTCGCAACGGTGCTGCTGTTGAACTTCGGGCTGGCCCGCGAGTCGGCTCCGATCATCGCGGGCGGCGGGGTGTTGTTCGTCACGTTCTTCCCGTTCAGCCGCCTGCTCGCGGACCGCGTCGGCCATACCCGATCGGACGAGCGGACCAGGGAACTCACCCGCCTCGCGGCGAGCAGGGCCGCGTTCCTGCTCTTCGGGATCGCGTTCTCCGCCTTCCTCCTCGGTGCCGCCTTGGAGACGACGGGCGGCCTCGGCGGGGTCGCGGAAACGGTCTACGCGCAGGCGCGGGTCGTGGTCGTCTGGGCGGCCGTCGCGATCTGCGTCTCCTCGGTCGCCCACGGCACGCGGGCCTGGGCCCGTCGCCGGGGCGTGGAGGCGTGACCGTGGAGTTCGAGACCCGGATCCGGGAGCTCCGCGAAGAGACGGGGCTGACGCAGGCCGAGCTCGCCGACCGAGTGGACGTGACCCGCCAGACGATCCTCTACGTCGAGAAGGGCGAGTACAACCCCTCGCTGGAGCTGGCCTGGCGCATCGCGCGGGAGTTCGACGCGCGCGTCGAGGACGTGTTCGACCTGCCCGCAGACCCGCAGTCGTAGCGCGGCGCGGTCGCTCCGCCCCGGGTTACTCCGGGTCGGATCACTTCGCCCCGGGTCACTCCGCCGCGACGAGCTTGTACCCGCCGCCGTCGACGTCGCCGCTCGCCGGGTCCGGCGCGCGCTCGGCGTAGTAGATCTCGCCGTCGACGACGCGGGGCGCGCTCGTGATCCACCCGTCGTGGTCGACCCGCCACACCTCGTCGCCGGAGTCGGCCTCCAGCGCGTAGAGCGTGCCGTCCTTCGACCCCGTCAGCACGCGGTCGCCGGCGACGGTCGCGCAGCCGGTCAACGGGCGACCCGTTCGGAAGCGCCACTCCACGTCGCCGGTCGACGCGTCGAGCGCGTACAGGTGGTCGTCGTGGCTCCCCATGTACACCACGTCGCGCTCGGGGTCGATCGCGGGTCCCGTCATCGACAGGTCGCCCGTCTCGAAGTGCCAGTCCTCCTCGCCGGTCGCCAAGTCCACCCGGTAGACGTTGGTGTCCCACGAGCCGAAGAAGGCGGCCCCGTCGTACGTCGCGATCGGGCCTTTGATCTCGCCGTTGTTCGTCTCGGGCGGGTCCGTCGCGAACCGCCACTGGAACTCCAGGTCCGGGAAGCTCCAGCAGTAGCAGTAGCCGTCGTTCGACCCGCACACCATCCGCCCGGCGTCGAGCGAGACGGCCGGCGAGGAGTGGGGGTGATCGGTGGGACGGTGCTCCGGCTCCGCCCAGGTGACGTCGCCGGTTTCCGCGTCGACCGCGAACAGCCGCCCCTCGGGCGTCGGGAACTCGACCGAGACGTACAGCTCGCCGTCGCAGTACAGCGGGCTGGACCCGATCGAACCGCCGAGGTTCGTCGACCACTTCAGGTCGCCCGAGTCGAGCGCGAACGCGTAGCAGACGCCGTCGTACGCGCCGACGTACGCGCGGCCGTCCGCGACCGCCGGCGTGCCGTGGATCCCGCGGCCTCCGGCGTCCGTCTCGCCGCGCCAGCGCACCTCGCCGGCCGCCGTTATCGCGAGCAGTTCGCCGGTGTCGCCCGGGAGGACGACGCCCCCGCCGGGGAGCGGTACCGCGCTCGCCTTCGCCGCGCTGTGATCGCCGGTGTTGACCTCGGGAATCCGCCACGCCTCCTCGACCGCGTCGGGCACCGTCTCGTCCGGGTAGTACCCCCACCGCTCCAGCGACCCGCGGAACTGCGCGACGCCCGGAGGGATCGTCTGCCGCGTCGAGTCCCCCGCACCGGGATCCACGTCGGGGGCCTCGCGGTCGGCGTTCACGGGCGGACTGTTGAGGGAGGCGCAGCCGGCCGCGGCAGCGGTCGTCGCCGCGCCGACCGCGGCGAGCCACTCGCGGCGAGAGCGGGCGTCGGTCATCGGGATAGCCGTCGCGCCGGGGTCGCTTTAGTGTGGCGGCCGTGCCGGTCGCGGCCGACGTCGCACGTTTCGACCGGACGACTTTTTCCGACGGTGGCCGAAGTCACGGTATGGAGATCGGATTCGAGCTCGGAGCGAACGTCCCCTCCGGCGTGTTCGCCCTCCACGCCGTCATCGCCGTCGTGTTCCTGGGTCTCGCGGGCGTGAACGGCGCGAACGGCGAGCTGATCGGGCTAGCGATCTACCTCGCGATGGCGGGGATGATCGCGGTCGTTGGCATCTTAGCCGGGCGAATCGTATCCCGGCGGTAGTCGCAGGCCGGATCGAATTTTCAGCGCCGTCGCTCGCGGTCTTGCTCGCAGGAGCGGAAAGTGGGGCCGGAGAAGGGAGCCAAATTCACAGATTTGACTTTTCTGGTCTTCCCACCAACCGATCCGACTGTTGGCGTCTTGTTATACTGGCTCATTGTGGACTCGGTCGTTTTATTAAGTCACTACCGAATCACGACTTGAGGCGGTCGATCTAAATGAACCACTTTAGCGTTAGGAGCTGTCTTTTGCTGTATGACCCCGAGATCGGTTCTGTGAAGGCGTAGCTAGCGGGGCTACGCGGAAGAGCTATTACCCCTCCAAAACCGGAACCATGACGACGGCACATCGTCATAAAAGCTCCCGTGTGAGTTTATTATTTTACTGATGGAACGCGAGAGTTAGCAAATACACGGAACTCCTGAAACCGTCTGCCGTCGGAAATCACTGTTTTGATGATTATTCTCAAACGCGCCTTTGAGAATTTTAGCATTCTTCTCCTTGGAGTGAGCGTATAATTTGTCTCCCCAATGCGTCTGGGTAGAGCCATGCCTGTGTAATAACACGATAATCGGAGATATATTTGATAGCTCACATTAATCATCAAACTTTTTTATATTGAACATAATTAGTAGGTGTGATGAACGATGGCAGAATATACAGAAATTAGCGAGGAAAAATTAAAAATTATACCAGATAGTATCCAATATCAACTGGGTCTAAGTGTAGGTGACAGAATCAAGTGGAAGGTATTCGATGACAATAGTGCGATAGTTGAACGTGCTAAGCCGAATGAGTCGGATAATAGCGTGTCTCGTCGTGTTGTTTTAAAAGATATTGGGATATCATTTATTGGTGGTCTGGCCACCGGTATCGTTGGTAGTGGGGCAGCAACTGCTATGGAGGTTGATGAAGCGCTTGAGCCATACCTGCCTAATTTCGTCGATGAGTCGATCTACTCAAGATTACTGTGGTTTACTGGAGATATATTTGTAACTCCTGGCCGCGGTGCGCCTGAAATCAGTGATCTTGGTGAAATTGACTTTCTTACACAAGTAGAACTTGCTAATGCTGTTTTAAAAACCGTTGATGATGTTGAACCACAGTCTGTTAATGAATTAGATGTAAATAAAGCAGGACATATCGCAACAACAACAGGCCCGCTTGGCTCTGAATTTGTAGCGTTAAGTATGGGGTACGATCCAGACTCGATTGCTGAGTACCAAGGGCGTTTGCCGTATATTTTTGACTTGGCACCTTCAGAAAAATACTATGGCATGTCCCTTGATGAGATAAGAAGTGAAAGAACGAACTGGCCTATTACAAAATCTTATGGAGATCCTACGTCAATTGAACCGGAAAAAAGGGATGGTGAACCTACCCTTGGAGATTCTAACCGACCAAAGTACCGAATCGATTATGGAATGGCGGTTGTCAAGAAGTTACATGAGGGATGGGAACAATACGAAAAGTACGAAGATTATTCACCACTAACAGAGTATGATAATAACATCCATCTTCTCGTTGCTGGCTGTCATGGTGAGGGGACACTCGCTGTAGCTAAAGCACTTTCAGATGAGGAAATGATCAGAGAGATTGAACAAAAAATACCATCAGATGTGAATAGATATCAAGCAGTTTTTACTGCATATATTGATCACTATGATGAGCGTGAGGATAGGCGTGGGGATACTGTTTACGTCCCCGAGTTTCAAAATATCTCTTTGTATGACGCGAAGCCGCTCTAATGGGGAACAGATACCTTATTCCTTCAAAACTGGTTTTTTGAGCACCAGCGATTGTATCCTACTCCTGACCTGCTCCGGGGTTCCGTCTCCAATTGCGCGGTCGGCATCACCGGTCACCCCTTAGCGGACAGGTCCGGTCCGTTTGAATTTTTGCCGGGACCTCGTCGAGCGTCTCCGCGAGCTCTTCTTCGGACCTTCCCGCTGGCACTTCCACGACTACACTAATGTCGTCCCGGTCCGCAGTTGCCAGCATCCGGTCGTCCCCGATGCCGACATCAACCACGATCGGCTACTCCGACGTGACCTCTTCGGACATCTCGCGGTAGACCGTGCCGCCGTCCGTGGCAACCTCATCAGCGTCGTTGTTAGAGTGGCCGCCTAGACGTTTCAGCGTAGCACACCACTGGTTGTTCTCGCTGACGAATTCGCAGAAATCGGAGATCCTCGGCCCTACATTTATCTTAAATCTATAAATATTTAATTTATGAGTAGAAATAGAGAAATTATAAATCGCGGTGCTACCGCTCCCTGGTTCAAATCTCTCCTCAGCACGTCGCCGTCGCTCGCGGTGTTGCTCGCGACGGCAGGAAGTGGGGCCGGAGGGATTTGAACCCCCGATCGACTGATATCTCCGGTGCGCCTCGGAACTCCAGAGGGTCGTCAACACGACCGATGATCAGTCGGCCGCTCGGTATATCAGTCTGGAGTGTCGTCCCGGGCGCAAGCCTCTGGAGTCAGTCGCCATGCCTGGCTTGGCCACAGCCCCGCGTGATCTCGCATCAGTTCGTTGCCGAAACGCGGATAAAGGGGTTTCGATCGAAGGCGTTCGGGGGACGTGACGACGACGACCGAAAGCGCGTGACGCCTCGGCGATCCGACCGGCGCTACTCCCGGTCGTCGTCGCTCCAGTCGCAGTCTTGGCACTTGTAGCCGGTGACGAACTCGGTCACGCTCGGCATGTAGCCGACCGAGATGACGTCGCCGCCGCACTCCGGACAGTCGCGGTCGGCGTCGGTAATCGACTCGGCCTCCAGCACCGACTCTCCCTCGACCAGCTCTGCGAGCTTTTCGGGCGTCACCATCCGCCCCTGAACGACGCGGTTCGACATACCGGCCGTTCGGGGTCGGGTACCTAAACCCCGGCGACACGCCCGGGGCGCGGGCGGCGACCGAGGCGGCGTCAGAGAACGGGCCTCCCGACGGTTACGTCCGGACTACAGCCACGGCGCCCGGGAGTCGTCGTCGGTGAACGGGTCCGTCCCGTCGTCGGCCTCACGCCCCTCGCCGCCGTTCGCGAGAACGGCGACGTCGTCGTCGACGATGGGGGACGGACCCTCCGGCGGGGCGTCGAGCGGCGGGTCGCTCGGCGCGTCCTCCTCGACGGTCTCGTCGGCGGGATCGGTCGAGGCGGAGTCGTCCGAGTCATCCCCCTCGGCGGAACCGTCCGCCGGTCCGCCGTCGTCCGGCGCGTCGCCGCCGCCGGCGACCCCCTCCAGCGCGCCCGCGTCCGGGTCGTACGCGAACAGCGTCGTCACGGCGAGCACCGCGAGCGCGACCGGCGCGTCCGTCTGCATGAGGTCGAACGGGCCGAGCAGGATCGGCAGCGCGAGCACGCCGAGTGCGACCGCCGACCCGAACCGGAACCGATCGATGTCGACCCGGCCGCGGAGGTGCGGCGACAGCAGCGCGATCGACAGCGCGAACCCGACACCGACGGCGGCGGCCGCGGTCCCGTTGACCACGTACTCGGTCGACGTCTCCAGGGCGAACCCCGACGGGTCGAAGCTCGCGACGAGACCGAGACCGATGATCACGCCCGGACTCGGCAGGTACTCGCCGATCTCGGAGCTTGCGGTCTTGGCGGCGATCGTCAAGATCACCAAGCCGGCGAACCGCTCGAACACGACCAGATCGAGGAGCTCCTGGAGCATCGGCGCGAGGGCGGCCTCGACGGCGGCCACCGGGATGATAACCGCGCCGATCAGCAGCACGGACGTGACCATCTCTCGCCGAGAGCCGGCCATCTCCGCGAGGATCACCGCGGCGGTCGCGGAGCCGCCGAAGATCAGGATCCCGGTCTCGACGACGCCGGTGGCCGATCCGAGAACGCCGGCGACGACCAAGGCGGGGAAGATGCCGTCGACGAGCGGCAGGACCATCACGGTCGCGAGCAGCTTCGTCGCGCTCCCGACCTGCTGTTCGAGTCGCAGGGCGACCGGGTGGCGTGAAGTGCTCATTTAGGGACGATAGCCCTGACCGACGGGGAGGCGGTGGGATGCGTGCGACTCGCGATGGTCGGGGGACCAGCACGCGGAGTCCACGCCGCGGGAGGTCCGACGAGCCCATGTAAAGCGTTTGCGCGGATTGCCGGCTGTAAAGCGGACGCCGAGGTCGACGTTCGGCTGGCCGGCGATGCGCGCGTTCACGGGACTGTCGGAGTCCATACTCGATATACGTGTTTCGGTCGCGTTAAAGGTTGTGTGAGACGTGTCCGCACGACACGATGGATCGACGCCGAACACACAGGTTCGGCGACGATCCGTCGGATCTCGACGCACTTCCTCGATCATCTCTCGGCTTCCGAACTCCTGGTCGCCGATCGCTCTCGGGCAGCGACATTCGTCGGACAGCTCTCGCGTCAACCGCGTTTCGACCGGAGAATGACCATATTCGTGTATACAACACGGATTCGGATGTGATCAACCTCCACGTCCGTGCCGTCTCGCAACGCTTTTCATCGGCCGTTCGTGACGGATTATATGGCGACAGATTCTGGCCGATTCTCGGCGAAGCTCGACGTTCCGGAAGCGCTGACGTTCGACGACGTGCTGCTCCGCCCGAAGGAGAGCCGGGTTGAGCCGGACGACGCGGACCTGAGCACCCGCGTGTCGAAGAACGTCGAACTGACCGTCCCCGTGCTGTCGGCGGCGATGGACACCGTCACCGAGAGCGACCTCGCGATCGCGATGGCCCGCGAGGGCGGTCTCGGCGTTCTCCACCGCAACATGACCGTCGAGGAGACGGCCGCCGAGGTCGAGCGCGTCAAGCGCGCGCACGAACTCGTCATCCGCCGCGAGAACGTCGTCACCGTCTCGCCGGACGACACCGTCCGCGAGGCCGACGCCGTGATGGAGCGGCAGGGTGTCTCCGGCGCCCCCGTCGTCGACGACGACGACACGGTCCTCGGGATCATCTCCGGCACCGACATCCGCCCGTACCTGGAGGTCGGCGAGGACGACGCGGTCCGCGAGGCGATGACCGACGAGGTCATCACCGCGCCGGAGGACGTCGAGGCGCGCGAGGCGCTCGAGCTGATGTACGACCACAAGATCGAGCGCGTTCCCATCGTCGACGACGACCGCCTCGTCGGACTGGTGACGATGCAGGGAATCTTACAGCGCCGCGAACACGAGGAGGCCGCCCGCGACGGGGACGGTCGCCTGCTCGCCGGCGTCGCGGTCGGTCCCTTCGAGGAGGAGCGCGCCGTCGCGGCCGACGAGGCCGACGTCGACGTGATCTTCATCGACTGCGCGCACGCCCACAACCTCAACGTCCTCGATTCCGCGGAGGCGATCAAAGCGACCGTCGACGCCGACGTCGTCGTCGGCAACGTCGGGACGCTCGAGGCCGCCGAGGCCGCGGTCGACTTCGCCGACGGGCTGAAGGTCGGCATCGGCCCGGGTTCGATCTGTACCACGCGCGTCGTCAGCGGCGCGGGGATGCCCCAGATGACCGCGGTCGCGGAGGTCGCGGACGTGGCCGCCGACCACGGCGTGCCGGTGATCGCCGACGGCGGAATCCGCTACTCGGGCGACGCGATCAAGGCGCTCGCGGCGGGCGCGGACGCGGTGATGCTCGGCTCCTACTTCGCCGGCACCGACGAGGCCCCGGGCCGCGTCATCACGATGAACGGGAAGAAGTACAAGCAGTATCGCGGGATGGGGTCGGTCGGCGCGATGAAGTCCGGCGGCGGCGACCGCTACCTCAAGGAGGAGGACGAAGACGAGGAGTTCGTTCCCGAGGGCGTCGAGGCCGCGACCCCGTACAAGGGGAGCCTCGCCTCCGAACTCCACCAGCTCACGGGCGGGATGCGCTCCGGGATGGGTTACGTCGGCGCGGAGACCGTTCCCGACCTCCACGAGCGCGCGGAGTTCGTCCGCGTCTCGACCGCGGGACAGAGCGAGAGTCACCCGCACGACGTGATGATCACGGACGAGGCGCCCAACTACAGCCCGGACGAGTGATACCGGTCGGCCGGAGCGCCGAAGAGGTATTTTAATATAGCCAGCGGCGAGACGAAACGTGTGAGCGAACACCCCCTCGCTCCCGTCATCCATGAGTGAGCAACCGCCGCTGGTCCTCGTGGTCGAGGACGAACCCGATCTGGCCGATCTGTACGCCGCCTGGCTCGGCGACGAGTACCGCGTTCGAACCGCGTACGGCGGCCACGAGGCGCTCGATCAACTGGACGAGGCCGACGACGAGGTCGACGCGATCCTCCTCGATCGACGGATGCCCGGTCTCTCCGGCGACGAGGTCCTCACGGCCGTCCGCGACCGCGGTATCGACTGCCGGGTCGCGATGGTCACCGCCGTCGAGCCGGACTTCGACATCCTGGAGATGGGCTTCGACGACTACCTCGTCAAGCCCGTTACGAGCGATACCCTTCGAGAGACGGTCGAGGGGCTGCTGCGACGCGGCGAGTACGACTCGGAGGTCCAAGAGCTGTTCTCGTTGACCTCGAAGAAGGCGATGTTGGAGTCCGAGAAGAGCGCGAGCGATCTGGCGGACAACGAGGAGTACCAGCGGCTCACCGACCGGATTACCGAGCTCCGCGAGCAGGCCGACGAGTCGCGCGACGCGGTCGCGACTAACGACGAGGACTACGAGAAGCTCTTTCAGGACTTCGACACCGACGCGTAGCGATCGCCGCTGCGCGACGCGCGCGCGTTCCGGAATTCGAGGGGGTAATCGCCGACTCTTTATCACCGGTCGAGCCGAACGAGCGGTACATGCGCGTCCGGGATCTGCCGCTTTCGCCGTCAGTTATCGACCACTTCGCCGAGCGCGGCGTGCGCGAGCTGTACCCGCCGCAGCGCGCGGCGGTCGACGCGGGGGTCTGCGACGGCGCCGACGTCGTCGCCGCGGTGCCGACCGCGTCGGGGAAGACGCTCGTCGCCCAACTGGCGCTGTTGACCGCGGACGGTCCCGGGCTGTACGTCTGTCCGCTCCGCGCGCTCGCCCGCGAGAAGTACGAGACGTTCGCGGCGTTACCCGGCGTCGAGGTCGGAATCTCCACCGGCGACTTCGACGCGACGGGCGAGGAGTTCGCGGGCAACGACGTCGTCGTCGCCACGAGCGAGAAGGTCGACTCGGCGATCCGAAACGGCGCCTCGTGGGTCGACGATCTGGCCTGCGTCGTCGTCGACGAGGTCCACCTGCTCGGCGCGAAGCGCCGCGGGCCGACCCTCGAAGTGACGCTGGCGACGCTCCGGCGCCGGAACCCCGACCTCCAGACGGTCGCGCTGTCGGCGACCGTCGACAACCCCGAGGCGATCGCAGACTGGCTCGACGCCGCCCTCGTCGAGTCCGGCTGGCGTCCCGTCGAGCTACGGACCGGCGTCGCCGTCGGCGGGGAGGTCGCGTTCGACGACGGAACGGCTCTGTCGGTCGACGTCGCGGCCGCCAATGATTCGGATCCCGCCGGCGACGTCGACCGCGACGAGACGGAGGCCGACGGTGGGGTCGACGACGAGACCGACTCCACCGAGGTCACGGCCGCGCTGGTCGCCGACGCGGTCGCGGACGGCGGCCAGTGTCTCGCGTTCGTCCGCTCCCGTCGCGAGGCGGTCGACCTCGCGGAGCGGCTCGCGGACGACGGACTCGCGGCGGACCTCGGGATCGAGGACGCGGCCGCGGCTGCGGCGGACGAGGTCACCGACGTGGACGGCACGCTCACCGGGCGACAGCTCGCGGACTGCCTGCGCGCCGGCGTCGCGTTCCACCACGCCGGGCTCCGCTCCGGCCACCGCTCGGTCGTCGAGTCGGCGTTCCGCGAGCGCGACGTCGCCTGTATCTGCGCCACGCCTACCCTGGCGGCCGGCGTCAACGTCCCGGCGCGGCGCGTCGTCGTCCGCGACCAACGACGCTACGGAGAGAGTGGAATGTCGTGGATCCCGACGCTCGAGGTCCACCAGATGTGCGGCCGAGCGGGGCGCCCCGGACTCGACCCGCACGGGGAAGCCGTCCTCGTCGCCGACGCCGACACGCGGGAGGAGGTGCGCGAGCGGTACGTCGAGGGCGAGCCGGAGGCCGTCGAGTCGCAGCTCGCCGACCCGGGCGCGCTCCGGACGCACGTCCTCGCGGCGATCGCGACCGGGTTCGCGGCGACCGAAACCGAGATCCTCGACGTCTTCGAGGGGACGTTCTACGCCCGGGAGACGGGCGCCGGCGGCCTCGCCGACGCGGTCGCCGTCGCGGTCGACGACCTCGTCGCGGCCGGCATGGTCGCGCGGGAGACGGGCGGGGTCGAGGACTACCGGCTCGTCGCGACGGCGGTCGGCGAGACGACCTCGAAGCAGTACGTCCGCCCCGAGACGGGCGAGTCGATCGTCGCCGGGCTCCGGGCGGCGGCGGACCTCTCGGACGCGACGACGCTCACCGCCTTCGAGGTGATCTGCGACACGCCGGACATGCAAGACACCTACCTCGGCAACGCCGAGCGCGCCGACATCTACCGGTTCGCGCGGAACAACGCCGCCCACCTGACCACGGACATGACCGAGCCGGACGACTTCGAGGGGTGGCTGGAGTCCGTGAAGACGGCGCGCATCCTCGACGAGTGGATCGGCGGCGCGACCGTCGAGGAGCTGGTCGAGCGCTACCGGATCGGTCCCGGCGACCTCGATTCGCGGGTCGAGCGCGCGGAGTGGCTCCTGAGCGCGGCCGAGGCGCTCGGGGAGACGATCGACGTGCGCGTCCCGGCCGTGTCGCGGGCGCGGTCGCGGCTGTGAGCGGCGGGGCCGCAAAGCCGGGCCGGGAAAAAGGGACGGCGACCAGTGCCGGCTCAGTCGGCCGAACCGACCGCGCGGTGGAACGGGGTCCGGGCGATCGTCTGCCGCAGCTCCGCGAGCGAGTCGCGGCCCACGTCGCTCGCGGCGGACATCACCGCGAACACCTCCTGTCTGGACACCTTCACGCCGGTCTCGGTGAGCGCGTCCTCCGGGCGGCTCCCGAGTTCGCGGAGGGTGCCGACCGCGAGCAGGTACGGCACCGTCCACGCCTCCATCGTGTTCCCGTTCGAGAGCGGCATCGTCTCTAAGTACGCCTGCGCGTCGTCGAGGAACGACCGGGCGTAGTCGGCGGTGCGGTCGACGACGCGCGCGGACGACTCGCGGTTCTCGGGGTGGACGACGCGCTCCTGGTCGACGCCCTCCGCTTCGAGCCACTCCGCAGGCAGGTAGACGTTGTTCTCCTCGGTGTAGTCGTCGTAGACGTCCTTCGAGACGTTCACCAGCTGTAAGAGGAGACCGAACTCCTCCGCGGTCTCGCGCAGCTGCTCCGCGCGCTCCTCGCCGATGTCGCCGCGGGTGAGCAGGTTCGTGATGAGGTTGCCGACGGTGCCGGCCGCGTAGTAGCAGTACTGCTCTAACTCGTCGCGGTCGTCGATTCGGAGCCCGCCCTCGGTGGCGTGGCGGTCGACGAACATCGCCATCCCGTCGACCATCTCCAACACCGGCGGGACGATTGCCTCCTGCGCCTCCGGATCGAGTTCCGTGAACGTCGCGGCGATCGTGGGCGCCTCCGCGACCACGGTCCAGTCGTCGTCGCGCTCCGCCGGCAGCCACTCGTCGACCGCCTCGCGGAACTCGCCGATGTCGGTCTCGTCGTCCGGGTCGATCGCTCGCCGATACGTTCGTAGCACGTCGCTCTGGGCTTCCGGTGGGATGTGGCCGGCGTCCTCCACCGTGTCGGCGACGCGACAGAGGAGGTAGCCGACGCAGATCTGGGAGGCCATCGGTTCCTCCAGCACGTCGACGGTCAGCGCGAAGGTCCGCGAGACCCCTTGGACCGCCTCGTGACACCACGCGAGGTCGGCCTCGCCGGGGGCGTGTTCTCGTCCGCTCATTCAGTTGCCAGACGTTACGGCACAACGCATAAAAAGCCTCGTGGAACGCCGGCCGGCCGTTCCTCGTCGGTCGGGACGTCGAAACCGGGCGACCCCGTCGCCGCTCGCGCCGACGAACCGGAGACCCGTGTACAACCGTGTGAAAACGGCTAAGTCGGCCCGGTCGAACGTCCCGATATGGAGTTCACGCTCACCGAAGAGCAGCGCCAGATCCGCGACACCGTCGCGGAGTTCGTCGACGAGGAGGTCGTCCCGCGCGCGGCCGAGATCGACGAGAACGACGAGTTCCCCGCCGACCTGGTCGACGAGATGGCCGATCTCGGTCTCATGGGGATGCCGTTCCCGGTCGAGTACGAGGGCGCCGGTCTCGACTACCACAGCTACGCGATCGGACTCGAAGAGATCTCTCGCGGCTCCGGCGGACTCGGCACCGTCGTCGCCGCCCACACGTCGCTGGCCGGCAACATGCTGTACGAGTTCGGCGACGAGGCCCAGAAGGAGGAGTACCTCACCGCCTTGAACACCGCCGACGACATCGGCGCGTTCGCGCTCTCCGAGGCCGAGGCCGGCTCGGACGTGCCCGCGATGTCGACCGCCGCGGAGCGCGAGGCGCGAAGCGCCTCGGAACGGAGCGGCGTCGCCGCGGAGCGCGACGGCGACGGCTACCTCGTCAACGGTGGGAAGCTCTGGATCTCGAACGGCTCCGTCGCGGACACGGTCACCCTCTTCGCGAAGACCGACCCGGACGCGGGCCGGAAGGGCATCTCGTCGTTCGTCGTGCGCCCCGAGGAGGACGACGGGTTCGTCGTCGAGGGGACCGAGGACAAGCTCGGCGACAAGGGGTGTCCGACCGCCGAGCTGCGGTTCGACGACATGTGGATCCCCGAGGATCGGCTGCTCGGCGAGGAGGGCGAGGGGTTCGTCCAAGCCCTCAAGACGCTCAACGGCGGGCGGATCACGATCGCGGCCCGGTCGGTCGGCATCGCGCGCGCCGCGCTCGACGAGGCGAAGGACTACGCCCAAGAGCGCGAGCAGTTCGACCGCCCCATCGCCGACTTCCAGGCGATCCAGCACAAGCTCGCGGGCATGGACACGAAGGCGCGCGCCGCGGAGCTGCTGATGCACGAGGCGGCCGACCTGAAGATCCGCGACGAGGACTACATCAAGGAGGCCGCGCAGGCGAAGCTGTACGCCTCGGAGATCGCCCGCGAGGTCGCCAACGAGGGGATCCAGATCCACGGCGGCTACGGCTACACCAAGGACTTCCCGGCCGAGCGCTTCTACCGCGACGCGAAGCTCTCCGAGATATACGAGGGAACGAGCGAAGTGCTGCGCAACACGATCGCACAGCAGCTGCTCGACGAGTAGGGCCGCAGCCCGGAGGGGTCAGGCTCTCGGATCGCCGTCGTCGCTGTCGGCGGTGCGGTCGCCGTTCGTCTCGTCTTCGTCGCGGTCGCCGTTCGCCGCTCCGCCGTCGCTCTCGTCGTCGAATCCGGGGCCGTGAGCGACGTCGGCGTCCGAGGGGTTCTGGTCGACCGCGTATCCGCCGGTGTCGATCCGGTCCGCCGGCTCCGAGTAGTCGCGGTCGCCCGGCGAGAAGTCGGGGCGGACGACGCCGTCGTCCGGGATGTCGGGCTCGTCGTCGGGCGCCGCGTCGTCGGTCGACGCCTCGTTGGTCGTCGCGTCGTCGGTCGACGCCTCGTCGGTTCTCGTCCCTTCTGGCGTCGTGTCCGGTTCCGCGTCGACTCCGGCGCTCTCGGTGTCCTCGTCGCGGTCGACGTTCTCGTCGCGGTCGACGTTCTCGTCGCGGTCGACGTTCTCGTCGCGGTCGGCGCGCTCGTCCCGGCCGCCGTCCTCGTCGATCCACTCGAAGCGGTCGCTCTCCTCACTGCGCCGCTCCGCGACGGCGGTCGCGAGTCGCTCGGTGAGCGTCTCCTTCAGCGCCTCGGCCTCCTCGATTTCGAAGTCGACCGCGGCGGCGTCGCTCCCGGTCAGCGACCCGGTCCCCGCCGTGTCGGCGACGATCGTCGCGACGCCCCACCGGCGCTGGAACACGGTCCGGCTGTCGATCACGTTCTGGATCCGGTAGTACGGGACGACGGCGACGGTCCGACCCCAGAACCCGTTCCGCGTGAGCAGGTGGTCCTCGCCGAGCCAGTAGCCGCGGTGTTTCCACTTCAGGTGCGCCGCGGGGGGCACGGCGAGGAGGAGCGCGGCGACCCCGTACCAGGGGAGCGGCGCCGCGACGTACCAGTTCACGGCGTACGCGATCCCCGTGAGGGCGCCGACGACCATCGCGTACCGGACGACGTACCGCCACCGGATCCGCTTTGGCGGGCGTTCGAACTCGGGCGTCCCGAACGACTCGATCTCGTGTGCGAGCCGGTAGACCCGGTCGGTCGCCGCGATCGGCACGGCGGACTGGTTGCCGGACTCGCCACCTTGCCCGGGGGCGTAGCCCGCGGTCTCGATGGAGAGGCTCGCGTACCCGAGCGCCCGCTTTGCCGGGTTGTCCGTGATCCGCAGCGTCTGGACCTTCTCGGTCGGGATCGACCCGCTGTACCGGCGGAACAGGCCGCGCTCGTAGCGCAGTTCGTCGCCGGCACGGGAGAGCCGGAACCCGTAGTAGTTCGAGAAGGCGACGCCCGCGCCGATGAGCCACGACGCGAGGAAGAGGGCGGCGACCCCGACGATCGCCGTCGCGGTCAGCGCGGCGGCCGACGTCTCCGGCAGGAAGCTCGACAGCACCGGGAACGACCCGGAGCTGAGGAACGCCAGGAGTCCGATCAGGCGCCCGTCGAACGACAGCGCCCCGACCAGGGCGAGTTCGCCGGGCGAGATGGCGAACAGCTCCTCTTCGTCCGGAGCGAACGCGTCCTCGCGGCCGCGGTCGACCGCGTCGACGCTGGTCGCCGTCCCCTCGCCGGCGTCGTCCGGGCGGTTCGCGTCGGACTTCCGGCGCTGGACCTCCCGCTGGATCCGGGTCGCCTCGTCGGGCGTGACGTATCGGATCGACCCCTCCGTGCTGGAGCCGCCGGCGGTCTCTAAGTCGACCGCGGCGACGCCGATCGCGCGCTGGATCACCCCCCGGCTCACGTCGACGTTCTGGATCCGGCGGTACGGGATCTCCCGCTCGCGCCGAGAGATGACGCCGGAGGAGATGTCGAGCGTGTCCTCGGTGAGGACGTACTCGAACCGGCGGTAGTACGCGGCCTCGTAGGCGAACATCGCGACGAGGATCGCGGCGCCTCCGCCGACCGCCAGCGGGAGTCCGAACCCGCCGCTGTTCACGATGACGAACAGCGCGACGGCGGTCCCGGCCGCCTTCTGGAGCGCGCGGTACGGGACCGACTGCGGCGCTAGCTTCACACCGCGTCCTCCCCGTCGGCGCGGATCGCCAGCCGCTTCAGCTCCTCGCGGAGGTCGCTCGCGCCGTCCGGCGTGAGTCCCGGAATCCGCACGTCCGCGCCCCGCGATCCCGCCGTGTACACCACGCAGGAGGCGAGTCCGGCGGTCCGCTCGATCGGGCCGCGCCGGGAGTCGACGTGCTGGATCCGCACCAGCGGCACCGTGGTCCTCACCTGCGTGATCACGCCGCGGTCGAGGTAGATCGCGTCCTCGCGGATCTCGTAGCTCCAGCGCCGGTAGCGGAGCAGCGCGTGCGCGATCGTGAGCGTCAGGACCACGGCCCCCACGGCGACCGGCGCCCACTGCGGGAGGTACTCGAGGTACACGCCGCCGACGAACGGGGCGGTGATCAGCGCCGAGAGGAGCACCGCGCGGAGGACCCACACGATCTGGACTCGGGGGTGGAGCGTCTGTGCCGTCATCGACGGTCCCCCGTCGCGCGTCCGTGTGTCATGAACGGCGATTGACGGTCCCGACGTATAAGTCCGGCCGGAAACGGTCGAGAAAAAGAGAAAAAATCATGATGTATATTGTCTCCCGATGGCGATACTTGCCGAAACCGATATCACCCGTGGTCGAGTCGTGCCGGCCATGACCGACGATCCGTTCGAGAACATGCTCGCCCAGATGGACCGCGCCGAGGAGTACGCAGACGTGGACCACAGTATCTTCGAGCGGCTCAAACACCCGGAGCGCACGCTCAAGGTCACGCTCCCGGTCGAGTTGGACTCCGGCGAGGTCGAGGTGTTCGAGGGGTACCGCTGTCAGTTCGACAGCGCCCGCGGACCGTTCAAGGGCGGCGTCCGGTTCCACCCGTCGGTCACCCAGCGCGAGGTCGAGGCGCTCGCCGGGTGGATGACCTGGAAGACCGCGCTGGTCGATCTCCCGTACGGCGGCGCGAAGGGCGGCGTGATCTGCGAGCCGAAGGAGCTCACCCAGAACGACCTGGAGAGCCTCACTCGTCGGTACACCGAAGGGATCCGCCGGATGATCGGTCCCGAGACCGACGTGCCCGCGCCGGACATGAACACGAACCCGCAGACGATGGCGTGGATGATGGACACCTATTCGATGTACGAGGGGCACTCCATCCCGCAGGTCGTCACGGGCAAGCCGCTGGAGATCGGCGGGACGCCCGGCCGCGTCGAGGCCACGGGTCGCGGCGTCTCGCTCGTGACCGAGCGGCTCTTCGAGTACCTCGACCGCGACCTCTCGGACGCGTCGATCGCGATCCAGGGATTCGGAAACGTCGGGTCGAACGCGGCCCGGCTCCTCGACGAGTCGGGCGCCAACGTGGTCGCGACCTCCGACGTGTCGGGCGCGGCCTACGATCCCGACGGACTCGACGTGGCGGCGCTCGGCGCCCACGTCGACGCCGGCGGGCTGATCGAGGAGTACGTCGCGGGCGAGTACCGGGGGAACGCGGACGGCTCCAGCTGGGACGACCCGGATGCGATCACCAACGCGGAGCTTTTGACCCTCGACGTCGACGTGCTCATCCCGGCCGCCGTCGAGGGCGTGATCACCGCGGACAACGTCGACGACCTCCGAGCGTCCGCGATCGTCGAGGCCGCCAACGGCCCGACGACGGTCGCCGCCGACAAGGCGCTCACCGAGCGCGACATCCAGGTCGTGCCGGACATCCTCGCGAACGCGGGCGGGGTCATCGTCTCGTACCTGGAGTGGGTCCAGAACGCCCAGGAGTTCTCGTGGCCGCTGGAGACGGTCAACGCCGAGTTGGAGCGCCGCATCGGCGACGCGTTCGACAAGACCATCGAGCAGTACGACGCCAAGCAGCTCCCCGACCTGCGGACCGCCGCGTACACGCTCGCCTTGGAGCGCACGGCGAAGGCCCACGAGTACCGCGGGCTGTTCCCGTAGACGGCGAGCGACGAGCGATCGCGGGAGTGCGTTTATCTAGACGACTGAGCGGTTGTTTATAAGTGAAATCTTGGTGCCGGTGCCGGCTATTTATAAGTGACAGACGAAGCGGTGCGGACCTCCAAATCCCTAGCCCCTCACTTATGAATGAACGGCCTCGGATCGACGGCGAACACCTCCAAAGCCCCAGCCGCTCGGGTATAAATGATTGACCGGAGATCGACGGCGAACACCTCCAAAGCCCCAGCCGCGAGGGCTCGGTGCGCTCGCTGCGCGCCTCGGTCGCTCACTCCGTTCGCTCCCTCGGTGCTTACGTCGCGCGCCTTCGCCCTCGCGGCTGCCCCTTTGAGTCCCGCCCCGCACAGCACCTCACGCCTCCCCAGCCTCGTCGGTCGCCCTCCGCTTCGCTCCGGGCGACCGACTCCCTCGCACCGTCGGTTCGCGGCCCTCCGGGCCGCTCACCGGGGCGCGCCACCGCACCGCTCTTTATAAGTCATCGTCGCAGTCGCTCGCAATCGTTTAAATACCGTTCGTCAGACCGATCGAATCCGGTCCGCGCCCACCTCGATCGGCTCCGCGTAGCGGGCGAGCGGGTCGCCGTCGGGCCGGTCGAACCCGTTCGCCTCGAACAGGGTGTTCGCCCGGAGGTCGACGGTCGCCTCCCGGAGCCTCCACGGGTCGTGGGTGATCTCCCCGCAGTACAGCTGGTTCCCCGCGGCGTAGAACCGGTAGTTCTCGGCGAGAAACGCGTCGAGCGACCCCGGCTCGGCGGCGAACGCCTCGCCCGTCGGCTCGTAGGTCGCGTCGAACCGCACGTGGGGAACGCCGGGGTGGGTCCGGCGGCTGGTGAACCGAACGGGGCCGCCCGCGCTTGCCGAACGATCGGTGGTCTCGGGGCGAGACACGTCCATCGCCGCGCGGTAGTACGGGAGCGCGAACAGTCGCCGCGCGGCCGCGACGCCGATCCGGTCGTCCGCGTCGAGGTTGTAGAAGTAGATGCCCGGACCGTCGGGCCCCTCGACGTAGGTCCGGAGGTTGAGCTCCGGGAACGAGAGCCCGACGGGCGCCCCGCGCGGACGGATGTCGTCCATCACGAAGGCGACGACGCTCAGGTACGCGTCGTCTCGGTGGGTGGCGACCGAGAGCCGGTCGGGGAGCGTGGCGGAGACGACGGCGGGATCGACGGGCCAGTGACAGAACAGCGCGTCGCGCCACGTCATCTTCAGCCAGCCCCGCTTGAACATGCCATCGGTAGGGGCGCCGGCGAGTTAACCCGCACGCCGGGCGACTCCCTCGTTCGTCTCCGTCTCCTCGCTCGCACGGATCTCTCCGTTCTACTCGCCGCCCCGGTCTTCGGCGTCCTTCCACTCGCCGAGTCCGGAGGGGTCGAGGTGGACGTGGACGTCGCCGACGTCCTCCAGTGCGCGGAGGCTCGTGACGAGCTCCGTCTCTACGTCGTGGGCCTCCCGGAGCGTCATCTCCCCGTCGACCTCGACGTGGACCTCGACCTCCAGGTCGGTCCCGTCGTAGAACACGGTGAGGTCGTGGACCCCCTCGACCGCGGGGTTCTCGCGGAGCGCGGCGACGACGCGCTCGCGGTCGCCCGCCGGCGGGGCGCCCCCGACGAGGTAGGTGACGTTCTCGCGGCCGATCTCGATCCCCTGATAGACGACGAGGACGCTGACGAGCGCGCCGGCGATCGGGTCGAGGATCGGGACGTCGAGGAACACGCCGAACACGCCGACGAGCGCCGCGATCGTGGTGTAGATATCGTTGAGGCAGTCGACCGCGAGCGCGGCGAGCGCCGTCGAGCCGAGGTCGGCGTTCACCAGCTCCGTGTACCAGTACAGCAGGTACATGTCCGCCATCGCGAACAGCAGCGCGGCGACGAGGAGGAGGCTCTTCTGAGGCGGACTGTGCGTCCCGAGCAGCCCGAGGACCGACTCGCGCAACAGGAGGAGCCCGAGGACGACGATGGTCGCGCCGACGAGCAGCGCCGTCAGCGGCTCGATCCGCTGGTGGCCGTGCGGATGCGTCTCGTCGGCGCTCTCGTACCGCGATCCCCCCCAGACGAACACGACCGCGCTGGCGACGAGGTCGGCGACGGAGTGGGCGGCGTCGGCCACCAGCGCGACGCTGCCGAACGCGAGCCCCGCCGCCCCCTCGACCGCGATCTTCACCGCGTTGCCGGCGACGTTCACCGCCGCCGCCCGCTGGAACCGGGCGCGGTCGCCGTCCCCGAAGGGGCTCAACATAGAGTTCGGTGCGCCCCGGACCCTGTTAAGGGTCTCGCGTCGCGTCGAATCTCGCCTCGCCGCCCGACGGCGACCGTCCCCGCCGGCCGTCTCCGGCGGGAGACTCCGTCGTAACGCCTAAGACCGAAACGCTCCTCGGCTACGGTAATGAATCACGATCTTTTCGCCCGAGGTGGTCCCGGTGGGCGTCGAAATTAAGGAAACGGAGGTGAGCGACGAGGATTTCGAGGAGATGAAGGGGTTCGTCCGCGACTACCTCGCGGCCAGCGTCGAGGGCGAGGACGACGGCGGACGCATGCGCTGGTACCCCTGGCACTCGTCGTCGTACCGCTTCAACCACATCCTCAACGTCGTCGACCTCGCGACCGAAATCGCCGAGGCCGAGGGCGCCGACGTCGACGTGGTCCGCGTCGCCGCCGTCTTCCACGACGTCGCCAAGCTGGAGGCCGAACAGGACGTTCACGCGGAGGCCGGCGCGCGCGTCACCCGCGAGTACCTCCAGAGCCGCGGCAACTACCCGGAGTCGTTCATCGAGGAGGTGTGCGGGGCGGTCGTCGATCACTCCTACACCGGCGACCTCGCCGACGTGCCCCTCGAAAGCCGGTGTCTGATCGAGGCCGACGTGCTCGACAAGGTCGGCGCCAACGGCGCCGTCCTCATGCTGTTGCGGATGGGCTACGAGTCGCGCACGCACATGGACGCCGCGAAGATGGTCGACCGCGTGCTCCAGCGCGCGTACGACCACACGGATCGCGTCGTCTCCGACACCGCCGAGGGCATCGCCCACCAGCGCATCAAGCGCGTGAAGTGGCTCCGCGAGTGGCTCGAAGAGGAGGTCTCCCGGATGGACGCCGAGGGCGTCACGGACCGCTGACGGCGCCTCGGCCCGCTACTCCCCCGAACCGGTCGTCTCGACGAGCGGCAGCATCGCTTCCAGGTATCGGTCGATCCCGCCCCGCGACTCCGCGACCCACGACTTCTCGTTCGTCGTCGTCCACCGGAACATCGCTCCGGTGGCGAACGTCTGGAGCGTCGACGCGACTTCCGACGCGGCGACGGAGCGGTCGCCGTTCGTCCCCTCGGCGCCGTCGCGGGACGCGTCGGCCGCCGCCTCGCGGACGAGTCGCTTGAGGTACTCGCCGAAGACGCGGTCGCTGCGGTCGAAGTGTTCGCGGTACGCCTCGTCGCTGCCGGCCTGCGACCGGAGTTCGGTCATCACCGTGACGAACCGCGCGTCGGGGGCGTACTCCTCGTCGAGCGACGCGGGATCGACCGCGGCCGTGAGGTAGCCGTCGAGCTGGTCGCGCGCCGAGCGATCGAACGCCTCCTCCGGGGCTATCTCGGTCCCCACCCTCGCGGCCGCGTCGTCTCCTTCCGACGGCTCTGCGACGGCCCCGTCGGCGATGGACGCCTCGAACTCGTCGAGCAGGAACCCCAACAGATCGATCAGCAGGTCGTCTTTCCCGTCGTAGTGGTGATACACCAGCGAGGGACTCTTGTCGAACTCGTCGCCGATCCGCTGGATCGTGACGTTCGCGTACCCGTGTTCACAGAGCGCGCGGAACGCCGCGCCGAGGATCGCCTGTCGGGTGTCCGACGGCTCCGCGAACGGGTCGTTCATACGTCGCGTAGACGAGTGCGCTATATATGGCCCCTGATTGAACGTTCATTCAACACGCTTATTCCTCGGGAGACCGAGCGGACCGTATGACTCGTTTCGACGCGTCACGGTACGGCCGGTCGGCGCCGCCGACCAGCTCCGCCCGCGGGACCGCTGGAGGGGATCGATGAGTCGGTCGACGCGGCTCGCGACCGTCGCGCTCGCCGTCGTCGCCGCGAGCGCGCTCCTCGTCGGCGTCTCGCTCGCCGGCGCCGCGGCGCCGAGCGCTGGGGGCGCCTCCGGCGGCGGCTCCGCCGCGCTCTCGGGGGTCGACGGCCCGATCGCAGACGGCGCCGTCGCGCAGACGGAGTCCGACCCGACCCCCAGACAGATCCGCGGGTCGCCGGTGCTGGATCTGTTCGTCTCGCAGCGGTCGGTGCCCAGCGGCGCCGAGTCGACGGTGACCGTCGACATCATCAACACCGGCGAGATGGAGATCGGCAACCAGCTTGACTCCCGGGTGACCACCGCCCGCGGGCTCACCCTCGAAGTCGACGACGGCGACGTACCGGTCGACGTTGAGGACGGCAAGATACCGGTCGGCGACGTGCCGACCTCCGCGAGCCCCGTCTCCGTCCCCCTCGACGTGACCGTGCCCGACGACGTGCCCGACGGCAGGTACGAGGTGGAGGCGACGGCCCGCTACCGGTACACCTTCGAGGTCATCCCCGAGTTCAACGACCACAAGGACCGCCGGGGGATCGACGACTTCGACCTGACCATCGTCGTCGACGACGGCGCGCGCTTCGCGGTGCTGGAGACCGACACCGACGCGCAGGTCGGCGGCGGCGGCGACGTGACCGTCACGATGTCGAACGTCGGCGATGAGACCGCCCGCGACGCAGTCGTCTCCGGAACGACGACCAGCCCGGGGGTCCGGCTCGGGTCCGGCGAGGGCGGCGGTCAGTCGTTCGTCGGCGACTGGTCGCCCGGCGAGAACCGGACGGTGACGTTCGACTCGTCGGTCGGCGAGGCGTTCGGCGGCGGCGCGTACGCGCTCTCCTCGACCGTCGACTACCGCGACCCGAACGGGGTCGACGCGACCGCGGCCGCCGCGCGCGCCGGCGTCGTCCCGATCCGCGAGCAGGCGTTCTCCCTGGACGATGTCTCCGGGACGCTCGAAGTCGGCTACTCCGGGACGGTCTCCGGCACGATCACCAACGAGGGACCGCTCGACGTCGAGAACGCGGTCCTCGTCGCCGACTCCGGGAGCAACCGCGTGAGCCTCGGCGAGAGCCGGTACGCGCTCCCGACGATCCCGGCGGGCGAGTCCGCGGAGTTCTCGTTCGACGCCGACGTGAGCGGGAGCGCGGACCCCGGGCCGCGGCAGTTCCGCTTCACGACCGAGTACGACAGCGGCGACGCGACGGTCGCCGTCGAAGAGACCCGCCGCGTCGAGGTCGCGCCGCGACAGCCCGAGTTCGATCTCGCCGTCGACAACGCCACGGTCTCGGCCGGCGAGACCACGCGGATCGACGTGGAGATCACGAACCGGCGGCCGGAGACGCTGTCGTCGATCAACGCCGGTCTCTACGCCGACAGCCCGCTGACGGCGGTCAACGACGAGGCGTTCGTCGACGAGCTGGAGCCCGGCGAGTCCGAGGAGATCTGGTTCGAGGTGTCGGCCGCGCCGGGCGCGAGCGTCGAGGACCACCCGATCGAACTCGACTTCCGGTACGACGACGAGCGGGGCAACGACCGCATCTCGGACGTCACGCAGGTCCCGGTGTCCGTGACCGCCGCCGTCGACGACGGGGGCGCGCCGACCGGACTGATCGCCGTCGTCGTCCTGCTCGTTGTCGCCGCGGTCGGCGGCGCCGTCTGGTACCGACGGCGGTGATCAGATGACGGGACACGCCACTGAACGCCGAGCGACGGCACGCCGGACAGCGGGGCGCCGGTGACCGCGGCCGACCGCGTCATCGAGCGGATCGACCGCGTCGTCACGGAGCGGCCGCTGGCGGTGATCGCGGTCTTCCTGCTCGTCACCGTCGCCTTCGCGGGCGGCCTGACGGGTATCGAGACGAGCGCGGGCGCGGACCAGTTCACCCAGGACATCCCCGCACAGCAGGCGCTCGACGAGATCGACGAGGAGTTCGAGACGTCGATCGGCGGCTCCGCGACGTCGGCGCAGGTGATCGTCTCCGACGACAACGTGCTCGCTCGCGACGCGCTGATCCGGACCTTGGAGACCCAACACCGGCTGGAGTCGCGCTCGACGCTCCGGGTCGCGTCGACGTCGAGCCACGCGGACGCGATCGCGCGACAGCTGGATCCGGACGCGGCGAACGCGGCCGAGCGGCGCGACGCCGTGGCGGAGGCGACGCCCGCCGAACTGCGGACGGCCATCTCCGAGGCCGACGCGGCCGGGGCGATCGCGGCGCAGGTGTCCGTCGACTACAACCCCACCGCGCAGGCGGCCGACACGGCCATCGTGGGGATCTCCTACGACCTGCCGGACGCGGCGACGACGGCGCGGGTCACTGAGCTTCAGACCCGCAGCGTCGACGTCGTCGACTCCGTCCCGGGCAACGAGGCCGGCGAGAACGCGATCCTCTTCGGCGACGGCGTCCTCCAGTCGGAGATCACCTCGCTGTTGACCGACACCGCGATCATCGTCTTCCCGGCGGCGCTAATCCTGATCGTCGGATTCCTGATCTTCTCGTACCGCGATCCGTTCGACATGGCGATCGGACTCTCGGCGCTGCTCCTGTCGCTCCTGTGGACGTTCGGCTTCATGGGCTACGCCGGGATCCCGTTCTCGGACTCGCTCGTGACCGTCTTCCCGCTCCTGCTCGCGGTCGGGATCGACTTCGGGATCCACATCGTCAACCGCTATCGCGAGGAGCGAGCGACTGGGACGGGGATCGAGACGTCGATGCGGACCACGACCGATCAGCTGCTCATCGCCTTCCTGCTCGTGACGATCACCACGGTGTTCGGGCTGGTCTCCAACGTGGTGAGCCCGTTCGACCCCAACCGCGACTTCGGGATCGTCGCGGCCGCCGGGATCGTCTTCACGCTGGTGATATTCGGCGTCTACCTCCCGGCGGCGAAGGTGCTCTCCGACCGGTGGCGGGAGGGGCTCCCGATCCCCGAGTTCGGCACGAGCGCGCTCGGGTCGGGCGGGTCGCGGCTCGCCCGCGTCCTCCGCGTCGGCGTCGACCTCTCGCGGATCGCCCCGGTCGCCGTCGTCGCCCTCCTCCTCGTCGGCGGCGCGGTCGGCGGCGCCTACGGCACCGGCGTGAACACGGAGTTCTCGGAGGAGGCGTTCTTCCCCGACCAAGACCGACTGGAGACGTACGCCGACCTCCCGGAGCCGTTCGCGCCGACCGACTACACGTTCCTCGACGTGTTGAACCTCTTCGAAGAGGAGTTCGAACAGGACTTCGTGGGGTCGGTGACGCTGTATATCGACCAGTCGGTCAGAGACGACGACGCCTTGGAGCTGATCGACCGGACGACGCGGAACCCGCCGGACACCTTCGCGACGACCGACGAGCGGCGCGCGCAGGCGACGAGCGTCGTCACCGTGATCGACGACCGGGCGGCGCAGGACCCCGAGTTCGCGGCGCTGGTCGAGCGCAACGACCGCCTCGGCAACGGCGTGCCGGACCGGAACGTCGACGAGGTGTACGACGCGCTGCTCGACTCTTCCGCGGGGGGGCAGGCGCGCGGCTACGTGGCCGCCGACCGCGGCAGCGCGCGGATCGACTACACGATCGAGCCGGGCGTCGACAACTCCGAGGCGGTCGCCGACGTGCGCGGCCTCGCCGAGCGCACCCCGCTCGAAGCCGTGCCGACCGGCTCCCTCGTCGTCAACGAGGCGGTGATCGACCTGTTGACGGAGTCGGCGATCCGGAGCCTGTTCGCCGCCTTCGGACTCACGGCGCTGTTCTTAGCGCTGTCGTACGCGTACCTCGAAGGGAAGGCGGTGTACGGCCTCCTGAACCTCGTTCCCGTCCTCGTCACGGTCGGGTTGCTCGTCGGATCGATGCGGCTGTTCTCGATTCCGCTGACGCCGATCAACGCGCCGATACTCTCCGTCTCCATCGGACTCGGCGTCGACTACACCGTCCACTTCGTCCACCGGTTCGTCGACGAGTACAAGTCGGGCCTTCCCATTGACGAGGCGCTCGACGTCACCATCGCCGGGACGGGCGGCGCGCTCACCGGCAGCATGCTCACGACGGTCTCCGGGCTGGGGGTCCTGTGGCTCGCGGTGATCCCCCTGCTTCGGGACTTCGGGGTCCTGCTCGCGCTGGGCGTGTTCTACGCCTACCTCTGTTCGATCCTGCTCGTCCCGTCGCTCGTCGTCGTGTGGGACCGGTACGGCGGGCTGGTCGGACTCGGTCTCGACGACGGACTCCGGGGATCCGGCGCCGAGAGCGGGCGCTGACGGCGGCACTATGTTCGGCTCTCTGTAGCAGTCGTCGAGGAAAAGGCGACGGGTCGGTTCAGCCGACGACGCCGACGAGCAGCTGAGCGCTGACGAGGACGAGGAACGCGGCGCCGGTCGCGAGGGTCCCGGCGGCGACGCCGTGCGCGTTCCCGAGTCCGCGGCTCCGCGTCGCGAAGTACGCGCCGAGGAAGACGAAGCCGACGAGCAGCAGCCCGACGAGCAGGTACGCGACGGTCACCAGCGTGCCGGCGAGCCCCTCGGGGAGGCCGAAGCTGCCGACGCCGAGGAGGATGCTCCCGCCGACCAGTACGGTGACGCCGACGAACGAAATCGCCCACACGACCGGCGTCCGAACGATCTCGCCGAGCGTCGCGACGGTCGCCTCGTAGCGTCCGTCCGCCTCGGTACCCCCGGGGGCGGACCGCTTTCCCCCGATCTCGGCGACTGCGATGAACGTGGCGGCGACGAGTAGGCCCATCAGACCCGTGCTCAAGAGGCTGAGTGATGTCATGGATATCCGTTGTTAGGGCCTCCGTTCGCGCGTACAAATACCCTTCGACGCGCCGTGCTTCGCCCCGCTTTCGGCGCTCCCGGCTCCGGGTTCCGGGAGGCGACTCGCGGGAGCTGGTTCGGGTGGGGAAATCGGGTCCTCGACTCCCGATCGTTCGCCCCGCTACACAAGAGATAAGTGTGCCATCGCTAAGGGAGGTACAAGAGCAGACAGACGAACATGATAGATCCAGTTATCCTACAACAGGGGAACGACTGGCGCGCACAGGCGGAGATCTTCGACGAGATTTTCTTCGTCTTCCTCGCGCTCGGTACCCTCGTCGGCACCATCGTCGTGTCGTACACGCTGTGGAACGTGTACAAGTACCGCGACGACGGCAATCGGTCGGACGAGGAGTTCGACGCGCCGGTCGTGGGCGAGCTCCCGACGGGACAGGGCGGTCCGAAAGCGAAGAAGCTCTTCCTCTCGTTCGGGTTGAGCGCGATCGTCGTCATCAGCCTCGTCGTGTACGCGTACGGGCTGCTCCTCTACGTCGAGCAGGGACCGGACACCGGCGACGAGGGCGACATCGAGATCATGGTCGAAGGCTACCAGTACGGGTGGGCCTACGAGTACCCGAACGGGCACACCGAACGGGGTGAACTGATCGTGCCGGCCGACCAGCGGGTCGACCTCAACATCACGTCGAGAGACGTGTGGCACAACTTCGGCTCGTCGGACTTACGGATAAAGTCCGACGCCATCCCCGGAGATCACAGCGAGACCTGGTTCACGGTGAGCTCCGAGGATGTCGAGGCACAAGGCGGGGAGGCGACGTACCGCGTCGAGTGCTTCGAGTTGTGCGGTTCGGGTCACTCCGCAATGGAGGGACAGATCACGGTCA
This sequence comes from Halorubrum trapanicum, assembly GCF_017873555.1. Taxonomy (GTDB): domain Archaea; phylum Halobacteriota; class Halobacteria; order Halobacteriales; family Haloferacaceae; genus Halorubrum; species Halorubrum trapanicum. Next base: position 7,319 of record NZ_JAGGKE010000005.1, on the reverse strand, counting down.
TCCCGGAAGACGAGTGGCAAGAGTGGTACAACAGCACCGGTAACAGCTCCGAGAGCGCCAGTATCGAGGCTCCCGGTGCCGGACTCACCGCTGCGAGCGGGGTGAGCGCATGAGCGGACTCCCGCCGACGACCTCCGTCAAGCGGTGGTTCGTCACGACCAATCACAAGGACATCGGCATCCTGTACACGATCACCGCGCTGTTCTTCCTGCTGTTCGGCGGCGTGATGGCGCTGCTCATCCGCCTCCAGCTGTGGGACCCGACGAGCCAGATCCTCTCCGGACTGGCGTACAACGAGGCCGTCACCGCCCACGGGCTGATCATGGTGTTCTGGTTCCTCTCGCCGTTCGCGTTCGGGTTCGCGAACTACTTCGTGCCGCTTCAGATCGGCGCGGACGACCTCGCGTTCCCGCGGCTCAACGCCTTGTCCTACTGGCTGTACCTGTTCTCGGGCGTCCTGCTCGCGATCAGCTTCTTCCAGGGCGGCACGCTCTCGGCGGGGTGGACGATATACGCCCCGCTCAACGTGCCGATGTACACGCCGAGCATCGGGTCGACCGGCGCGGTGCTCGCGCTCGCGATGTTCGTCACCGGTACGACGGCGTCGACGGTGAACTTCCTCACCTCCATCCACCACTCCCGCGCGGAGGGGATGGGGATCATGGACATGCCGATGTTCACGTGGTCGATGCTCGCGACCGTGTGGATGATGCTGTTCGCGTTCGCCGCGCTGCTCGCGGTCGGACTCATCCTCGCGGCCGACCGCGTCCTCGGGAGCGTCTACTTCTCCGCGACCGAAGGCGGGTCCCTGCTGTGGGGTCACCTGTTCTGGTTCTTCGGTCACCCGGAGGTGTACATCGTCTTCTTCCCGGCGCTCGGCGTCATGCTGGAGCTGTTCCAGACGTTCTCCGGGCGGCGGCTCGTCGGCCGGAAGTGGGTGATCATCGCCATCTGTCTGATCGCCGTCCAGTCGTTCCTCGTGTGGATGCACCACATGTTCCTGACGACGATCAACCTGGAGATCAAGACGCTGATGATGGCGACGACCATCGGGATATCGCTCCCCTTCGACCTGGTCGTCTTCGCGCTGATCTACACGCTGATCAAGGGGCGGATACAGTTCACCACGCCGTTCCTGTTCGCGTTCGGCGCGCTGCTGCTGTTCATCCTCGGCGGCATCACGGGCGTCTTCCTCGGCGCCATCGTGCTCGACTACGAGTTCCGCGGCACCTACTGGGTGGTCGCGCACTTCCACTACGTGATGTTCGGCGGCGCGACGGCGCTGTTCGGCGGGGCCTACTACTGGTTCCCGAAGATCACGGGGAAGATGTACGACGAGCTGCTCGGGAAGCTCCACTTCGTGGTGTTCTTCATCGGCTTCAACGCCGTCTACTTCTCGATGTTCCTCGGCTGGGAGACCCCCCGTCGGGTGTTCGAGTACAACCCCGAGTTCCAGATCTACCACCAGTTCGGGACGATCGGCGCCTTCGTGCTCGGCTTGTCCTTCTTCATCATGTTCTACAACTTCGCGAAGTCCTACGTCTCCGGCGAGCCGGCCGGCGACAACCCGTGGGACTACTCGCGGACGGCGGAGTGGGCGATCTCCTCGCCCCCACCGCTCGAGAACTGGCCGAACCGGCCGTCGTACGCCTCCGGGAAGCTGGAGTTCGTGAAAGACTACGTGCCGGACGGCGGTCCCGCGATGAAGACCGACGACAACGGCGACGTCGCCACTGACGGCGGCGACAGCCACTCGGCGCACATCTCGGAGTACCCCTACTGGGACAAACACCCGAGCCACGCGAGCATCTGGCCGTTCGCGCTCTCGCTGGCGCTCGGCGTCACGCTGTTCGGCTTCTCCGGCTTCGCCGACTCGGTCACCGTCCAGCTGGGCGAGACGGCGGCGCAGAGCGCCGTCACCGTCTCGAACGCGTTGTACCCGATCGCGATACTCCTCGGTATCGTCGGTCTGCTCTACACCGGCGTGAAGTGGGGTCTCGAAGACTTCTACGCGCCCCCGTCCGAGTTCGCCGAGCGTTGGCCGTTCAACGGCGTCGAGAAGGTGAAGCTGGGGATGTGGTTCTTCCTGGCCTCCGACGTGATCGTCTTCGGGGCGTTCATCTCGGCCGCGGTCTTCGTCCGCTACAACGCGGGCTGGATGAGCTGGTCGCCGCTGACCGAGTCGCTGCCGGGACTCATCAACACCTTCGTGCTGATCACGTCCTCGTTCACCGTGATCTTAGCGCTGGTCGCCGCCCGCCGCAAGAGCCGGCAGGGACTCCTCGCGACGCTCGGCGCGACAATCCTGCTCGGGTTCACGTTCATGGCGATCAAGCTGTGGGAGTGGAACCACGAGATATTCGACCGCGGCGTGACCATCTCGGCGAACGCCCACGGCGACCCGATCCAGGCGTCGATCTACTACGTCACGACCGGGCTTCACGGGATCCACGTGCTGCTGGGTCTCGTGATCGCCATCTTCCTGTTCGTCAGGGCGTACCAGGGCCACTACCTCGACGACGAGCGGCCGATCGAGTACTTCGGTCTCTACTGGCACTTCGTGGACATCGTCTGGGTGTTCATCTTCCCGCTGTTCTACCTCTTCTGAGGCGGTTCGCGGCCCGGATCTTTTGTTTCGCACTTACGACGCGTCGTCCTCTCCGAGCGGCTCCGCGCACCACTGACAGAAGTCGAACGTCGGATCGGTCTCTTTGCCGCACTCCGGACAGCGGATCGTCTCCGCGGCCGCCGGAGTTCCTTCGTCCGCCGACGTTTCCGCGGACGCGGCGTCGGGATCGACGCCCGCGTCCGCCGGGTCGGTCGCGCGCGCCGCGTCGCGTTCCCGCTCGTACTCCCGGTTGTTCCGGCGGGCCACGACGTACGCGTCGATCACGCTGGCCCCGACGACCGCCGCGGCGGGCGCGATATCGCGGAGCGGCGGGGGGTTCCCGGTGAACGCGGCGGAGATCGCGGCGTCGGGAACGAACACGACGACCGCCGCGGTGACCGCCAGGTACCAGCCGAGCGCGCGGGCCCACCGACGGAGGTACGCGTGGCCGAGTCCGGAGACGACGAGCGCGAGCAGGGCGGCGAGCCAGGGTCGCCGCAGGGAGCGGTCTGCCATGGCCGACCGTACGGTCTCACGCCCCGAGAAGCTACCCCTCTCTCGGAGCGTTTATGTGGCGGACGCACCCAACTCGGGTATGTTCGGCCTGCCGACCGGCGAGTTCCTCGGCGGAGTCGCGATCGCGGTGTTCGGCGTCGGAACCTGGGGTATCGGTCTCGGCGTCGCGTACCTCCTGTACCGGCGGTGGCGCGGCGACGGGCCGCGGGACGACGAGTAGGCGGCGGCCGTCCGCGTCGTCAGCGACCGACTCGCCTTCCGATTCGGCCACGCTTTTCACCTCGCTCGTTCGATCTCGGGTATGACAGACACTGCGCTCGTCGTCGGCGGCACGCGCTTTATCGGCCGACACACGGTCGAGGAACTGCTGGCACACGACTACGCGGTCGCGATATTCAACCGAGGAAACCACGAGAACCCCTTCGCTGACGACGACCGGGTCACTCACGTCGAGGGCGACCGGAACGACGAGACCGCGTTACGCGCCGCGAAGCTGTCGGTCGAACCCGACGTCGTGATCGACTGCGTCGCCTACCAGCCGGCCGACGTGGAGACCGCCACGGAGGTATTCGCCGACGTCGACGGCTACGTGTACATCTCGTCGGGGTCCAGCTACGCCGCCGAGGAGATCCCCAAACGGGAGGGGGAGACGCCGCTGGAGCCGTGTACCGACGCGCAGGCGACCGACGACTCCCACGAGACGTACGGCAACCGCAAGGCCGAGGGCGACCGCGCGGTGTTCGCGGCCGCCGAGGAGGGCGTTTCGGCGATGGCGGTCCGCCCGTGTATCGTCTACGGGCCGCACGACTACACGGAGCGGCTCGACTACTGGATCGACCGCGTGCTCACCTACGACCGCGTGGTGGTCCCGGGCGACGGACAGAACCTCTGGCACCGGGCGTACGTCGAGGACGTCGCGAGCGCGCTGCGGATCGTCGCCGAGCGCGGCGAACCGGGGACGGCGTACAACGTCGGCGACCGGCGCGCGCTCACCCTCCGGGAGACGCTGGAGGCGATCGCCGACGCAGGCGGGGTCGACTGCGAGATCGTCCCGGCGAGCGACGACGCGCTCGCGGCCGGCGGACTCGAACCCGACGAGTTCACCCTCTACCGCGAGTATCCGCACCTGCTCGACACCTGTGCGCTCGCCGACCTCGGCTGGGAGTCCACGCCGGTCGACGAGGCGATGGCGCGGACCGTCGAGGAACACCGAGAGTCGGACCGCGACGGGAGCGAGTGGGACCCCGGCCGCGAGGCCGAGGAACGCGTTATCGGCGTGAAAGAAACGCTCTGAGAAGGGGCGTTCCCCCGGCGGTCGGTTCGCGTCAGTACGCCGCGTCCCACCGCGCCGGCTTCCGTCGGTTCCCGCAGCCGCGACACTCCATCCGGTCCATCGTGTCGATCGCGACGTCGGTTCCCTCGCAGTTGCCACAGAGGTAGCCGTACCGCCGCTCGTGGTCCGGGTCGGCGTACGCGACGTAGAACGGCGCCTGCGACCCGCGGTCGCTCTCGTCGAACGCGACGTGGACCGTCTCACCCTCCTCGGTCTGGTACGTCGCCTCGGAGATGCCCCTGAGCCGCCCGACCTGCTTCCGGTACTCTCGTTCAGCGAACGTCTCGCCGACGATGTCGACGTCGCGCTCGCCCGCGAGCTCGTACCCCTCGCGCTCGTAGAACTCCGTCCCCGCCTCGTTGTCGGCGAGGACGCGCGCCTCGATCCGGTCGACGTCCGCCGAGCGGAGGGCGGACTCGACGCGTTCGAGTAAGGCGGAGCCGATTCCCGACCCCCTGTGGTCGGGGTGGACGTGGAGCCAGTCGATCTCGCCGACGCGCTCGCGGCGCCCGACCACGTAGCTCTCCGCGAAGCCGACGACGACCCCGTCCACGAGGGCGACGGGGAACACCGCGTCGTCGTCGTTGACGTCCTCGCCGAGGTCGCCGGCGTCGTACCACTCCTCGACGGCCTCGTCCAACAGTTCCTCGTCGACGGCGTGTCCGTACGAGGCCACGAGCGACTCGCGGGCGACCGAGCGGACCGCGTCGATGTCCGCGGCTGTTGCGGCGCGTAGATCCATGCGGGTAGATCTCACCCCGACTACAAAAAACTCGGTCGGCGTTCTCGCCGCGACCCGGCGAGTCTCAGCGGACGAACGGGCCGCGCTGATCGATCGGCTCGCCGTGGGGACGCCCCGAGACCGCGACCGCGCGGAGCGAGTCATCGGTGCTGACGTCGACGGTCTCGGTCTCCGTCACCGGAAGCACGTCGCCTTCGGCGATCGGGTCTCCGCGGTCGGTCCTCCCGACGTGCTCCGTTCCGTCGCCGTTCGCCGCCCCACCGGTGCTCACCGTCCCCGCGCCGTCCACGGCGTAGAGGAAGCCGGTCCAGCCGTCCGGAATCGACCACCGCCACGAGTCGGTGACCTCGACGTCGAGGTACTCCAGCGGCGTGTGCGTCGACAGCGGCGATCTCTCTCCGACGACCGTGGTGACCGTCGCGCCGTCGACCGCCTCGGTCGGAAGCTCGTCGGCCGCGGCGTCCGTGTAGTCGGGATCCATCTCCTTGTCCTCGCGCGGCAGGTTCACCCAGAGCTGGAGTCCGTTACAGCCGGCGCCGTCGGCAGGGAACTCGGAGTGCCGGATCCCGCCGCCGGTCGTGATGTGCATCGCCTCGTTCTCGCGGGCGGTGTTCGTCACGCCGAGGCTGTCCTCGTGGTCCATGCCGCCCTCGATCATGTACGAGACGATCTCGAACCCGCGGTGCGGGTGCATCGGGAACCCCTCGTTCGGCTCGATGTAGAACCGCTCGAAGAGGACGAACGGATCGAGGTGCTGCGGGTGCGCCTCGGTCGGGAACGCTCGATTCGAGTTCACCCCGGTGCCGTGGCGGACGGTCTGGCCCGAGCGGGGCGCCGTCCGGGTCGCGCTCGACTCGTTTTCAGTCACGTTCGAACGGAGCCGACCACAGCCGATAAGCATCACGATTACGGAACTAAGAAATAATCACTTTCTGTACTGTATTTTCAGAGAAAGACGTTTGGTAGTCTTTCCATACGTTTCTACGGTACTACAGACCATACAGATAGTTTACTGGAACGCGTTACAGAGAATCTTCTTACCCGTGGCGCGAGTACGGTGAGACGCAACAATGAGCTACGAACTCGATCCGCTTCCGTACGAGTACGACGCGCTGGAACCGCACCTCTCCGAGCAGGTGCTCGAATGGCATCACGACACCCACCATCAGGGGTACGTCAACGGCTGGAACTCGGCCGAAGAGACGCTCGAAGCGAACCGCGACGCGGGCGACTTCTCGTCGTCGGGCGGCGCCATCCGCAACGTGACCCACAACTCCTCGGGCCACATCCTCCACGACCTGTTCTGGCAGAGCATGTCGCCCGAGGGCGGCGCCGAGCCGGAAGGCGCCCTCGCGGACCGCATCGAGGAGGACTTCGGCTCGTACGAGGCCTGGAAGGGCGAGTTCGAGGCGGCGGCCTCCGCGGCGAGCGGGTGGGCGCTTCTGGTGTACGACACGTTCTCGAACCAGCTCCGTAACGTCGTGGTCGACAAGCACGACCAGGGCGCTATCTGGGGCGGGCACCCGGTGCTCGCGCTGGACGTCTGGGAGCACTCCTACTACCACGACTACGGCCCGGCCCGCGGCGAGTTCGTCGACAACTTCTTCGAGGTCGTCGACTGGGAGGAGCCGTCCGCCCGCTTCGAGCAGGCCGTCGAGCTATTCGAGTAATCGGGTAATCGGACGCGTCACGCGTCCGAGACGCCGGTTCCACGCTCCTCGCGCCCGGCCGCCGGCGACGGAGCGGGACTGTGGGCAGCCGCGGCGGCCTCTTTCTCTCTCTTCGGCCTTCGCACGCCGCTTTTTCCGAGAGCTTCCGCTCGAAACGGCTGTTCTCATATAAATGGTAGTCAGCAGGCCGGTGGTGAGCATCCCCAAAGCCCCAGACGCTCGCTTATAAATGACTGATTGTAGATCGACGGCGAACACCTCCAAAGCCCCAGCCGGGAGGGTGGCGTACGCTCGCTGTGCTCCTCGGTCGCTCACTCCGTTCGCTCCCTACGGTGCTTGCGTCGCCTACGCCACCCTCCCGGCTGCCCCTTTGAGTCCCGCCCCGCACAGCGACCGCACCTCACGCCTCCCCAGCCTCGTCGCTGGCGGCGCGAGCCGCCCCCGACAACC
>NZ_JAGGKE010000004.1 GCF_017873555.1 Halorubrum trapanicum | reverse complement strand
GAGCAAGGCGACTCCCATTACCGCTTTCTCGACCTCGTTTTCCTAAACTCATTACGGCGTGATCCCGTTGCTGTCTTCCATTTTCAATAGAGCAGTTATCTAGGTACTCGTATAGTGCTGTCTCGTGCTCCAACCCGTGGAGTTCCTTCAGGACGAACACCCGAAACAGGGAGTCCATCTCGTAGCATGTCGAGCGTGTATAGCGATCGTGAGCCTCGAAGCTGAAGTAGGCCAGTGGAAGTACGAGGACGAACTGCTCAACCGAATCATGGTTGGGATGCGTAAACCAGGTTTCTGAGACAATCCGAACGTCCGAGTGTAATCCGGCAAGTGAGGTACGATCATAGATCGGTGTCGAATCATATGTTGGCCACTCAACGTGCTCTCGTTGTGCGATTTGTCGGAAGATAGCGCGCCGGGACGCAGAGGTCGAAGCCATATAGAAATACTGAGAAAACACCAGAACTGGTGTTAGCAGCAGTCGCTTCCAGCGCCGCAGACCTCACCGTACTCGAGACCAATCCCGTCGTTGATCGCTTCGTTGCACTCGATCAGCAGCGACTCGAACTCGTCAGCCGTTACCTCCGATTGTGCCACATCGAGGTCTTCACCGAGCGCTTCAGCGGCGGTCAGAACTTCATTGTCGGAGGCGCTCAACAGCACCCACCCCCAAGAGACTGCGCGAACTCCTGCCTGATTTGTTCGCTGATGACGTCGTTCGTCTCCTCAAGGAGGGCGGCGAGTTCTTCTTGTGCTGCTCGGTGCTGTTGGATGGTGTCGTTGTTCGAGACCTCGGATTGTAGCTCCTGTAATTTGCTCATAATCGACGAATCGAACTCGTCCGCCTGCAACTCCTGCTGTTTTTCTTGGTACGCTTCGAGTAGGGACTTTGCCTCCTCGTCGGCCTCGAGTTGTTCGTTCGCGTCCACGAACTGTTGATAGGTCGCTGAGTCACGGAGCGTCTCGATGAACGTCTGAAGTGACTCCTCGACGGCTGTCGTTTCCGACACGGCTTCGCTCACGACGCCGTCACCTCCGGCTCAGTATCCTCGGTGATGTCATCCAAGCCGGTTATTTCCTCACCGAACGCGCGCAATGCGTCCAGTCCGACCGGCTCGTCCTGACGTAGCGGAGCGAGCATCATCGGCACGTCGAACCGATCACTGATCTCGCCGAGGTACTCCGCCTGCTGGGCGAGACGATTCTCGAAGAAGGCGTTATCGCCGTATTTCTCGGGGAGCAGGTAGTTTGCGACCACCAGCGAGGTCTCGATCCCGACTTGATCTTTGAGGTCTGCGGCGGCCCGGTAGGCTTCCATCATTGGGGTGTACTCGGGGTACATCACGAACGCGAACGTACTCTGTTCGGGGTCCTTCATCGTCTCGATGACCTCGTCGTACTGGTCGCCTTTCGCGGGCGCGGCACCCTTGGTCAGCGAACCCAAATCCATGAATCCCTTCCAGTCGGAGGGGAGTTCGAGCAGTCGGAGCGTGTGCCCCGTGGGGGCAGTGTCGAAGACGACGACGTCGTAGCCATCTTCGTCGAAGTAACTCACGAACTTCTCGAGGGCGGCCATCTCTTCGGCACACGGTGACTCCAGCTCCTCTTCGACGTTTGCGATCGCCGCGTCCACGTCGATCTGGGTGTCCTCTTTATCCTCGTACATCTCGGTGACGTGGTCGAGGACCTGTGTGCGGTACTCTTCGAGCGCTTTCTCTTGATCGATCCGTGCCGCGTCGAGGTCTGCTTGACCGACCGAGGTCGGCTCGTGGCCGACCCGTTCGCCGAATATGTCTTCGAGGTGGGCAGCCGGGTCAGTTGTGACGACGAGCGTTTCGTGGCCAGCTTCGGCGAGCTTCGTCGCCGCCGTCGAAGCGATCGTACTCTTGCCAACGCCACCCTTCCCGGTGAAGAAGAGATACCGCGTTTCATCGCCCGGTTGCAACTGTTCGGCGACCGCCTCGGTGTCAACCATCGACTCGAAGTCGACCGCAGTCTCGGCGTCTACGTCGGTCGCCGTCCCGACGTCGACGGTCGCCTCGTCACCGTCGTACAGGACGCCACCGACATCTGCGAGTAGGTCGAGCCCTGCGATCTCGCCCGGCTGAAGTGGGTACGTTGCCATCGCATCGGCGCCGAACTCCGTCCGTGCGCGTTCGATAACTGCCTGCTCGTCTTCCCGCTTCCCCTCGAAGAACGGATCCTCACACACCGACTCGGGGAGATAGCTGTTGATGATCAGCAGTTGGGACTCGATCCCAAGCTCGCCGAGGTCGCTTGCACTGCGCTCGATCTCGTCGACCGAAGAGTCCTCGGGCTTGCCGACGAACGCGAATGAAGTCCGCTCGTCGTCCTGAAGCGTGTCGATGGCACGCTCGTAGTTCTGTTTGCGCTCCTCCATCGAGGCTGCCGGCCCGATGCAGGTCGAGCCACCCTTCTCCAGTTCAGCGTTCCAGTCGGAGGGCAACTCCATCAGTCGGATGGTGTGTCCCGTGGGAGCAGTGTCGAAGACGACGACATCGTACTCCGGGCTATCCATGAAGTCGACGAAGTTATCGAAGGCGGCGATCTCTTCGACACACGGGCTGTTGAGTTGTTCCTCGACGGTTTCGAGTTGCTCGTCGTCGAGAAGCTGTCGCATCGGCTCAATCGTCTCTTGTCGATACTCTTCGGCCGCCGTGTCCGGGTCGATTTCGATGGCCGATAGGTTCTCGATGTCGTCGATAGCAGTGACTTCGTGGCCGATCTCCTGCCCGAAGATGTCCGAGAGGTTCGGCGCAGGGTCTGTCGTCACCAGCAGCGTCTCGTAGTCGTTGTCCGCGAGCCAGGTCGCTGTCGCGCAGCTCACGGTACTCTTACCGACGCCGCCTTTGCCGCTGAAAAAGACGAATTCGGTCTCCTCGCTTGTCGGCTCTACGACCGCTCGTGCGTCGGTGGGAGTTGTGCTCATGCGTTAGGCCTCCTGTGTCTGGGTGGTGGTTTCGAGTGCTGCCGCGAGTTCGTCGTACGAGAGGTACTCGGACTTGCCGACAATTTCGTCGTCAACGACAGTGATCGGCAAAATCGATGGACCGTGTTCCTCGACCAAGTCGGAGATGGACTCGGTCTCGAGGAACTGGTCGATGTTGTGCTGCATGTTCGCCCGCGAGACATCGACATCCTCAAATTCCGATTCGAGTTGGTCGAGGGCGGCACTGACTTCAACGAGTTCTTCGTCGGGGTCAGGACCACAGACGCCGGTGGAGCAACACATCGCCTCCTCGTACAGGGTGAGTTCAGTCATTGCTCGGGAAAGAGTATTTTATCAATTGTCCGGCTGGCAGTGCGGCGGTCACGGATCATATCGGTGGCCTTTTTCCATCGCATTCAATTGAGGGATTATTCAATCATATTCATAAGGCCTTTGACTCGCATAGACGTAGAAAGGACTCAAAATAGAAGAAATACGCTGATACAAGTATTTCTACGCGTTATATCGGTTCCGTGCTGTCGATAGAGTCTACAGTATATCTTATAGAGTCCTAAAGTGATGGAGTCAGAGTTGAGTACAAGAAGTGCGCGGGTCGGTCCAGAATACTTAATTCGTTATCTGCTCAATCGAAGTGTATGTCCTCAACCGAGCGGCTACAACGGTACCTCGCCGACGAACGAGGTGGATGTGGCGATGAGGAGGTATGCCAGCGTCTATCTGAACTCGAAGAGATCGACGCGGCCGCAGGTGGGCCTGCGCTGGACGAAGACGTTGGATTGCTATCGGCGCTCGCGAACGAGACCCGGTACAAGATCGTTCGTATCCTCCACATCGCTGGCGAGGAACTTTGCGTCTGTGAATTTGCGCCGTTGCTCGACGTCAGCGACAGCGCGATCAGCCATGCGCTGTCCCAACTCACTGACGCTGGACTCATCACTCGCCGAAAAGAGGGGAAGTGGCGGAAATATCGAGCGACAGCACGCGCCAACGCCGTCCTCATCGCCCTAGACGGATCGCGGGAGCTTTGATCGGAAACAAGAGTTATCGACATGGCCCATCGACGAAGTAACTCTCACTGGTCGGTAATAGCCAGCATTCGATACGATGGCTACTGAGCAATATATATTGAAAAGTAACACTCATAGGAGCGCTTAACACGGTATAAAAGAGGAGGTTATCTATGGATACAGCATCACCCGTTAAGTTTCAGTACCTCACAAAGCATCGCAAGTTAGCCGAATCTGAGTCACCTGTTGTGCCGTGATAAGTCGTCGATAGCAGTTGGACAGCACTGATCGAAGGCGGAGCTGTCGCTGTCGGCGGCGTTTAGCCGCCGACGCGACAGCGTTGCCACTTGCGAAGACGCTTGCTCGGTCAGTGACTACCGGTGGAACCGGTCATCAGGTGGCCGGTTCGCGGGGACGGCCCGACGCACCGCGAGGGCCGTCCACGCAGCCCGCCGAACCATATTGACGAACTCCTTGTATGGCCACCACCAGAGGCGACGCCCGCCTCGGCGAGGCGTCGCCACATATTCGTAGTGGAGATACCGCCACGCATTCTGCAACAGCAGGCTCACCACGACGTACAGCAGTCTCACCGTCTCGTCTCGTGTCGTTGTCGTCGCTATCGCTTGCTCGGACAAGCGATAGCTCGACTCGATACCGAAGCGTTTCGAGTAGTGGTATCGAGCGTCGCGTGGTGTCTCGATGAACGGCGCGTCAGCGGCGTAGCCGTGACGCGCCACGCCGTGGTCGTCGTACTTCCCGTTCAGGTACGTGCAGTCGATGTAGACGGGAAACTCGACGGTCCAGCTGTGACCGTCGAGTTTCCCTGTCAGGTCGTGTTGAATGACGCGACTCCAGCCTTCCGAGAGTTCCTGCTGAATCGCCTCACCCCACTGAATAATCGGGACCACGTAGGCGTAGTTGTGCGCCTGAAGCAGCGTGAGACACTTGCTATCGTAGAATCCACGATCAAGGTAGACGGCCTTGACCTCGGTGTCAAGGCCGTCGAGAACACCAAGGAACTCAGCAAGGACGCTGCTGGCGGTGTCGCCGTCTTCGAGACGGCGCACCGCCAGCGTGTAGCGTTTGTTCTTCACACGCGCGTAGAGTGTCGCGTAAGCGTGGAACGCGGTGGTTCCCCGCTTTGCTTCTGAGTGGTAGAGGCCGTCTGTGTCCTCTTCGTCACCGTAGTAGGGCCGCAGGTGGAGGTCTGCGCAGACCTCCACCTGCTCGGGGAGCAGTTCGACGATGTCTCGTCGAAGAAGCGTGTTAGCGACTCGTTCGAGCCGTTCCGGCTCGAACTTCGTCCGCAGATGGTAGAGGATCGTGTTTGCTGATGGTGAGTCTTCGCTGGAGTTGCACAGCGTAGAGATCGAGGTCCCGTCGGCGGTCGCGCCGACGAGGACCTCGTAGATGTCCTCAGCGTCGAGTTCAGCGTTGTTGGCGAGGTTCAGGGAAACTTCCTCGTCAAGCCGGTTGACGAGGAAGTTAAGGAGTTGGTCTTCGTGGAGTTCACTGTCTGCTTGCTGCTGTTTGCTAGGCACATTCGCAGCAAGCAGACGTCTCAACTAACCGGCTTTGTGAGGTACTGAGTTTGGATTTGTGTGTGTACAGAATGCGGGACGAAGCCAGATGTCAGCTGCGTTCGCCGAGCGGGAACGTGATCTCCGTGAATTAGGGGATACTCTCGAGATTCTCACCGGCGGTACACATCCCGCTGAACACGTCCACGAGGAAGTGATCACGGTCATGCAAGAACGAGACATCGACCTCTCTGACCGAACGCCTCGGAAGGTCTCGACTGACGAGCTCGAATCGTGCGATGTCGTCGCCACGATGGGCTGTTCGACGCTAGAACTGGACGCCGAGAACGTCGACGTTCGAGACTGGGCGTTAGACGATCCGCATGGGCAAGACCTTGACACTGTCCGCGAGATTCGTGACGACATAGAGCAACGCGTCAAGGCGCTGTTCGACGAGTTCTATCCGGACGAACCGTAGCATAGACGTAATCAGAGGATTCGTTCGTCCCTCCAATCGAAAAATTCTCCTCTGGACCAGTCTGTCAGTTACTTTCGGTGAGTCAGGGGTTCTGTGGCGGCTTCCGAGCCTCGATAGTGGCAGAGACGAGATATTCACCGAGATCGCGATCGGCGTCCCAATCGCTGATGAACTCGGTGCTCTCGCCCTTCGGCGCGATCTCGATCGCTTTGAAGCCGGCGCTATCGAGCATCGCTTCGAGATTCTCGATGGTCGACGCACCGGCGACGCAGCCAGTTAGCGAGTCCGGGTCCATCGCGACGTCATCGGGGAACGGCGCGGTTTGGACGACGTCTGAGATGGCGACGCGGCCGCCGGGCTTGAGAACGCGGTAGACATCGTCAAACACGAACTGTTTCTCCGGGGCGAGGTTGACGACGCAGTTCGAGATGACGACATCGATAGTCGCGTCTGCAACGGGGAGATGGCTGATCTCGCCGAGACGAAACTCGACGTTGTCAGCGTCGTTCTTCGCAACATTCTCCCTCGCTTTCGAGACCATCTCTGGTGTCATATCGACACCGATAACGTTGCCATCCGGGCTGACCTCCTCTGTAGCGAGGAAACAGTCGAAGCCCGCCCCTGAGCCGAGGTCAAGCACTGTCTCGCCGGGCATCATCTCGGCGAACGCCTTCGGATTTCCACACCCAAGGCCAAGATCTGCGCCCTCGGCGACAGACGAGACATCGTCGGCGTCATAGCCAAGGCGTTCGCTCCCGGACGCTCCTTCGGTGCCGTCACAGCATCCACCGTCGTCGGTGGTATCGATGCCGACGTCGCCACAGCAATTTTGACTGTCCGAAGCGATAGTTCCGTAGCGTTCGCGCACCATCTTACGGGTCTCTTCGGGGTCGCGGTCACCGGCCACCGTATTAGTATCGTTACTCATGGGAACCCCGCAGATCGTCGAGGGTGTCAAGGAGGGCCGTGGTCGTTTCAGTCGGTTCGTAGTACCGCCAGGATCCCTCTTTGCGGCGCGTGACAAGTCCTGCGGTGTACAATCGCGAGAGCGCTTGGCTGACGGCGCTCTGACTAACACCGACCGCGGCTTCGAGGTCGCAGACGCAGACGCCGTCATCGGCGTTCGAAATTCGGCGAAGCAGTTCGTATCGTGTGTCATTCCCCATCGCGGTCAGTACTCGGAGGTCTGTCGCCATCGCATCCGAGTCGACATCTTCGAGCGGTGTACAGCATGTCTCCGTATCTTTCGTGGTTCCGTCAGTGATCGCATCTCCCACCATATTAGCAGTAGCTTATACAAGAGAGCACTAATATGTTTCTCTCGGCAACGCCCTCGAAACTCTGGAATCAAGTCGAACCTTGGGTACAGCAGTACCATCACCTATCTGAATCAGAATCGGTGCGGTAGAAAGGCGATACGCCGGTGAAGTTCCCGAAGGTGAAAACAACGTTCGAGATGGTGTGGGCTGAACACATATGCATTGAGAGTACCAGTCTCAACTTCCAGACCAGTAGATTCTATATAGCGAAATACAATTTATTTCTGCCGCGCCGCTCAAACCTTCTCTCAGACCTACGGCGCGAGCGCTCCACCGATTTCGGCGTCTCGGCGGCGATCGACCGCCTTTTTTCCCGCCGGACCCTCGCTCGCGACATGGCCGACGAGTTCGACCCGGAGAAGTTCGAGGACAAGTACGCCAACTACTTCAACGAACTCCAGCGGGCGTACAAGAACGCGTTCAACCAGATGAACGACCGGTACGACTCGGAGCTGATCCACGGGATCGACCAGACCGTGCTCAACGAGTCGGAGCCGTTCTACGAGGACGGCGAGTTCCGCGTCGAACTCCCCGAGAACCCCCGCGAGCGCATCCGCGGCGCCGTCGCGGTCGACGATGAGACGTTCGAGGAGACGCTGGAGGAGTACGTCGAGCGGATCGAGTCCGAGCTGTACCGGACCCTCGGCGCCGATCGTCCGGAGTGAGAGACGGGGGCGCTAGCCCGTCCGGATCCGCCCGAACCAAAGGCATAAGCCCGCCGACCGCCAACTCGCAGGTATGAGCACGGACACGACTGACGCGGACAACGACCTCCGCGAGCGGATCACGAACTTCCTGCGGCGCAACTTCCCGCAGATCCAGATGCACGGCGGGAGCGCCGCCATCGCCCACCTCGACCGCGAGAAGGGCGAGGTCACGGTCCAGCTCGGGGGCGCCTGTTCCGGCTGCGGTATCTCGCCGATGACGATCCAGGCGATCAAATCTCGGATGGTCAAGGAGATCCCCGAGATCGAGACGGTCCACGCCGACACCGGCGCGGCCGCCGGCGCCGACGGCGACCTCGGCGGCACCAGCAGCGGCGGGATGTCCCCCTCCTTCCCCGGCGAGACGAGCGACGACGGCGGCGACGACGAAGGCCCGCAGGCCCCGTTCTGAGACGGCTCGAATCCGACGCGCTTCTCCTCTCTTTCCGTTCCGCGAGTCGCATCGCTATTTGCCGATAATGGGGCGTTTTAGCGGTTCAGACGCGTTATAACGGCTCTTCGGTCGATTCTCTCGTGCCTCCCTCTCGCCGCTGGTTAAATCGTATGTCGCTATACAAAATTCTATCCGCCGGTCTCGCTCGGTCCGACTGAAGCCTTTTTCTCCCCGGCCGCCGTGGGACATGGCTATGTACCATCGCGAGGTCGAACCCACCGCGGAGTACGTCGCGCGGTTCGAGACGGGCGCCGACTGGCGCGAGGAGATAGAGAGCCTCGCCCGCACGGAGGACGTCGAGGCCGGCTGGTTCACGGCGCTCGGCGCGGTCCAGGACGCGGACGTCTGGTTCTACGACCAGGAGGAGACCGAGTACCGCTCGGTCACCTTCGACGAGCCGCTGGAGGTGGCCGCCTGCGTGGGCAACGTCTCGCTGCTGGAAGGAGACGTGTTCGCGCACACCCACGTCGTGCTCTCGCGGCCGAGCGGACAGGCGCTCGCGGGCCACCTCGACTCGGCGACCGTCTGGGCCGGCGAGTGTCACCTGCGCGCGTTCGCGGAGCCGCTGGAGCGCTCGCACGACGAGGCCACAGACCTGGACCTGTGGCTGTGACCCGACGCGCGCACCGCGCACCGTCTGCGACCGAGGCGCGATGAGGCCGGACGACGAACGCTACTTCGCGCGGATCGAGGAGCGACTCGACGAGGCGTGGGACGTGGCGGAGACGGCCAAAGAGCAGGGCCGCGATCCGGAGCCGAAGATCGAGATCCCGGTCGCCCGCGACATGGCCGACCGCGTCGAGAACATCCTCGGGATCGACGGGGTCGCGGAGCGGGTCCGCGACCTGGAGGGCGAGATGTCCCGCGAGGAGGCGGCCCTGGAGCTGGTCACCGACTTCGTCGACGGCAACGTCGGCGACTACGACTCCCGCGAGGGGAAAATCGAGGGAGCGGTCCGGACCGCGGTCGCGCTGCTGACCGAGGGGGTCGTCGCCGCGCCGATCGAGGGGATCGACCGCGTCGAGCTGCTGGAGAACGACGACGGCACCGAGTTCGTCAACGTCTACTACGCCGGTCCGATCCGCTCGGCGGGCGGGACTGCGCAGGCGCTGTCGGTGCTCGTCGCCGACTACGCCCGGTCGCTGCTCGACGTCGACGAGTACAAGCCCCGCGACGTCGAAGTCGAGCGCTACGCCGAGGAGATCGCCCTCTACGACAAGGAGACGGGCCTCCAGTACACGCCGAAGGACAAGGAGTCGAAGTTCATCGCCAAGCACATCCCGGTCATGCTCGACGGGGAGGCGACGAGCGACGAGGAGGTCTCGGGGTTCCGCGACCTCGAACGCGTCGACACCAACTCCGCGCGCGGCGGGATGTGCCTCGTCGCCGCCGAGGGGATCGCGCTGAAGGCCCCGAAGATCCAGCGGTACACCCGCGATCTCGAGGAGGTCGACTGGCCGTGGCTCCAGGACCTGATCGACGGGACGATCGGGAAGGACGGCGCGGGCGACGGGGACGCCGCCGGCGACGGATCGGACTCGGAAGCCGACGACGAAGGGAGCGACGACGCCGAAAGCGACGCGGAAGCGAACGAGGCCGCCGGCGACGGCTCGACCGAAGACGAAGCGGCCGGACCGCTCCGGGCCGACTCCTCACAGAAGTTCCTCCGGGACCTCATCGCGGGGCGGCCGGTGTTCACCCACCCGAGCGAAGCGGGCGGGTTCCGGCTCCGGTACGGTCGCGCGCGTAACCACGGGTTCGCGACCGGCGGCGTCCACCCCGCGACGATGCACATCGTCGACGACTTCCTCGCGGCCGGGACGCAGATCAAGACGGAGCGGCCGGGGAAGGCCCACGGCGTCGTCCCCGTCGACTCCATCGAGGGGCCGACGGTCAGACTGGCGAACGGCGAGGTCCGGCGGATCGACGACCCGGAGGAGGCGAAGGAGATCCGCAACGGGATCGAGAAGGTGCTCGATCTGGGCGAGTACCTCGTCAACTACGGGGAGTTCGTCGAGAACAACCACCCGCTCGCGCCCGCGTCGTACGCGCCCGAGTGGTGGGTCCAGGAGTTCGAGGCGGCCGGCGCCGACGTCCGCGCGCTGCGCGACGACCCGCACGTCGACCTCGAACACCCCGCCGTCGACGAGGCGCTCGCGTGGGCGCGAGAGTACGACTGCCCGCTTCACCCCGAGTACACCTACCTCTGGCACGACATTTCTGTCGACGCGTTCGAGGCGCTCGCCGACGCGGTCGCCGCCGGCGACGTGGTCGAGGGCGTCCTCGCGGTCGAGCGCACCGAGCCGGTTCGGGACGCGCTGGAGTCGCTGCTGATCGAACACGCGGCGACCCCGGACGCGCTCCGGATTCCGACGTGGCGCCCGCTCGCCCGCTCGCTCGGCATCGACGACGGCCTCCGGAAGGGGTGGCACGCGGACGACCTCTCGGCCGCGGCCCGGGGCTACGCCGACGGCGAGAACGCGGTCCGCGCGGTCAACGAGGTCGCCCCGTTCGAGGTGCGCGAGCGCGCCCCGACCCGGATCGGCAACCGGATGGGCCGCCCCGAGAAGTCGGAGAGCCGCGATTTGTCCCCCGCGGTCCACACCCTCTTCCCGATCAACGAGGCGGGCGGCCCGCAGCGCGACGTCGCCGAGGCGGCGAACGTGATGGACGACACCGGCCATCGGGGACGGCACGAGCTTCAGGTCTCCGACCGGGTCTGCCCGGACTGCGGCGAGCACACCTACGCCGCCCTGTGTCCCGACTGCGAGACGCACACGGAGCCGCACTACGAGTGTAACGACTGCGGCACCGTCTGCGAGCCGGACGAGGCCGGCCGCGTCGAGTGCCCGAACTGCGAGTGGGAGGTGACCGCCGCGAGCTACCAGGAGGTCGACGTGAACGACGCGTACCGCTCCGCGTTAGAGACCGTCGGCGAGCGCGAGTCCGCCTTCGAGATCCTGAAGGGGGTTCAGGGGTTGACCTCGCGGAACAAGACGCCCGAGCCGATCGAGAAGGGCGTCCTCCGCGCGAAGAACGGCGTCACGTCGTTCAAGGACGGCACGGTCCGGTACGACATGACCGATCTCCCCGTCACCGCGGTCCGGCCCGAGGAGCTCGACGTCACCGCGGACCACTTCCGCGAACTGGGGTACGAGACCGACATCGACGATGAGCCGCTGCGCCACGACGACCAGGTGGTCGAACTCCGCGTCCAGGACATCGTCCTCTCGGACGGCGCGGCCGAGCACATGCTCAAGACCGCGGACTTCGTCGACGACCTGCTCGAACAGTTCTACGGACTCGACCGCTTCTACGAGGTGAACGAGCGCGACGACCTCGTCGGCGAGCTCGTCTTCGGGATGGCGCCCCACACGAGCGCCGCGACTGTCGGGAGAGTGATAGGATTTACTTCGGCGGCAGTCGGATACGCTCATCCGTACTTTCACGCCGCGAAGCGTCGGAACTGCGACGGTGACGAGGATTGCGTGATGCTTCTCATGGACGGACTTCTCAACTTCTCGAAAGAATTTCTGCCGGACCAGCGCGGCGGGCGGATGGACGCCCCGCTGGTGATGTCCTCGCGGATCGACCCCTCGGAGATCGACGACGAGGCGCACAACGTCGACATCGTGCGGGAGTACCCGCTGGAGCTGTACGAGGCGTCGCGCGAGCTGGCCGACCCGGAGGAGGTCGAGGAGCTGATCCAGATCGGCGAGGACACGCTCGGCACCGACGACGAGTACCACGGGTTCGACCACACCCATGACACGACGGACATCGCGATGGGGCCGGATCTCTCGGCGTACAAGACGCTCGGCGACATGATGGAGAAGATGGACGCCCAGCTGGAGCTGGCCCGGAAGCTGCGCGCGGTCGACGAGACCGACGTGGCCGAGCGCGTGATCGAGTACCACTTCCTGCCCGACATCATCGGGAACCTCCGGGCGTTCTCGCGGCAGGAGACGCGCTGTCTCGACTGCGGCGAGAAGTACCGCCGGATGCCCCTGACCGGCGAGTGCCGCGAGTGCGGCGGCCGCGTGAACCTCACGGTCCACGAAGGGTCGGTGAGCAAGTACGTCGACACCGCCATCGAGGTGGCGGAGCGGTTCGACTGCCGGCCCTACACGAAACAGCGGCTGAAGGTGTTAGACCAGTCGTTGGAGTCGATCTTCGAGGACGACACCAACAAGCAGTCCGGCATCGCCGACTTCATGTAATTGTCGTGGACGACCCCCGTGCCGCCGCGGTCTGCCCCGCGGCGCCGGGGTCGATCTCCCCGGCAGGGAAAGTGACGGTGAGCGACTGGTAGTTGGGTACTGATAGCGTTTCGGGGTGACTTCCAGACAGGTGTGCCTCTCTTTGACGGACTGGAAGTCACCCTCAGTTGTGGTCTCAGACGCTTGTATATATGGTATAGTGTGTCATGGCATTAAAGCGGGGAACGCCATGGTGGGGTCGACGCGCTTGGCGGCGTCGCATGCGCCGGCGGGACCGCGCGCGTCTCGACGGACATCTCCGTGGACACTCGGCGTGTCGACGACCACGTGACCGCTGTGTCTGTCACGGTAGTCCGACTCCGACGCTTCGAACGAGGAGGGAGACGGCGGCGAGGAATCCGAGAACACACAGGAGAATGGAAAACTGGAAAAACCGCGGAACCCACTTGCTCGCCGACACCCCGGCGAAGTACGATTTCTCTGTACCGTATTCGTAGCTGCCGAACGAGAGGGAGTCCGTGATGCTCCTGTTCGTCTCCAGCACGGCCGGATACCTCGAACGCACGTACGATTCGATCTCGTCTCGCCTCGCCCAGGCGCTGTCGCGACTGTGTCGAAAGCTATCCGCGAACACGAGTAGCAGGAAGAAACTGACCGCCCCGAGACCGCAGATCAACGCGAGAGCGAAGTACCTCCCGCTCGGTGTCACCGAGAGGTCGGAGAATATCGTGATCGCCCCGTTGAGGAGTAACCCTCCGACCACGAACGCGAGGTAAAACGTCTGGGTTATCAGGCGGTCGCGGTACCGGGCCTCCTCCGAAGCGGTCTGGTAGTCGACGAGAAGCGCGTCCATCACTCGCTCTTCTTGGTCGTTTCCCTCGTCTGCGGCCCGCTGAAGCGGATCGCAGCGACGCAGTTTGACTCGGTGTTCGCCTTCGGAGTCAGAGCCGTCGTCCGGGGATTCGTCCTTCGAGCTGTCGGTCATCGTTGGGGTTCGTCCAGGTCGATCAGTCCCTCCCGCCACGCCAGCACCAGCGGTGAGACGCTCCAACTCGGGGTCGGCTCCGTTAGTATCCGTTCGAACACCTCAGACGGCGACACCTCTATCACCGACCGCACTTCCGACTCGCTCTCCTCCCACTCGCCCTCCGGCGGTTCCGTCTCGCCCAGCCACACCACGTGCTGTTCTGCGCTGTTCCACGGGCTGTGATAAAACGAGTCCAGATACTCCGCGCCGTCCGCTTCGTAGCCGGTCTCTTCCGTGAACTCCCGGACTGCTGCCGTCTTCGGATCCTCTCCCTCGTCTATCCCGCCACCGGGAAACTCCACGAACGACGCTCCGAGACGCGGCCGATACAGCTCTACCAGCACGAGCCGGCCGTCGTGCGTTCCGACGGCGATCGCGCCCTCGCTTTCGATTCGAATCCGATAGTAGTCGTTCGGGCGACCGGTCGGCAGCCTGACGTTCAACCGCTCGACGCTGAAGTACGGGTTCTCGTGTTCGATGGCCGAATCGAGAATCGGCCAACCGTCGGTATCCATGCCCCACCCACGGAGTCGATTCAAAAAACCCCTGTCATTGGCGGGGTCTCGCGCGCGTGACAGGGACTTTTGCGAAGTGTGCGGTGGCTGCCCGCGTCGTGTTGCCGATCGAACCGAGGTCACCCCGGTTCTAATCGTCGCGCGCCTCCTCGACGACGCGGGTGAACTCGCGGGCGGTCTCCGTGATGGACTCGTAGTCGCCGCGCTCGGCGGCGTCGTAGTCGACGAGCGCGCCGCCGGCGCCGACCGCGAACGCGCCCGCGTCGATGTAGTCCGCGGCGTTGTCCGGGCCGACGCCCCCGGTCGGCATCATCGGGATCTGCCCGAGCGGTCCCTTCATCGCGCCGAGGTGGTCCGGGCCGACGGTCTTCGCGGGGAACACCTTCACGAAGTCGGCGCCGGCCTCGTAGCCGCGGATCGCCTCGGTCGGGGTCATCACGCCGGGCGCGGTGACGGCGCCGTAGCGGTTACACGTCTCGATGACGTCCTCGTGGAGGCTCGGCGAGACGACGAACTCCGCGCCCGCCATCAGGGTCGTTCTCGCCGTCTCGCTGTCGAGGACCGTCCCGGTGCCGACCACGACCTCGTCGCCGAAGGAGCCGGCGACCTCGCCGAGCTTCTCGGCCACGTTCGGCGTGTCGGCGGTGATCTCCACGGCGGTGACGCCGCCTTCGCGCAGCGCCTCCGCGATCTCGATGAGCTGGTCGGCCGGCACCCCGCGCAGCACCGCGACCACGCCGCTGTCGACGAGCCGTGAGAGCGTCTCGTTCATGCCTCACGTTTCCCGAGTCAGAACTTAAAACCGCGCCGATGCTCGCGGGCGGTTCCGCCGGTCGCGGGTCGCGTCGACGACCGCGAGACCGACCGCTTCGCCTCTCGTTCCGTGACACCAGTCGACACGAAATCGCCGGGGATCGGGGGTGATCCCCCGCGAAACGGCCGCGACGAAACACTACCCTTTTGACCCTCCTTTCGGTAACACTCGGTATAATGGGCCGACGCAAGAAGATCGTTCAGGAATGTGAGCGGCTGATGGACAACCCGGAGCACATCCGGAACATCGCCATCGCCGCCCACGTCGACCACGGGAAGACGACGCTCTCCGACAACCTGCTGGCGGGCGCCGGCATGATCTCCGAGGACACCGCGGGCGAGCAGCTCGCGATGGACACGAAGGAGGACGAGCAGGAGCGCGGGATCACCATCGACGCGGCGAACGTCTCGATGACCCACGAGTACGAGGACACCAACCACCTCATCAACCTCATCGACACCCCGGGCCACGTGGACTTCGGGGGCGACGTCACCCGCGCGATGCGCGCGGTCGACGGCGCGCTGGTGGTCGTCGACGCCGTCGAGGGCGCGATGCCCCAGACGGAGACGGTGCTCCGGCAGGCGCTCCGCGAGGGCGTGAAGCCGACCCTGTTCATCAACAAGGTCGACCGCCTCATCTCGGAGCTTCAGGAAGGCCCACAGGAGATGCAAGAGCGGCTCCTCTCCGTCATCGCCGACGTCAACGAGCTCATCCGCGGGATGGCCGAGAACATGGACGACATCCCCGAGGACTGGACCGTCTCCGTCGAGGACGGCACGGTCGGGTTCGGCTCCGCGCTGTACAAGTGGGGCGTCTCGATGCCCTCGATGCAGCGGACCGGCATGGACTTCGCCGACATCATGGAGCTGGAACAGAACGACAAGCGGCAGGAGCTCCACGAGCGGACGCCGCTTTCGGACGTCGTGCTCGACATGGTCTGCGAGCACTTCCCGAACCCGGTCGACGCCCAGCCCCGCCGCGTTCCGCGCATCTGGCGCGGCGACCCCGAGTCCGACCTGGCCGACACGATGCGGCTGGTCGACGAGGACGGCGAGGTCGTCTTCATGGTCACCGACATCTCGATGGACCCGCACGCGGGCGAGATCGCCACGGGCCGCGTCTTCTCCGGAACGCTGGAGAAGGGCCAGGAGCTGTACGTCTCCGGGACCGCGGGCAAGAACCGCATCCAGAGCGTCGGGCTGTTCATGGGGTCCGAGCGCGAGGAGGTGGACCGCGTCCCGGCCGGGAACATCGCGTCGGTCACCGGCCTCCGCGACGCCATCGCCGGCTCCACCGTCTCCTCCGTGGAGATGACGCCGTTCGAGTCGATCGAACACATCTCCGAGCCGGTCATCACGAAGTCCGTCGAGGCCCAGAACATGGACGACCTGCCGAAGCTCATCGAGACGCTCCAGCAGGTCGCCAAGGAGGACCCGACGATCCAGATCGAGATCAACGAGGACACCGGCGAGCACCTCATCAGCGGACAGGGTGAGCTTCACCTCGAAGTGATCACCCAGCGGATCCGCGACAACCAGGGCATCCCGGTCATCACCGGCGAACCGATCGTCGTGTTCCGCGAGCAGCCCCAGGAGGCCTCCCGCGAGGTCGAGGGGCAGTCGCCGAACCGCCACAACAAGTTCTACATCACCGTCGAGCCGATGGATCAGGAGATCGTCGACGCCATCCAGCTCGGCGAGGTCTCGATGGACATGCCCGAGCTTGAGCGCCGCGAGGCGCTGCAGGACGCCGGCATGGACAAGGACACCTCCCAGAACGTCGAGGACATCCACCGGACCAACATCCTCATCGACGACACGAAGGGGATCCAGCACCTCAACGAGACGATGGAGCTCGTCTTGGAGGGGCTTCAGGAAGCGCTCGACGACGGCCCGCTGGCCGCCGAGCCGGTCCAGGGGTCGCTGTTCCGCCTCCACGACGCGAAGCTCCACGAGGACACCATCCACCGCGGTCCCGCGCAGGTCATCCCGGCGGTCCGCGACGCGGTCCACCGCGCGCTGATCGACGGCGAGGTCCGCCTGCTGGAGCCGATTCAGGACGTCCGGATCGACGTGCCCTCGGAGCACATGGGCGCCGCGTCCGGCGAGATCCAGGGCCGCCGCGGCCGCGTCGACGACATGTACCAGGAGGGCGACCTCATGGTCGTCGAGGGCATCGCGCCCGTCGAGGAGATGATCGGCTTCTCCTCCGACATCCGCTCGGCAACCGAGGGCCGCGCCTCGTGGAACACCGAGAACGCGGGCTTCCGCGTGCTCGTCGACAACCTCCAGCGCGAGAAGATCATGGAGATCCGCGAGCGCAAGGGGATGAAGCTGGAACTGCCGCAGTCGATCGACTACTTCTAAGTCGACGACGCGGTCCGCGGTTTGCGATTCGCGGCGGTCTGAGACTTTCTGCAGTCTCTCTCGGTTCTTTCGGCGCTCAACCGGCACGACGGCTCTACCGAATGGTAGCGACAGATCTACCGAATAGTAGCGACGGATCTATCGGATGGTAGAACGGATCTACCGGATCGCCGACCGCCCGCCGACGAGTGCGAAGATCAGTCCGACCGCGACCGCGACGAGCGGGGCGTTCGACGTCTGTGATCTCAGGAACGCCCCGTTCGGGTCGGACGGATCGACGTACGCGGTCGCGGACTCGTCGACGGCGTACGCCTCGATCACCGACCGCGCCGCCGACTCGGTGCCGTAGTTCGGCGAGATCGCCGACGGGAAGACGTTCGTGCTCTCGTAGGTCGTTCCGTCGTGCTCGTAGGTGAACCGCACCGTCGGACGGTAGCTCACGTCGGTACTGCTTCCGGTCGAGGTCGATTCCACGTCCAGTTCGGTTATCGTCGCGTCGACCTCGACGGCGTCGTCCACGGCGTTCGACTGCTGGGTGTAGTCGTACGCGCCGTAGCCGGTCGCCGCGAGACCGACGATCAGCATGATGACCGCGCCGCGCGTCGTCTTCGGCCCGCTAACGCTCAGTCCGTCGTCCCCCATCGCTACCTCACCTCGGGGCGACGGCGGCCGATGCGGTGCGAGCGAGCGCGTCGCGGCTGTCGACGAACGGCGGGGAGGGAGTTCACATCCTCGCGACAGCCTCCCGTCACTTGACATCCTCCTCCGCGTGAACGCGGAGGAATCCCGAGCGGTGGGAGTTTCAGGTTTACAGTCCAGTCAGTTGACTACCAGACCTTTCTGGCACGGGTAGTCCCATAGTGTCGGACTGGTGGACTGCTGGCCATGCCAACTGGCCGTTACCCCTATCCTCGACCGTGTACGGCGTCCCAGTGTTGTTTTTGCCAGGGGGACGCCGGCAAGCATCAACGAACTTGGGGGTATCGTCTGGTTTGCTTTGAGCAGTCGGCACAGACACACCCTTCGAGGATGTAGCGTTCACCAACTGGCCTTTCAGATACTGCCTCGTTACGCGGGCGGACAGGCCGCCTCCGAAGGACGGTTCGGAATCCGCTCCGTTCCGACCGATTCCTAGCTCCGTATAGAGCGGCCTGTCGGTTAAATCTCCGTATGTGAAACTCGGGAGAGACATTCGACTAGTGGACTGCTTCCCATCATGTCGGCTTCATCACCTGCCTGAAGGCGGGTGTATTCGCCTCCTAGTCTCTATAACTGTGGTCGTCTCGACGCGCATCTATTCCCCACGGTCGGCCGATCCTTGCTTCCTCGACCTCGGACTCCCCCGTCACCGTGTGCCGCGTTGGCAGACGAGAGAGCGAGGCAACGCCTGCCCCCGCCGAAGGCTTATACCGGATCGTCCGACTCCGTTCGGGTATGCAGACGGGCACGACTCCCCCCCGGTGTACCGCGACGGAGCAACCGAACCATCGCTCCACGTCGGGGACAGGACCGTGCCGGCGTCCGTCCCGCTTCGACGGTCGCGCGCCGCCGGAGGTGGCGGCGTGAGCGATCGTCGGGACGGGGCGCCTGAGAACGCGGTCGACGACTTCGATCCGGCCGACTCGGGACCGTCTCCCGACGGCGGCCGCGCCTCGGCGACGCCCTCGACCCACACGGTGCGGCTGGAACTCGTCGACGAGCCGGGACAGCTGCTCGCCGCGCTCCACCCGATCGCGGACAACGGCGGGAACCTCCTGTCGATCTACCACGAGCGCGGGAACAAGACGCCTCGCGGGCGGATCCCGGTCGAGGTCGACTTCGAGGCGACGCCGGACCGGTTCGAGGAGATCGTCGACGCGCTCCGCAGCGAGGGCGTGAACGTGATGCAGGCGGGGACGGAGCGCTACGCGGAGGAGGTGACGATCCTCCTCTTCGGCCACCTCATCGACACCGACCTCTCCGACACGCTCTCGCGGATCGAGACCTGCGAGTCGGCGTCGGTCGCCGACGTGTCGCTCGCGGCGCCGCAGGGGACCGAGGAGGCGTCGAGCGCGCGGCTCCGGCTCGAAGCCCGCGCGGGCGAGACGGACGCGGCGCTCGCGGCGGTCCGCGAGCTCGCCGCCGAGAAGGAGCTCCGCGTCGTCGAGCCGCTCACGGGGGTGGACGCGTGAGACTCGCCGTGATCGGCGCGGGCGCGGTCGGGCGCTCGGTCGTCGAACTGGCCGGCGAGTACGGCCACGAGGTCGTCGCGGTCGCGGACTCGTCGAGCGCGGTCGTCGCGGACGGGACGGGCGGCCGGGGCAGTGGCGCCGGCGGAGACGACGCGGTCGGCGTCGACCCCGACGCCGTCGTCGCGCGGAAAGCGGAACGCGGGATCGTCGGCGACGACGACCCGGAAGACGCGCTGGCGGCCGACTACGAGGCCCTCGTGGAGGCGACGCCGACGACGCTGGGCGACGCCGAGCCGGGCTTCTCGCACGTGCGAACCGCGTTGGAGCGCGACCGCCACGCGGTCCTCGCGAACAAGGGACCGGTCGCGGAGCGGTTCGGCGACCTGCGGGCGGCCGTCGACGACAGCGACGGCGGGATCCGGTTCGAGGCGACGGTGGGCGGCGCGATCCCGGCGGTGTCGACCGTCGAGGACATCGAACCCGGCCACGTCACCGCGGTCCGCGGCGTGCTCAACGGGACGGCGAACTTCATCCTGACGCGGATGGCGGCCGAGGGCCTCGACTACGACCACGTGCTCGCGGAGGCGCAGGACCTCGGCGTCGCGGAGGCGGACCCCTCCTTCGACGTGGACGGGACCGACGCGGCGCTCAAGTGCGTGATCCTCGCGAACGTCCTCTCGTTCGGCGCGGTCGACGACCCGGCGGACGCCCGGGAGTTCACCCTCGACGACGCCGACGTCGAGGGCATCCGCGACGTGCCCGGCTCCGCGCTCCGGCTCGCGGCCGAGGACGGGCGGACGGTGCGGCTGATCGGTGAGGCGACGGGCGAGACGGTCCGGGTCGCGCCGCGGCTCGTCCCCGAGAACGGGACGCTCGCGGTCTCCGGCACGCAGAACATCGTCCAGATCGAGACCTCCCACGCCGGCCGGCTCAACATCTCCGGCCGCGGCGCGGGCGGTCCCGAGACGGCCAGCGCGGTCCTCGGCGACGTGGGGCGACTGGAGTAGTCGGACTCGTCGTTCGAGACCCCCTGTCGGCCCGGCCACAGTCGCCTCCGTGCGGCGGCGTGGCGTGCTCCGCGTTGTCGAGAATCGCTTGACGGCGGCGCGATACTCTGTAAGCCGTATCGAAACCGTTTTAGTGGAATCAACCGAAACTTACTCACAGAGCGCCTTAGCGCGTGATTACCCCATGAGTGACAAACCGCATCAGAATCTGGCCATCATCGGCCACGTCGACCACGGCAAGAGTACGCTCGTGGGTCGCCTCCTCTACGAGACGGGGAGCGTCCCCGAGCACGTAATCGAGCAGCACCGCGAGGAAGCCGAAGAGAAGGGCAAGGGCGGCTTCGAGTTCGCCTACGTGATGGACAACCTCGCCGAGGAGCGCGAGCGCGGCGTCACGATCGACATCGCCCACCAGGAGTTCGACACCGACGAGTACTACTTCACCATCGTCGACTGTCCGGGTCACCGTGACTTCGTGAAGAACATGATCACGGGCGCCTCGCAGGCCGACAACGCGGTGCTCGTCGTCGCGGCCGACGACGGCGTCGCGCCCCAGACCCGCGAGCACGTGTTCCTGGCCCGCACGCTCGGGATCAACGAGCTCATCATCGGCGTCAACAAGATGGACCTGGTCGACTACCAGGAGTCCTCCTACAAGGAGGTCGTCAGCGAGGTCGAGGACCTGCTCAACCAGGTCCGCTTCGCGACCGACGACACCACGTTCGTGCCGATCTCGGCGTTCGAGGGCGACAACGTCGCCGAGACGTCCGAGAACACCGACTGGTTCGACGGGCCGACTCTGCTGGAGTCGCTCAACGACCTGCCGGAGGCCGAGCCGCCGACGGACGCGCCGCTCCGCCTGCCGATCCAGGACGTCTACACCATCTCCGGTATCGGGACCGTCCCCGTGGGACGCGTCGAGACCGGGATTCTCAACACCGGCGACAACGTCTCCTTCCAGCCGTCCGACGTGGGCGGCGAGGTGAAGACGGTCGAGATGCACCACGAGGAGGTGCCCAAGGCCGAGCCGGGCGACAACGTCGGGTTCAACGTCCGCGGCATCGGCAAGGACGACATCCGTCGCGGCGACGTCTGTGGCCCCGCCGACGACCCGCCGAGCGTCGCCGAGACGTTCCAGGCGCAGGTCGTCGTCATGCAGCACCCGTCGGTCATCACGGCCGGCTACACCCCGGTCTTCCACGCCCACACGGCGCAGGTCGCCTGTACGATCGAGTCGATCGATCAGAAGATCGACCCGTCCTCGGGCGAGGTCGCCGAGGAGAACCCGGACTTCATCAAGTCCGGCGACGCCGCGGTCGTCACCGTGCGACCCCAGAAACCGCTCAGCATCGAGCCGTCCGGCGAGATCCCGGAGCTCGGCAGCTTCGCCATCCGCGACATGGGGCAGACCATCGCGGCCGGCAAGGTGCTCGAAGTCAACGAGCGATAATCGATGCAGCAGGCACGCGTCCGCCTCGCCGGCACGAGCCCCGAGGACCTCGACGACATCTGCGACGACGTCCGCGAGATCGCGGACTCGACGGGGGTCGCCCTGTCGGGCCCGATCCCGCTGCCGACGAAGACGCTCGAGATCCCGTCGCGCAAGTCCCCGGACGGTGAGGGGACGGCGACGTGGGAGCACTGGGAGATGCGCGTCCACAAGCGTCTGATCGACATCGACGCCGACGAACGCGCGCTCCGTCAGCTCATGCGCGTCCAAGTGCCGAACGACGTCAGCATCGAGATCGTTCTCGAAGACTGAGCGCTAGGGCGTTTCTCTTTCACCCCTTCCGTTTTTCGACGCGGCCAGCGGTGGCGTCGTCGATTTCCTCCGTCCGGTGCGTCCGCCTCCCGCTTACCGCACGTCGAGCAGCCCGACGCGACCGGCGACGAGACCGCAGAACGCGCCGGTGGCGTGCGCGACGAGCGCGACGCCCGGCGCGGCCGTCGTCGCGGTGAGGACGACGGCGACGAGACCGAACAGGAGCAGCTGGAGCCGCGGGGAGAGCCGCAGCCGGTCGAACAGCGTCGCGCTCACGACGTTGCCCGCGAGCAGGTAGCCGCCGAGCGCGAACACTGCGCCGCTGATCCCCAACACGGCGGCCGGGGGACCGAGCAGGCTCCCGACGGTCACCTGTGCGACGCCCGCGAGCACGCCGGTGGTGACGACGAACGCGTGGAAGCGGCCGCGGGTCGTCCGGCGCTCGACGAGGGGACCGACGAGCAGCAGCGCGAGGGCGTTCGCCAGCAGGTGGCCGACGGACCCGTGCGCGTACACGCTGGTGACGAGGGTCCACGGGGCGACGGAGAGGGGCGCCGACAGCGCGAACAGTCCCGCGAGACCGACGACGCCGAGGACGGCCTGGGCGGCGCCGACGAGGAGGGCGATTCCGAGCGTTTCGAGGGTGGCTCGCATCGGGCGAGCGTTGGGACCGCGCGCCCAAAAGGATGTGCTGGTCCGAACCGCTCGCGAGTCCGACCCGGACGCGACCCGCGAGGCCGCTCGGGACGCGACTCAGATCACGTCGTCGGGGTCGTGGGCGCGGGCCATCCGCGTCGCTTCGGCGGCGTACCGCTCGCGGTCGGCGGGGTCGTCGACGCTCCCGACGTTCGCCGGGTCGGCGTCGACGGCGGCGGTCGTGTCGCGCACGTCGGCGAAGGAGGTGAGCGCGCGCTCCTTCCGGAAGTAGCGCTCGCCGTCGGGCGTCGCGTACGTGAGGATCACCATGTTTTGCTCGTCGTCGGAGTAGGTGCGCTCGACGAGCCACATCCGCACGTCGTCTCCCGCGGCGTCGGCGTCCGCCTCGTTCGCGCTCATGCGTGGTATTTCGCGGTTCACGAACAAACGTGTTGCGCCGGGCCGGGTCCGTACCCCTCCGTTTCGCCTCCGCGAACCGCCAGCGTTTTATTCTTTAGGGCGGCCTAAACGAATGGATGAACCCACGCGTCGCCGTCGCTCGGCTCCGCGAGCGCCTCCGTCGCCTCCGCGAGCGTCTCCCTCGGGGATCGCTCGCGGTCGCGGGGACGGTTCTCGTCCTCGCCGTCGGCGGCGCGGTGCTGACGCGGACCCTCGACGTCGAGGCCGTCGTCGGGGCGGCCGTCGCCGCGGACCCGTCGCTCCTCCTCGCGGCGCTCGCCGTCTACCTCGCCTCGTGGCCGGTCCGCGGGCGGCGGTACGGCGACGTGCTCGCGCCGATGGGGTACCGGTGTCGCACGGCGTTCCTCACGGCGACGGTGTTCGCGAGCCAGACCGCGAACCTGATCGTCCCCGCGCGCGCCGGAGACGGCGTTCGCGCGTACCTGCTGAACGACCGGCGCGGCGTCCCCTACCCGACCGGAATCGCGTCGCTGGCGGTCGAGCGCGCCTTCGACCTGGTCGCGCTCGGCGCGCTCGGCGGCGCCGCGCTCGCGGCCCTGCTCGTCGACGGCCGGACCGTGGCGCCGGATGGGTCCGGGCGGGCGGTCGCGGCCGCCGCGGGGACCGCCCTCGCGGCCGCGCTGTTCTCCGCGGGCGCCGTCGCGGTCGCGCGGAGCGACCGTCGGTTCGGCCCGGCCCTCCGCGACCGCGTCGAGGGGTCCCGGCTCTCGCGGGTCGTCGACGCCGCGGTCCGGTTCGGCGCCGCCGTCCGCGTCGTCGCCGCCGACGGGGGCGCGGTCGTCCGGGTGTTCCTCGCGAGCGGCGTCGTGTGGGCGGTAGACGCCGTGACCGCCGTCCTCGTCCTCGCGGCGCTCGTGGGCGGATTCGGGGGGAGCGTCGACCCCGGAACGCTGCTCGTCGTCGGGACCCTCGCCGTCTCGGCCGGGAACCTCGCGAAGGTGCTGCCGCTCTCGCAGGGCGGGATCGGGCTGTACGAGGCGGCGTTCACCGGTATCGTCGTCGCGACCACGCCGATCCCGGCCGAGACCGCGCTCGCCGCGGCGGCGCTCGACCACGCGCTGAAAAACGCCGTCACGCTCGCGGGCGGCGGCTTCGTCGCGGGCGCGTTCGACTTCTCGGTGACGGGCGCGCCCGACGAGTCGGAGCGGGAGCCGGACGCGGCCGCGACGCGGCCGTCTCCGGACCGCTAAATTTTTAGGCAACCCTAAAAACAACCGAGTATGAACCCGACCGCCTCGGACCGCGACGGCTCGGACATCTGCGTGATCGTCCCGACGATTCGGGAGTACGAGTGCGTTCGGGCGTACGTCGAGAACGCCCGCGACCACGGCTTCGACGTCTCGCGGCTCCACTTCGTGCTCGTCACCGAGGAGTTCTGCGAGGTCGACGAGATGCGCGCGATGCTCGACGAGTTGGGCGTCTCCGGCGAGGTGTTCGACGGCGCC
The DNA here is from genome assembly GCF_017873555.1 of Halorubrum trapanicum. GTDB lineage: Archaea > Halobacteriota > Halobacteria > Halobacteriales > Haloferacaceae > Halorubrum > Halorubrum trapanicum. Next base: position 192,533 of record NZ_JAGGKE010000004.1, on the reverse strand, counting down.
CGCCGCGAGGAGTGGTACGAGGCGAACGGGGTCGCGGAGTACGGCCACGTCGTCCCGGCCGCGAGCCACGCCGAGACGAGCTTCGGGCTGCTGTACATGTGGGCCGACGACTCCTTCGAGTACGGGATCTTCATCGACGACGACACGCTCCCGCACGACGACGCCGACTACTTCGGCCGCCACACCGAGAACCTCGCGTTCGAGGGTTCGATCGAGCGGGTCAGTTCGGACGAGGACTGGGTGAACGTCCTTTACCGGAACGCCGACGAGCACGGACTCTACCCGCGCGGGTATCCCTACTCCGCGATGGACGAGACGGTCGAGACGGACGCGGTCGCGGTCGAGTCCGGCGAGGTCGTCGCCTCGCAGGGGCTGTGGACCAACGTTCCCGACCTCGACGCGGTCCGGATCCTGATGGACGGCGACCTGGAGGGACAGGCCCAGACGCGCACGACCGCCGACGACTTCGGGAACGACTTCGTCGCCGAGCGCGGCAACTACCTCACCGTCTGCTCGATGAACCTCGCGTTCCGCCGCGAGGTGATCCCCGCGTTCTACCAGCTGCCGATGGACGACAACGAGTGGGACGTGGGTCGCTTCGACGACATCTGGTCGGGCCTGTTCCTCAAGCGAGCCTGCGACGTGCTCGGCAAGCGGATCTACAACGGCGGCCCGCTGTGTGAGCACAACAAGGCCCCGCGGTCGACGTTCGACGACCTCGCGAACGAGGTGGCGGGGCTAGAGCTAAACGAGCACGTCTGGGAGGTGATCGACGGAGCGGGAGGAGACGCCGACTCGTACGCGGCGGTCTTCGACGCGATGGCCGACGCGCTCGCCGAGGGCGACTTCGCCGAGTGGAACAACGGCGCGTTCCTCAACCACTGCGGCGAGTACATGCGCGACTGGCTCGACTGTCTCGACGCGATCCGCCGGACGCCGGCGGTCGCGGACGACTGAACCGACACGACTAAGAGGATTTAGGGAGGCCTAAAACACATGACGACTCACGATCACACCGAGACGAAGGTGAACCGGAGACGGTTCCTCGCGAGTTCAGCCGCGGTCGGCGCGGTCGGACTCGCGGGTTGTACGGGCGAGGAAACGGACGACGGCGGCGCGGAGTCGTCGATCGGCCAGATCGGTTCCGGCCGCGAGGGTCGCGGGCTGCCGGGCGGCACGCCGATCGCCGAGATGCCCGACCTCTCGGGCGAGCTGACGGTGTACTCCGGCCGCAACGAGTTCCTCGTCGGCCCGCTCGTCGAGTACATCGACGAGGAGTACCCCGACCTCGACTTGGAGGTCCGGTACGCCTCCTCCACCGACCATGTGAACGCGATCATCAACGAGGGCGAGGGGTCGCCGGCGGACGTGTTCTACTCGGTGAACGCGGGGTCGCTCGGCGCCCTCGCGAGCGAGGGACGCACGCAGGCGATCCCGAGCGACGTCGCCGACCTGGTCCGCGAGGAGTTCCGGACCGACCAGTGGATCGGCACCTCCGGCCGCGCCCGGACGGTCCCGTACGACAGCGGCGAGTACGACGCCTCGGACGTCCCCAGCGACATCATGGCGTTCCCCGAGGGGTTCGACGGCGACCTCGCGTGGGCGCCCTCCTACGGCTCCTGTCAGGCGTTCGTCACCGCGATGCGGATCCTCGAAGGCGACGAGACCACCCGCGAGTGGCTCGAAGCCGTCGTCGACTCGGGGGCGACCACGTACAACAACGAGTTCCGCGTCTGCGAGGAGATCGCGGACGGGACCGTCGACGCCGGATTCACGAACCACTACTACATCCAGCGCGTCCTCGACGGGAACCCGGAGGCGACCATCGACACCGCCTTCACCGAGGGCGACGCCGGCGCGGTGTTCAACGTCGCGGGCGCCGCGATCGTCGACACCGCCACGGACACCGAGCTCGCCGGGAACTTCGTTCGGCACCTGCTGTCCGCGGAGGCGCAGGACTACTTCGCGCGCTCGACGTTCGAGTACCCGCTCATCCCCGACGTGGACCCGATCGGCGACCTCCCGACGATCGACGAGCTCGACGTGCCGGACATCGACCTGACGGAGCTGTCCGACTTGGAGGCGACCGTCGACCTCATGCGCGAGGCCGGCGTCAACATCTGACGCGTCTCGTTCCGTGTCGTCCCGCTCCGACTCGTCGCTTTTCGCGCGGCTCGCGGCCCGGTTTCGGCAGCGGCTCGCTCGCGCGGACCGGACGACCGCGGCCGCGGTCTGCGTCTCGCTGACCGCGGGGGTCCTGACGTTCGCGGTCGCCGCGACGCTGTTCTCGCACCACTCCGCGAACCACGACGAGGGCGTCTACCTCACGCAGGCCGCGCTCCTCCTCGGCGGCCAACTGGAGTTCCACGCCGGCGCGCTCGCCGACGCCGTCCACCCGTGGTTCTTCGTCGAGGACGGCGGGCGTCTCTACCCGAAGTACAGCCCCGTTCCGGCGGCGACGTACGCGATATCGATGGCCCTCTTCGACGAACCGCGGGTGACGCTCGCGGCGGTCGCCGCGGGCAACGCCGCGCTCGTCTACCTGCTCGGCGCGATGGCCGTCGGTCGGCGGGCGGGAGTCGCCGCGGCCGTCCTGTTCGCTGCGTCGCCGATGGCGATACTCACGGGCGCGACGTTCCTCTCGTACGCGCCAACGACGTTCTTCAACCTCCTGTTCGCGGTCGCGTACCTCCGGAGCGTCCGCGACGGGTCGACCGCGGCCGCCGGAGTCGCGGGCGCCGCGATCGGGATCGCCTTCTTCGCGCGCCCGTTCACCGCGGTGCTTTTCGCGGCGCCGTTCATCTGCCACGCGCTGTGGCGGGTCGGGTCGGCGACTGCGGCCGAGGGACTGGATCTCTCCGCGCTCCCGAGTCCCGTCCGCAGACACGGGCTGACGGCGCTGTTCGGGACGCTGTTCGTCGGCGTGACGCTCGCGTACAACCTCCGGATCACGGGATCGCCGCTCACCTTCCCGTACCAGGCGTTCGCGCCGATGGACGGTCCCGGCTTCGGCGAGCGGCGCATTCTGGGCCACTCGGTGGAGTACACGCTGCCGCTGGCGCTCGAATCGAACGGCTACGCGCTGCGAGAGCTGGCGACGCGGTGGGTCGCGGCCGGGCCGCTCGGGACGCTGCTCGCGCTCGTCGGCGGCGCGGTCGCGGTCCGGCGGTGGCGCGCGGGTGTCGACCTCGCAGGGGCGGACCTCGCGGGCGCGGTCGACCCGGACGCGTCGAGCGGGAACGGCGACCCACCCGGCATCCCGTCGTTCCGGCGGACCGCGGCGCTGCTTCTCGCCGGCGTGGCCGTCTCGGTCGTGGTCGGGAACCTGTTCTTCTGGGGGACGCATAACGCGCTCGCCGACCTCTCGGACCCGACCGACGGGCTGGCGTCGCTGTTCGGCCCGTTCTACCACTTCGACCTGCTCGTGCCGCTGTCGGTGTTCGGCGGTCTCGGCGTCGCGGCCGCGGCGCGCGCGCTGCCACGCCTCCGGGACGCGCTCGCCGCGCGGACCGGTTCGGAGCGGGGCGCGCGGGCCGGGGTCGCGGTCGTCGTCGCCGTCGCGCTCGTCGTCGCGTCCGGCGCAGCGGTCGCGGCCGCGAGCGACCCGGTCGAGCGCAACGCGGCGATCGACGCCAAACACGAGGCCGCGTACGCGCCGTTCGAGGAGACGGAGTTCTCGGACGCGCTGGTGTTCGTCCCGACGCCGTACGGCGAGTGGCTCGCGCATCCGTTCCAGGAGCTCCGGAACGGCCCGGGACTCGACGGCGACGCGGTGTACGCGCTCGACCGCGACCCGGAGGAGGACTTCGCGGTCCTCGACGCCTACCCGAACCGAACGATCTACCGGTACGGCTACCGCGGCGTGTGGACCGCGGACCCCGACGACCGAGTCACGCCGAAGCTGGAGCCGATCGAGGTGCGCTCGGGGTCGCGGGTCGACGCCGAGACGACCGTCGGGGTTCCCGAGCGCGTCGACAGCGCGCGGGTCCGGGTCGAGACGCGGCGCGGCGAGGGGCGGGCGGTGTACACCGTGGCCGACCCCGAGGCCGGCGACCCGCTCTCGGTCGGGTGGTCGGTCGGGAGCGACGGGGTTCGGCTCGCGGGTGCGCCCAACGAATCGGTCTCGGTCGATCCCGCGGGCGACGTGGCGTTCCTCACGGTGACGCTGTTCGCGCCCGACGGCTCGACGTTCACCTACCGGCAGGAGGCGACGGTGCGGATGGCCGACGACGAGGCGGTGGGAGGCGAAGCGGTGGGAGGCGAAGCGGTGGGAAGCGGAGAGGGCGACGTCGAGGTCGTCTGGCCCCCCGAGCGGTCGGTGTGTCGGCTCGTCACCGACTGCGGGAGCGAGGGGACGTACCTCCCCGACCAACCCGCCAAACACTCGGAGTGGGTCGTCTTCGAAACGCGGGCCGAGGCGAGCGACTAATACGACGACAGTTTATAATCGACTGCCAGCGGATCGGCTGTGAGTACTTCTAAATCCGCAACAGCTCTCTTATAAATGATTGACCAGCGATCAGCGGTGAACACCGCCAAAGCCCCAGCCGTGAGGTGGGCGCACGCTCGCTGCGGTCCTCAGTCGGTCGCTACCGCTCCCTCCTTGTGGTCCTTGCGTCACCTGCGCCCACCTCACGGCTGCCCCTTTGAGTCCCGCCCCGAACCGCCACCGCACAGCACCTCACGCCTCCCCAGCCTCGTCGGGCGCCTCCTTCGGGCTCCCTTCGGTCGCCCTCGTCGCGCCCGACTCCCTCGCGCGTGCTGCTCGGCCGCGAAGCGGCCTCGCAGGCACGCGCCACCGCCGCGTCTATTTATAAACAATCAGCGCCGTCGCTCACGAGTGTAAAAACGTCGCCGGCGGCCTACTGTGCCCACAGTATCTGTCCGGACCGCCGTCCGACGGCCGCGTCGGGGAACGAGGTGCCTCAGAACCGCCGCAGCTGCTCTTCGAGGCAGACGGTGACGATCGACTTCGCGATGGCGGCGCCGCCGCCGATCGGGTCGAGCTTCGTCTCGCCGAGGCGCTCGGCGTACCGGATCGGGCACTCGCGCACGTCGTAGCCCCGCATCAGCGGGCGGATCAGCAGTTCGGCGGAGAGCCCGGTGTTCTCGGTCCAGCCGATCTCCTCGACCACGTCGCGGCGGTACGCGCGCATCCCGGTCGTGGTGTCGTGGACGCGCTCGCCCATCAGGAGGGAAGCGAGCGCGGCGAACGCGTGGTTACCGAAGCGGTTGAACGCGGGCATCGCCTCGGCGCCGTGGTAGAGCCGGTCGCCGCTCACCACGTCCGCGCCGTCGTTGATCTCGGCGAGGAACTCCGGGAGCGCCTCCATCGGGTAGGTGTCGTCGCAGTCCGTGGTGACGACCACGGGGCGGTCGGGGGTCAGTATCGCCTCGCGGACCGCGACCCCGTACCCCTGCGGCTCCTGCTCGATCACGCGCGCGCCGTGTTCGCGGGCGATCTCGGCGGTCTGGTCCGAGGAGCCGTCGACGCAGACGACCTCCGCCTTGCCATCCGTGACCCGCTCGACGTCTTCGAGCACCGTCGCGATGGCCCCTTCTTCGTTGTACGTCCCCATCACGACGCTGAGGTCGTCGAAGGTGTACGGCTCGCCGCCGTCGGCGGTCGCGCCCGCCGCGTCGGCTTCGACCCCTGCCTCGTCCGCTCCGCCGCCGCTTTCGACCGCGGTCGCGGACCCGTTCGTCGCGTGCGCTGAGTCGCTCATTACCCGCACCTCCGCTCGCAGGCACTTGAGTTTTTAGGTTTACCTAAAATAGTAGTGTCCGTCTGTCAGGACTCGTCTGCGAGCCACCCGGCCACGTCGTCGCCGACGCGAAGCGCGAGCGCGGCGATGGTGAGCGTCGGGTTCATCGCGCCGCTCGTGGGGAAGACGGAGCTGGAGGCGATCCAGCAGTTTTCGAGGTCGTGGGTCCGGCAGTCGGCGTCGACGACGCCCCGATCCGGGTCGTCGCTCATCCGCGTCGTCCCCATGTGGTGGTAGGCCGGTCCCGTCGCGTCCGGGCCGGCGACCCACTCGACGTCGGCGCCGAGCTCCTCCAGCACCTCGACTTGGATCGCGTTGGCCCGCTCGATCGTGTCGAGCGCGCGGTCGCCGACCGTCCACTCGATCCGCGGCACCGGGTTCCCGCGGTCGTCGGTGCGGTCGTCCGCGAGCGTCACGCGGCTGTCGGCGTCGGGGAGCTGCTCGACGAGCGCGCCCATCGCGACGTGGTTCCCGTACTCGTCCCGCAGGCGGTCGCGGAGCGCGTCGCCCCAGTCGTCGCCCGTGAGCGCCGACTCCACGGGAGACGGGCCGGCGTAGTTGAAGAACTCCAGCTTGAACGGGGCCTGACTCTCGTCGGCCTCGTCGTAGAACTGGTCGCAGGCGCTGGTGTAGAAGCCGACGTGGTTCTGTCTCGTCTCCTCGTCGAGCGTGCCGCCCGCGCCCGCGAACAGGTGGTCCATGAAGAACTCGCCGACGTGGCCGCTCCCGTTCGCGAGCCCGTCGGGGTAGCGGTCGGACGCCGAGAGGAGCAGGAGCCGCGGCGTCTCCACGCCTCCGGCGGCGACGACGAACGCGTCCGCCTCCTGCCGGTGCCGCTCCCCGTCGGGCGTCGCGTAGACGGCCGCGGCCACCCGGTCGTCGCCGTCGTGCTCCAGCCGCTCGACCGGCGCGCGGTCGATCACGGTCGCGCCCGCCGCCTCGGCGCGCTCGACGTGGACCGTCGCGTCGTACTTCGCCCCGCTCGGGCAGACGGGCTGGCAGGTGCCGTAGCCGACGCAGGGCGACCGGTCGTCGTACGGCTCGGAGTTGCGCGCGTTCGGCACCGAGTGCATGTCGATCCCCAGCGACTCGCAGGCCTCCGCGAACAGCGAGTCGCTGTAGGAGGGCTGGAACGCCGGCATCGGGTGCGGCTCCTCGCGGGGCGGCGCGTAGGGGTTGTCCGACGCGCCCGCGACGCCCAGCTCGCGCTCCGCCTCGGCGTAGTACGGCCGCAGATCGGCGTAGTCGACCGGCCAGTCGGCGCCGACGCCGCGCTCACTCGCGGAGTCGAAGTCGTCCTCGTGGAGCCGCATCACCATCCCCTGCCAGTGGAGCGTCGACCCGCCGACGCCCTTCACGCGGGCGTGGTTCAGGGGGTACGAGCGGTCGCCGGCGTTCTCGTGGGCGTCGCGCTCGCCGCCCACGCCCCAGACGTCCGGTCGGTCGTAGAACGGGCGGATCGCCCGCTCCTGTCTGGCGAGCCGGTCTTCGGGATCGAACCGCGGCCCGGCGTCGAGCACGACGACTTCGCGCTCGCCCGCGAGCCGGTCGGCGACGAGCGCCCCCGCGGGGCCGGCGCCGACGACGCAGACGTCCGCGTCGGTGACGGGCGTGCGGTCGACCCCGTCGGGCGCCGACCGCTCGTCGCCGACGCTCTCGGCGCCGCTCATTGCGGCCCCCGCTGATAGCTCTCCGCGCCGCCCGGGTGGCCCTGCGGGTTCTCGATACCAACCAGCTCCCCGCCGGTCGGGGAGGCGTACAGCGCGAGCAGCAGCTCGTTGACGACGTAGTACCGGACCCGCTCTGCGGTCGTCCCGCCGGGGTCCTCCTCGGCGGTGTCGGCGCCGACCTCTCGGAGGAGCCGGTCGCGGTCCGCGGAATCGAGGTCGGCGACCGGCGCGCCGTGCCACGTGTTCGCGAGGTGGTTCAGCTCCGCGACGGTCTCGCGGACCCCCGTCGCGTGCGCGGAGCCGTCGAGCCGCCCGGCGAGGAACCCCTCGACGAACTCGCTCACGCCGGCGACCTCGGAGGGGTAGACGACCGACGCGACGGCGGTCAGGGTCTCGCGGACCGCCTCGTCGTCGGCCGGGACGTCGTCGCCGTCGCGACTCCCGTCTTCCTCAGGGCGCTCTCCGCGGTCCGCGGCGAACCGCGCGCCGAGCGCGACCCCGCCGCTCGCGCCGAGCGCGGCCAGCGCCGCCGCCGCGTCGCGCCGCGTCAGTTCCATGTGTTTTTTAGGCAACCCTAAATTAATATATCCGTCGGAGCGCGGTCGGTTGCGGCGGGCTACGGCCGGACGCGGTCGGTCGCGTTCGGGGGGAGCGCCGCCGCGCCTCCGCGGCGGGATCGGAACCCCTAACGGCGGTTGCGTCCATCCTCCGACCGACCGCTTCTCGGACCATGTGCCCGATAACCCGGATCCGCGACCGGCTGACCGACGGGGAGGACCGACTACCGCTGGGGTTGACGCTGCTTTGCGCCGCCATCGCGGCGACGCTCGTCTTCCCGCTCGCGTGGCTCGTGATCGAGGCGGTCACCGTCGACCCCGCGCGCGCCGCGGACCTCACCCTCAGCCTCCGCACCGCGGACACCGTCCTCAACAGCCTGCTGTTGATGGTCGGCGTGACTGCGTTCTCGATCGCGATCGGCGTCCCGCTCGCGTACCTCACCGCTCGGACCGACCTCCCGTTCCGGCGGTTCTGGGCAGTCGCGGCCGCACTCCCGCTCGTCGTGCCGAGCTACGTCGGCGCGTTCTCGTTCGTCTCCGCGTTCGGGCCGCGCGGCGAGTTCCACGAGGTCCTCGCGCCGCTCGGGATCGAGCGGATTCCGGAGATATACGGCCTTCACGGGTCCATACTCGTCATCACGCTGTACACATATCCGTACGTCTACCTGACGACGCGGGCCGCGCTGCTGTCGTTCGACACGACGCTGCTGGAGGCGGCGCGGACGCTGAACCACGGCCGACTGGCGTCGTTCCGCCGCGTGACGCTGCCCGCGATCCGCCCTGCGGTCGCCGCCGGCTCGCTGCTCGCGGCGCTGTACGCGGTCTCCGACTTCGGGACGCCCTCGATCATGCGGCTGTCGGTGTTCACCCGACAGATCTACGTCGAGTACAACTCCTTCGGGAGCGACTACGCCGCGCTGCTCTCCCTACAGCTGCTCGTCGTCGTGCTGTTCGTGCTCGCCTTGGAGTGGCTCGTCCGCTCGGACGCCTCCTCGCACGGGGACGACGCCGGCCGGACGGAGGACCGCGTGTCGCTGGGGCGGCTTCGGTGGCCCGCGACGCTGCTGCCCGCCGGCGTCTCCGCCGTCGCGCTGCTCGTGCCGCTGTGGATCCTCGGGCTGTGGCTGGTCCGGTCGGAGTCGGGTCGCCGCCCCTCGTTGGCCTTCGACCCGATCCAGGTGCTCAACTCCGTCTCGGTCTCCGCGGCCGCGGCGGTCGTCGCCGCGCTCGCGGCGATCCCCATCGCCTACTTCGCGGCCAACCACGACTCCCGCCTCGCGACGCTGTTTGAGCGCGCGACGTACGTCGGCTTCGCGGTGCCCGGCATCGTGCTCGCGCTCGCGCTCGTCTACTTCGGCTCCGGCTACCTGCCATGGATCTACCAGACGCTGCCGCTACTGATCTTCGCGTACGTCGTGCGCTTCCTCCCGCAGGCGGTCGGGTCGAGCCGGACGTCGATCCTCCAGGTCGATCCGCGGCTCGTGGAGGCCGGCCGGACCCTCGGCGAGTCCTCGCTGGGCGCGTTCCGGCGGGTCACGTTCCCGCTCACGCGGTCGGGGATCGTCGCCGGCGCCGCGCTCGTGTTCCTCACGACGATGAAGGAACTGCCAGTCACGCTGATCCTCCGTCCCTCCGGGTTCGAGACGATCGTCACCCAGATCTGGCGCGCGCAGGAGTCGGCGCTGTACCAGTACGCGGTGGTGCCGACGCTCATCCTCCTCCTCATCTCCGGGCTCTCGATGGTCGTCCTCCTCGCACAGGAGGGCGGGCAAGAGGGGCTGTGAGCGGGGAGACTCTTCGCCGGCTCCCCGCTCGGCTGTACGCGTCGGCGTCGAACGCCGGACTCGATCTCCGTCGTCTCCGGCAGGACACAGAGACCGGAGTCATGCTGCGGTTATGACATAAACACGCAACACAGGTGCCGCGGATCGACGGCGAAAGCGCGGGTCAGTCCGCGGCGGACGTCCGCTGCTGGCGCGTCACGCGGAGCGAGGTGACCGTCGTGTAGAGGACCGCGAACGCGACGACGACCGCCGCGCCGACCACGAGCACCAGTCCGAGCAGTTCGAGCGTCGGGTTGCCGAGGTAGGAGCCGACCTCGCCGATACCCACGGCGATGGAGCCGACCAGCAGCATCCCGCCGAAGTACACCTTGATCTCGTCGGCGTCGACGACGGCGGTCGCGGCGGAGCCGACGCGCGCGCCGAGCGCGCTCCCGAACAGGAGCGGCGCGACGATGCCGAGGTTCACGCCGCCGCCCTGCCCGTAGAGGTAGCTCCCGAGTCCGCCGGAGAAGACGATCTCGAAGAGGTCCGTCCCGACCGCGACGGGCACCGGGACGCCGATCGCGTAGATCATCGCGGGCATTCGGATGAAGCCGCCGCCGACGCCGAGGAAGCCGGACAGGACGCCGGTCGCGAACGCGACGGCCGTGATCACCCACGCGGAGACGCGGACGTCGCCGCGGAGCGTCACCATCGGCGGGATCCGGACGGTCCGTTGGATCGTCTCCGCGATCTCGGGTATCTCGTACTCGTCGAGCTCCCTGTCGGCCGCCTCGTGGTCGACGCCGCCGTCCCCGCCGTCCCCGCCGCCGCCCCAGCCACCGCCCGTCAGGGCGTCGCGGGTGACCATCGCGCCGACGCCGCCGAGCAGGACGACGTACGCGACGCTGATGACCCCGCTCGCGAGACCCAGCGATTCGAGGTAGTAGACGCTCGCGCGCCCGGCCTCGATGCCGACGGTCGTGCCGGTGATCATGATCGCGCCGAGCTTGTAGTCCACCTGCCCGAGGTCATGGTGTTTCAGCGTCGCGATGACGGCCGTCCCGAAGACGAACGCCATCCCGCTCCCGACCGCGACGGGCGCCGAGTAGTCCAGCATGAGCAGCGCGGGGGTGACGAGGAACGACCCGCCCATCCCGAAGAACCCGAACAGGACCCCGACGACGAGACCGAACCCGACGAACAGCGCCAGCATCTCGGGGCTCGTGCCGAGGAGGCCGCCCCCGCCCACGAGACTACTGAGCACTCGATTCACCCCCGACGAGGAGGTCCATGAGATACGGCCCGAAGAGCCGTTCGAGACCCCCGTAGCCCGCGTACAACGCGACCGCTTCCAGGAGGATCACCCCGATGAGCAGGGCCGTCTCCGGGTCCCACGTCGGGACCGCTAACCCTGGCATCGGTCTCCCCTCCTCTTCTCGACGACGGTAATTCGCTGTTGGCACATTTCTGCTCGATTCCCCCTATCCGGTTCGTGCGTATAACGGTTTTGGGTCTATCGTACAATACTATATTCGGGTAACCTCGGCCGGAGTACCGATAACTTACAGAGACGTTTTCGCGGTCAGAGACTTCCATGGAACGTCGGTAGGCGTTGCGGTCGCCGAACTCCAGAAGCTCCTGCCGCTCACTTGTCTATCGTTGACTGCGGATCGACTACGGACACCTCCAACGCCCCAGCCGGGAGGACGACGGACGCTCGTTGCGCTCCTCGTCACTCGCTTCGCTCGTTCCTGCGGTGTCGCCGGCGACTGCCCCTTTGAGACCCACCCGACCGCGACAGCACAGCACCTCACGCCTCCCCAGCCTCGTCGGTCGCCGTCGCTTCGCTCGGCGACCGACTCCCTCGCGCGTGCTGTCGCCGGCGCTTCGCGCCGGCTTCCAGAGGGACCTTCGGTCCCTCGCGGCTCGGCCGCGGAGCGGCCTCGCAGGCACGCAGGGAGGCGCGACGCGCCTCTTGCAGCCGGCGGCAGGCCGCCGGCGACGCCACCGCCTCGTTTCTTTATAAGCAACTGACGCCGCGGCGTACTCCGTTTATAAAACGAGCGCCGCGGCGGCGTACGCGAGCGCGAACGAGAGGGCGAACGACCCCGCCCACGCCCCGACCGTCACGAGGATCTTCCGGGCGTCCACCGCGTCGCGGCCGCCGACGGCCGCACCGCTCCCGATGATCGCGCTGACGACGATCTCGTTGAACGAGACGGGTACGCCGAGGAGGACGGCCAGCTGCGCGATCAGAAACGACGGGACGAGCGCGGAGATGGAGCGCCGCGGCCCGAGCGAGGAGTAGTCTTGCGCGAGCGACTTGATCATCCGGGGCGCGCCCGTCCACGAGCCGACCAGCATCCCCAGCCCGCCGCCGACGAGGACGGCGGTCGTCGAGATCATCCCCACCTCGTCGAGCAGCGGGAGTAGCGGTCCGACGGCGAGTCCGACCTGACTCCCGCCCGCGGAGAAGGCGACGAGCGACCCGAGCGCGAGCAGCACGCGCCGCAGGCCTCCCTCCTCGTCGCGAGCGATGTCCCACCGGACGACGACCCCGACCGCCAGCGCGGCGAGACCGGTGATCGCGACCGCCGACGCGAGTCCGTCGACCCCCAGCGCGCGCTGTCCGAGGCCGCGGAGGGTGCCCGACGCGGCCCCCTCGCCGAGGAAGCTGAACTGAACGTTCACGAGGACGGCGCCGACGAGGCCGGCGAGGGCGGCGACGCTGTACCGCTCGGGAACGCCGGACCGCGGGAGGACGCCGGCGATCCCGAACGCGATGCCGCCGCCGACGAGCGGCGTCAGCGCCCAGACGGCGCCGATCTGCCCGTACTTCGACGGGACCGGCGTCCCGCCGAGCGCCAGGCCGACGCCGATGACGGCGCCGGTGACGGTGAACGCGGTCGCGATCGGAATCCCGGTCGCGATACCGAGCGCCATCAGCCCGGCGCCGAGGACGAGCACGAGGATGACGCCGGCGACGGGCAGGCTGATCCCGCCGACGAGACCGCTGCCGACGGCCTCCGAGACGCTGCCGCCCTGGGTGACGGCGCCGGCGAAGCCGAAGACGCCGACCAGGAGAGCGGCGCGCATCGTCCCGACGGCGTTCGCGCCGACCGCGGGGGCGAACGGGGTCGCGCCGCTCGACCCGGCGCCGATGACCCACGCCATGAACAGGCTGGCGAGCGCTGCGCCGACGAAGAGGGCGATGAAAACGGGGTCCATCGGGCTGGTGTGTCAGTCCGCGCCCGCCGCGGCGCCGTCGCGGGCCCCGCTCCGGCTCCGCCAGTACCCCTGCGCGTACGCGCCGACGAACATCCCGGCGAGCGCCCAGAGGATGGCGACGTTGCCGACCCCGAGGCTGGCGTACGCGGCGCCCGGACAGATACCGGACAGCCCCCAGCCGACGCCGAAGACGGCGCCGCCGACGAGGACGTTCCGGTCGAACGGTTTCAGGCGCCGCTCGTAGGGGTCGCCCGTGAGGGGCGCGGCGTCCCGGAGCCGGGGCAGCAGCGCGAACGCGATCCCGGAGACGATCGCGGCCCCGAACATCACGAACGGGAGCCCCAGATCGTCGAACTGGAGGAAGTTCAACACGACCTCCGGCCGGGCCATGTGACTGAACCCGAGCCCGAACCCGAAGATCAGCCCGCCGACGAACACCAGCGGCTTGAACAGCGGATGGCGGTCGTCGCTCACGTGTCGCTCCCTCCGGTCGCTTCCGTTCGCGCGGTTCGAGACGCTCGCTGCTCACGGCTCACGTCCGTTCGCCGTTCGCCCTGCGAGGCGCTCACTCCGCTCGCGCCTCGCCTCGCTCGCGTCTCGCACATCACGGACTCACCCCCAGCGCGGCGACGACCTGTGCCGTCCCGATCGCCACGGTCAGGAACGTCGCGACGCCGATCAGCGACGTCCTCGACGCCGAGCCGACGCCGCAGACGCCGTGTCCGGACGTACACCCCTTACCGATCCGGGTCCCGATCCCGACCAGGATCCCGCCGAAGAACAGCCGCCACGGCTGGACGTCGGTCGCCCACAGCGTCACGCCGGCGACCTCGTACAGCTGCCCGGTCGTCCCGGGCTCGTACAGCGAGCTGGTGACCAGCCCGGACTGGAACGTCGCGGCGAACGCGAGTCCGCCGAGGACGATCCCGGCCGTGAACACGAGCCGCCAGTCCCGCGAGGCGACGTACCGCTGGAACCGCGACCGGTCTGAGACGTACGACAGCGTCGACTCGAGGAACGTGCTCGCCCCGGCCGGGATCCCCGTCCCGGCGTAGATCAGGACGGTCCCGAGCCCGACGAACAGCCCGCCGACGGCGTAGCGGCCGATCCCGTTGGGGAACAGGTCGACCACCGCCTGAAGTAGTAGTGGGTCAGCGACCATTTGCGTCGTCAGTCACCCGCGAGCGAGTCTCGGCTGGCGGCGCAGTTGTTCGGGCCGAGTTCGAGGGTGAACGCCTCCTCGTCGTCGACGGCGTTCTGCCCGAGGTTCGTCGCGATGATGTCCTCGTAGTTGGCCGGCCGCGGGGGCATATCCGAGAGGATCAGGTCGACGAACTCGTCTTCGTCGGTCGTGAGCGCGTCCATCTCCGCGACGAGTTCGCCGATCGGCGCCGTGTAGGTACCGTCGTCGGCCGGCTCGGCGGTATCGCTGAAGTGTGCGCCGCCGACGAGCGTGTCGTCGGGCAGCGAGAGGACGCGCTCCCGGAGCGACTCGTAGAGGGTGCGCGCGGCGTCGGGCGCCCCCTCGTCGCCCTCCTCGAGGTCCGGACGGGCGACGCTCTCGACGAACAGCCCGTCGCCGGTCGCGAGCAGGCTCTCGTCGACGAGGTAGGAGGTCATCCCGGTCGTGTGACCGGGCGTGTGGACGGTCTCGATCGTCCCGTCGCCGACCGCGAAGGTGTCGCCGTCCTCGGCCGTGGTCAGTTCGTCGGCGTACGTGACGCCGCGGTCGACCGCGGCCTCGGGGATGACGCCCTCGACGCCCTCGTCGTCGAGGTCGCGCACTCCGGAGATGTGGTCGGCGTGGACGTGGGTGTCGAGCGCGTACGTCAGGTCGACGCCGAGGTCGTCGGCGTCGTCGAGGTAGCGGTCGGTAAAGGCCCGAAGCGGGTCGATGATCGCGGCTTCCCCGTCGTCGTAGAGGAGGTAGCCGAGACAGCCCGACGAGGGGCGCTGGTACTGGAGGAGCGTGCCGGCGCCGTCGTAGCGCTCGACCTCGACGGTCTCGTAGACCCTCGCCCACCCGTTCATCCCGTCTTCGAGGTGGTCGACGTCGTAGCCGCGCTCCGCGAGCGTGCCCGCGACGTACTCGCTGGCGCCGCCCTTCGCGCAGAGGACGGTCACCTCGCGGTCGTCGGGGATCCGATCGAGGGCGTTGTCGTCGACCTCGTCGTCGAGGAACTCGAAGTACGGGACGTTGATCGAGGTGACGTTCTCGCCGTCGATGCGCCACTCCTCGTAGTCGGCGCTCATCCGCGCGTCGAGGAGCGTAACGTCTTCGCCCGCGTCGATTCGATCTTTCAGTTCGTTCGGTGCGACCGTTTCCACTTCGACGTCCGGCGTCGGGAAGTCATCGGCGTCCATCTTGTACACCCCGTCCTACCAGTTGGGTGTAAAAAAGCGTTCGGATAGTAGTTCAAAGACTATACAATACAGAGTATCGTAAAACGAGATATACAGAGCTGAACACGCATTTATGTCGCTCGTAGCTGTATTCAGGTAAGATAGTCGTTCGTAATACACCCAAGAAACAACATTCTTTTAACTGTCGCAAGAATATTGTGCGGTAGCTCCAATACAAGTCAACGGAGCAGATACCATATGAGTGCCGAATACGACATCGCGGAGACGCTCGACGTGAAAGGCGCATCGTGTCCCATGCCGGTCGTGAAGACGAAGGGGGCGATCGACGACCTGGCCGAAGGAGCGGTCCTCGAAGTGCTGGCGACCGACCCCGGAAGCATGAGCGACATCGACGGTTGGGCGGCCGGTACCGAGGGCGTCGAACTCCTCGACCAGACGGAAGGAGACGACGTGTACAAACACTACGTCCGCAGGACGGCGTGACGATGAACACGGACACACTCGACGGGTCGGCCGAGGACGTTCCGGCCGAGGACGTGCCGGCCGACGAGGCGCCGGCCGAGGACGTTCCGGCCGGCGAGGCGCCCTCGCGCGCGGAGCTGGCCGCGCGCGTCGACGAGCTCGAGGCCGCGCTCGCCGAGACCACCGACGACGGCGGCAAGAAGATGAGCATCATCGCCACGAAGGGGACGCTGGACATGGCGTACCCGCCGCTCATCCTCGCCAGCACCGCGGCCGCGTTCGGCTACGAGGTGACCGTCTTCCACACGTTCTGGGGGCTCGAGATCCTCCACGAGGAGCGCTCGAAGAACCTCAAGCTCAGCTCCGTCGGCAACCCCAACATGCCCGTCCCGAACGCCGTCGCCGCGCTTCCCGGTATGGACCGCGTGACGACGAAGATGATGGAAAAGAAGATCGCGGACAACGACACCGCCACGATCGAGGAACTCCTCGAGACGAGCCTCGACATGGGCGTCGAGTTTCAGGCGTGTCAGATGACCATCGATCTGATGGGGTACGACGAGGACGACTTCTACGACGGCGTCACCACGGGCGTCGGCGCCGCGACGGCGCTTCGGGACATGGCCGAGGCGGACATCCAACTCCTCGTCTGACCTCCGACGGCCGAACCTCTCCGCGAACCGTCGAGACCGTCGCCGAGCGAGAGACGCCGAACCCCCCGTCCCCTCCGCCGAATATCGCTTCGACCCGATCCCGTACGTACTTATCCGCGACGGCCGACAGGCCGGTATGAACCTCACCGATTCGCGCGTCCTCGTGACCGGGGGCGCCGGTCTCGTCGGGAGCCACCTCGCCGCGAGCCTGCTCGACCGCGGCGCGACAGTCCGCGTCGCCGACGACCTCTCGAAGGGGACCCGCGACCGCGTCCCCGACGGGGCCGAGTTCGTCGAGGCGGACCTGACCGACCCCGACGACGTCGCCCGCGCGGTCACCGACGAACTCGACGTCGTCTTCCACTTCGCGGCGTACACCGACACGAACTACGACGACGACCGCGCGCTGTTCGAGGATAACACCGCGATGACGTACAACGTCCTCGAACGAATGCGCGAGGTCGGCGTCGACAGGTTCGCGTTCACCTCCTCGTCGACGGTGTACGGCGAGGCGCCGCGGCCGACGCCCGAGGACTACGCCCCGCTCGCGCCCATCTCCGTGTACGGCTCCGCGAAGCTCGCGGACGAGGCGCTGATATCGACGTTCGCGCACTCCTACGGCGTTCAGTCGTGGGTGTTCCGCTTCGCGAACATCGTCGGCCCGCGCCAGCGCGGCAACGTGATCCCCGACTTCATCGAGAAGCTCGACGCCGACCCGACGGAACTGGAGATCCTCGGCGACGGCCGCCAGGAGAAGTCGTACATGCACGTCTCCGAGTGCGTCGACGCGATTCAGCACGTCGTCGAGCAGGCGGACGACGCGTACAACGTCTACAACCTCGGGACGCGGACGACGACCTCTGTGACCCGGATCGCCGACATCGTGAGCGACGAACTCGGCGTCGACCCCGAGTACAACTACACCGGCGGCGACCGCGGCTGGACCGGCGACGTGCCGAAGATGCGGCTGTCGATCGAGAAGCTCGCGGGCCTCGGCTGGGAGCCGTCTATCGAGAGCGACGCGGCCGTCCGGCGGAGCGCGCGAGAGCTGATCGAGGAGATCGTCTCATAGGAATACGCTCACGCTGTCGGCTTTTTCCCGGGATATTCTTCCGGAGTCTCGATCGCTCATTTATAAATGATTGACCAGAGAGCAGCGGAGAGCACCTCCAAAGCCCCAG
Source organism: Halorubrum trapanicum (assembly GCF_017873555.1). Taxonomy (GTDB): domain Archaea; phylum Halobacteriota; class Halobacteria; order Halobacteriales; family Haloferacaceae; genus Halorubrum; species Halorubrum trapanicum. The sequence continues at coordinate 174,887 of NZ_JAGGKE010000004.1, read as the reverse complement.
GCGCGAGGACTCGCGCCTGCCCCTTTGAGTCCCACCCCGCACCGCACAGCCCCGCGCCTCACACCTCCCCAGCCTCGTCGGGCGCGTCCTTCGGGCTCCCTCCGGTCGCCCTCGGAGCGCCCGACTCCCTCGCGCGTGCTGTCGCCGGCGCTTCGCGCCGGCTTCCAGAGGGACCTTCGGTCCCTCGCGGCTCGGCCGCACGGCGGCCTCGCAGGCACGCGCCACCGCAGTCCCGAGTGTCTCACTTCTGTCCCGTTCGATCCCCCGCCTCGCCCGCCGAGCCGCTTCGGAAGGGCCTTTTAACCCGCCCGTCGAACGGACGGTATGTTCAGGCAGTTCCGGTCGGAGGTCGAGGCGGCGCTCGCGGACGCGCTCGACGCGCTCGACCTCCCGACCGACGACCTCGGCATCGAACGCCCGCCCGACGACATGGACGCGACGCTCGCCTCCAGCGTCGCGTTCCGGCTCGCGGGCGAGGTCGGCGACGCGCCGCCCAACGTCGCGGCGACGGTCGCCGAGGCGGTGTCGGTCGCGGGCGCCGACTACGTCGCGAGCGTCGACACCGTCGGGCCGTACGTCAACTTCCACGCGAACGAGCGCTACCTCTCGGACACGCTCGATTCGGCCGCCGTCGACGCCGACTACGGCGCGCTCCCCGACCGAGACACGAGCGTGGTCGTCGAGCACACCAGCGCGAACCCGACCGGGCCGATCCACGTCGGCCGCGCGCGCAACCCCATCGTCGGCGACGCCGTGGCGAACCTCTTGGAGTACGCGGGCTACGACGTGGACCGCCACTACTACGTCAACGACGCCGGCCGGCAGATGGCGGTGTTCACGTGGGCGTACGAGCGGTTCGACGAGGACGACCTCGACGCCGAGCCCGCGCGCGACCGCGCGGAGTACGACCTCGTGCGCTACTACCGCAAGGGGAACGCCTTCCTGGAGGAGGCCGACGCCGACGCCGTCGAGACCGCGGAAGCAGAGATTCAGTCGATCCTCCAGGGGCTGGAGGCGGGCGACGAGGAGACGTACGAGCGCGTCGGCGAGGTCGTCGACACCGTCCTCGGCGGGATGAAGGAGTGTCTCGGCCGCCTCCCCGCCGAGTTCGACGAGTTCGTCAAGGAGACGCGGTTCATGCGCGACGACTCGACCGACGAGGTCGCCGCGCGGCTCAAGGAGACAGATCAGGCCGTCTACGAGGAGGACGCGTGGCAGCTCGAACTCGACGCGTGGGGGATCGACAAGAACCTCGTCTTCCTGCGCTCGGACGACACCAGCCTCTACACCACCCGCGACCTGGCCCACCACGAGTGGAAGTTCGCCAACTACGACCGCGCCGTCACCGTCCTCGGCGAGGACCACAAGCTACAGGCCGACCAGCTCGACGCGACCCTCGAACTGCTCGGCAACGACGCCGACCGCCTCGGCCACGTCATCTACTCGTACGTCAACCTCCCCGACGGGAAGATGTCGACCCGGAAGGGGACGGGCGTGATGCTCGACGACCTCCTCGACGAGGCCATCGACCGCGCCCGCGAGGCGGTCGAGTCCCGGATGGACGACCGCATCCGCGACGACGACCTCACCGACGAGGACGTCGAGCGCATCGCCCATCAGGTCGGGATCGGCGCGGTCCGGTACGACATCGTCTCGAAACAGCCCGCGAAGGCGATCACCTTCGAGTGGGAGGACGCGCTCGACTTCGAGGCGCAGTCGGCCCCGTTCGTCCAGTACGTCCACGCGCGCTGCGCCGGCATCCTCGGCGAGGCCGCGGCCGCCGGCATCGACGTGCCGGGCGTGACGGAAGACGCCGACGGCGACGTCGACCTCGACGCGCTCGACGTGGACGCGGGGGCCTTAGAGACCGAGGCGGCCCGCGACCTCCTGCGCGAGGTCGCCCGCTTCCCCGCGGCGATCGAGGCCGCCGCGGACGACTTGGAGCCGCACACGATCGCGACGTTCACCCGCGAGTTCGCCGACGCGTACAACGCCTTCTACCGCGAGTGCCCGGTCGTGACCGCCGAGACCGACGAGCTGCGCGACGCCCGGATCGCGGTCGTCGCGGCCGCGAAACACACGATGGCGAACGCGCTCGACGTGCTGGGCGTCGAGGCGCCGGAGTCGATGTAGCGCCGGGATCGACGGTCTCGCTCCGGCGCTCGCTTCGCACCGCCCGCAAACGGTTTTGTGCCGCGTCCCGTACCGTCGGTCGATGCTCGAACTCTACCAGTCGGAAGGCTGTCCGCACTGCGCGAAGGTCCGCGAGACGCTCTCCGAGCTCGGGGTCTCGTACGTCGCGCACAACCCGCGGCTCCCGGGGAACGCCGGCGGCGACGTGACCAACGAGGTGACCCACGACGAGCTCACCGCGGGCGGCGAAGACCAGATCCCGTACCTCGTCGACACCGATCGCGGCGTCACGATGTACGAGAGCGACGACATCGTCGAGTACCTCGAAGCGCACTACGCGTAGCGACCCCAGGCGATACGGTCCCCACTGACGCGGGTCCTCGCCGCCGACACGGGGCGTCTCGCCGGCCACAGCCCCGAGGTCAAAGCTTACTTACCCGCACGGGGGCGAACTGTAGGTAATGAGCAGCGACGCACAGGAGGCGAACGAGGACCGCCGGAAGTACGAGTTCCGCAAGGTCATCGAGGAGCTCAAAGAGTACGAGGGCTCCGGCACCCAGCTCGTCACCATCTACATCCCCGAAGACAGGCAGATCTCCGACGTGGTGGCCCACGTCACCCAGGAACACAGCGAGGCGTCGAACATCAAGTCCAAGCAGACGCGGACGGCCGTCCAAGACGCGCTCACGTCGATCAAGGACCGTCTGCGCTACTACGACACCTTCCCGCCCGACAACGGCATCGTGATCTTCTCGGGCGCCATCGACGCCGGCGGCGGCCAGACCGACATGGTCACCCGGACGCTGGAGTCGCCCCCGCAGCCGGTGGAGTCGTTCCGCTACCACTGCGACTCGGAGTTCCTCACCGAGCCGCTCGAACACATGCTCGAAGACTCCGGGCTGTTCGGGCTCATCGTCCTCGACCGCCGCGAGGCGAACGTCGGCTGGCTGAAGGGGAAACGCGTCGAGCCGGTCAAGTCCGCCTCCTCGCTCGTCCCCGGCAAACAGCGGAAAGGCGGGCAGTCCGCACAGCGGTTCGCCCGCCTGCGTCTCGAAGCCATCGACAACTTCTATCAGGAGGTCGCGGGGATGGCCGACGACCTGTTCGTCGACAAGCGTCACGAGCTGGACGGGATCTTGGTCGGCGGCCCGTCGCCGACGAAAGACGAGTTCCTCGACGGCGACTACCTCCACCACGAGCTCCAGGACAAGGTCCTCGGCAAGTTCGACGTGGCGTACACCGACGAGTCCGGCCTGAAGGACCTCGTCGACAACGCCAGCGAGGCGCTCGCCGACCAGGAGATCGTCGAAGACAAACGCAACATGGAGGAGTTCTTCGAGAAGCTCAACACCGGCGAGGAGGCGACCTACGGGTTCGAACAGACTCGCCGGAACCTGATCATGGGGTCGGTCGACCGCCTGCTCATCTCCGAGGACCTCCGCTCCGACGTCGTCGTCTACGAGTGTCCGAACGACCACGAGGAGTACGAGGTGATCGACTCGCGACACTCGACGCCCGACCACGAGTGTAGCGAGTGCGGCGAGGAGGCCGCGGTCGACGAGCGCGAGGACGTCATCGAACACCTGATGGCCATCGCGGAACAGCGCGGGACGGACACGAAGTTCATCTCGACGGACTTCGAGAAGGGCGAACAGCTGCTCGACGCGTTCGGCGGCATCGCGGGCATTCTGCGCTACTCGACGGGCGTCTAAGCCCTCGAAAACGGTCCCTACGACTTCTACTGCTGTTCCGGCTCGACCGGCGCCGGCGCGATCTCTAGGCACGCGCAGGCGTCCGTCTCCGGGTCGAAGCAGTCCGGACACTCCGGCTGGCGGTCGATGATCGTGTCGAGCCGCTCCGCGACCGTGTCGTCGATGACGGCCTCCAGCTCGCGGGCCTCGGACTGGAAGTCCTCGACTGCGAGGACGTTCGCGAGGAACCGTTCGATGATACAGTAGGTCTGGAGGGCGTCTCTCGCCCGGACGATACCGTCGTCGGTGAGCTTGACGCCCTTGTACTTCTCGTGTTCCGCGAGCCCGCGCTCTTCGAGCTTCCCGATCATCTCGTTGGCGCTGGCCGGGCTGACGCCGAGCGCGTCGGCTATCGACCCGGTCGACGCGGGGCCGTCTTCGCTGTCCTGTACGACGTATATCGTCTTGAGGTACTGATCTGCGGTGTTCACGGCTGTCCTCCGTCGGCGCTCGTCGGCGACTCGTCTGTCCGGTTCATCGGCGCTCCATGACCTCCGTGACCTCGCGCACTCCCTCGGCCTCCTCGTCGCGGATCGTCGTCAGGGTCGCGAGCAGCTCCTCGCGGTCGATCGAGAACGTCACGTCCGAGTCCTCGATCGCTTCGATGAGGTCGTCGTAGAACTTGTAGGCCGTCTCCTCGTTACACAGCTGGTCGTACAACACGTCGTCGAAGTCCTCCGGTCGCGTCCGCCCGTAGCGGGCGTCGACCAGCGACTCGATCTCGCCGAACGGGACGCTGTCGACGCCCAACCCCTCGATGAGGGCCTCCAGCCGTTCGCGGTGGTCGGCCGACTCCTCGGCCGCGTCCGCGAGCAGCGTCTCCACCTCCTCGTCGAGTTCGGCGTCCAGCTGTTGGTAGTGGCGGTGCGTTCGCGCTTCGACGACCTCTTCGAGCACGATTCCGATCTGGAGCAGCCGCGCGAGTTGGTCGTCGGAGGCGACCCGCTGGCTCACGCTCACCGCGACCACCCGAGACGGCGCGATACACGGGTTCGCATACCTCCGTCTCGGGCGCCGTCGCTCTTAAGCCGTTCCCCTCGCGGACCGGTCGCTGCGAGGTGAGGCGGGGTCGAAAAAATCCGCTCGGCGCCGACGGCCTACTGGAGACGCTCCAAGACGAGCTCCTCGACGTCGTCGCGGAACTCGTCGACCGCGATCTCCTCTAAGACGGGCACGAAGAAGCCCTCGACGAGCATGTTCCGGGCCGTTCGCGAGTCGATCGAGCGGCTCTCCAAGTAGAACAGGTCCTCGGCGTCGACCTGTCCGACCGTCGCGGAGTGAGAGGCCTCGGTGTCGTGGTTGTGGATGATCAGCTTCGGCGACGCGTCGGCCTCGGCGTCGTCCGACAGCATCAGCGTGTTCTCACGCTGGTAGCTGGAGGTGTTCCACGCGTCCTCGCCGACGTCCTGAACCCCCTCGTAGACGGAGCGGGCGACGTCGTCGAGCACGCCGCGCGTGACGAGGTCGGCGGTCGTCTGCTCCGCCTGGTGCCACACGCGGGCGTTGATGTCGAAGTGCTGGTCGTCCGTGCCGAAGAACGTCCCGACGATCTGGCTCTCGGAGCCGTCGCCGTTGAGCTCGGTCTCGATGTCCGAGCGGGTGAGCTTCGAACCGAAGTTGCTCTCGATCCAGTCGACCGTCGCGTACGTGTCGGTCACGCCGCGCTTCAGCGAGTAGGTGTACGAGTCGTCGTCGAGGTTCTGGAGCGAGCCGAACTGGACGTTCGCGTTCTCGCCCGCGACGACCTCGACGAGGTTCGAGAAGTACCGGTCGTCGCCTCCCCCCGAGGCGGCGGCCTCCCCGTCACCGGTCTCGATCGACTCGAGGATCGTCACCGACGACGACTCCTCGGCGACGACGAGCGTCTGGCTGAAAAGCGAGCGAGAGTTCATCTCCGCGCGCACCGTCACGTCCTCGACGTCGACGCCCTCGGGGACGTAGACGAACGTTCCCGTGGTGAACAGCGCGACGGACAGCGCCGTGAGGTAGTTGTGCTCGGGATCGAGGACGGAGCCGAAGTTCGCCTCGATGACGTCCCCGTACTCGTCGAGCGCCTCGGTAAAGGGGAGGACGACGACCTCGTCGTCGCCCGCGGTCCGCTCGGTCTCGTCAGCCTGGTTCAGCGGGTCGACGAGCGCCTCGAAGTCCAGCGACTCCAGGTCGGTCCAGCGGCGCCCCGGCGTCTGGATGACGTCGGGAAGCTCCGCCGTCTCCAGCGCCGAAAGCGCGTTCAGGCGGGTCTCCAAGAGCCACTCGGGCTCGTCGCGTTCGTCTGCGATGCGTCGTACCGTGTCCTCCGAGAGGCTCTCGATTGCTTGCGTGCTCATGTTATCCGAGCGAACCCTCCATCTCCAGCTCGACGAGCCGGTTCAGCTCGACGGCGTACTCGATCGGCAGCTCCTCCGTGATCGGCTCGATGAACCCCGAGACGATCATCTGCTTGGCGTCGTCGTCGTCGAGACCGCGCGACTGGAGGTAGAAGATGTCCTCGTCGCCGATCTTGCCGACGGTCGCCTCGTGGGCGACGTCGACCTTCGACTCGTTGATCTCCATGTACGGCATCGTGTCGGAGGTCGACTCGTTGTCGAACATCAGCGCGTCGCACTCCACGGCGGTCGAGGAGTTCTCCGCGCCGTCCGCGATGTGGACGAGACCGCGGTAGTTGGTGCGGCCGCCGTCCTTCGCGATCGACTTCGACTCGACGGTGGACTTCGTGTCCGGCGCGTTGTGGTACACCTTCGCGCCCGTGTCGATGTCCTGGCCCTCGCCCGCGAAGGCGATGGTGATGTGGTTGTCAGAGGCGCCGCGACCCTTCAGGATCGTCGACGGGTACAGCATCGTCGCCTTCGACCCCATCGAGCCGGAGATCCACTCCATGCGCCCGCCCTTCTCGGCGATTGCGCGCTTGGTGTTGAGGTTGTACGTGTTCTTCGACCAGTTCTGGACGGTCGAGTACTGAACGTGGGCGTCCTCGCCGACGAACACTTCGACGCCGCCCGAGTGGAGGTTGAACGCCGAGTACTTCGGGGCCGAACAGCCCTCGATGTAGTGGACCTCCGAGCCCTCCTCGGCGATGATGAGCGTGTGCTCGAACTGGCCCATCCCCTCGGAGTTCATCCGGAAGTACGCCTGAATCGGCATCTCCACGGTGGTGTTCTCCGGGACGTAGACGAACGAGCCGCCCGACCAGATGGCGCCGTGAAGCGCCGCGAACTTGTTGTCGCTCGGGGGGACGCACTTCGTCATGAAGTGCTCGCGGACGATCTCCTCGTGTTCCCGGACGGCCTTGTCCATGTCACAGAAGATGACGCCCTTCTCCTCCCACTGCTCCTGCATGTTCTGATAGACGATCTCGGACTCGTACTGCGCGCCGACGCCCGAGAGCGCGTTCTTCTCGGCCTCCGGGATGCCCAGCTTGTCGAACGTGTCCTGGATCTCCTCCGGGAGGTCTTCCCAGCTGTCTGCGCCGCCGCGCTTGTCGATGTCCGGCCGGATGTACGGTACGATCTCCTCGATGTCGATCTCCGAGAGGTCCGGCTGTCCGGGCCAGTCGGTCGGCATCGGCATCTCCTGGAACTGCTCGAGCGCGCGAAGGCGGCGCTCCAGCATCCACTCCGGTTCGTCCTTGTCCTCCGAGATGACGCGGACTGTCTCCTCGGTGAGACCCTTCTCGGTCTGGAAGGCGGACTTCTCCTCCTTCTTGAACTCGAAGCGGGCCTCGGTGTCTGTCTCCTTGAGGTCGTCCTGTTGTGAACTCATAGTGTATTGTTACGGATTCCCGTGTTTACGTGTGTCGCGTGCCCGCATTCGGTTACGCCGCCTCGAAGGCGTCCTCGCGGACCCAGTCGTACCCCTCGTCCTCGAGCTTCTCGGCCAGCTCCGCGCCGCCGCTTTTCACGACCTCGCCGTCGAGCATCACGTGAACGTGGTCCGGCTCGACGTAGTCGAGGATGCGCTGGTAGTGGGTGATCTGGAGGATGCCCGTGCCCTGCTCGTCGCGGAGCGCGTTGATCCCCTTCGAGACGTCCTTCAGGCGGTCGATGTCCAGCCCGGAGTCGATCTCGTCGAGCACGGCGACGCTCGGCTCCAGCATCGCGGCTTGGAGGACCTCGTTCTGCTTCTTCTCGCCGCCGGAGAAGCCGGCGTTGAGGTAGCGCTGCATGAACTTCTCGTCCATGTCGAGCAGCTCCATCTTCTCGGAGAGGATCTCCTGGAACTCGGCGACGCCGATCTCGCCGTCGTCCGCGGGACCCTCCATCGGGGAGGTCTCGTAGCCCTCGTCGTCTTCTTCGGCTTCCGCCGACTCCTCGTCTTCGTCCTCGAACAGCTCCTCGCGCTCGTCCGCCTTCGCGTTGAGGGCCTGTCGGAGGAAGTTCGTCATGGTGACGCCCTCGATCTCGGCGGGGTACTGGAAGCCGAGGAAGATGCCGAGCGCGGCGCGCTCGTTCGGCTCCAGCTCGAGGAGTTCCCAGTGGTAGTCCTCGTCGTCCAGGTCGGCGTCGATGTCGGCGACGTCCTCCTCGCTGAGGTGAAGCAGGATCTCGCCGTCGGTGACCTCGTAGGCGGGATGGCCGGCGATGACCTTCGCGAGCGTCGACTTCCCCGAGCCGTTCGGTCCCATCAGCGCGTGAATGTCGCCGGACTCGACGGTCAGGTCGACCCCGAGAAGGATGCGTTCGCCGCCCTCTTCCGCCACTCGTGCGTGAAGATCGTTGATTTCGAGAGTAGCCATGTGTATTCTCGTGCCTCGTACCTTGACGGTGGGGGTTGAGGGGGTTAATGGTTACGCATCTACCCGTCAAAACTCTCGAATCCGTTAAGAATTTTTCCGACGACCGAAAACTGCTTTCCGAGACACGACTCTACTACATGAACGAGCCGAGCCCTGTCTGCTCCTGTCCGGTCTTGACCTCCTCCCACGACATCCCGAGCGCCTCGATCACGCGCTCTATCGGCCCCTTCAGCGTCTTGTCCAGCATCTTCTCCCAGTCGACCTCGAACTCCTCCGGGACCTGGTCGGCGTACTCGAAGCAGATCACGTCCGGATCGCGTTTGAACTCCCCGTACAGGCGATCGCGCTGCGGGTCGAGTCCCTCCTCCGCTTCCATCCGCTGCCAGAAGTCGGGGTGGACCTTCTCGATGTAGAGCCGCTTCGGCTTCGACCCGCTCCCGAAGTTCGTCCCCAGCATGAGGTTCGCGTACTTCGCCCCCCGGACCTGCGCGGTCGGCGTGTCGTAGGCGTCGAGCTTCTTGCCGATCCCGCCCGGGATCCCGATCTCCTCCACGTCGACCTCGCCGTCGAGTACGCGCGCGATGACGTCTACGAGGTACTCTTTCACCTCCCCCATGTCCTCGTCGATGTCGTCGCCCGTGACGATCGTCTCGATGACGTTCTGCTGGACCTCCTTCGTGATCCCGGCGATGTCCGAGCGTTTGTACTCGAAGCCGGTGATGTCGATGTCGTCGACGTCTTTCCCCTCCTTCCAGACGATGTGGCCCGCGTACCGTTTCTTCTTGCCCGCCTGGAAGAACCGTCGGTAGAGTTTCTCGAACTCGATCTGGAAGCGGTGGAACTCAGCGTTTAGCTCGTCGCGCGCGAAGTCGTCGTAGCGCTCGTTGATGTGGTCCTCTATTTCGAAGGAGGTCTCGATCGCCTCCTCTTTGTCCACCTCTTGGCCGAGAGACAACATGACCGAATCGGTGTTATGGAGCACGATACCCCCGACGCCGTCGACGAAGTTCTCGTTCTCGGCGACGCTGAGATCGTACACGTACCCATCGTGATCCACTTCCTCGACGACCGGATCTCGTCCACTGCGGTAGTAATCACACGTTCGAATCGTGTAGCTCCCCTTGTTCTCCCTGTACTTCAGCGAGTGTTTCTCCCCGCGCTGGGTGAGAAGCGTCGAGAGGCCCGCCGCGAGTTCCCGGCTCGTCGTCTCGAAGTCGAAGTTTCGCTCGCAGTACTCGGCCGAGTACCGCGGGAATTCGCGCGAGCCGTCGCCCTCTACGAGTACGTCCACGAAGAGCTGTTGGAGATCTTCGGGGAGATTGAACACGAACCCCGGAATACGCTTCCCACGTGACGTTTGCCCGGCGAACTCACGGAAGAACACCGCCGAGAGCTCGTTCATCATCTGGAGCTTGTGGGTGCCGTCGTCGTACGTCACCGACTGATCCCCGTCGTCGGTTCCGTACTCGACGGTCCGCTCGTCGGACGTGTCCGATGCGATGACACTCGCCCTCGCCCCGTCGAACAGGCGCTGGTAGTCATCTCGAAGCCCTTCGAGCCACTCCGTTCTGGATTCCGCGATGCTCGCGCCGAACTTGGATTCGGCCGTTTCGATCGTCGAGGCACTGCCCTCGGTGACGTACGCGGCGAGCAACCGCACGAGCGCCCGTCCGTCTTCGGAGTCCAAATCGATGTATCGCTGTACCTTGATACTCCTCTCTATCGCATCGTGATGCTTGTGTCCGAACCAGACCCACTCGTCGTTCGCGTGGACTCGTTTGACCTTCGTCGCCGCGTTCTCGCTGCCGACACTTCGGCCGTCCTCGTACTCGCGCGTGTACCCCTCCAACACGGCGTATACGTCGATCCTCTCCACCGTTTCGACCTCGGGGAGACCGGGCACTCGGAGCGGTTCTTCGACGCTTTCTGGCTTCGTCTCGACGAGGTCACCGTCTTCTTCGACGACGTACGAGTGGTCTCTGGTCGTCGTCGACTCGCCGAACTTGTGCTGTAGATTGACGACCGATTTGTCGGTCTCGTGTCGGATCACCTGCTCGATCGGCTGCCACTCCGGTTCGCCGTCCCCGGTCACCGAAAGCGCCTCCCACCCGTCCACGCGACCCCGTTCCTTCTCAACCGACACCGAAGCGACGGGCCCGCCGTCGGCGGTAACGATCAGATCCTCGCTCGCAGTCGCGTCCGAGCGCTCGAAGAGATCGTCAATCGGCAAGATTCGAACGATGCCCTCGGGATCGCGCACGACGACGGGTCTGTCGCCCGTGACGCTGTCCCCGTACGCAACGTCGTGGCCGAGCTCGTTGGCTGCCTCCTCGGTGAAATCGATGACCTCCCGACCGGTCGCCGTGACGGCCGCCGCGCCCTCCTTGTCGTAGAGCCGGAACCGGTCCCATCCCGTGACTCCATATAACGACTGGCCGACAAATTGGAACTTCCCGTTCCGCCCTGCGAGGAGCGTGTGATTGTCCTCGACGGTCACGCAGTAGACACCGTCTTCGGCCTCGGTTCGACTTCCGCTCCGGTGCATTCGAAGCGTGTTCTTCGCGTCTTCCGTGACGTAAATCCGCCAGCTCCCGCTGTCCCGATTGTAGCTCGCGGTGAGTCCGAGGTGGGCACACAGGCGGAGCACGTCGTCTCGAAGCCGCTCGCTTGACGTCGTGTACCGCCACGACCCGGTCTGTCGGCTACCGTCACCGTCGATCAGGGTCTCCAAGAACGCGCGCTTCTGCGTTCTCGTCGCCTCGAATACGCGGTCCGGAATCTGCTTCTCGAAACTCCCGTCGCCGCAGCGGTCCCGGAGGAGGTCGCCGAGCAGCTCCGAGGTGAACTGATAACTGCGGTCGTCGACGTAGTAGTCCAGCCCCATCCGATCGAGGAGTTGGCCGATCGTCTCGTGGTCGGAGTCGCCGCCGTCGGCCACGGCGTCCTGTGCGATCTGTATCGTAGTCGCGGAGCCGCGAAGGTTGTCGCCGAACCGCTTCTCTTCGGAGGTGTACACGTTCCCTTCCGTGACGTACCACGCGAGCAGTTCGAGAAAGTCGTCTCCGTCGTAGGTCCGCGGAATCCACTTCCGTCCGGACTCGCGGTGAACGTAGCTCGTCTCGCACACCGACTCGACGTACTCGCGGTGTTCCTCGAACTCGGCCGCCGTGAACACGTAGCCGGTCTCGCCGACGTCCGCCTTCGGCACGCGTCGCGGCGTCCAGCCGAGTTCGGCGGTGAACGTGTGGCCGTGGACGCTCGGCCGGACCCACACCTCGTACTCGCCGTCGACGAGCTCGGTCAGGTCGACCTCCTCGATCCGTTCGCCGTCGGGCCCGTCCCAGTCGTGAGGCAGTTCGTAGTTGGTCGCCCGGTCGAGGTCGCCCGCCTCCACGAAACTGTACCCGTCTTCGGTGATCCCGTTCGTCTCGTTCTTCCGGACGAGCATCCGGTGATTCGGCGTCACACGGAAGTCGATCTTCGACGTTTCGATGTCGACGAGTTCGTCCCGGTAATCCGGATACGCGTGGGTCTCTTCGACGGTCTTCACCTCCATCTCCTCCGTATCGGGTTCGAGCGAGTACACGGCGTCACCGACCTCCAAGTCCGTAATCGACCGAACGCCGTCGGGAGTCACGACTTCGGTGTCCGGAGTGAAGCAGTTCATAATGACCTTGACGGACGCCTGCTGTCGGTCGTACTGCTCGTACGGCTCGGTACCCGGTTCGTGGTCGTTCCGGAGCGCCTTCTTCTCCTCCCGCTCCGAGAGCAGCTCGTCGACCATCTCGCGCATGATCCCGTCCGGCTGCTTCCGGAAGTGCGTCCCGTTGGGCGCGACGTACGTCTCGCCGTCGTACTCTGCGGGGTCGACCTTCGTCTCCGGGCCGGCGTTGATCGTCACCATGCACATCGGGTAGAGGCTCTTTAAGTCCTGGACCGTCACCATCTCCTTGACGCCGGTGATCGGGTCGAAGACGGCGCCGCCCTCGAACTCCTCCGACTCCTGTTGGCCCTTCGTCGGGAGCGCGAACTTCCCGAACGCCTTGTGGAGGACGTACATGTCGACGGTGTCGCCCGGCGTCGGCGCGTCCTCTATCTTGCAGCCGACGAAGGTGCGCACCTCGTCCCAGAAGGCGATCACGTCCTGCTTCCGGTCGATCTCGACGCACAGCTCCACGTCGCGGATGCTGTACTCCAGTAAGCGCTCGGGGTCCTGCTCCCAGAGGTCGCCGATGTCCCCCGTGTACCGCTCCTTGCCGACGCCGAGCTCGCGCTCGCCGACCGCGTCGAGCCGATACGACTCCAGCTCCGTGAACATCGTCCGCTTGTAGGCGTACAGCAGGTCGAAGACGACCCGGCCTTTCACGTCGGGACCGCCCCAGCCGGAGCGCCACACCTCGCCGATCCGGGAGAGGCGGTCGACGGAGAGGTCGTACTGACTCCCGTCGTCGAGGACCTCCAGCCGATCGAGGACGTACGGCGCGTCGAAGTCCTCGAAGTTCCACCCGGTCAGCAGGTCCGGGTCGGTGTCGTCGATGTACTCGACGAACGCGTCGAGCATCGCGGCCTCCTCCTCGAAGGTGCGGACCTCGAAGTCGAGCTCCCCGTCCCCATCGCCGACGATCCCCTCGTAGTCGGGGAGGTCCTCCGGGGGCGGGATCTCGGTCTCCGGCGCGTCGTACAGCCAGACGACGTACTGGTCGTCGTAGGAGTCGTGGCTGGTGAGACAGATGATCGGCTCCTCGCCGTCCTCGGGAAAGCCGCGTCGGTCGTCGACCTCGATGTCGAAGGTGTTCACCCGCATCTCGGCGTCGACCGCCGCGGGTTCGAGCATCCCCTCGTGGACCTGTATCGTCCCCTCCCGGTCGTCGAGGCGGCGCTCCTCGACGCGGATCCCGCCGTTGATCCCGTTGTCGATCAGGAAGCGGTTCGGGAAGAGGATGTCCGCCTCGAAGCTCGTCGCGAAGTCGTCGCGGATGTTCCCCACGTCGCGGGGCGTCCGAGTGACGATCCGGGTGAGCGGCTCGCCGCGGATGCTCTCGTACGGCTCTCCCTCCGCGTTCTCCTCGCGCGTGCCGATCACCACGTCGTACTCCTCGACCGGGTCGCGGTCGAGGTCGGCCGTGGGGACGTAGAAGTACGGCTCGACGCCGAGCACGCGGAGGTGTTCGACGGTGTCGCGGTCGGCGTCGTCGACGTTCTCGGCCGGTCGTCGACCGAACACGTGGACGACCGGATACTCGTCGCTGCCGTACCCCTCGACGGCGTAGTCGATCTGGGTGATCATCAGCTCGACGGTCCCCGTCGACTCCGGGAACTTCGCCTCGTCGACGTCGACGACGTCGCTGACGCGGCCCCGCCCGCCGCCGGCGACGACGGCCGCCTCCTGGGCGGCCAGATCCTCTCGTTCGGTTTCCGTGCCGCCGTCCGTCCCGTCGTCCGCCGCGCCGGTCGACGAGAAGTCCGACAGCCCCGACTGAGTCATACCCGTCCTTCGGCGGCACCCGGCTAAAAAACTCGGCTTTCGGGTCCGGCGAGGTCTCCCGCCACGGAAAGGCATTTAATGTGTGATGACTTACCACGGTCTATGTCTTCGGACCCACGTTCCGAACCCCAGGTGGCTCGCCCGGCCGATTCCGACGCGGTCGACGCCGAGGTGGAGGCGTACGAAGACGACGGGAACGTGGTGCTTTTCGACGCGACGAACCCCCTCGCGTGGGTCGAAGCGAGCCGAACGGTGCGGCTCGCCGACGCGGTCTAATCGCGGTCGCACCCCCTCCAGACGGAACCCCTTTGCCCCGGCGCGGCGTACTCCCGAGCGTGTTCAGCCTCGACGAGGACGACGAGGGCGAGGTCTCCTTCGGAGAGAGTTCCGAGGCCGAGCGAGAGATGACTCCGGATCCCCCCGAGGCGCCCTCGGTGAAGACGTTCGACGACGGCGGTGACGCCGATTTCGAGGGCGCGAGCGACGTGGATCAGGCGACTCTCCGCGCGTTCGTCGTCGCCGTCATCTACGCCAACGCCGCCGTCCTCCTCGTCGCGCTCGGGCCGATGGTGTGGTTCTTCGAGGGTCGATTACGGGTCGGACTGGCCCTGTTCGGCGGCGGACTCTTGGCGGGCATTCGGACCTACCAGACGTACCGCGCGTGGAAGCGTTCGCGGGACGAGGCGGAGGATTCGGAGGGACAGACGGACGAGCCGGACGCCGATCCCGACTCGACGCCCCCGGAAGCGTAATGTCCGACGCCCGCGCTCTTTCACCTATGCAAACGGTTCGCGACGGCGACGGCGAGACGTACCTCCTCGTGAAACGCTCCGCCGAGTCGAGCCGGGTGCGGGACCCGGCCACCGGCGCGGAGCGGTACGTCGACAACGACGACCTTCGGGTCGTGGACGGCGAGTCGGTGCTGGCGACCGCGGCTTCGGGCGTTCCGGAACCCGTCCGTCGGACGCTCGGGGCGGTCCGCGACGACCGGTCGCTCGGCCTGCTCGCGGTGGTCGTCGACGAGGGACCGATCGCCGCGATCGACCTCCTCGACGCCGCGGACATGTGCGAGTCCGACCTCCACGGCGCGATCACGGAGTTCCGCGCGGCCGGGCTGGTCGACGAGGTCGACGTCGCGGGGCGACGCGGCTACGAGGCGACCGCGGTCGCGGTCGAGGCGATGGGACTGCTGCGGAGTGGGTCGGACGGCGAGGGCGGCGAGTAGTCCTCTGCGACACCGGCCCGTGACCGTTCGCTGACGCTCGCGTCTTCTCTCTCCCTCCCTCTCTTCGTTCGACCGAGCATGTGCCTCGCGCCTCCCCAGCCTCGGCGGGCGGGTCGGCGCGGGCGGTGCCGCGCCGACCCGCCGCCTCCCTCGCGGTCCGCTCGCGCCCTCCGGGCGCTCGCGGGCGCGCCGACGTTGAAGGTTCGGGCCTCGTCTCCGTTCCAGCCCGTGCCGGCGACGGGAGCGCCCGCTCAGCTGTCGGCGAGCTCGGCGACGTCGAGTTCCGCCGCGTCCTCCCGGCGGACGGTCGAGCGGTTCGAGCGCGGGTCCTTCTCGACGGTGACCAGCTCGTCGGCCGCGCCCACCAGCTCGTCGTCGTGGCTCACGATGACGATCTGCGCCACGCCGAACCCGCGCATCTCCTCGACGAGCCGGACGAGCCGCGAGACGTGGCCGGCATCGAGGAAGACGGTCGGCTCGTCGAGGATGAGCGGCGGGGTCGGCGCCGCGCCCTCGATCCCCTCCGAGAGCAGCCGGTAGATCGCACAGCGCAGCGAAAGGTTGAACAGCGCGCGCTCGCCGCCGGAGAGCTGCTCCGGGTCGAGCGGCTCCCCGTCCTTCTGGTAGACCGTGAGGACGTACTCGCCGTCCAGCTCGATGTGCGAGTAGGCGTCGTTGCCGTAGACGAGATCGAACGTCTCGTTCAGCGTGCGCTCCAACTCGGCCACGTTGCGCTGGCGGAGCTCCGCGCGCAGGTCGCCGTACATCGACTCCAGCTCGCTCGTCTCCTCGTGGAGCGTCTCGAGCGCCGCCACGCGCTCGCCGAGCGCCTCGCGCTCCTCGCGGAGCGCCTCCATCTCGCTGAGCTCGCCTTTCACCGCGCCGATCGCGTTCCGGAGCTCCTCCCGCCGCTCGTCGAGGCGGTCGAGTTCCTCGGCGACCTGTTCGAGGTACTGCTCAGCGTCCTCCTTCCGCTCTCTCGCGTTCTCGACCGCGTCTTCGTCGACGGCGTCCGCGAGCTCGTCGCGTCGCTCGCGCTTGTCCGCGAGTCGGTCGCGCCGCTCGTCGTTCACCTCCGTCAGGCTCTCGCGCTTCTCTCGACGACGTTCGATCTCGTCTTCCGCGTCCGCGACGGCGGACAGGCGCTCTTCGACCGCCGTCACCGCCTCGCGGGCGTCGTCGATCGCCGACAGCGACGCCTCGAGTTTCTCGACGCGCGCCGCGGCTTCCTCGGCCTCCTCGCGCTTCCGCGCCGCGACCTCGCGGGTCTCCTCGGCCTCCCCACGGAGCTCCGCCGCGCGCTCGCGCTTCTCCTCGGCCGCCTCCCGCTTCCGGTCCGCCTCGTCGCGCTTCTCCTCGACCCGCTCCTCGAGGGTCTCGACCCGCTCGTCGATCTCGTCGAGCCGGTCCGCGGCGCTCGCGAGCCCGTCCAGCTCCGCGATCCGATCGTCGAGGTCGTCCTCGCGCTCGCGGGCGTCCGCCAGCTCCGCTTCGAGCTCTTCGACGCGCTCGCGGTCCGCCTCGATCCCGCTCGCGTGCGGCGAGTCCTCGACCGGCTGGCCGCACTCGGGACACTTCCCCGCCGCGAGCAGCTCCTCGGCCTCCGCGACGCGTTCTCGAGCGTTCTTCAGCTCCGCCGACAGCTCGGCGATCCGCTCGCGCACCTCGGCGCGCTCGTCCCGCAGCACGTCCAACTCGTCGGCGACGCCGTCGCAGTCGACGTCGGCCTCCGCGGCCGCGAACCGCTCGCGAAGCTCCTCGGCCTCCTCGCGGAGGTCCGCGACCGACGCCTCGGCCTCGTCCGCCTCCTCGGCCGTCGCCTCGGCCTCGTCGGCGAGCTCGTCGGCCTCGGACTCGATCTCCGCGGCGCGGTCGGTCCGGTCGTCCGCCTTTCCGGCGAGGTTCGTCGCCTGGTTGCGAAGCGCCTCGGCGTTCACCCGCTCGTCGTCGAGTTCCTCGCGGACCGTTTCCTCCCGATCGTCGAGCGCCGCGCGGCGGTCGGCGATCGCCGCCTCGCTCGCCGCGTCGAGGCCGGCGTCGCCGAGCCGGTCGTCGATCTCGCTTTCGATCTCTCCGATCCGCTCGCGCGTCTCGCGGATCGCGTCGCGGTGGTCGTCGCGCTCGCGCTCGGCGGTCCGGATCGCCGCTTCGATCTCGTCGATCTCGGTCTCGACTGCCTCCAGCTTCTCTCGCTTCTCCGCGTGGGTCGACAAGGTCTCGGCGGCCGCCTCTCGGGTCTCCTTCGCCTGCTCTCGCTGGGTCTCGTACCGATCGATCTCGTCGGCGACCTCGGCGAGTTCGCTCTCCAGCTCGTTGAGCCGCCCGTGGAGGTCGCGGTCCTCCTTCGCGGCGATCTGCTCGTCGAGCTGGTCGAGCCGGCCGCGCCGGTTCTCCAGCACGTCCTCGACGCCGAGCCGGGCGTCGCCCGCGCGCTCGCGGTATTCCTCTAACTTCCCCAGCTGGAGCAGGTCGTCGATCGTGTCCTGTCGCTCGCGGGGCGTGGCGTTGATCAGCTTGTTCACCTCGCCCTGCCGCACGTACGCGCAGTTGACGAACGCCTCGGCGTCCATCCGCAGCAGTTCCGTGACGAACTCGCGAACCGCTCGCGCGCCGTCGCGGGTCACGTCGTTCCCGTCGGTTGCTTCGAGCGTACACTGGTGGTCGATCCGGTCGTCGTAGGACTTGAGCCGTCGCTCGACGCGGTAGGAGACGCCGTCGTGGGTGAACCAGAGTTCGACCTCCGTCTCCTCCTCGCCGTTCGTGATGACGTCTTCGAGGGTGCCGTCGAGCGCTTTCGACCCGTATAAGGCGAAGAAACAGGCCTCGAGCAGCGACGACTTCCCGCTACCGTTGAGACCGTGGATGACCGTCACTCCCTCGGTCAGCCGTAGGTCGGTGTCGCCGTACGGCTTGAAGTTCGCGAGGCGGACGCGGTCGAACTTCACAGGTAGTCCTCCATGGAGACCTGTCCGTCGGTCGCCGCCGGGTCGGGGTCCGCGGTTTCCGCGGGATCGGACTCGGCGTCCACTTCACCGGGTCCCGCTCTATCGGCGTCCGATTCGTCACCGTCCGCTCCGTCAGCATCCGATTCGTCACCGTCCGGCTGCTCATCGGAGTCGCTGTCGTCGTCGGAGTCGCTGTCGTCGTCGGAGTCGCTGTCGTCGTCGGAGTCGCTGTCGTCGTCGGAGTCGCTGTCGTCGTCGGAGTCGCTGTCGGCGGAATCGACCGGCTCGAACGCATCGAGATCTCCCTCCTCGTCGAGCCGCTCCTCGACTCTGCGTTTCACCGTCTCGCGGACGTTGGCGTCGGGGACGGTGTCCGCGCGGACCGCGCTCTCGACGTCGCGCGCGGCGGTCGAGAGCGACATCTCGTCCAGTCGGTCGCGGACGGCGTCCTCCGGGTCGGCGAAGCTCACGTCGACCTCGCCGTCGGTCTCCACCTCGCGCCGGTCCGTGACGCGCGCGATGAGCGCGCCCTCGTCGGTCGCGAACTCCTCGACGGCGGCCGGCGTCACCGGATCCCCCTCGCCGGTGATCTCGACGTGGACGACCGCCTCCGTGAGGTCGTACTCGCGCACGCGCTCGCGAACTCGGGACTCGCCTTCCCCCTCGCGCAGTTCGACGGTGACGAAGACGAACGGGCGCGTGTCGAGCGCCCGGCGCCGGATCTCCACGCGGTCGTCGCCGCCCGCCGCGTCGGCGTCGAAGACGACCAGGTTGTAGCCGCGCCCCTCGCGTTCGCTCGCGCTCGCGCGCTCTGTCGATCCCGGATACGTCACCCACGTGTCGGCGACCTGCGCGGTATCGGGGGTGTGGTTGTCGCCGAGCAGCATCGCGTCGAACGCGACGTCGCTCTCGGTCAGCACGGTCTCGGTGTCCCAGTCGGCGTAGCCGAACGGCTCGAAGAGACCGTGCGCGACGAGGGCGGCGTACTCGGCGTCGTGGTCGGCGAACGCGTAGTCGAGGTCGTCGCGTCGCGAGACGGGGACGTGGTCGAGTCCGTAGAAGGCGGTGTCGCCCACCACGACCGGCTCGTCGCCCAGCCGGGTCGCGAGTCCGAGCCGCTCGAAGAGGTCCAGCCACTGGCCGCCCCGCGTCGACTCGTGGTTGCCGACGACCGCGAGAAAGGGAATTCCGGCGTCGTCGAGCCGACGGAGGACGGAGATAGTCCCCATCAGGTCGCGGAGTTCGGGGCGGCGGTCGTGGAAGAGGTCGCCGGCGTGGACGACGGCGTCGACCGCGTCGTCGACCGCGTCGTCGACCACGGTCTCGAACGCGTCGAGGAAGTCCTGGCGTCTGACCGGCGAGTGGTACTGCGAGTACCCGATGTGGGTGTCGCCGGTGTGGATCACCCGTGTCATCTGTCCGTGCCTTGGCCGGTGTCCGGCTTAGGGATTCCGGGGCCGGTGCGGAAGTGGTCACACCTCTGCTCCGTCTCGGCGTCGCGGTCGGTACGGTCACGGTGGTCTGCCGATCCGTCCGCCGCCGCCCGTCGAAACCCTCGGTACGCCGCGAGCGCGTCGCGTCCGCGCTCGGCGGCGGCCTCGTCGCCCGCGTGATTCGCGGCGTCGACCGCCTCTGCGAGACGGTCGAGACCGACGGCGTCGACGAACCCGGCGGCGCGGCGCAGATCGGAACGCGCGGCGTCGGCCTCGTCGATCACGGCGACGTACGGGCGTCTCGCGGTGTCGGTGCGCGTCGCGAGCGCGGACAGCGCGCGCTTGACAGCGGTAGTCGAGACCACGGGCGGACTGGCGCGGTATCGGGTATAAACCGTCGCGGACGCCCCCTTCGACGCGGCGGCCGGCGATTCCCGTGTCGTTCGCTCAGATCCCCAGCGAGTACAGTCGCTTACGCGCGTCTGTGAAGGAGAACCGAGAGTCGACGACACCCTCCTCTTCGAGCCGCGACAGCGCGTACCGAACGGTCCGCGGCGGGAGCAGCGTCTCCTCCGCCAGCTCGCTCTGGGTGAGCGTGTCGTTGTAGTCCAGTACCTTCGCGACCAGCTTCGCGCTCGGGGGGAGATCTCGAACGGCCGCCCAGCGGTCTGCGGTCCCGTCGTCGGCGGTGACGGCATCGGTCGTGCTCATGCGTGTCTCGATCCTTGGCATGCCGAGTGATAATATTTACTATCCATTTTAATTACTATAGGGAATTATCTACCCCTCGGGCTTCCTCGGATTGTCGGCGATGCGCTCCGACGCCGTCCGCCGTCGACGCCGGTGAAACGGGCGGTGTCGTTCCCCCACCCGAAGCCTCTTATCCGCGAGACGCTTTAATAAACACAATGAGCGACACGGTCGACGACGTCGACATGCCTTACGACGAAGGCTCGGCGTCGAAACAGGAGAAGATCGACTCCTTACAGGAGCGGCTCGACGTTCTCGAGTCCCAAAACGAGGAGATGCGCGACAAACTCCTCGACGCCAACGCGGAGAACAACAAGTACCAACAGAAGCTCGAACGGCTCACCCACGAGAACAAGAAGCTGAAGCAGTCCCCGCTGTTCGTGGCGACGGTCCAGGAGATAACGCCCGACGGCGCCGTGATCAAACAGCACGGCAACAACCAGGAGGCGCTCACCGAGATCACCGACGAGCTGCGCGAGAAGCTCGACCCCGACGACCGCGTCGCGGTCAACAACTCGCTGTCGGTGGTCAAGAAGTTGGAGAAGGAGACAGACGTGCGCGCCCGCGTGATGCAAGTCGAGCATTCGCCGGACGTCACCTACGCCGACATCGGCGGGCTCGAAGACCAGATGCAGGAGGTCCGCGAGACCGTCGAGATGCCCCTCGAACACCCCGACATGTTCGAGGACGTGGGCATCACGCCCCCGAGCGGCGTCCTGCTGTACGGCCCGCCCGGCACCGGCAAGACGATGCTCGCGAAGGCCGTCGCCAACGAGACGGACGCGACGTTCATCAAGATGGCCGGCTCCGAGCTGGTCCACAAGTTCATCGGCGAGGGCGCGAAGCTCGTCCGCGATCTCTTCGAGGTCGCCCGCGAGAACCAGCCCGCTGTCCTCTTTATCGACGAGATCGACGCGATCGCCTCGAAGCGGACCGACTCGAAGACGTCGGGCGACGCCGAGGTCCAACGGACGATGATGCAGCTGCTCTCCGAGATGGACGGGTTCGACGAGCGCGGCGATGTCCGTATCATCGCCGCGACGAACCGCTTCGACATGCTCGACCCTGCCATCCTCCGTCCCGGCCGCTTCGACCGGCTCATCGAGGTTCCCAAACCGGAGACCGACGGCCGCGAGATCATCTTCCAGATCCACACCCGAAACATGAACCTCGCCGACGGGGTCGACTTCGCGGAACTGGCCGAGCTGACCCCCGAGGCCTCCGGGGCCGACATCAAGGCGATCTGTACGGAGGCCGGGATGTTCGCCATCCGCGACGACCGCACGGAGGTCACGCTCGACGACTTCCTCGAAGCCCACGAGAAGCTCCGGCAGGACGAGGAGACGAGCGCCGACGACTCGCTGGCGTTCGCCTGATTCGGTCCCGGCCGTTCTCCGCCCCCGAGTCGCCTTTTGTCTATCCGCCCGCGATCGGAACGCTTCCGCTACAGCGCCGCGACCGCCAGATACGGCGCGACGAAGAACAGCAGGAACACCAGACCGACCGCGATCCCGTAGCCGGCACCCACTCCGACGAGCGCCAGCCAGCCGTCGTCGACCCCATCAGCGATGCTCATACCGGACTCTCCGCGGCCCGGAACTTAACTCTGCGTTCACACGTCGCCGGCCATCGCCCGGAACAGTCCGTCCGCGAGCGCGTCGCGGTCGACGGTCGATGATTCCTCCTCTCCCGTGGGATCGATCTCCGGTTCGATCGTTCCGCCGCCCATCCGGGAGTGTCCGCCGCCGTTCCCGTTGTCGATGTCGTCCAGCACCGCTGCTATCGCGTTCCCCATGTGAACTCGGTCGTCTCGCGACCGTCCAGAGAGGTGAACCGTTCCCTCCCGTTCGCCGATCACCACGACCGCGCTGACCCCCTCCAGCTGGATCAGTTCGTCCGCGGCCTGCGGGATCGCGTCGACGTTGTTCACCCCGCCGACGTCGGCGACCCCGAACGACCCCTCGACGCGCCGTCCAGCGATCGCTCGGGCTTTCACCTCCAGTACCTCCGCGTCGACAGCGGGGTTCGCGATCCGATCGAGTCGGTCCTGATCGACGCCGGGGTAGAGATACGCGGCCGCCGCGAAGTCGGGTTCGCTGGCGCCGACGGTGAGATGTTTCGTGTCGGCCAGGATCCCGTACAGCAGTCCCGTCGCGGTGTCGGTCGACAGCGTTAGGTCGCTCGCCGTCTCGCTCGCGTGTTTATCGGGCGGAACGGGGACCGCGTCGTTGTCTTGGAAGTACTCGGCGACGACCGACGCGGTCGCGCCGTAGTCGGTCCGCACGTCGGTGAACGACTCCCCTGCGCCGTCGCCGGGGTGATGGTCGACGACGGCCATCGGCAACACGCCGTCGGCGCCGGCGAACCCCCGTGGCTCGTTGTGATCGACCAGGACGACCGACTCGGCCGCCAGGTCGCTCACGTGTTCTATCGGCTCCAGTTCGAGGTCGAGGACGGTCCGGAACGCGCGGTTCTCTTGGTGGCGGATCTGCCCGGGGTACTGGACGGTCGCGTCGACGTCGACCTGGTCCGCGAGGGAGGCCACCCCGACGGCCGCCGACATCGCGTCCGGATCCGGATTCGGATGCATCAGCACCGTGACCTCCTCTTCGTCGGCCAGAAGCCGTCGGAACCTGACGCCCGGCGTGCGTCGGGCGCGGAGCACGACGAGGACGACCGCGACGGTGATCAGGGCGACGAGCGCCACGCCGACGGCGATCTCCGGGTTCTCCCGAAGCACGGCTTCCGCCTGCGAGAATCCGTCATCGGCCGCGCTCATCGCTCGCATGCGTTGTGGCAAATCGCTCCCGACACATGAAGCTTCGTTGCCGTTCCGACCGACTGAAACCGACGGAACCGAACGTGATCGGGCGACTCCGTGCCGATGCGGGTGCCGTTCAGCCGAGGCGCGCTACTCGGTCCGCGCCCGATACGCGCGCACGGCGTCGCGGTATCCCGATCGAAACGTCGGATGGGCGAACTCGTAGCCGAGGTCGCGGAGCAGCGCGTTCGAACACCGCTTGCTCGTCCGGATCCGGCGCTCCGCGGCCGGGGACAGGTCGCCCGCCGCGATTCGCTCGTCTTTCGACAGCTTCTCCGGACGGGGGACGCCGCAGGCGTCGGCGAGCCAGTCGGCGAACGCGTGTTTGTCGACCGGCTCGTCGTCCACGACGAGGACGACCCGGTCTCGCGCGCGATCCGCCTCCAGCAGGTGTCGGATCGCCCCCGCCGCGTCGTCGCGGTGGACCATGTTCAGATACCCGGCCGTCACCGGTCCCTCCACGTACCGCTCCAGCCGATACCGGTCCGGGCCGTACAGCCCGGCGAATCGAACGACCGTCCCGTCGATCCCGGCGTCGGCCGCTCGCGCCGTCGCGATCCGTTCGGCCTCGGCGAGGACGCGGGTCTTCTCCGTGGTGGGTTCGACCGGCGTCTCCTCGTCGACCCAGTCGCCGTCGTGGTCGCCGTACACGCCCGTCGAGGAGGTGTACACCAACCGGTCCGGCGGGGAGGCGCGCGAGCCGTACTCGTCGACGACGTTCGCCAGTCCGTCGACGTACACCTCCCGCGCCGCGTCGGCGCCGCGCCCGCCCGAACTGGCCGCGAAGACGACCGCGTCCGCGTCCGGCAGCGCCGAGAGTGACTCCGGGTCGGTCGCGTCCGCACTGACGGCCTCGACGTCGGGACCGAGTGCGTCGACCGCGTCGAGTCCGGCGTCGGACCGCCGGACGCCGGTCACCGCGTGGCCGCGGGCGTCGAGCTGTTCCGCCAGCGCCAGTCCGACGTAGCCGCAGCCGACGACGACGACCCTCATGGCTTCCGGCGCTCGATGACTGCGAGGATCTCGGCGAGCTGTCCGAGCGTCATCGCGGTCCGGCCCTCCAACGCCTGCTGGACCTCCTGCCCGGTGAGGTCGGCGTCGATCTTCGCGGCGATCGCGTCGACGTCGAGGACGGCGGTCGCCATCCCCATCAGCAGGTGGTCGCGGACCTCCGCGACCATCGCGTCGGCGTCGCGGTCCGGATTCGCCGCCGCGAGGACGGCCGCGGCGTCCGCGACCGCGATTCCCTCGATCTCGCCGTTGCGGACGGCGGTCACGTCCGCCTCGGCAAGTCCGATCTCGCCGACGAGTCGGTCGGTCTCGAAGCCCGACGCCGCCTCTGACACCAATGCCTCGAAGGCGGCGAGCAGGTCCGCCGCCGCCGGCTCGTCGGCGTCGACGGCGGGTCCGGGCTCGCCGCCGTCGACGACCTCGTGGAACATACTCCCACTCGGTCGCCGCGTCTCAAAACGCCTGCGGTCGGACGCGTTCCGGCCGTTCGGCACTTCCGCTTGTCCCGCTCCTCACGTCCCGGTACACTCGTCTCCCGCCGCCGGCGACGCGGTCAGCGGTCCCGGACACGGCCACCCGCCGGACGTCTCGTCGCGCGTCCCGTCGACGTCGCCGACGCCCGGCGGCCCGGCGGGGACGGCCACGACGACGACCGTCCGCGTCTCGAACGCGACCGGTTCCGTGGCGCCGAGCGCGACCGTCTCGCCGTTCACGTCGACGCTGACCTCGCCCTCCGTCCTGACGTACTCGAACGGGCGATCGGGCGTCCCGACGTTCGCCCGAAGTGCGAACCGGGGGTACTCGCCGCGCACCTGGACGTTCCACGCGTTGACCGTCGCCACCCAGTACCCGGGAACGGGTGCGACCGGGAGTCCCGCTCCGACGCTCCGAACGGGCTTCGGAACCCGGTCGTCCGGCACCGACGCGACCGCCTCCTTCGCGCGGCCTTCGATCGCCGACTCGACCTCGTCTCGGCGGATCGTCCGCGACGCGGACGTGGTCGCGTCGACGAAGCGGGCGGGGATCCGGACCGCGTCGCGTCCCGCCGCCGTCCGCGTCTCCACCCGGAGATGCGCCGCGAGACCGATCCGTTCGGCTCCCGACAGCGATCCGACTCGGGCCGCCTCGCTCGCGACGCGGTCCGGATACTCGCCCTCGCCGACCGCGACCGCTCTGTCGCCGAGCGAGTCGTATTCGGCCGCGGCGTTGTCCAGCACCACCCGTCGCTGTTCGCGAGAGAGGTCGGTTCGGTCCGCGAGTCGCTCCGCCAGCGCGTCGTCGACGCGCCGCAGCGAGGCGTCGATCCGACCGGCGAGCGCGCGCCGATCGTCGCGCAGATCGTCGTCGTCGGCCGCCGCGAGCGCCTCGTCGGCGGCGAGGAGCGACCGTCCGGCGACGCCGAGACGGACCGTGTCGTCGGTGCCGAGGATCCGATCGGCGATACCGCCGGAGACGTCGCTGTACGGGAGCGTGACGTAGTTCACGTTCCGGGTCGCGAGCGGCCGCGTCGTCGTGCCGTCGACGCCCTCGACGCGCTCGCCGTCGACAGCCGTCCGCGGGAGGTAGCCGGGAGACCCATCCGGCGCGAACGTGACCTCGCCGCCCGGTCCCCCGTCGCCGACGGCGTAGGTCCCCGGATCGCGGGCGGCCTCGCGGCTGGCGATCACCTCGCCCACCGGCGGTCCGCCGAACGCGTCGTTCACTCGGTCCAGTACGCCGTCCGTCGCCGCCTCCTTGTCATCCGCCGCTGATTCCAGTTCCTCGATCACGGCGTCGAGGTACGCGACGCGAGCGGCGACACGTCCGCGGTCGACCGCGCCGTCGTACCTCGAAGGAGCGTCCCGGAGCGCGTCGCGACGGTCGCGCACGGTCGCCGCGAGGTCCCGGTACGGGGTCGACTCGCCGACCGCGGCGTCGGCCATCGACGCCTCGGTGTTCAGGTCGCGGACGCGCTCCGACAGCGACGACACGTCGGCCGCGATCCGATCGAGGTCCGCGCCCGAGCGGTCGCCGTACACGACGGTCGACCGCGTTTCGTCCCCGTCTTCGACGGCGTCGCGCGCCAGCCGGTCGATGTCGCTGTCCGTCTCGACGTTCAGGTCCGCTCCGGCGGCCGCCGGTGTGTCGGCGAGATCCGGCCCGTCGACGTCGTGGCCGTCCGCGGCGCCGAACGTCGCCGTCTGTCTGTCTGGCGCGTCATCCCGCGGCGCGTACGTTCCGGTCACCGAGACGCGGACGCGGTACCGGTCCGTCGCCTCGTCGCGCGTCACGGTCCGGTCGACACTCACGTCCTGTACCGTTCCGTTCGGTCCCCGTTCGACGATTCGTCGCTCCCACGTCGCCGTCGCCGCGCGCTCGACGACGACCTCCCGGGTCGCGCCGCCGAACGACACCGATTCGCCGGCCGACACCGTCTCGCTGTCGGTCCCCAACCTGGGATCGCTCCCGTCCACGACGCGGATCCGCTCCGTCCGCGACGAGTCGATCCGCCGCCAGGGTTCCGCGAGCAGCGACCGGGGACGATCCGGGCTTACGCGCCCCCCATCGCGGATCCTCGTCGTCTCGGTCTCTGCGGTCGCCTCGACGCGATGGCTCCGTCGCACGATCTCGGCGAGGTCGTCGTGGACGGCGGTCGCGGCGCGGTCGGCCGCCTGCCCGACCTCGACCGACGCGGTCTCGTCCGTCGGATCCGTCGAGGGGTCGAACGCCGCGTCTTCGCTCGCGGTCCGGTCTCCCCCGGACGCCGTATCTCCTCCGTCGCTTCCCCTCGTCGGTGTCGGCGCTCCGAGGACGGCGTCCGTCCAGGAGGCCTCGTGGACGCCCGTCGGCGACAGCAGATCGGTCACGCCCGTCCGGGCGGTCGCGCGGGCGACGCCGCCGCGCGCGTCGGGGTCGCTGGTCCCGAACACGTCTCGTTGGACGCGCACGATTCCGGCGTTCGTCGACAGCTCCACGTGGCGGTTCGCGACGACGTTCTCGACGGGCGCGCCGGCGTACTGCCCGTAACCGCGGGCCCACGCCATCGCGTAGAGACTCGCGGTGATCTGTCGACCGAGTCCCGGTCCCTCGACGGGCCCGCGGTCGAGGCGCGCCTCGAACCGCTCGGTGCGCTCGTGGGCGGCCAGCGTCGGTACGGCGACGGTGACGGTCCGCTGTCGCGTCCGGTTCACGACGGTCCGGCCGTTCCGCGTCGCGGTCGTCGCGACGCCTTCGAAGGTCACCCGCGTCGCGGTCCCGTTGGCGGCCGGTTCGACCCGGACTCGCTCGCGCGCGGCAGCGAGTTCGTCCGCCGACTTGACGGCCGGGAGCGTGGCGTTCGCCTCGACGCCGCCGACGTCGCTCTCGACCGCGCTCAGCGCCTCGGATCCGGCGATCGCGAGCCGGACCCGGAAGGCGTCCTCGAACGCGGACTCCTCGCGGACCGCGCGCGCCCCCGGTCCAGATCCCTTCGGCGCGCGCGTCACCGGCTCCGCCGCCGCGTCGTGGGCGGTCTCCCGCGCCGCGCTCCTGAGCGCGGCCGTGGCGTCGGCTTCGACTCGTTCGACGGCGCGTTCGACGCGACGGTCCTCACCGACGAGTCCCTGATCGGCGAGGCCCGCGGCGTACGCCGAACTCGTCACGAGCAACAGTATGCCGACGAGCGCGAAGGGGACTCGGGCCCGCTCGTCGACGACGAACGTCCGCGGGTGCCGCCCCGCCCGCGACCGATCGCGGCGTTTGCTCCCCACGCTCACCACCTCCGGACGACGATCCGGACGACGGTTTCCGACGCTCCGTGCCCGCTATCCTTGCGGTCGACTCGCTCCGGGACCGGCTGTCGGACGACCGCGACGCCGACGTTTGCGTTCCGCGGCGGTTCGGGTCCGACGGCGACCGAGTTTCGGTGGGCGTTCGTGTCGTCTCCTCGCTCTCGTCCGTCGACGCCCCACGTCGGGATCGCCTCGCCGACGATCGGGTGCGGATACGACGCCCGCCTGCCCCACGCCGTCGGAGCATCCGAGGAGTTCCACGCACTCCCATCTCCCGTCGAATCGTCCGCGTCACCTGCGCCGGACTCGCCGTCGGTCTCTACGGTTACGTCGACCCGCGTCCACGGTCCGAGACCGCTTCGGACGGACTCGGTGGCCCGGCGGTCGAACGCGCCCTCCACGTCCCGATCGACGAGCAGCGCGAGTAGCTCCGCACGGGTCGCGTGAACCCGTCGCGTTCCGTTCGGCGCGTCGGCGTCGGCGTACGTCACAGTCGCGGTCTCGGTGACGAGTCGGTCCGCCGCGTCGCTCGCGGTCGGGCCGTCGGGACCCCCGGCGTCGCTCGCACCGAGCGCGACGACGCTGGCGGAGACGCAGAGCAGCAGCACGGTCACGTCGAGAACGGTGCTTGTCATCGCCACACCACCGCCCGGAGCGTTCCGCGCACGTTCCTTCCGGGCGCCACCCGGACCGTCACCCGTCGCTCTGAGACCGCGACCGCCTCCGGCGACCGGATCCCCGGCGGTCCCGGTGCGTCCGGACCCGACGCGACCAGCCATCGCTCGCCGTCCGCCTCCAGTTCGACCGCGGTCGCGGTCCCCGGGACCTCCACCTTTCGCAGCCGACCGGGGTCGACGATGCCCCCGACGGCGGTCGCTCGCTCGGCGCGGTCGAGCGTCGTTTCCGCGGTCTGCCGGGATCGGTCGGGCGCGGCGTCGTCGAGCGCGCCGGCGTACAGCCCCAGCGCGAGACCGACGACCATCACCGCGACGAGCGCGGCGATCGGTTCGACGGCCGCGCGGTCGGCAGCGGTGAACGATGCGGTCGGATCCTCGGCAGCCCCAGGTGCGTTCGACATCGAACGGTCGCGTGACACGCGCGATCACCCGACGAGCGTGACCCGGACTTCCCCGTAGTGGACCCGCCGAACCGTGATCCGGTCCGGGGCCGAGATCCACTCCGGGTCGGTCGCTCTCGCGCGTTCGGCCGCCGCCGCGAACGACGCCGGATCGTCGAACGCGGCGTCGGGGGGAACGCCGTCGAGCACGCGTCGAAGCCGCGCGTCAGTCGTCACGTTCGCTGTCGCTCCCGAACGAATCACCGGCGTGATCCGCGGGGCGTCGAGCGCTGCCCGCGCCGTCCCCCGCTCGTCGCCGAGCGAGACGGAACCGTCCGTGAGCCGGATCCGATCCGCGGAGATTCCGTGTTCGGCTGTCGCGGGGTACTCTCCGTCGGCCACCGAGTCGACGGTGTACGCGACGCCGTCGGCGTCGGGCGGCGGCGAGGCCGGAAACGACGCGGCCACGCCGGCGGTCGCGACGCTCACGACGGCCAGGCCGAGCCACGCGTACGTGGCGTCGAGGTTCGTCTCGAACATGGGGCGGCTGGCCGCGGCTTCGCATATAAATGATCGCCGGGAGCGGTGGCGCCCGCTCGCGTCCCGTTCCCGGCGTCGAACCCTCAAAACAGGAGTCCGGCGCCGGCGAACGCGACGAGGAACGTCGCGGTGGCGGTCGGCAGCGCGATGCCGATACGGTAGGCCACCAGCGTCCGGTCGAATCCGCGTTCCAAGCCGGTCGCTAATCCGGTGAGGAGCGCGGCGAGCAGCAGCACGTACGTTCCCACGATCCGTCCGAGCACCGGCACCGACAGCGCTCCCGCGCCGCCGGCCGCACCGCTTTCCCCGCCGGTCGCACTGCCTCCGCCGGCTGTCATCCCGCCTTCCGCGCCAAGGCCGCCCCCGCCGAGCGCGTCCGCACCCGCGGCCGCCCCGGCGCCGAGGCTTCCGACGTCAGTGGCGTCGATCCCCGTCGCGAGCGCGACTGTCGCCCCGCCGACGAGCGGCGCGAACACTGCTGCCGTGTTCGATAGCGTCCCAGTCACGGTCGCCAGCTGGCGACGAGCGTCGCGTTCGAGATCACGGAGCGCCTCCAGCTGGTCCGCGAGTTCCAACAGGACGTCGCCGGCGGGACGGCCCTCTCGCGCGGCGACGGCGAGCAGCGCGATCGCACCGCGGAGTCTGGGAGACGGAATCGTTGCCGCCGGTCCGCCCCGCCCGAGAAACGCCTCGCGAACGCCGACCCGCAGCGTGTCGCTGCGGCGTCCGGCGCGCTCGAACACGTCGCCGGTCGCGCCGTCGAGTCGCTCGCCGGCGTTCGCGACCGCGGTTTCGACGGCGACGCCCTCCGCCACGTCCCCGCCGATCACCGTCATCGCGTCCGGAAGCCCCCGCTCGACCTCGCGGACGTCCGACAGCACCGCCCGGCGGGACCGCGAGAGGACGAACAGCACGCTCCCGACGCCGACGCCGACCCCGGCGACCGGCCACGCCCACGCCGCGACGACCCGCGCGGCGACGACGGCCGCCGCAGCACCGAGGACGCAGCCGACGAGGAGTGCTCTCCCGCGCCGATCCGGTACGTCGGGGTGGTCCCCGCCGATCTCCGGCGGCGGAAACGCGACCGGCCGACGCGAGAGCAGCCACGCCGAGGCGGCCACCAGCCCGCCGGGGAGCGCGACGAGGTACAGGCCGGCGACGACTCCGGGACCGATCGCGACGCCGGCGGCGGCGCCCGCGGGCAGCAGCGCGATGAGCGCCAGCGGCAGCAGCACGCCGAACGCGTACAGCGCGGAGACCGGTCCGCGTACCGCGCCGACGAACGACGCGAGCCGGTCTGTCGTCCCCGAGAGCGTCGCGTCAAGCGCGCGGTCCAGACACCGCCCGCGGCGTTCCGGCGGCGCGGTCGCCGCCGTTCGGACGAGCGCAGCAGCGCGATCGATCGCCGGGAACCAGGGACGCCACTCGCGGGCGAACGCCTGAAGTCCGCTCGTCGGGCCGTCCGCGCTCCCGCGCTCGCGGCGGGAGAGCGCCGCGGCCAGCGGTCCGTCGCCCGTCCGGGCGGCGAACTCCACCGCGCGTTCCGTCGAGGGGTCGAGTCGCATCCGCAACACGAGTCTCCCGACGAGTCCCGGCGCCGCGCCGAGGGCCCGCGTCCGCCGGAGCGAGGCGAGCCACACCGGCGCCCGGTGGACCGCGTGTACCCCGCCGACGGCGGCGGCCAACCCCGCCGGAGCGGCGGCGACCGCGCCGGCGACGACCCCCGCGACGACCGTGACGACCGCGCCGACCGCGACGCCGACACGGTACCCGAAGCCGACGACGTACTCCGCGGAGGCATCCCATCCGAGGAACGCGACCGCACGGCGTAGCTCCTCGGACGCGGTCGACTCGCCCGCGGTCCCCGACGGATCCTCCGTCATCGTTCCCCCCTGGCGGGTCCGCCGCTCCCATCGCCGGACTCGTTGCCTCCGGCGTACCGCCTCGGCGCGATCCGTCCCGCTCGAACCGCCTCGCGGATTCGGTCGCTCCGACGGTGGACGGCCTCCCGAACCGCCGCGTACGACTCGTCCGGCTCCGCGAGCCCGTCGATCAGCCGGCTCTCGCCGCGGTCGATCCGCCCCGTTCCGACGAGTCCCCGTTCTGTCCGCTCGAACAGCGGATCGAAGCTCACGCCGCCGTCGTGGTCGCCGACCTCCACGATCGATTCGACGCGGTGGGAATCGAGGACCGCGATCAGGTCGGTCGCGGCGAACGACGAGCGGGCGACCCCGAGATCTGTGACGACGCGCTCTTCGACCGCCGCGGGGTCCTCGCCGTGGATCGTCCCGAGAACCGTCTCTCCGGCGGCACCGACGCGCATCGCCTCGTACAGCGCCTCTGCCTCCTCGCCGCGCACCTCCCCGACGCTGATCGCGCCGCCGCCCATGCGGAGCGCCGTTCGGACCGCGTCAGCCGGCGCGAGTTCCGCCCCGTCTCCGACGCGGAGCCGCTGGACGTCCCGTCCGGCGTCGGCGAGCGCATCCACGGGGAGTTCCGGCGTGTCCTCGATGGCGATCGCTCGCGTCTGGGCGGGTAGTTCCCACAGCAGCGATCCGAGGGCAGTCGTCTTCCCGGCCGCTCGGCCGCCGGCGATCAGCCCGGTCACGCCGCGCTCGACGGCGACCGACAACAGCCCGGCCGCCGCGGGCGTGAGCGTGTCGACGGACACCAGCCGAGCGAGCGTCCACGCCTCCGGGTCGCCGCGCCGAAAGGTGAACGAGAGACCGTCGCTGGCCGGCGCCGTGGCCGCGGCGACTCTGACGCGACCGGTCTCGGACTCGATCGTCGCGTCGAGCGTCGGGGTCGCCCGCGAGAAGGCGCGCCCGCTCGACCGGCGGAGCCGCGACGCGAGCGTGGCGGCTCCCTCCGGCGGGAGCCGCACGTTCGTCCGGCACCGCTCACCGTCGAGGACCACGCGCAGCGGGTTCTCTCCGACCGGCGCCGTCACCGTCGCGTCGCTCACCCTGTCGTCCGCGAAGACGTGCTCGAATGCGCCGTAGCCGTGGGTGTGTCGCCGTAGGACCTCCGTGAGGTCCGCGACCGGATCGCCGGGGTCCGCCGCCGCTCGCACCGCCCGCCCCGGTGCCCTGTCGCCGCCGGCCGGATCGTCGAGCAGCCGTTCCCGGGCGGCGGCCAGCGTCGCCACGCTATCGGCGTCCATGTCGGCGGTCGGCGGCGTGAGGTGGTACGTCCGGAGCGAGTCGTCGCCCTCGTACAGCCGGACTGTCGCCCCGGTCGGCACCGTCCAGCGGTCGACCAGCGCCGCGCTCGGCGGCGGTGCGGCCGCGACGCGAGCGGTCGCGGCCGTCGGACCGACGTGCGCCCGCAGGGTCTCCTCCACGTCGGGGTCCTTGTCGGATTCGACCGTTCTCCCTGTGATCTCCTCGCTCGCAGACAGCAGGCCCGTTTCGGTCGCGATCCGCTTTGCGGCCCCGGCGCGTCCGCTCGCCTCCCTCGCCGCACCGAGCGGATCGCGGGTCACTCGGTCGGCGAGCCGCTCCTCGTGGAACTCGATCCGCTCACGGAACCGCCCCGCCGCGACCAGGAGGTCGGCCGCGGTGTCGGCGTAGGACCGCTCCCGCCCGCGGTGTCGAGTTCTGATCACGTCGACATCGCGGTCGCTCAGCGCCTCGACGACGGTCGCGAGGCAGTCCGCGCTCGCGGCGAGGTCGCCGCGACCGGGACAGTCGTCCGCGTCGACGCCGAGAACGGCTCGGTCCTCGACGCCCGTCCCCACGGGCTCGCGGAACGTCAGGTCGCACCGACACTCGCCGGGGGCCTCGTCGACCCACGGGAGCGCCCGCAGCGGCGTCTCGCCGACGCCGTCGGCGATTCGCGCGGTGAGATCGAGGTTCATGGCGGGCGTGACCGCGGCATGGTATATAAAAGATCGCTCGCTCAGGCGCCGATTTCGCCGTGCTCTCCGACGGCTCACCCGACCCGGCTAATCCGGACCGTCGGCTCGCCGTCGTCGACGTATCGGACGCGAACCCGGCTCGCCCCGTCCGGTCGGAGTTCGATCGGCGCGTCGACGAGGTCGACGGCCGTCCGCGTCGGTCCCGTCCCGATCCGGAACTCACGCTCCGGCCCGCCGTCGATCCGATACGCGAGCGCGACCTCGCCCGGCCGATCCGCCGATTCGACGAGCGCGACGCGGTCGAGGTCCGCCGCGGCGAACCCCGTCGGAGCGCGGACGAGCGCGGTCGTCTGCGCCGCCATCGCTGGATCGCTCACGGGCGTCGATCCGGCGACGACGCCGCCTATCGCGCGTTCCAGCCGATCGGTCTCGGCGCCGATCCGCTCCGCCGTCGTCGCGGTTCGGGCCGTCTCGATCGCCGGCATCGACGCCGTCAGCAGCGCGACCGCCACGAGGACGGTGAGGACCACCCGGATCACGGCCCGGTCACAGCGACTCCCGGAGGCGGTCCAGCGCGTCCGTCGCCCACGCCCCGTCGTCGCCGTCGTTTCTGCCGCCGCCGTCGCTGCCGGTCCCCGGTCCGGACGCCGGTCGGTCGTCGGGGAGCGCGGCGTCGAGGGCGCTCTCCGAGGGCACGGCGCTTTCCCCGTCGCTCACGCTTCGACTGACGCCGTCGCTTTCGACGGCTCGGTCGCTCTCTCGCTCGGCCTCGGTCGCCCGCGCCAGCGCGAGGTCGGCCCGGCGCTCGACCTCGCGGTTGACGGCCCTGACCGACCCGGCGTAGCCGCGGATCGCCTGCGTCGCGGCTTCCAGTTCCGCGACGCGCTCTTCGAGGTCCGCGATCCGCGATTCGAGCCGCTCGCGCTCGGCCGTCGCCTCCGCGTCGGCGGCGAGGTCGGCCGGTCGCGCGTCGTTCCCCGCGACCGCGCGTTCGACGGCGCGGAGCCGGGACTCGATCCGACCGTCCGATCCGTTCGCTTCCGCCGAAGCCGACTCCGTTCCCGTCTCCGACGGGTCGGAGTCCCGTACGTGATCAGTCACGCGACCGGTTGGTCGCGCTTTCACTCTTAAACGTCGGGGAAAGGGTATTGTCGAGGGGACTGGTACGTCCTCGCATGAAAGCAGTCCTCCTCGGCGTCGGACAGGCGGGCGGCAAGCTCACGACCGCCCTCGCGCAGTTCGACGCCGACGCCGGCTACGGTGCGGTCCTCGACGCCCTCGCGGTCAACACGGCCGCCGCCGACCTCGATCCCCTCCCGCTCGAAACGGTCCTCGTCGGGCAGTCGCGCGTCAACGGCCACGGCGTCGGGGGCGACAACGAACTCGGCGCGGAAGTGATGGACGAGGACGTCGTCGAGGTGCTGGACGCGCTCGCGCCGAAGGTCACCGCGGCGGCCGAGGCGGTGTTCGTCGTCGCCGGGCTGGGCGGCGGCACCGGCTCCGGCGGCGCGCCGGTCCTCGTCCGCGAACTGAACCGCGTGTACGACGTGCCCGTCTACGCGGTCGGCATCCTTCCCGGCCGCGACGAGGGGACGAT
The DNA here is from genome assembly GCF_017873555.1 of Halorubrum trapanicum. Lineage (GTDB taxonomy): Archaea > Halobacteriota > Halobacteria > Halobacteriales > Haloferacaceae > Halorubrum > Halorubrum trapanicum. The sequence continues at coordinate 139,799 of NZ_JAGGKE010000004.1, read as the reverse complement.
GTACCAGGTGAACGCCGGCCGGTCGCTCAAGACGCTGGTCCGCGAGGCGGACGCGACGATCCTGCTCGACAACGACGCGTGGCGCTCCGCGGGCGAGTCCGTCGAGGGGGGCTACGAGGCGATCAACGCCTCGATGGCGAAGCGGATCGGTCTCCTCCTGGCCGCCGGCGAGGCGGTCGAGGGGGTCGGCGAGTCCGTCGTCGACACGAGCGAGGTGATCAACACGCTCCGCGCGGGCGGGATGGCCGCGGTCGGGTTCGCGTCGGCGCCCGCGGCCGAGGACCCGCAGGAGAACGTCACGACCGTGACGAGCGCAGTCCGCAGCGCGGTGATGACCGGTCTCTCGCTGCCGAGCGCCACCGACGCCGACGCCGCCCTCGTCGCGGTCGCCGGCGACCCGGACCGGATCTCGCGGAAGGGCGCGGAGAAGGCCCGCAAGTGGCTCCAAGAGGAGACGGGGTCGATGCAGGTCCGCGGCGGCGACTTCCCGCTCGACTCCGACCGGATCGCCGCCTTGGTCCTCCTCGCGGGCGTCGAGCGGTCACAGCGCGTCGAGGCGTTCTTGGAGCGCGCTCGACAGGCGGTCCGGGACGAGCGCGAGGAGACGCCCGACCCGGCGGCCGCGTTCGAGAACGACGAGCTCGACGACCTGCTGTAGCCTCACGACCTGCCGTCGTCTCGGCGCTCGCGTCGTTCCCTCGCGGGACAGGTTCCGCACCTTTTTGGTTCCCGCCGGTGGAGTCGATTCCGATGACCAACCCGTGGGACGACTGGGACCACGTCCTGAAGGTCGACCCCGACAAGGACCTCCGGTCGGGCGAGACCTTCGAGGACGTCTGCCGGACCGGGACGGACGCGATCGAGATCGGCGGGACCCTCGACGTCACCGCGGAGAAGATGACGCGCGTCGTCGACGCCGCCGCGGAGTACGACGTGCCGCTGTACCAGGAGCCGTCGAACCCGGGCGTCGTGATCGACTCGCCGGCGCTCGACGGCTACCTGATCCCGACCGTGTTCAACGCGGGCGGTCCCTTCTGGATCACCGGCGCGCACAAGGAGTGGGTCCGCATCGACGATCTCGACTGGAGCCGGACCCACACCGAGGCGTACATCGTCATGAACCCCGAGGCGTCGGTCGCCCAACTGACGGAGGCCGACTGCGACCTCAGCGCCGACGACGTGGCGGCGTACGCGAAGGTGGCCGAGCGCATGTTCGGCCAGGAGATCGTCTACGTCGAGTACTCGGGCACCTTCGGCGACACGGAGAAGGTCGCGGCCGCCCACGACGCCTTGGACGACGCCACCCTCTTCTACGGCGGCGGCATCGGCGACTACGAGTCGGCCAACGAGATGGCCGCCCACAGCGACGTGATCGTCGTCGGCGACCTGCTCCACGACGAGGGCGTCGACGCCGTCCGCGAGACGGTGAAGGGCGCGAAGGACGCGCACGACGCCTAAACGTCTTTCAGTCGCAGGATTCTGTCGCCCGCTTCGTTCGCTTCGTCCGCGGATGACTCCGTTCGGGAGCCAATCGATCTACTAGAGACGATCGGTGATGCGGTTGGCGCGTGCCTCCGAGCGCCCGTCGGGCGCGAGGAGCACGCGCGAGGGAGTCGGGCGCAACGAGGGCGACCGAAGGGAGCCCGAAGGTGCGCCCGACGAGGCTGGGGAGGCGTGAGGTGCTGTGCGTTTCGGGGCGGGACTCAAAGGGGCAGTCGCGAGGACGAAGCACGGCGCAGTAAGCACCGCAGCGAAGGAGCGAGCAGCGCGAGCGACTGAGCAAGGCGCGTGGTTCGAGAGAGCGAAGCTCTCTCGTCATCCCGAAAATCGAAGATTTTCGGGCGACAGCAAGCCGCGCGAGTTCTCGCGGCTGGGGCTTTGGGGATGTTCTCCGTTGAGCCGCTCTATCCCTTTATAAACAACCGGCCGGGCTTCCGGAATCGTTCTCAGTTACTCTTGCGACAACCGTTTATAAATGACGGCTTCGAATCGTTGCCCCGCCGTCCCGCCTCTCAGGCGTACCCCTCCAGCATGTTCTCGACGTACTTCGCGATCACGTCGACCTCGAGGTGGACCGGGTCGCCCACCGACTTCTCCGAGAGCGTCGTCAGGTCGTACGTCGTCGGGATGACCGCGACGTCGAACTCCCCGTTGCGCTTCTCGGCGACCGTCAGCGAGATCCCGTCGAGCGTCACGGAGCCCTTGTCGACGAGGTAGTCGCCGTGCCCCTCGGGGATCGAGAAGGCGAACCGCCAGTCCTCGCCGACGCGCTCGATACCGGTCACCTCGGCGACGGTGTCGACGTGGCCCTGGACGACGTGGCCGTCGAACCGCCCGTCGGCGGGCATCGCGCGCTCGACGTTGACCGCGTCGCCCTCCCGGACCGCCCTGAGGTACGTCTTCGCGACCGTCTCGCTCGCGAGGAACACCTCGAACCAGTCGCCGCCGGCGTCGGTGGCGTCGGCTGCGTCGCTCCCGTACTCCTCGACGGTCAGGCAGACGCCGCTCACGCTTATCGACTGGCCGTGGTGGAGGTCGTCGAACCCGCCGACGCCGATCCGCAGCCGGAGTCCGTCGTCGGTCTCGGTCCGCGCGCGGACCGTGCCGGTGTCCTCGACGATGCCGGTGAACATACCGGAACTGGGGGCGGGCGACGGATATCGGTTCTGGGTCCGGGCGTGCTCGGCGGACCGGTCACGCGGCGCGCCGTCGCCGCGTCGCTCCGCCGCGTTCCTTTTGCCCCCCGGGGATCAACGGAGGGTCGATGCGACTCGGACTGACGGACATGATCGGGCTGGCGGCCTCGCTCGTCTTCGCGCTCCCGCTCGCGAACTACGCCGTGATCCGGCTGGTCGCCGGCGAGGTCGCGCTCGGCGCCGGTCTGCTCGTGGTCGCCGTCGCGATGGTCGTCCTCCCGCAGTACTTCCTCGACCCCGCCCGGATCGCGCGCGAACTCCTCTCCGGGCTGTTACCCCGGCAACTGCGCTCCGACTCGGACGGCGCGGACGCCGGTTCGACGGGAGGGACCGACGAGTCCGAGTCGACGGACGGCGCCGCGGTCGACGGCGGCGACGCGCCGAAGTAACGCGCCGAAGTACCGCGCCGCCGAGTCAGGCTGAGTCCGACCCGGGAACGATCCCGAACGGGTACTCGGCCAGAATCTCGTACCCGTCTTCGGTGACGAGAATTAGGTCCTCCAGCCTGACGCCGCCGATCTCGGGGTCGTAGACCCCCGGCTCGACGGTCACGACGTGTCCCGGCCGCAGCTCGCCGGCGCCCGACAGCGACGGCGACTCGTGGAGGCTCACGCCGACGCCGTGGCCGGTGCCGTGCGTGAATCCGGTCTCACCCTCGTCCGCGTTCGGGTCGAAGCCGTACGCGGTTAGCTCCGCGGCCGCCTCGCCGTGGACGGTCTTGGCCGGGACGCCCGGTTCGACCTCGGCGAGCGCGGCCTCTCGAGCGGCCTCGACCGCGACGGACGCGCGGCGCTCCCAGCCGCCGTCGCCGTCGACGACGAACGTCCGGGTGGCGTCGCCGTAGTACCCGTCCGGGCCGCGCGGCGACACGTCGAGCAGCACCGTCTCGCCGGGCCGGATCGGGTCGTCGCCGACGTAGTGGAGGTCGGCCGCGGACGGGCCGGCGCCGATCACCGTGTTGCCGGCGTCGCGGACCCCGCGACCGGCGAGGACGGCGTTCACCTCTCGGCGGAGCCGCTCGGTCGTCAGCGGTTCGCCCGCCCGGCGGAGCGGCGGTCGCCGGCCGTCGGTGGTCCCGTCGGCTTCCGCCTCCCCGTCGATGTCATCGGTGACCTCGCTCTCGGCGAGGACCGCCTCGGCGCGGGCGAGACCGGCGACCGCCGCGCGCTGGACGCGCCGGATCCGGTCGACTTCCGCCGGCGTCTTGCGCGCCCTGGCGGCCGCGACCGCGTCCGTCGACGCCAGATCGTTGCCCGCGCGCTCCAGGTACACCGCGGCGTCGTGCGGGACCGACGCGGGGGTGAGAACGGTTCTGTCGGCGGTTCCGGTCTCGTCTTCCCCCCCGCCGTCGGTGAGGTCGGCCACGGCCGCGGCCGCGCGCTCGCCGGCGTGGTCTCCGACGTTCTCGGTCCGGACCTCGCGGACGACCCCGTCGTGAAACCGGTCGTCGTCGCTCGCAGGGTCCGCGGCCGCGCCGCGCGCGCTCGAGACGAACTCCCGGTCCGCCTGCTCGCCGAACAGCGCGGGGGCACAGAGGTCGGCCCGTCCGGCGGGCGCGTCGGTCTCCGCCGTCGCCTCGTCGCTCCCGTCGGTCGCTCCGTTGCCCGGGACGACGACCAGCGCGTACGGTCGGTCCGGTCCGGAAAAGCGCGTGAGGTAGCGCAGGTCGTCGTCGAAGCGGTCGCCGACGGCGACGAACGCGGCCGCGTCGGCCGCGCGGACCGCCTCGACGACGGGGCGGAGGTCGGTCCGCAGGGCGGCAGACGCCTCATCGGCGGCGTCCGGCGCCGGGGTATCGCTCGGTTCCGCGCCGTCCCCGCTCACGGCTCCGGCTCTGGCACCGCCAGCTCCGCTTGGACCTCCTCGACGAGGTCCTGTGCCGGCTCCTCGCGGAGCTCGTTGAACAGCAGGACGCTGATCGGCAGCGTCGGCGCGCCGCTGATCAGGCTCTCCATGATCACGAGCCGCTCGCGGGCGCGGGACATCCCGACGTAGAACACGCGGCGCTCGTTGTCGGTGAGCAGGGGGACGGGGCTGGTCGACTTCGTGAACTCCTCGACGCCGTCGACGTCCGTCGGGTCGTCGATGGAGGCGGCCATCTGCTCGACCACCTTCTCGGTGAGGTCGGTCGCGACGAACACGTGGTCGGCCTCGCGGCCCTTCGCCGAGTGGATGGTGCCGACGCGGACGCGGGTCGGGTCGGTTTCCTGATAGTCGCCCTCGAAGTACGCGCCCATCGACTTGCGCTGGAAGCTCGTCACCTTCCGGACCATGTCGTCGGCGCTGTCGGTGTCCGGCATGAAGGGGATGTACTCGTCGAGGGTGTCGGCTTGGACCTCGATCAGCGAGACGTCGTCGGCGTCGGCCGCCTCCTCGCGGTCGTCGAGGAAGTCGTAGAACTCCTCGCGGTCGTGGGTCCCGAACGCCGAGTCCTGGAGCATGTCGGCCAGCCGCCGGGCCTCCAGCCCGTTCACGGGGTCGCCGGCCTCCGCCTTCTCGATGGCGCTGACGTAGTCTTGGACCCGGTCGGTCCACATCCGCCCGTCGGTGAGCATCGAGAAGGGGATCCCGTGGTCGATGAACTCGTCGATGAAGTCGAACATCTGGTAGCGCGCCCGGAACAGGCACATGATGTCGCCCTCGTCGTCCTCGACGGTGTACCGGACGTTCCGGACGAGTTCGATCATCGAGGGCGACTCGATCGCCTCGACGGTCCCGCCCTCCTTGCGCGGGTGGAGGTCCTTCTCCTGGCGCTTGTCGATGTGGCGGATCTCGGCGTTGACGACGTTGAGGATCTCCGAGGGAAGCCGGTAGGAGTTCGGGAGGACGACGTCCTCGTCGACGTCGGTGTCGAGGAGGAGGTCGGGGTCGGCGCCCTGCCACGCGTAGACGACCTGGTCGTCGTCGCCGGCGATCAGCACCTTCTCCATGTGCGGGCGCCACTCCTCGAAGACGTTGTACTGGAGCGTCGTGATGTCCTGGAACTCGTCGATGATCAGGTAGTCGACGCTCGGGACGAGCGAGCGCTGCGCGACCCGTTCGAGCATGTCGGCGAAGCCGACGAGGTCGTTGTCGCCCTTGTAGCCGCGCCACGCCCGGATCGTCTCCGGGATGTCGATCCGCTCGTCGTCGGAGGGCCACGTCGGGGTGTACTTGTTGCCCTCCTGAGCGTTCGGGTCCTCCTCGGGCGGGAGCCGGACCTCCTCGACGTTCCACTGGAAGGGCACGTCGTACCAGTCGGCCACGTCGCGCTCGGTGCGCTGGAGCCACTGCGAGGTGGCGATGATCTTGTTGCCGATGGTCGTCGACCGCGCGGTCCGGCGGCCGGCGCCGCCGTGCTGGTCCTCGAACTCGATGCCGTACTCCTCGCAGAACGCCTCCTTGTCGTCCTCGCCGACCACGTCGCCCCGCGAGAGGTCGAGCAGCTCGTACGCCTTCGCGTGCATCGTGCTCACGTTCCCTTGGAGGCTGCGCGGCGAGACGTCGAGCCGCTCGGCGAGCCGCTCCCGGATCTCGGCGGCGGCCGCGCGCGTGTACGAGACGACGAGCACGTCGCGGACGTCGGCGTCCTCGGTCTCCAGTATCTCTTCGACGCGGTCCAAGAGAGCGGTCGTCTTCCCGCTCCCCGGCCCCCCGAACAGCCGCGTCACCGTGGTATCGGTCATTATTACTCCCAGATTCCGGTTCTCCTTAAACGCCGTGGCTCGACCGCCCTCGACGCGAGCCTCGGTTCGACCGCGACGGTCCGGCGCGTCATCGCGCGGCCGGTTCGTCAGGTGCTCCGCGTCGCGCGCGCTTCGCGGACGTCTGCGCCGTCGCGGACCAGATCCTCACAGGCCGGGCAGACGCGGGGCCGATCGACCTCGTTCGGCGTGAACACCCGAACGTAATCGGTCGTGACGAACGAGCCGCAGTTCTGACAGGTCGGCATGGTTCCCACTACCGAGTAATTCCACATAATACTACCGGGGAGTATGACGGAAAGAAAACGCCGTGCGCGCGTCGGATCCGTCAGCTCGGCCGCCAGTCGCAGACCGAACACCGCGCTGTTCCCTCCTCGTGAAGCGCACCACAGTCGGGACACTGGAGCTTGTTATAGGATCGCTCCCAGCCTACGATCTCCGTCTCGTGGCCGTGGTCGGAGAGGAACTCGTCGAACACGTCGTCGTCCGAGCTGGGTGCACTACTGGACATGCGTGCCATGGTATGGCACACCAGCATATATATCTTTCTGCCGTTCTCGTCGCTGGGAATTCTACGGAGAAACGATCAGTTCTCGATCGGATAGGAAAGAATCCCGAACTTTCGGACGGATATAACGTCGTTAACGGAACTTCGATCCCGGTCACCACGGCTCGTTCTTGACGCCGAGCGCGTAGGCCGCGACGTTCGTGACGACGTGGAGGACGGGTGTCATCACGAGGACGACGGCGAGGACGCGCGGCGTGAACACCGCGAGCGCCCAGTCGGTGTCGACGACGAAGGCGAGACCCAGCGCGCCGACCACGAAGTCGAGCTGGTCGAGTCCCGGGAACGCGGCGCCGCGCTCGCGGCCGGACCGCCGCTTGAGGAAGGAGGCGCCGATGTCGCCGCACATCGCGCCGAACGCGAGCGCGAACGCGGCCGGGAGCGCGAACGTCGGGAGGTCGACCCCGACCGCGGCGCTCGCGGGGTCGGCGAGCGCGTTGAGTCCGAGCGCGAGGCAGACGCCCACCAGGGTTCCCACCGCGGTGCCGCGCCACGTCTTCCCGTCGCCGAGCAGCCGCGCACCGCGCCACTCGCGGCCGCCGTCGATCGGGCGTCCCCCGCCGGCCAGCACCGCGGCGTTGTTCGGGACGTACGCCGGGAGCATCGCCCAGAACGCGGTCGCGACGAGCGCACCGATCATGTCCTCACGGGCGGCGCCCGGAGTGTTATAAACCCCGGATCCGTGCCGACGGTTCCGGATCCGTGCCGACGGTTCGCCGTCGCTCCGGTGACGGTTTCGCGGCCACCGCCGCCGAGTCGCCAAACGTAAAGTTCGCCCCGTCCGCAACTCTCAGTATGATCCCCCCGATCGCCCGGCGGTTCGTCGCCGGCGAGAGCGTCCCGGCCGCCCTCGATCACGCCCGCGCCGCGAACGAGGACGGCGTCGCGGTCATCCTGAACCTGCTCGGCGAACACTACGACGATCCCGCGGACGCCCGCGCGGACGCCGACGCGTACCTCGACCTGCTCGACGACGTCGCCGACAGCGGTCTCGACGCCTGCGTCTCGGTGAAGCCCTCCCAGATCGGGATGGACGTCTCGCCGGACCTCTTCGAGGAGCATTACCGCGAGATCGTCGCCCGCGCCGACGAGCTCGACGCATTCGTCTGGTGTGACATGGAGGACGCCGACACCACCGACGCCACCCTCGACGCATTCGAGTCCATCGCCGCCGACTACCCGTGGAGCGTCGGCCAGTGCGTCCAGTCGAACCTCCGGCGCACCGCCGACGACCTCGACCGCCTCGTCGATGTCCCCGGGAAGATCCGGCTCGTGAAGGGGGCGTACGACGAGCCGTCGTCGATCGCGTACACCGACAAGGCGGACGTCGACGAGGCGTACCGCGACGACCTGACCTTCCTCTTCGAGCGGCGCGACCGCGGGATCGCGGTCGGCAGCCACGACCCCGAGATGATCTCGCTGGCGGACCGCCTCGCGCGCGAGCACGGCGCCGACTACGAGGTCCAGATGCTGATGGGGGTCCGCGAGGACGCGCAGCGGGACCTCGCCGCGCAGGGGGTCGACGTGTACCAGTACGCGCCGTACGGCGACAAGTGGCTCTCGTACTTCTACCGGCGCGTTCGCGAGCGCAAGGAGAACGTGACGTTCGCGCTCCGGGCGGTGTTGGGACGGTAGCCCCGGAAGCGGACCCCGGTCCGTCGTCGCGGCGGGATCCACTCCCGGCATCGTCGCCGCGTGGAAGCCCTCTTAAGGGTCGCCCACGCATACCAACGCGATAGATGTCCACGTGGAAACGCGACTTCGCCAGCGGCCTCATCGTGCTGGCGCCGCTCCTCGTTCTCCTGCTCGTCCTCCGCTGGATCTACCAGTACATCGCGTCGATCCCGCTCATCGAGGACCTCCAACCCACGATCATTCCGGGGCCCTTAGAACCCGTCTCCCGGGTCGTCATCGCGTTCGCGGTGTTCGCGACGGTCGTGCTCGCGGTCGGGTACTTCATGCGGACCACGCTCGGCCGGCTGGCGGAGGCGGCGGTCGACGACACGATAAACCGAATTCCGGCCCTTCGGGTGGTGTACAACGCCTCGAAGCTCGCGATCGAGACGGCCATCTCCGGCACCGACGAGCTTCAGAGTCCGGTGTACATCGAGACGTGGCCCGGGATCCGGATGACCGCCTTCCGGACCGGGAAGAAGACCCGCGACGGCAAGATCGTCTTATTCATGCCGACCGCACCGAACATCACTACCGGCTTCGTCATCGAGGTCGAGCCGGAGCGCATCGAGGAGACCGGCGAGACCGTCGAGGAGGGGATGACGCGGGTCCTCTCTGCCGGCTTCGCGGAGTCGGCTCACCAGGTCCCCGTTCACGAGGAGGACCCGACGGAGGGCGACGGCACCGGGACCCCCGACGGCTACGGACACGTCCGCACCGACGGGACCCCGGGCGACGCGGAGGGGTCGGCGGCCGAGGGAAGCGGTTCCGGCGAGTAGCGGTTCGAGAGAGTCGGCGGCGCGGTTCGATCGTAAATCGGCGGCGCGGATCGAGGAACGCTGGTGACGCGGGCTACAGGTAGGTGAACCACTCGTCGTGGTCGTCCGTGCGGCGCTCGACCAGGTCGAAGAAGGCGCTCTGGAGCTCTTCGGTCACCGGGCCGCGGGTGCCCGCGCCGATCTCGGTGTCGTCGACCGAGCGGATCGGGGTGACCTCGGCCGCGGAGCCGGTGAAGAACAGCTCGTCGGCGGTGTACAGCTGTCCGCGCGAGATGACGGCCTCGTCGTGGACCTCGTAGCCGCGCTCCTCCGCGAGGGTGATCACGGTGTCGCGGGTGATCCCTTCGAGGATGGACTGGGCCGGCCCGGTGGTGTATATCTCGCCGTCGTTGACCATGAAGACGTTCTCGCCGGGACCCTCCGCGACGTTGCCCTCCTTGTTGAGGACGATGGCCTCGACGTAGCCGTTGCGGCGCGCCTCCTCGCCCGCGAGCATGGAGTTGACGTACAGGCCGGTCGTCTTCACGTTCGTCGGCACCTGCGAGGAGGCGTGTTTCCGCCACGAGGAGACCATCACGTCGACGCCGTCTTCGAGCGCCTCCTCGCCGAGGTACGCGCCCCACGGCCACGCGGCGAGCACGAGGTCGGTCGGGCAGTCCTTCGGCGAGACGCCCAGCGAGTCGTACCCGTAGTAGGCGATCGGCCGGATGTAACAGGACTCGAGGTCCTGCCGGTCGAGGAGTTCGAGGGTGGCCTCGGTGATCTCCTCGCGCGAGTGCTCGATGTCCATGTCGTACATCTTCGCGGAGTCGAACAGCCGGTCGAGGTGCTCCTCCCACCGGAACACCGCCGGGCCACGCTCCGTGTCGTAGCAGCGAACGCCCTCGAACACGCCGCTCCCGTAGTGGAGCGCGTGGGTCAGAACGTGGGTCGTCGCGTCCTCCCAGTCGAGGAACTCCCCGTTCTTCCAGATCGTGTCCACGTCCATCTCGTCGAATCCCATACTCGGTCGTTGCGGTCGGCGGGCTTAAAACTGTGACAAGCGGTCGGGACTGTCGCGAGGAAACAAGATCCGAGTCCACTGAGGGATCGACAGCGAACACCGCCAAAGCCCCAGCTGCCTATTTATAAATACTCAACCACTGATCGGCGGAGAACGCTTCCAAAGCCCCAGTCGCGAGGACAGCGCAGGCGACGCAAGCACTGGAAGGAGCGAACGAAGTGAGCGACTGAAGCGCGCAGCGAGCGTGCGCTGTCCTCGCGACTGCCCCTTTGAGTCCCGCCCCGCACAGCACCGCCGGAAGACGTTCCTGCTCGCTTCGCTGCGCGGGCTGCGACTTCCGTGCTCCCGCTCGCTCCCTGCGGTCGCTCGCGGGACCGCAGCCTCACGCCTCCCCAGCCTCGTCGCTCACGCCCTGCGGGCGTTCGCGACTCCCTCGCGCATGCTGGCTCGCGGTCGCCGGGGGCGACCGCTCGCAGGCGCGCGCCGACCGCAGCGGCAGTCGATTATTGAAGCGCCTCGACGAGCGCGGCGCCCTCGACGTAGGGGATATCGCGGCGGGCCGCGTAGGCGGCGGCGTCCGCGGGCGCGAGCGCGTCGCCGCTCTCGTCGTCCAGCATCTCGCAGACCACGGCGGCGGGCGCGGCGTCGACGGCCTCGGCCATCGCGAGGCCGAGTTCGGTGTGGCCGGTCCGCCCCGCGAGTCCGTCGCGGTCGCCGCGGAGGACGTGGACGTGACCCGGCGCGCGGAACTCCGCCGCGAAGTCCGCCGGCCCGTAGCCGGTCGGGTCGTCGCGGACGCGGCCGGCGGCGTTCGCCACCTCGACGATGGTCTTCGCGCGGTCCGCGTCGGTGATCCCGGTGAACGTCTCGCGGTGGTTCACGGGCAGCGAGAAGGAGGAGCGGTCGTCGTAGTCGGGATCGTCGTCGACCGCGGGGTGGTCGATGGCGTCCGCGAGGAACGGCAGGTCGAACGCGTCGCCGACCGCGTCGCTCACGGCCACGCAGATCAGCCCGCCGGCGTCGTTGCGCATGTGCGCGACCGCGGTCTCGTCGACCGCGCCGGCCGGGTAGACGATGTCCGTCTCGCCCTCGCGGTCCGCGAAGTCGTGGACGCAGACGGGGTCGCCGGCCCGGAAGGCGTCGAGCGCGCGCTCGACGGAGTCGGCGGTCTCGGCGGTTTCGGCCGACTCGGCGGTCTCGGCGGCGCCAGTTTTCGGGTCGGGGTCGACGTCGGCGCGCATCAGGCGACCTCCGTCTCGACCGCGGTCGACTCGGGGTCGTCGGCTCGGCTCGTCGGCTCGACGCGGACCTCCACGCCGTCGCCGTCGTCGAGGTCGAGCGCGTCGCGCAGACGGTCCGGCGCGATCAGTTCGAGCTGGTCGTCGTCGTGGTGGGTCCGGTCGGGGACGATGGCGTGGACCTCCTCGTAGCGCTCGTCGCCCGCGACGAGGGTGACCCCGTAGCAGGTGGCCGCGCCGTAGGTGCGGTCCTCGCCCTCCCACGCGTCGATGGGGACGGCGTCGATGCCGGCCATCTCGCCGCGGCGGCGGACGCTCTCCTCGGTGAGGTTCACGTTGAGGGTGCCCGGGAACGGGTCGTAGCCGAGTCGCTCGCGGAACTGCTCGGCGTAGCCCGAAAGCGTGATGTAGTGGCGCCCCTCGCCCATCCCGCCGGTTACTGACCCGCGGAGCGCGAGTTCGACATCCGACTCGAACAGCCGGCGGTAGTCGGCGTACGCCGCGCGGAGCGCGGCCTCGCCCGCGTCCGTCACCCGAACCCACTGTCCGTCGCTGACCACGTCGCGCTCGACGTAGCCCGCGGATTCGAGCGTCTGGAGGCGTCGGGAGGCGGTCTGCGTGGAGGCGTCGAGCCGGTCGCCGAGCGCCGCACACGACACCTTCGTCTCGGAGAGACCGCCGACGAGGCCGACGTGTTTGAGGGCCGCGAGCGCGGCCGGGTCCACGTCGGCGTTCGCGTCGGTCGCCGTCGCGTCTGACATGCGAGACACTCGGTCGTCCGCGGGCAAAAGGGTAACGGATGTGGGAAGCGTCTCAGAAACGTTATTTGGAAGGAGCCGACCGAAGACCGCCTGACCAGAGCGTTCTTTCGCCGGATACCTAACCCCGTCGGTGCCGGCCGGCTTCGCGGTGTCTCCGCCGATCAGCCGAATCAGTTCGGTTAGCGGGTGGGAGCCACTCTCGCACCGGTCGCCGAAAGGTAAGGTACAAATACGAACGGCGATTGCTTCGTGATGCGGGCTCGTAGATCAGCGGCAGATCGCTTCCTTCGCAAGGAAGAGGCCCGGGGTTCAAATCCCCGCGAGTCCACTCTTTCACTCCCTTCGGTCGTTCAGTCGTTCCCTCGCGGGACCCCCGCGAGTCCGTGTTTTCGCGCCGCGAGCAACGTCGCGAGCGTCGCACGGTCGTAATCGATCGCCTTCTGTCCGTGAGCGGTATCTGCTCGGCACACGCTCCGGTCCCGATCGACCGCTCCCGGACCCAGACCGCTTATATACTCCGAGTAAGTTTGGCGTCGTATGGGCATCTCCGAGATACTCGAAGGGACGAACCTCACGCACCGTCAGATGGGGGCTATCATGGTCGCGTGGATCCTGCTCGTCTCGGCCGTCGCCGTCGGTCTCCTGCTGTACACGTCGTCGTTGTAACCGCCGACGCAACCGATCCGGCGGTCGGGCCGCGAGCGCAACCCCCATCTTCGTCGGTCGCCGTCGGTGTCTGTGTAGTACGCGACAGCGCAGCACACGGCGTCGACGCCGTGGAGATCCTCGTCGCGGCCGCGGCCCCCGCGAGGCCGGCGTCGCTGCTCCGGGACCTCGGCAACCGCGACGGCTACCCCCGAGGTTATGGTCCGACCCGCCGAACCCCCGGTTCGCATGGACACCGCCGAGCGACGGATCGTCGGATTCACCGCGGGAGCGCACGGACTCGTCCACACCTACGAGCTGTCGATCCCGATCCTGTTGACGGTGTGGGTGGGAGAGTTCTCCACGACCGCCGCCGCGCTCGGCGTCGTCGTCACGCTCGGCTACGGGCTGTTCGGGGTCGGCGCGCTGCCGGGCGGTATCTTGGTCGACCGGTTCGGGTCGAAGCCGCTCATCCTCGCCTGCCTCGCGGGGATGGGGGGTTCGTTCCTGCTCGTGAGCCTCGCGCCGACGCTCCCCGTCCTCGCCGCGGCGATCGCGGTCTGGGGAGTCACCGCGAGCGTCTACCACCCGGCGGGGCTGTCGCTGCTCTCGAAGTCGGTCGAGCGGCGCGGGACCGCGCTCGGCTACCACGGGATCGGCGGGAACCTCGGGATCGCGCTCGGCCCGCTGGCGACCGCGCTGCTCCTGTTGGCGTTCGACTGGCGGCTGGTCACGGCGGCGCTCGCGCTCCCGGCGGTCGTCGTCGCCGCGTACGGCGTCACCGTCGACGTCGACGCGGCGCTCTCGCCCGAGACCGCCGACGGGGGTGGTTCGGCTGACGAGAGGGATTCGGCTGGCGAGAGGGATTCGGCTGGCGAACCGGATCCGGACGCCGACTCGTCCGCGGACACGAACGGCGAGGTCTCGCTGTCGTCGATCGCGGCGGACACGCGCGTGCTCCTCGCCGGCGGCTTCCTGATCGTGTTCGCGTTCGTCACGTTCAGCGGGCTCTACTACCGGACGTTCCTCACGTTCCTGCCCGACCTCCTCGGCGACGTGCTCGGCGGTCTCGTCGACTTCCAGTTCGTCGACCCCGACAGCCCGTACGCCGATCAGTTCGACGTGGGCCGGTACCTGTACGTCGCGGTCCTCACGGTCGGCGTGTTCGGCCAGTACCTCGGCGGGCGGATAGCCGACCGCGTCCCGCCGGAGTGGGGGCTGATGGCGCTGATGGGGACGCTGTCGGTGCTCGCGCTGCTTTTCATCCCCGCGACCGGGAGCGTCGGCACCTTCGTCGCGGTGTCGCTCGCGCTCGGCGTCGCGCTGTTCACGGTCCAGCCGCTCTCGCAGGCGACGGTCGCGGCGTACTCGCCGAGCGAGGCGCGCGGTCTCTCCTTCGGCTACACGTACGTCGGGATCTTCGGGATCGGCGCGCTCGGCTCGACGCTGGCCGGGACAGTCCTCACTCGGGCCGGTCCCCGAGAGCTGTTCGTCGTCTTGGCCCTCATCGCGGCGCTCGGCGCGCTGTCGGCGACCGCGGTCACGCGCTTCGCGACGCGACGGGACTGAGGACCGCAGTAATCTGGTCGCTCCGCGGCAGCCGTCGGACCCCCTTCACGACCCTTTCCCGACGCTTCAGGCCGTATGCTTCGCTTCCTCGGGGCTCTCGACGACTTCGACGCCGCGGTTGTTGACCGCGTGCGGGTCGAGGCCCTCCTCCTGAAGGAACTGCTTGTAGAGCCGCTCTGCGGTCTCGCCGTCCTTCTGCTTGTCGCTGGCGTGGTCGCAGAGCTCGAGGAGGTTCTCGGGCACGTCGTTCTCGTGGACGATCCAGTGGTTGATCGTGTCGGAGAGCCGTCGGATCGGCGAGGTGAAGTGACCGTAGATGTCGAAGTTGAGCGCGTGGTGCCCGCCGAACGGGTCGTTCATGTACTTCGCTCGTGGCATCACCTTCAGTACGGCGCGCTGGATCTTGTTGAGCTGGCGCTCGGGCGACTCTTCGAGGGCGGCGTTGACCGCCTTCCGCGGGTCGTCTCCCCACGCGTCGCCGGGAATCGAGACGCCGTCCAGCTCCTGGATCTCCTTGAGCGCCTCGTTCCACTGGTCGGGGGTCGGCTGCGGGTGGACGCGGTACATCGCCTCGACGCCGCGGTCCCACATCAGCGTGTGCGTCACCGCCTTGTTCGCCTTCAGCATCGACTCCTCGATGATGGTGTGCGCGCGGTCGCGGCGCGGGTTTAAGACGAGCGAGCCGTCCGCCTTGCGCTGCTCGTGCATGCGGTCCGCGAGCTCGAACGCGAGGGTGTTCTCCTCGCCCAGCGGGAGCGAGGGGTCTTCGAGGCGGTTCTCACACTCCGAGTAGGTGAGCCGCTCGTCGGAGTTGATGACGGACTTGTAGATGTCGATGTCCTCGAACGAGAGCGTCTCGTCGTCGATCTCCATCTCGACGGTGTGCGCCAGCCGGTCCTCGTCGGGGACGAGCGAGCAGACGGTCTCGGCGAGCACCGGCGGGAGCATGTGGATCGTGTAGTCGGGCAGGTAGACGGTGTTGGCGCGCTCGACCGCCTCTTCCCACATCGCGGTGTCCGGGGTGACGTAGTGGGTCACGTCGGCGATGTGGACCCACAGCCGGTAGGCGCCCTCCTCGCGTTCGATCGAGATGGCGTCGTCGAAGTCCTGCGCGTCGATCGGGTCGGTGGTCCACGTCGTGAGGTCGCGGAGGTCCTCGCGCTCGTCGATCTCGGCTTCGATCTCCTCGTAGACGCCCTCGGTCCGCGCCTCCGCCTCGCGGAGGACCTCGCTCGGGAACTCGTCGCGGATCTCGAACTCCTCGAACAGCTCCTCGCGCTTCTCGGCGAGTCGGTCCGCGAGCGCCGGCGTGATCGTCACGGGGCCCTGGTCCTCGGCGGACCCGGGCTTCGGCTCGTCGTCTGACATACCTCCACCAACGCGGGTCCGTTAGAAAGGCCTGTCGGGCGGGGAGACGAGCCTGTCGGGCGGGGAGACGAGCCTGTCGGGCGGGGAGACGAGCGATCGGCGCACAGCCGAGTGCGGGGCGCGCCGAACACCGAATCTCAGACGAGCGCGGCCGCCACGGGCGACAGCGCCAGCCCCGCTACCGCGAGCGCGACCGCGCCGAGGACGACCGGAACCGCCGACCCACCGACCAGTCGGAGCGCGGTCCGCCGCGCGCTCGCGTCCGAGACGACGAACGGGTCCCCGCCCGCGATCCGCGATTTCACCTCGCCGACGGGCGCGTCCGGGAACGCCTCGCTGTCGCCGACGACCGTCACCTCGTCGCCCGGGCGGAGCGTCCGCTGGACGTACCGGCGCCGCGGGTCGTCGCCGATCGTGAGCGGGCCGACCTCGTACCCGGTCTCGGTGGCGTCGACCTCGTCGACCGCGTCGATGAACCCCCGGACGCGCTCCGGCGACTCCTCGCCGGCGTCGAGCTTGATCTTCTCGTCGACCTTGAACGAGAACGTCGCCGCCGCGGGGTCGACGCGGACCCCGGTCCCGCCGTCGTCGACACGGAAGGGGACCCCGGCCTCGCCGCCGTCGATCGTGACCCACGACTGCCCCTTCCCCTGACTGCGGAACTCGGAGACGTCGTAGTCGACGCAGAGACACGCGTCGCCCCCGAACGGCGACGGAAGCGTTTCCTCGTCGACCGTCGCCGCCCGGCCAGTGACCCGGATCCGCCGCTCCGCGCCGTCGAGTCCGGCCGGACCGGTCGCGGTCGTTCGGAGGACCCGGACCGCGTCGAGGGCCCCGTTCGCGCCGTACGCGAGGAACACGAGTCCGAGGACCAGCGCGGCGGTACCGATTACGGTCGGAACGGGGTCGGCGGCGCCGACCGCGCTCGAAACGGGAAGGGAAGCCGCGGCTACTTCGTGGAGGGCGTCCATACGTACGGTCGGGATACCGAGCCCCGACAGGTAGAATTATCGGTCGCGGTCGAAGCGGTCGCGGTCGGAGCGGTCGGAACAGTCGCGGCCGAAGCGGTCGCGGTCCGGTCGTTCCCCCGCGCCATCCGTCCCGGTTCGATCGGCGGCGTCGCTCGCCACGGCGTCGACGTAGCGGTCGAGGAACTCCCCGGTGGACTGGTCGTCCGACTCGATCGAGCAGATCAGCGATTCGAGTCCGTCGCGGGGCTGGTGAGAGATCTCGTCGTCGCAGTCGGCACAGAGGTACTCGAACTCCTTGTCGCGTCGGTTCCAGCGGTCGCCCTCCTTGTCGTACTCGCGCGCGTCCTCCCGCAGCACCGAGTCTCCGCACGCGATACAGACCACCGTCCGCCGGTCCCGGCTCCCTCGGGAGCGCCACATACCGCTTCCCTCGAACCCACCCCACTTAGCGTTTGGTGCGCGGCCGACGCCCGTCGGACGCAGTTTCGGACTGGTGGGGGCTTCGGACTGATCGAGGCCTCGGACTGATCCGGGTGCGACTCCCGCCCGACGTACAGACATATTACCGTGGGGTCGCACGTGTCCGTATGACGATCACCGAGTCCGACCT
Source organism: Halorubrum trapanicum (assembly GCF_017873555.1). Classification (GTDB taxonomy): domain Archaea; phylum Halobacteriota; class Halobacteria; order Halobacteriales; family Haloferacaceae; genus Halorubrum; species Halorubrum trapanicum. The sequence continues at coordinate 122,237 of NZ_JAGGKE010000004.1, read as the reverse complement.
CCCGGGGGTCGGGAAGAAGTTCGAGATCGAACTGGGCGGCGGCGAGGAGATGATCGTCGTCATCCACAACACCGGAAAGCGAGAGGTGTTCCGGCGGAGTGGCCCGGACGCCGACTCCGAGAAGGCGTTCGAGTTCTCCGACGACCTCGCGCGGACGATCGGGTCGATCATCGAGGGGGCGCACTTCCAGCCGTTCGAGCCGGACACCCAAGAGACGACGCTCCCCGGTGGAATCCTCTTGGAGTGGTACGAGCTACCCCCGGGGTCCCCGCTCGTCGGCGAGACGCTGGAGAGCGCCGACATCGGTAACCGGACCGGCCTCGCGATCGTCGCCATCCAGCGCGGAGAGGAGGTGCTCGACAGCCCGGGCGCCGGGACCACCCTCTGCGAGGGCGACACCCTCATCGGGGTCGGTACCCGCGAGAACTGCGCGGCGTTCGAGGAGATCCTCACCGAATGAGCGGCGGCTCCCTCGGAGCCGACTCACCCGCACCGTCTGACTCGCCCGCACCGGTCGTCCCGGTCACCTCGCCCGCACCGTCCGACTCGCCCGCCCCGGTCGTCCCGGTCACCACGGTCGCCTCGACCGACGCGACCGACCGCGTCGGGGGTGATCGGTAGTGGCGCTGCTCGACGTCGGCGTCATGTTCGTCGCGGTCGCGGTCGCCGGCGCGGTCGCGAACCGCCTCGGGCAGTCCGTGATACCCGCGTACATCCTCGTCGGGATGCTGCTCGGGGAGTTCGTCCTCGGTCGGGTCGCTCTTCCCGCCGTCGGGACCGTCTACGTCCCCGAGACGGAGTTCATCTCGCTCGGCGCGGAGCTGGGGATCGTCTTCCTCCTCTTCTTCCTGGGGCTGGAGTTCAACCTCGACCGGCTGTTCGCCCGATGGCGCCCGATCGGGACCGCGGGAACGATCGACCTGGCGAACTTCGGGGCCGGACTCGTCCTCGGCTGGCTCGTCTTCGGCGCGTTCCTCCCGGCGTTCCTGGTCGCGGGGATCGTCTACATCTCCTCGTCGGCGGTGATCACGAAGTCGCTCATCGACCTCGGCTGGATCGCCAACGACGAGGCGGAGCCGATGCTCGGAACCCTGGTGTACGAGGACCTGTTCATCGCCGTCTACCTCTCGGTCGCGTCCGCCTTGGTGCTCGGCGGCGGCGACGTCGCCGCGGCCGCGACCGACGTGGGCATCGCGCTCGGGTTCATCGTCGGGCTGCTCGCGGTCGTCCAGTTCGGCACCCCGCTTTTCGACAGGCTGGTCGCGACCGACAACCGGGAGTTCGTGGTGCTGCGCGCCGTGGCGACGGTCGTGTTCGTCGCCGGCGCGGCGCTCGCGCTCGGCGTCAGCGAGGCGGTCGCGGCGTTCTTCGTCGGCATGGCGTTCTCCGCGACCGAGCAGGCGCACACGATCGAGACGATTCTGGAGCCGGTTCGGGACGTGTTCGCCGCGGTGTTCTTCTTCTGGATCGGACTCGTCACGAATCCCGCGCTGTTCGCCGACGTCGCGGCCCTCGTCGCGCTCGCGGTCGTCGTGACCACGCCGACGAAGGTCGTCACCGGCTACCTCGCCGGACGAGCGTTCGACCTCGACGCCCGCCGGTCGACCCGGGTCGGACTCGGGATGACCACCCGCGGCGAGTTCTCGCTGATCATCGCGACGGTCGCGGTCACCGGCGCGAATGCGGGGACGTTCGACCCGGTCTTGGCGGGGACGATCAACGCGTTCGCGGTCGGCTACGTGCTCGTGATGGCGGTGCTGGGAACGACGCTGATGGGGTACTCCGCGCCGTTCGAGTCGATCGCGACTTCGTGGCTGGAGCGCGACGCGTCGGATGAGGTCGGGGAGGGGGGGTAGGGTTTCGGAGTGGTGAGCGGCTTTGAGGCCCTCGATGTTCATTTGTAAGTGAACGATTACAGAATGGCGGTGGCTGCTCTCGAACCCCCGGCCGCTCGCTTATAAATTTCTGAGCGTGAATCGACGGTGAACACCTCCAAAGCCCCAGTCACGAGGACTCGCGCGGCTCGCTGTGCGCTTCAGTCGCTCGCTGCGCTCGCTCCTTCCAGTGCTTGCGTCGCCGTGCTTCGTCCTCGTGACTGCCCCTTTGAGTCCCGCCCCGCACCGCTCCGCACAGCACCTCACGCCTCCCCAGCCTCGTCGGCCTCCCTTCGGTCGGCCGACTCCAGCGAGGGACCGAAGGTCCCTCTGGCAGCCGGCGCGTAGCGCCGGCGACCTCGCGCGTGCGACTCGCACCCTTCGGGCGCTCGTCGGCACGCGCCACCGCCGATATCACTCTTGGCGTCGCAGTGCTCATGTAGAAGGGACGCCGCCGACAGCCGTCTATTCTTCCAGTTCGGCGAAGACGGCGTCGACCATCTCGCCGGTGTCGTCGATGATCGCGTCCATCTCCTCGTCGTCGACCGGGAGACCGAGCAGCCGAGCGATCTTCATGATCGAGACGTGGTACACCTCCTGCGTGCCGGGTTCGACCTCGCGGACGATCATGTTACAGGGGAACAGTCCGCCGATCCGGCCGTCGGTCGCGTCGAGCGCGCGGTTCGCCATCCGCGGGTTACAGGCGCCGAGGACGTAGTACGGGTCGCGGTCGGCGTCCACCTTCTCGTTGAGCAGCTCCGAGGGGGAGAACTCGACGGGGATTCCGAACCCCTCGTCGAGGCACGCCTCGCGGACGCGCTCGATCGCCGACTCGTGGTCGGTCGAGAGCGTCGCTCGCGTCTCGCCGTACTCCTCGGGGTCCAGCTCGTGCGGGTCGAACGGAATCGCCATGGTCGAACTCCGCGCCGACCGAGTAAAAAGTCCGCGCCGAGCGCGGTCGAGGCGGCGTCCCGCTACTCGGTCGCGACGGGACCGCGGCCGACGACCTCTTCGACTTCCTGAACGAACTCGCTCCGGCTCTCGAACAGCGGGACCTCGCTCTCCGCGAGCACGTCGTCGAGCGCGCGGGGACCGTCGGGCGTCCGGAGCTCGGCGTCGCCCTCCTGTTCGCGGACGTCGCTGCGCGTCGCGGGCCAGGTGAGCCGCGACGCGACGCGGGCGACCGGCTCCCCGGCCACGTCCGGTCCCTCACCCAGCTCGACGGCCGGCTCGGATTCGGCCTCCTCGTCCCCCTCGTCCGCATCGGTGTCGCTCATGCGTCGCGGTTCCGCTCGGGCGACACTAATGGTTTCGATGCCGCCCGCGTCCCGGCCGAACCACCGCGCCCCCGCGACTGACGGTCCCACGTCCCCGCGAGGATGCCCCGAAGCCTCGGTCCGACTGTGCGAACACACCCAAAATAATTCGGTAATACTGTTATATTATCCGGCCGTAATCTCCGGTTGGGGGCGCAGGCACACGACTCCCGTATTCGCGTGTCGACGCTCGGCACGCCGGTCTCCGCGCTTTTGCGTCGCGTTCTCCGCCGTCCACTCGACGCCGACCCGTCGGTCTCGCGCCCATCACTCCCAGCCGCGGTCGGTCCGGTTCAGGCGCTCGCAGCCGTCCTCGGTGACGACGACGAGGTCCTCGATCCGACAGCCGAACCGCCCGTCGAGGTAGATCCCCGGTTCGACGGAGCACACCATTCCCGGCTCCAGGGGGCGGTCGTTCCCGGCGACGAGGTACGGCTCCTCGTGGACGTCCAGCCCCACGCCGTGGCCGGTCCGGTGAACGAACGCGTCGCCGTACCCCGCCGCCTCGATGACCTCTCGCGCGGCGCGGTCGACGGCCGACGCGGGGACGCCGGGTTCGACCGCCTCCACGCCGGCGGCCTGCGCCTCTCGCACGACCTCGTGGACCTCGGCGTACGCCTCGCTCGGCTCCCCGTCGAACACGAGCGTCCGCGTCTGGTCGGAGGGGTAGCCGTCGACGCGCGTCCCGAAGTCGAGGACGACCGGCTCGCCCGCCCGAATCTCGCGGTCGCCGTGGCCGTGGTGGGGCTTCGCGCCGTTCTCGCCCGCCGCGACGACCGTCTCGAAGCTGACGCCGCGCCCGCCGCGCTCGGCCAGTCGGTCCGCGATCCAGTCGGCGAGGGCGGCCTCCGTCATGCCGACCGCGTCCGCCCCCAGTTCGCGGAGGTCGCCGACGACGGCGTCCGCGACCGCGGCCGCCTCGCGTAACGCGGCCAGTTCGGCCTCGTCCTTCCGCACCCGGAGGTCCGCGAGCGCCTCGCTCGCCAGCCCCCACGTCGCGTCCGGGGCCGCCGCGCGGAGGTCCTGCGTGAACCGCGCCCACATGGTGTCGTCGACGAGGAGCCGTCCCCCGTCGAGTCCCCGGTCGGCGAGCAGTTCGCGCGCCGCCGCGACCGGGTCGTCGCCGTCGCTCCACGCCCGGATCTCCGCGACGTTCGTCGCCTCTCGGACCTGCGTCTCGTACAGCGCGGGGACGAGCAGCGCCGGCTCCGGGTCGCTCGCGCTCGCGGCCGGGAGCACGAGGAAGAAGTGCCGCTCGCCCGGCTCCTCGGCGAAGCCGGTGAGGTATTCGAGGTTGCGGCTCGGGAACGCGACCAGCCCCGCCGCGTCGACCGCGTCGAGCCGCCGCGCGGTTCGCTCGCGTCGTCGCTCGTGCGGTTTGGTCGACGCTCTCTCCGCCGACCCGCCCGCGTGTGCGTCGTCGGTCACGCGCCGGAGTTCGGTCTCGGTATATAAGTAGGGTGGCGTTGACGGGACCGCAAGCGACGCATAACTACGGGTGATCGGGTGTTACGCGGTAGCATGTCGACCGAGAACGCCGCGACGTTCGACTGCCCCGAGTGCGACGTGACCGCCCCCTCGACGTCGGTCCCATACGACTCGCTCGGCTACGTGGTCTGTCCGGTGTGCGGCTACGCCGCCACGCCGGACGCCGAGCGGTCGTCGGGCGCGGACCGTTCGTCGGGTGCGGGCGATTAACCCGATCGGACGCGTAGCTCGATCGCGGAACCCCATCGCTTTAGCCGCGGGGCGCGTCCGCCGGGGTATGAGCTGGTCGCTGGAGCGCGACGACGGCACGGTCACCGAGTGGGAGCGGTCGGACGGGTACGCGACCGTCAGGCTCCGGAAGCGCGCGAGCGGCGGTTTCGTCGTCCGCCTCGACGTGATGGAGCAGGCGGGCGACGAGTCGGCCTACGAGCGGGTGCGGTTCGACGAGCGCGAGGCCGCGGCGGAGCGCGCGGCCGCGTGGCGCGACGAACGCGACCTCGACGAGTAGCGCGTCCGGCTACTTGATGTCGACGCCGTCGTCGAGGAAGACCTGACACTCCACGGTCCGGCCCTCCGGGTCCTCGGCGAAACACTGGTAAATGTCGTACGTCTCGTTCTCTCGCGGTCCCTTCACGACCGCGTCCCCGAGCCGATCGGCGGCGGCGTCGACCCCCTCACGGTCCGGGTAGACGAAGGTGAGGATACCGCAGTCGTCGGCCGCCTCGCGCTCGCAGAACCCGAACAGGAAGCCGTCGAACTCCAGGATCGTACAGTCGGGCTGTTCGATCCGCACCGTCGCGTTCAGCCGGTCGCGGTAGAACTCGACGACGGCGTCGCGCCGCTCCGTCGCGTGGAAGACGATTCCGGTCACGTCCGTCCGCTCTCGCCCGGAACACTTCACCGCTCCGGGTGGATCGGCGCGTCGAACCCGCCGCGGACGAGGGGTTTCGCGACGTGGCGACGCGCGCTCGGCGGCACCTCGTACCACCCCGTTTCGAGGTCGCGCTCGATCGGCTCCTCGACCTTCCCCGGCGCGCTCGTCCCGCAGTCGCGACACCGGTATCCCTGATCTCTCCCGGCGGACGACATCGAGCGCCCGCAGTCCGGGCAGGTCGGCACCGCGGGCGCGGTCCGGACGAGGTCGCGGACGGCGAACTTCTCCAGTTTCAGGGTGCTTTCGGGTCCGTCCGCGCCGTCTCGGATCTCGTGTTCGCCGCAGAGCGTGACTCGGTCACCGGGGCGGAGCGCCCGGATCCGGTCCCGGAACCGGCCGGTGGGAGCGAACGCGACGGCGCGGAGCGGGTCTCGGGCGTCGGGTTCGCCGTTCGAGCCGTCGTCGCCGGCCGCCTCGCCGTCGCCCGCGACCTCGACGTGGACGTGGCCCCCCCGTTTCGTCTCCGGCGCGCTCACTACCACGCCCGCGACGCGGTAGCCCGCGCCGTCGCGGAGGGCTCCGATCCGCCCGGGCGCGAGGTGGGCGTCGGTGCCCTGATTCGTCAGGAACGTCGCGGCGCGGTCGACCCGCTCGCCGTCGATCGCGGCCGCGACCGCCCGGCACGCGCTCGCGTCGTCGCCGCGGATCCCGTAGAGGATCGGGCCGGGTGCGTTGGGCACGCAGACAGCGGCGCCGGTCTCGCGGTCGACGGTGTCCCAGACCGTCGGGTACCCCTCGTCGGCGGCGGCGAAGACGCTCTCGGCGTCGACCTCGCGGGGCGTCCCGCAGCGGTCGAGCTCGCGGTAGGAGATGCGCTCGAACGTCCAGTCGGCGAACGCGGCCGGCGCGCCGACCGCCGCGAGCGCGCCGATCCGCCCGCGTCCCGCGACCGCCTCGGCCTCGTCCGCCCCGTCGGCACCGCCGGCCGAGCCGACCGCGGCGTGTTGGAACCCGTGTTCGTCGGCCAGCTCGACCGCTTCCGACACGCTGAGTCGTTCGCGGAGCGCGCGCCGGGCGAACGCGGCGACCGCCTCGGGAATCGGTGACCCGGTCGGGTCGAACGGGTCGCCGTCGACGTCGCGGTCGGCGACGACGACGCCGGGCGAGGTCCGCGGGTCGGCGGCGGCGGCGAACGCCTCGACCGTCTCGACGGCGACGCTCGCGGCCCGCTCGGCGTCGACGCCGGAGACGTGGAGCGCGACCGCGGCGTTCCCCCGCGTCTTGTGTTTCACGGCCGGGTTCAGGCGGACGAGGAGCCGCCGCCGGACTCGGGCGCCGGCGTCCGCGAGCCGCTCCGCGATCCGCGTCGCCACGTACGTCGTGCACATCCCGCGCTCGCGGGAGTCGGTGTCGTCGACGGCGACGATCGGCATGTGACGGCGTTCGCGGCGGCGGGTCAAGCCCCTTTCGAGGGCAGCTGACTCACCGCCGGGTCAGTCGAGTATTTAACCGTTTCCCGCCCCGAACACGGAAAATCGCAGGCGGGCGGCCGTTTCGTCGGGAGACGGACGACACAACGCATATATACGGCGAGCCGCTTGTTTCGGGTATGTCCCGGACTGCGCTCATCGGGAACGTCACCGCGATGCTGGAGGACGCGGGCTTCCTCGTCAGCGACCGGTGTGCGGTCCGGCCCAAGAGCTTCGACGTGGCGGCCCGCCGCGACGAGGACCTCCTCCTCTTGAAGATCCTCGGCAACGTCGACGCGCTCGACGCGGAGACCGGCGCGGAGATGCGCCGGCTCGGCGAGTACCTCAGGGGAACGCCGATGGTGATCGGGATCCGCACCCGCGACGAGGAGCTGAAACCCGGCGTCGTCTACTTCAGACACGGCGTGCCGGTGATCAACCCCGACACCGCCTATGACCTGTTCGTCGAGGGGATGCCCCCGCTCATCTACGCGGCCCCCGGCGGGCTGTACGTCAGCCTCGACGGCGACCTGCTGGCCGACGAGCGCGAGGAGCGCGGCTGGTCGCTCGGCCGGCTCGCGAACGAACTCGGCGTCTCTCGACGCACCGTCTCGAAGTACGAGGACGGGATGAACGCCTCCATCGAGGTGGCGATCCAGCTGGAGGAGCTGTTCGATCAGCCGTTCTCCAGCCCGGTCGACGTGCTCGACGGCGCGGACGACGTCCGCGACTCGGAGCCGACGCCGTCGGCGCCCGAGGCGGACCCGGACGACGAACACGTCCTCCACGTGCTCACGAGCGCCGGCTTCACCGTCCACCCGACCGCCCGCGCCCCGTTCAAGGCCGTCTCCGAGGACGAGGACAGCCCGGCGACGCGCGTGCTCACCGGCCACTCGGCGTTCACCGCCGCGGCCGAGAAGCGCGCCCGGATCATGTCCTCCATCGGCGAGGTGGCCCAGACCCGCTCGGTGTACTTCACCGAGGAGGACGAGAAGCGCGAGTCGGTCGACGGCACGGCCCTGGTCTCCTGCGAGGAGCTCGCGGCGGTCACGGACCCCGAGGAGATCCGCGAGCTGATCCGCGACCGCGCCCGCGCTCCCTCGGAGGCCTGACGGGGTTCACCGACCGAGTAGCCGGCTGAAGAACCCGCCGTCCTCCTCGTCGTCTGCGTCCGCGGACGACTCCTCGGTGGCTTCGTCGTCCGCGCTCTCGTCGGCGTCCCCGCCGTCTTCCGCGTCTTCCTCCGACAGCACGGTGTTCATCGTCCCGGTGTCGTCGTCGCGGAACGGGATGCTGCCGGCCAGTTCGTCGTCGACGTCGTCGCCGGACCCGGTCCGCTCGGTCGCCGTCGTTCGAGCCGTTTCGTCCGCGTCGGGAATCGCGTCGGCGTCCGCGCCGGAGTCGTCGCCTTCCGTCCCGCCGTCGCGGTCGCCCTCGGCGGGTCCCTCGCCGGCGGCGCGGTCGTCGGTCTCGTCTTCGGCGTCGATTCCGTTCCCCTCGCCGCCGTCGCCCTCGTCGGTATCGGCGTCGACCGACTCGCTCGCCGTCTCGTCGCGTTCGGTATCGGTGGCGTCGTCGGTTTCGGGCGCGTCGTCATCTGTCGCGTCGTCGGTATCGGCCGCGCCGTCGTCGGTATCGGCCGCGCCGTCGTCGGCATCGGCCGCGTCGATGTCTCCGTCCGCGGTCTCGCCGCCGGCTTCGCTCTCGCTCGCGACGATGATGTCGTCGCCGTCGCCCGGCTCCGCGACCCCGGTCGCGTCGGGGTCGGCGACGATGATGTCATCGTCATCGGCGGTTTCGCCGTCGCCCGACTCGGACCCCTCCTCGCCGGCTCCTTCCACCGCTTCTCGGTCGCCGGCGTCGCCCCGCTCATCCGTTTTCTCGCTGTCGCCGTCCTCACCGCCCGCCGCCTCCGGCTCGTCGTCGACGATCACCGCGTCGTCGTCCTCATCTCCCGCCGTCGCCTCCGGTTCGTCGTCGTCCTCATCTCCCGCCGTCGCCTCCGGTTCGTCGTCGTCCTCATCTCCCGCCGTCGCCTCCGGTTCGTCGTCGTCGCCGTCCCCGCCTCCGCTCACCGCGTCGGCCGCGGGTTCGTCGAGTCCCGCCCCGTCGACGTCGGCGCCGGTCAGCGCTCGGACCAGGTCGCGGTACGCGCGCGTCGCCGGCGCGTCGGGCGCGACGGCCAGCAGGGGACGGTTCGACGCCGCGGCGCGTGCCACGGCCTCGTCGTCCGGGATCCGGCCGAGGACCGGGACGTCGAGCAGGGCCGTGACGACCTCGTCGGTGTCGTCGGTGACCCGGGTGATCGCGGCGCCGGCGACCGTGCCGCCGAGGCGCTCGGTCAGCTGTCGCGTCTTCTCCGTGTCGCCGAGCGCGCTCCGCTCCGGCGTCGAGACGAGCAGCGTCTCGTCGGCGATCGCCAGCGGGAGCGTCGAGTCGTGGGACAGCCCCGCGCCCGCGTCGACGAACACGTAATCGGCGTCGTCGAACGCCTCGACGACTCGCCGAAGTCCCGACGGGTCCGCCGCCGCGTACGCGTCGAGGTCGGTCGCCCCCGGGACGACCCGGAGTCCGGACGGTCCCTCGCGGACCGCCGCCGCCGGCTCAGCCTCGCCGGCGAGGACGTCGTGGAGGGTGGTCTCGCCGGGCGTCACGCCCACGGCGCCCGCGAGGTTCGCCATGCCGAGGTCGGCGTCGATCGCGACGACGTCGGCGCCCGAGTCCGCCAGAATCGTCGCCAGCGCGGCGGTCGTGGTGGTCTTCCCGACGCCACCTTTCGCCGACGCGACCGCATACACCGTTGCCATACGGTGAGGGTCCGGCGACTGGTACTTAAATGTAGGCGGCGACGCCCGGAGTCGGCCGACGCACCGGGCAAGTCCCCCCGGAATCTCCCCGGAAACGCCGCCGAATTCCTCCGAACCCCCGCGGGCTTTCGCAAACACCTTATACGTCGCTTGTAGAGTTTCAGGCGATTAGTAGCATGGCGAGACCAGAGGTGCTCAACTCGATCAAGGAGGCCGAACGGGAGGCGGACGAGATCATCGCGGACGCGGAGTCGGACGCCGAGGAGCGCCTCGCCGAGGCTCGAGAGCGCGCGGACGAGATCCGCGCCGAGGCCGAGGAGGAGGCGGAGTCCGAGGCCCAAGAGCGGCTCGAAACGGCCCGCGAGGAGATCGAGGAGCGGCGCGAGGAGATCCTCGAATCGGGGCGTGCCGACCGCGACGAGCTCGAACGCGAGGCCCGCGACCGGGTGGAATCGGCCGTCGACTACGCCGTCGAGCGGTTCGAGGCGGCGGTTCACGACCAGGCCGAGGAGGCGGTGGATGCTCAGGCCTGAGCGGATGAGCCGGGTGTCGGTGACGGGCTCGAAGCGCGTCATCGACGACGTCATCGAGGCGGCGTACGCCCACCACTCCCTGCACGTCACCGACTACGACGAGCGGTACGAGGGATTCGAGCCGGGGACCTCTCTCGAGGGGGCCGAGACGGTCAACGAGCGGCTCGTGACGGTCCGGTCGCTCGAAAGCATCCTCGACGTCGACGCCGAGGACGCCGAGGTCGCCCGGTCGCTGGACGACGACGAGCTCGTCGCCGAGCTGGAGCGCGTCCGCGAGCGGGTCAACGAACTCAACGACCGGCGCGACGAGCTTCAGAACGCGATCCGCGACCGGCAGGAGGAGATCGACCGGATGGAGCCGTTCGCCGAGCTGGGTATCGATCTGGAGTACCTGCGCGGCTACGACTCCGTCGAGGTCGTCGTCGGCGAGGCGAAGGCCGACGCCGTCGAGACGGCGCTCGAAGACGCCGACTCGATCGACGTTTTCGACGTGTTCGTCGGCGGCGGCGTGCTCGCCATCGTCGCCAAGCCGACCGACTCGGACGCCGAGGGCGTCGTTCAGGACGCGCTCGTCGGCGTCGACATCGCGCTGCTCGACGTGCCGGACGCGGATGCGAGCCCGGAGGAGTACGTCGCGGAGCTGGAGGCCGAGCAGGCCGACCTCCGCGACGAGCTCGACGGCGTCGAAACCGAGCTGGAGTCGGTGAAAGCGGAGGCGGCCGGCTTCCTGCTTCGCGCCGAAGAGCAGCTCACCATCGAGGCCGAGAAGAAGGAGGCGCCGCTCTCCTTCGCGACCACCGAGAACGCCTTCGTCGCCGAGGGGTGGGTGCCGACCGAGACCTACCCCGACTTCGAGGCGGCGGTCGTCGACGCGGTGGGCGACCACGTCGAGGTCGAGGAGCTCGAACGCGCCTCCTTCACGCCCGACGGCGACCACCACGCCAAGCCGGTCGACGAAGGGAACGACGGCGGCGCGGGGGAATCTGACACTCCCACTGCCGCCGGCGACGCGGCGGACGCGACCGCCGAGCGCGAGGCCGCCACGGACGGCGGCCACGCGGCACGCGGCTCCGACGACCCGCCGGTCGTCCAGGACAACGGGGGCGCGGCCGGTCCGTTCGAACTGCTCGTTCAGGCGTTCGGACGGCCGAAGTACTCCGAGTTCGACCCGACGCTGCTCGTGTTCCTCACGTTCCCGGCGATGTTCGGCTTCATGATCGGCGACGTCGGGTACGGCGTCCTCTACGCCGCTATCGGGTACTTCATGTACTCCAACTACGAGGGCGCGTTCCGCGAGCTGGGTTCGGTCGCGATGTGGGCCGGCGGCTTCACGATACTGTTCGGGATCTACTTCGGCATCGACGTGTTCGGCTACCACGCCTACCAGCTGCTGGGTATCCACTGGCCGGTCGCCGGGAAGGGACTCTCTCCAGCCGACCTCAACTGGGGGCTATCCTTCCTCGTCGCCAGCGTAGTGTTCGGTATCGTCCACCTGAACGCCGGGCACGTCCTCTCGTTCGTGAGCACGTACCAGCACCACGACTTCAAACACGCTCTGTACGAGGCCGGCTCGTGGCTGCTGATCCTCAACGGGGCGTGGATCTGGGTGTTCAGCCAGCACCTGGCCGGCTTCAAGCCTGACTTCCTGTTCGAGGCGGTGCCCCTCCTCACGTTCGGGATGGTCCCGTTCGCCGGGCTTCCGGCCGTCGTCGGCTACGCCGGCGGCGCGGCCGCCGGTCTCGGGCTCGTCTTACTCGGGATCGGTGAGCCGCCGGAGCTTGCCGAGTTCCTCTCGCCGCTCGTCAACGCCATCTCGTACGCCCGGCTCATGGCCGTCCTGCTCGCGAAGGGCGGGATGGCGCTCGCGGTTAACCTGCTCGCGTTCGGCGCGTACATCGACGGTGAGGGCGAGGGGAGCTTCCACTTCATCTTCACGCCGGGACAGCTCTCGTACGTTCAGGGACACACCGTGGCCGAAGGCGGCGAGTACGTGATGGTCTTCTCGGGACTGACGACCGCGTTCGACCCGAGCGCCGTGGGCGTCCTCGCCCTTGTGGGCGGCATCCTCGTGGCCGTCGTCGGACACTTCGTCGTCCTCCTGCTCGGTATCACGTCCGCCGGCATTCAGGCGGTACGCCTCGAGTACGTGGAGTTCTTCGGGAACTTCTACGAGGGCGGCGGGCGGGCGTACCTCCCGTTCGGTCGCGACCGGAAGTACACCCGCGAGGACTGACGACCGGAGTAGTCGGCCGCCGGTTGGTCTCGCCGCTTCGCATGCCGGTCGAACCCGGCAATTCCGTCGGGTATCTGACCGCAGTAGCCGCCGCTTTCCCCGCCGTTCTCCCGGATTCGTTCGGTCGTTTTGGGAAGCTTTATGACTCCTGTAGGGGCAATTAGCAACCGTTCGGAGACGAGCAACAGCAACTACTACCAATGTTTGAAGCTACCAACGAACTCGGGAACCTCGTACTGTCGACCGGTGGAACGCTGAATAACCCCGCCGCCGCCGCGGCCCTCGCGGTCGGGCTGGCCGCGCTCGGTGCGGGCTACGCGGAGCGCGGTATCGGGTCGGCCGCCGTCGGCGCGATGGCCGAGGACGATGACCTCTTCGTCAACGGGCTCATCCTGACGGTCCTTCCCGAGACGATCGTCATCCTCGCACTGGTCGTCGTCTTCCTGTTCCTGTAACAACGACCTCATTTTACAATGAGTTTGGAAACCGTCGTTGAGGACGTTGAAGATGAGGCCCGCGCGCGTGCGGAGGAGATCCGCGAACAGGCCGAAGCCGAGGCCGACGAGATCGTCGCCGAGGCGGAGACCGACGCGGAGCGCATCCGCGAGGAGCGGCTCGCCGAGGTCGACGACCAGATCGACCAGGAGCGCGAACAGACGCTCTCCTCGGCGAAGCTCGAGGCCAAACAGGAACGGCTCGGCGCCCGCCGCGACGTCCTCGAGGACGTTCGCGACGACGTCGAGGCGGCGATAGCCGGTCTCGACGGCGACGACCGCCGCGAGCTCACCGAGGCCTTACTCGACGCGAGCCTCGCGGAGTTCGACGACGAGGACGTCGCCGTCTACACCCGCGCCGAGGACGTCGAGCTGCTCGAGGACCTCGTCGCGGACCGCAACGCCGAGGTCGACGGCGAAGTCGACTGCCTCGGCGGCGTCGTCGCCGAGAGCGACACCTCCCGCGTTCGCGTGAACAACACGTTCGACTCGGTCCTGGAGTCCGTCTGGGACGACGAGTTGAAGAACATCTCGGAGCGACTGTTCGACCAATGAGTGCTGCCGGCAGCTCGAACCCCGAGTACGTCGTCGCGCGGGTTCGTGCCCGCCGCGGCAGCCTCTTCGGGGACGAGGAGTACCGGAAGCTGACCCGGATGGGACCGGCGGAGATCGCCCGGTTCATGGAGGAGTCGAGCTACGGCGCGGAGATCAACGCGCTCGGCAGCCGCCACGGCGGCGTGGACCTGATCGAGTACGCGTTGAACCGGAACCTCGCCGAGCAGTTCGACGCCATCCTCGACTGGAGCGAGGGGTCGCTGTACGACCTGATCGCCCGGTACCTCCGGAAGTTCGACGCCTGGAACGTGAAGACGGTCATCCGCGGCGTCTACACCGACGCGGACCAGTCGGCCGTCGAGGTCGACCTGATCCGCGCCGGCGAGTTCGACGACCGGCGGATCCGCCGGCTGCTGGAGGCGGACTCGGTCGACGGCGTGATCGAGGTCCTCGAAGACACGATCTACGGGGAGCCGCTGCGCGAGGCGTACGCCGAGTTCGAGGAGACGGACGTGCTGGTGCCCTTGGAGAACGCGGTCGACCGCGCGTTCTACGAGCGGCTCCTCTCGGGGCTGGGCGGCGACGAGCCGACCCGGCAGTACGAGGCGTTCCTCAAGGCGGAGGTCGACTTCCGGAACGCGACGAACGCGCTCCGGCTCGCCCGCTCGGGCGCGGACATCGACCCCGCGGCGTACTTCATCGAGGGCGGCGACCTGTTCACCCGCTCGTCGCTCGCGCGGCTGGCGCAGAACCTCGACGAGCTGGTCGAGTACATCGGCGACAGCCAGTACGGCGACGAGCTCGGTCCCGCGCTGCGCGAGCTCGAGGAGGCGGACAGCCTCATCGCGTTCGAGCACGCGATCGACGCCGCGCTGTTGGCGTACGGCGACCGGCTCGGCACGATCCACCCGGTGTCGGTCACTCCGGTGATCTCCTATATCCTCGCGAAGGAGCGCGAGACGGAGAACATCCGGGCGATCGCCCGCGGGAAGGAGGCCGGTCTCTCGCCCGACGAGATCGAATCGGAGCTGGTGATAACATGAGCCAGGAGATAGCGGTCGTCGGCAGCCCGGAGTTCACGACCGGATTCCGCCTCGCCGGCGTCCGGGCGTTCGAGAACGTCCCGGACGACGAGAAGGACGAGAAGCTCGACGACGCCGTCGAGCGGACGCTCGAGGACGAGGGCGTCGGCATCATCGTGATGCACGACGACGACCTCGACCACCTCTCGCGGGGGACCCGCGAGGCGGTCGAGGGGAGCATCGAGCCGGTCCTCGTGACGCTGGGCGGCTCCGGTGCCGGCAGCGGCGGGCTGCGCGACCAGATCAAACGCGCCATCGGTATCGATCTGATGGAGGAAGACGACTAATATGAGCAAAGCAGACACAACCGACGCCGAGACAGACAACGGCGTCATTCAGAGCGTGAGCGGTCCGGTCGTGACCGCCCGCGATCTCAACGCCCGCATGAACGACGTCGTCTACGTCGGCGACGAAGGGCTCATGGGGGAAGTGATCGAGATCGAGGGCGACCTCACGACCGTTCAGGTGTACGAGGAGACCTCCGGTGTCGGCCCCGGCGAACCCGTCGAGAACACGGGCGAGCCGCTGTCGGTCGACCTCGGCCCGGGGGTGCTGGACGCCATCTACGACGGCGTTCAGCGTCCCCTGGACGTGCTGGAGGGCAAGATGGGCAGTCCGTACCTCGACCGCGGGGTCGACGCGCCCGGTATCGACCTCGAGGAGGAGTGGGAGTTCGAGCCGGCGGTCGAGGCGGGCGACGTCGTCGAGCCCGGCGACGTCGTCGGCGTCGTCGAGGAGACGGTCACCATCGACCACAAGGTCATGGTGCCGCCGGACTACGAGGGCGGCGAGGTCGTCGCCGCCGAGGCCGGCAGCTTCACCGTCACGGAGACGGTCGTCGAACTCGACAACGGCGAGGAGGTCTCGATGCACCAGGAGTGGCCGGTGCGCGAGGCCCGCCCCGCCAACGACAAGAAGACGCCCCGGACGCCGCTGGTGTCCGGCCAGCGCATCCTCGACGGCCTGTTCCCCATCGCGAAGGGGGGGACGGCTGCGATCCCCGGGCCGTTCGGCTCCGGGAAGACGGTCACCCAGCACCAGCTCGCGAAGTACGCCGACGCGGACATCATCGTCTACGTCGGCTGCGGCGAGCGCGGCAACGAGATGACCGAGGTCATCGAGGACTTCCCCGAGCTGGAGGACCCGGCCAACGGCAACCCGCTGATGGCCCGCACCTCGCTCATTGCGAACACCTCGAACATGCCCGTCGCGGCGCGCGAGTCCTGTATCTACACCGGGATCACGATCGCCGAGTACTACCGCGACATGGGGTACGACGTCGCGCTGATGGCCGACTCCACCTCGCGGTGGGCGGAGGCGATGCGCGAGATCTCCTCCCGGCTGGAGGAGATGCCCGGCGAGGAGGGGTACCCCGCGTACCTCGCCGCCCGTCTGGCGCAGTTCTACGAGCGAGCCGGCTACTTCGAGAACATCAACGGGACCGAGGGGTCGGTCTCCGCGATCGGCGCGGTGTCGCCGCCCGGCGGCGACTTCTCCGAGCCGGTCACCCAGAACACGCTGCGTATCGTGAAGACGTTCTGGGCGCTCGACGCGGACTTAGCGGAGCGCCGCCACTTCCCGTCGATCAACTGGAACGAGTCCTACTCGCTGTACAAGGACCAGCTCGACCCGTGGTTCGAGGACGAAGTGGCCGACGACTGGGCCGAGCGGCGCCAGTGGGCGGTCGACGTGCTCGACGAGGAGACGGAGCTGCAGGAGATCGTCCAGCTCGTCGGGAAGGACGCCCTGCCCGACGACCAGCAGCTCACCCTGGAGGTCGCGCGCTACCTGCGCGAGGCGTACCTCCAGCAGAACGCGTTCCACCCGGTCGACACGTTCTGTCCGCCGGAGAAGACGTACCTCATGCTGACGACGATCCAGACGTTCAACGACGAGGCGTTCGACGCGCTCGACGCCGGCGTCCCGGTCGAGGAGATCGTCGACATCGAGTCGGCCCCGCGGATTAACCGTATCGGCGTGCAAGAGGACTACGAGGAGTACGTCGAGGATCTCAAAGCGGAGATCACCGAGGAGCTCCGGAGCCTCTACTGACCATGAAAGAGTATCAAACCATCACCGAGATCAGCGGTCCCCTCGTGTACGCCGAGGTCGACGAGGCGATCGGCTACGACGAGATCGTCGAGATCGAGACGGCACAGGGGGAGACGCTGCGCGGACAGGTGCTCGAATCCTCGGAGGACGTGGTCGCGATCCAGGTCTTCGAGGGCACCTCCGGTATCGACAGAGACGCGTCCGTCCGCTTCCTGGGCGAGACGATGAAGATGCCCGTCACCGAGGACCTTCTCGGGCGGGTGCTCGACGGCTCCGGCCGCCCGATCGACGACGGCCCGGAGATCGTCCCCGAGGAGCGACAGGACATCGTCGGCGCGGCGATCAACCCGTACTCCCGGGAGTACCCCGAGGAGTTCATCGAGACGGGCGTCTCCGCCATCGACGGCATGAACACGCTCGTCCGCGGCCAGAAGCTCCCGATCTTCTCCAGCTCCGGTCAGCCGCACAGCGAGCTGGCGATGCAGATCGCCCGGCAGGCCAGCGTGCCCGAAGAGGAGGAGGGTGACGACGACGAGGACGGCTCCGAGTTCGCCGTCATCTTCGGCGCGATGGGGATCACGCAGGAGGAGGCCAACGAGTTCATGGAGGACTTCGAGCGGACCGGCGCGCTGGAGCGCTCGGTCGTCTTCATGAACCTCGCGGACGACCCCGCCGTCGAGCGGACGGTCACGCCGCGGATGGTGCTCACCACGGCCGAGTACCTCGCCTTCGAGAAGGACTACCACGTCCTCGTCATCCTGACGGACATGACCAACTACTGCGAGGCGCTCCGCGAGATCGGCGCGGCGCGCGAGGAAGTGCCCGGCCGCCGCGGGTACCCCGGGTACATGTACACCGACCTCGCGCAGCTGTACGAGCGCGCGGGCCGGATCAAGGGCCGCGACGGCTCCGTCACGCAGATCCCGATCCTCACGATGCCGGGCGACGACGACACCCACCCGATCCCGGACCTGACCGGGTACATCACGGAGGGGCAGATCTACGTCGACCCCGACCTCAACAGTCAGGGCCTGCAGCCGCCGATCAACGTCCTCCCCAGCCTGTCGCGGCTGATGGATGACGGGATCGGCGAGGGGCTCACCCGCGAGGACCACGCCGACGTGAAAGACCAGATGTTCGCGGCGTACGCGGAGGGCGAGGACCTTCGCGACCTCGTGAACATCGTCGGTCGGGAGGCGCTCTCCGAGCTGGACAACAAGTACCTCGACTTCGCGGACGCGTTCGAGTCGGAGTTCATCGACCAGGGCTTCGAGACGACCCGCGACATCGAGGAGACGCTGTCGATCGGCTGGGACCTCCTCTCGATGCTGCCGAAGGACGCCCTCAACCGGATCGACGAGGAGTTCATCGAGGAGCACTACCGCGAGGACGACGCCGAGCGCGAAGTCGTCGAAGCGGCCGACTGACGCCTCGGTTCACTTTTCGCCGCGCGTCGCACGCTCGTCCGGTAGCGGCGGCGTCACCGGTATCAGTTCGTCGACGAGGCCCGCCGAACCGACGCGTCTGAAAAGATTTACCCGCCTCGGAGCGGAACCTTCCCCCAAGATGGCCAAGGACGTCAAACCGACGCGCAAGAACCTGATGGCGATCGAGGACCGCATCGAGCTCTCCGAGCGCGGTCACGACACGCTCGAACAGAAGCGCGACGGACTCATCATGGAGTTCATGGACATCCTCGACCAGGCGCAGGACGTCCGGTCCGAGGTCTCCGAGAACTACGACACGGCCCAGCGTAAGATCGATATGGCCCGCGCGATGGAGGGCGACGTCGCCGTCCGCGGCGCGGCCGCGGCGCTGAAGGAACACCCCGAGATCACGACGCAGTCGAAGAACATCATGGGCGTCGTGGTCCCGCAGATCGAGTCCTCGAAGGTCCAGAAGAGTCTCGACGAGCGGGGCTACGGGCTGCTCGGCTCCTCGGCGCGGATCGACGAGGCGGCCGACGCCTACGAGCAGCTGCTCGAATCGATCATCCTCGCCGCCGAGGTCGAGACGGCGATGAAGAAGATGCTCACGGAGATCGAGACCACGAAGCGCCGCGTGAACGCTCTGGAGTTCACGCTGCTCCCGACCCTCTACGAGAATCAGGAGTACATCGAGCAGAAGCTCGAAGAGCAGGAGCGCGAGGAGATCTTCCGCATGAAGAAGATCAAAGCGAAGAAGGAGGAAGAGGAGGCCGCCGAGGAGGCCGAGGCGGCCGCGGAGGTCGCGGCCGCGGAGACCGAGGAACCGGAGCCCGCCGACTGACGACTCGCCGCGCGTCGGCCGTCCTCTCTCTGCGATCTCTTCGATCGTCGGTCCCCGCTCGCGGTGTTTTCACCCACCTAAGACGGTCGTTTTTAAGTTCCGAGCGGCGCCTCTTCCACACATGTCCTGTCCTCACTGCGACGCCGACACGGTCGCGTTCGCCGTGCCGCCCGCGCTCCGCGAGCACGCCCCGGCCGACGCGGCCGCGATCTGTACCCGGTGTCTGCGCGTCGTCGCGGCCGCCGAGGCGGGGGTGGTGGGTGGGGTGTCCGAGGATCCCGACCTGTCCGCGGTCGATCCCGCGTTCCCGAACGGCGAGGCCGGGATCGCGCTGGCGCTCTGCTGTGGCAAGCTGGAGTCGTTCGCGCTCAACCGCGCGTCGATCGAGGCGCTGGTCCGCCACGCGGAGGGTGCGGGCGCGGACGCGTTCGCCTTCTTCGAGCGACTCGACGCGCCCGACGCCGCGTTCGACTTGGGCCGCCGGCGAGCGGCGCTCCGCGACGCGATTTAGGACTTCTCGGACCGATCGCTTTCGTCGAACGGTGACGCCGGCGGTGGTCACTTATAAATGACTGGTCGTGGATCGGCGGCGAACATCGCCAAATCCCCACCCGCTCGCTCATAATTGGCTGCTACTAGATTGACGAATGACACCGCCAAAGCCCCAGCCGCGAGGCCGGCGCAGACGACGTAAGCACCGCAGCGAGTGAGCGGAGCGAACGAGCGAGGAGCGCAACGAGTGTGCGCCGGCCTCGCGACTGCCCCTTTGAGTCCCGCCCCGCTCCGCACGGCACCTCACACCTCCCCAGCCTCGTCGCTGGCACCCTCCGCTTCGCTCCGGGAGCCAGCGACTCCCTCGCGCGTGCTGTCGCCGGCGCTACGCGCCGGCTTCCCGAGGGACCGAAGGTCCCTCGCGGCTCGGCCGCAAGGCGGCCTCGCAGGCACGCGCCGACCCACCGCTATTTATAAATAACTGACGCCACCGCTCTCGGGTATTTAAATATCGCATCGGTCGCCGCCGTCTCCGTGCTGACCGGAATCCGTCCAGTCGTCCCGTCAGCGGTCGACGCCGTCCGGGTCGTCCCACTCGTCGTCCGCGTCTTCATCGCCGTCGTCCGCCTCCGTTCCCGCCGGGCCGAGCCGTTTTTCCCCCTGCCGCGACTCGTGGACGGCGAAGCCGCCGGTCCGGTCGTCGTCGCCGCCGGCGTACGGATCGGTCTCCGGGTCGTAGTCGAGTTCGTCGCGCTCGAAGACGTACGCGAGGAAGCCGAACAGCGGGACGGCAAAGGAGATCAGCGCCCACTTTCGCGGATTCATTCCGTGCTTGGGCGCGTCGACGTACGCGTAGGCGGCGAAGCCGACGAGCCACGCGAGCGGGACGCCGACGAGGATGACGGCGACGAGCGGCTCCATACCGTCGCTTCGGGTACGTGGTAATAAGGCTGCGGGCGGGCGACCGCTCGGGTGCGGCCTAGAGGAACAGCTGCCAGTAGTACGGGCTGACGAACCCCTCGATGACGGCGGCGACGCCGATCAGGATCCCGAGCCCGACGGTCACCCAGAAGGCGGTCTCGACGGCGTCGGCGAAGCGCTCGCGGCTCGCGCGGCCGCGGAACGCCCGCCACGAGACGACGCCGAGGTGGATCCCGAGCGCGCCCGAGACGACGAGCGCGGGGATCTCGAAGATCCCGTGCGGGATCACGAACGCGACGAGCACCGGGAGGTTCTGCTCCAAGGCGGCGGTGGCGCCGAGCGCGAGACCGTTGAACGCGAGCGACGAGAGCGCGGGGACGACGAGACCGACCCCGGAGAAGGCGGTCGCGATCGCGACCCCCCAGTTGTTTCCGAAGTACGTCAGCGTCGCCACGGGCGGGATCTGTCCGGCGATCCGCCCCTCGATCGAGGCCGGGATCGTCTCGGCGAAGGGCGCGGCGGCCAGCCAGCCGACCGCGCCGAACCCGATCGCGATCGCGACCGCGAGCGCGTGGTGGCCCGGCGTCGACCGAACGAACCCGCCGAGTTCTCGCCACCCGCGCCGGAGACCGCCGACGAGCTGCGTCCTGACGCCGGTCTCGGGCGGCGAGACGGGGTCGACCGTCCCGCGGTAGTCGCCGTAGAGGACGGTCTTCAACAGGTCGAGCGCGGGCGCGACGACGACCGCGCTCGCGAGCGCGACGACGGCGCCGCCGCCGAGGAACGCGACGCCGGAGGCGACGGACGCGACGGCGACCAGCGCGCCGATCGCGACCACGAGGTACGCGGCGGCGTCGACCGGGTTCGACCGCACGAAGCCGCCCGCGCCCTCGACGGCTCCGACCACGCCGGCGTCGTCGACGACGACGGCCACCGGCGCGAACGCGAAGAGGATTCGAACGAGCACGAGGGCGACGAACCCGACGAGCAGGGCGGCGACCGCCACCGCGGCCCCGAGGAACGGGTTCGCGAGGAACGCCGCGCCGACCGCGATCGACCCGAGCGCGACGACGCCGATCCAGAGGAGCAGCTCGGCGACGTACAGCCCGAGGAACGTGAGCCAGCGGGACCGAGCGCCCGCGATCCCCCCGACGAGTCCGCGCTCGTCGCGGAGGCTCGCGATCACCGCCGAGAGCTGGCCGGCCGAGACGACGGCGTACACGAGGATCGAGAGGAGAACCGTGACGAGCACGCCGGCGGTGAACAGGATCCCGACGGTCTGCGTCAGCAACGGCTCGAACGCGGGGGCCAACCCCTCTGCCCACGCCTGAAGCGCCTCCGGGTCCTGCGTCTCCGGCGGCGGTTCGATCCCGCCCAGCGCGTCGCGGGCGGCCGCGAGCCGCCCGGTGAGTTCGAGGTGGACGTAGATTCCCGCGAGCGCGGCGAACACGCCGAGCCGGGAGATCACCGGTACCGCGGTACCGAGGAAGTAAAAGGGGAGGAGGTCGGCGGGGCGTCGACGGAGGGTCGCTGTCGTGGCCGTGACGGCGGCGGAGAGGTCCATGCCGCCCGGTTCGTTCGTCCGGTACTTAAAAACGGGAGTCTCTGCGAGTCGGTCTCGGCCCGGGCGCGAGCCGATTCGACCGCGGCGCGAGTCAGTCCCAGAACGACTGCGTGCGCGCGTACTCGCGCTCCTGCCGGAGCACGTCGCGGTAGAACTCCTCTTCGTCCTCGCGGAGCTTGTTGATGATCCGCGCGGCGTTGTGGGGACCGACGCCGCGGGCGGCCAAGGCGATCACCGCCCGCTTCCCGTGGGTCTGGACGAGGCTCGCGGCGCGGTGGGCGCGCTCGGTGCGACGCTCCTGCTCGTCGTCCTTCTCGGTCGCGCGGACCGCGGCGACCGTCTCGTCGTCCCACGGGTTGAGCGCCGCGATCCGGGTCGAGCCGCACTCGGGGCACTCGGGCTGGTCGCGGACGCGACGAACTTTCGTCGTGTGTTTCCAGTCCGCGCAGTGGAGACAGAAGAGTATCACGCGGTCCTCCTGAATCCGCTCTCTGACCGTCTCGATCACGTCCGCGTCGGCGTTGTCGGGCACGAGGAACTCCGTGCCGGCGGAGCGCCCCGCGGTGCCGAGCGGGGTGCGCTCGCGGGCGATCTCGACCCCCACGGAGTCGTCTTGGACCGCCGCGAGCAGATCCGCGGTCTCCGGCACCGCGAGGTCGGCGTGGAACACCTCGCGGAGCGCCTCGTCGTAGACGGGCGTGTCCTCCAGCGCCGCGAGCAGGCGGTCGCCGCCGAACCGGCCTCGCCCCTCCTTGTACCGCTTTACTGCGCCGAACTTCGCGGCGACCTGCGCGAGCGTGAACTTCAGCGCGTCCGACTTCTTGACGGCGAGTTCGAGGTACGCCTCCATGCGCTCGGGGTCGGTCGTCTCCAGCACCTCCCGGAACGTTCCGGGGTCGACGCCGTGCGGGACCTCGAACTCGATCCGGTACGGGTCGACGTCCATCCCCACCGACGAGCCGGCGCGCTGTCCGACGAGCGCCGCGAGCAGCCGCGCGAGCGTCTCGTTGACCTCGTGGCCGAAGGCGGCGTTGACCGCGACGGTGCGCGCGCTCCCCTCGATGACGACCCGCTCGTCGGTCGGGACCGGGTGGCCGGCCTCGACGTGGTCGACGACGGGCTTCAGGGCGGCCGCGACCGTCTCCCGGTCCGTCGGGTACCGCTCTGCGAGGTCGCCCGCGACCGCATCCGGCGTGGAGCCGGCCGCCAAGGCGGCCGCGGCCTCGCCGCGTATTCGGCCCACTTCCTCCGCGACGGGCTTCGGGACGGGAATCTCCTGCCCGACCCACGAGGGCACCTCGCCGGTGGGGTCGGGGATCGGCGTCACGTTCACGCGCTCCTCCTCCTCGTCGATCTCCGTAATCCGCCACATCTCGCCGCGCTGGACGAACGTCTCGCCCGGCCCGGCGAAGTTGACGACGAACTGCTCGTCGAGGGTGCCGATACCGCGCCGCGAGGACATGTCGTACACCTCGTAGGTGGACTCGTCGGGGATCATCGAGAGGTTCGCGTAGAAGTACTGCCACGTGCCCCCCGACTTCTCGAGGGTGTCCGTCTCCTCGTCGAGCCACAGCAGGCGGTTGCCGTCGAGTTCGCGGACGACCTCCTGGAACCGCGGCTCCGAGAGGTCCCTGAACGGGTAGGCGTTCGTGACCGTCTCGTACGCCTCGCGGGCGTGAACGTCGCCCTCGTCCATCACGATCCCGACGACCTGGTTGGCGACCGTGTCGAGGCTGCCGTGGTGGATGTTCGCCGGCTCGACCAGCTCCTCCCCCGCGCGGCGCGCGATGGCCAGCGCTTCGAGCGTGTCGTCGCCCCCCTGCGCCACGACGGTCCCCTCGGAGACCAGGTCGCGGCGGTGGCCCGCGCGCCCGACGCGTTGGAGCAGGCGGGCGACCTCGCGGGGACTCCCGTACTGGACCACGTGGTCGACGCGCCCCACGTCGATCCCAAGCTCCATCGAGGAGGTGCAGACCAGGCCGTCCAGATCGCCCGACTTGAACCGGTCCTCCACGTCGATCCGGACCTCCTTCGAGAGCGAGCCGTGGTGGAGTTCGATCTCGGTGGGGGTGGTGTCGTTCTCGCCGTTCTGGTCCCCGCTCGCCGCCTCCCGTTCCTTCTCGGCGAGCGTCTTGAACCGCGAGCCGAGCGCCTCCGCAGTCTGTCGCGTGTTGACGAAGATCAGTGTCGACTCGTTCTCGGCGACGATCTCGCGGATCGTCCGCACGTGGCTCGCCGTCGTCTCGTCGACCGCGAGCTCGCCGGCGAGGGTCGTGTCGCGGTCGGTGATTTCCGGATCGAGGACGCGCACGTCCGTCCGAGTCCCGGCCGCGACCTCGACCGTCTCGAACGCGCGGTCGCCGGGGCGGTCGGGGTCGCGCTTCCCCGTCCCGACGAGGAACCGGCCGACCTCCTCTGGGTCGCCGACCGTCGCGGAGAGACCGACGCGCTGGAACGGGCCGGCGACGCGGCGGAGCCGCTCCATGCCGACCGTGAGCTGGACGCCGCGCTTCGCCGAGGCGAGCTCGTGGACCTCGTCGATCACGACGTGCGCGACGTCTTCGAGCGCGGCGCGCATCTTCGAGCCGGTGAGGATCGCCTGGAGGCTCTCCGGCGTCGTGATCAGCACGTCCGGCGGGTCGTCGGCCTGTTTCGACCGCTCGTACTGGGTGGTGTCGCCGTGGCGCACCGCGACCTCGACGCCGAGGCGATCGCCCCACCACTCCAGCCGGTCCATCATGTCGCGGTTGAGCGCGCGGAGCGGGGTGATGTAGATCGCGGAGATGCCCTCGCGGGGCTGGTCGCCGGGCGAGTTCCGGGCGTCGACGACCGCGTCGAAGACCGGGAGCATCGCGGTCTCCGTCTTCCCGGTGCCGGTCGGGGCTAAGACGAGGGCGTTTTTCCCGTCGGCGAGCGGCGGGATCGCTTCGCGCTGGGGTTCCGTGGGCGTGGTGAACCCTCGGTCCGAGAGCGCCTCGCGGAGCTCGCTCCCGAGGTGCGCGAACGCGTCCATCCCCGACGGTTCCGACATTACGTGATCGCCGGAGCTTGGGCGTTCGGGCGATTAAGCCCGTCGTTGTGCGAGGTCGGCCGTAGGATGTTCCGCGGTTGTTTTGGAAAGATACTGCGCGGAAAATGTTTCAACGACGGCCGATCTACTGCCCGTGTGCCCTCCCCGTTCCGCGTGTTCGAGACGTGGTTCGCGTTGCTGTTGACCGTCGGCACCCTCGCGAGGATAACCGCCGGTGCGGCGTCGTCGCTCTCGAGGTCCGCCGAGATACTGGTCGGTCCCCTCCTCGCGCTCTGCGTCGCGGTCGGACTCCTCTGGCGGGACCCGGACCTGAACGTCGGACGGCTCTGGCGGGTCGGGTTCACCGCGTACGCCGTCGGCATCGCGATCGCGGTTGTCGGGATCTTCGGCGGCTGGCTGGCCGCGTACGACCGGTACGTGTTCCCGGTCGCCGTCGGAATCGCGCTTCTCATGGAACCCGTCTACGAGTCGGGCGTCCTGCCCACGGACGCGATTCCGGACTTCATAAGCGAGTATCAGGGTCGGTAGAAGCGTATTCCGACTCCTGTTCGATCTGTCCGCGGCGACGAACACCGCCAAAGCCCCAGCCGTTCGGTACTACGTATCTGGCTTCTCTGCGGTGAATACCTCCAAAGCCCCAGCCGGGAGGGCGCCGGACGCTCGCTGTGCTCCTCACTCAGTCGCTCGCGTTGCTCGCTCCTTCGTTGCGGTGCTTGCGTCGCCTCCGGCGCCCTCCCGGCTGCCCCTTTGAGTCCCGCCCCGCACAGCACCGCGCCTCACGCCTCCCCAGCCTCGTCAGTCGCCGTCGCTTCGCTCCGGCGACTGACTCCCTCGCACCGTCGTCGCCGGCGCTACGCGCCGGCTGCCAGAGGGACCTTCGGTCCCTCGCGGTTCGCGGCCCTTCGGGCCGCTCACCGGGGCGCGCCACCGCAGTTCGGTTTATAAATAATCGTTCGCACCGATCACGTCACGCCGCCCTCGCTCGTCGCGTACGCCTCGTGTGCGCCCGAATCGAGGATCGCCTCGACCTCGTCGACGACCGCCAGCACGTCGGCGAAGGAGGTGTAGGGCGCCGCGGGGCAGACGCGCACCACGTTCGGCTGTCGGAAGTCGACGACGACGCCGCGGTCGGTGAGCGCCTCGCTCAGCCGCTCGGCGTCCGGGTGTTCGAGCGCGACGTGGCCGCCGCGGGCGTCGCGGTCGCGGGGGGTCCCGACCGACACCTCGGGGAGTCGGTCGTCGACGAGCGCGATCAGGAAGTCGGTGAGCGCGAGCGACTTCTCTCGGAGGCGCCGGATCCCGGCCTCGCGCAGGAGTTCGGCGGAGCCTTCCAGCGGCGCGGCCGCGAGCAGCGGCGGCGTCCCGATCTGCCACGCGCCCGCCGAGTCGGCCGGGGTGTATTCCATGTTCATCTCGAACTGCGTTTCCTTCTCGTGGCCCCACCACCCCGCCAGCGCGGGCGTCAGTCCGTGGTGGCGCTCCGCGACGAACAGCGCGCCGATCGAGCCGGGACCCGCGTTGAGGTACTTGTACGTGCACCACACCGCGAAGTCGACGCCAGTCGCGTCGAACTCGTGGGGCACGGCCCCCGCGGAGTGGGCCGCGTCGAAGCCGGCGTACGCGCCCGCCTCGTGGGCGGCCGCGGCGATCCGTTCCACGTCGAACAGTTGACCCGACCGGTACAGCGCGGTCGGCATGAAGACGATCCCGATATCGTCGTGTGCGGCCAGCGCGGCCTCGACGTCTCGTGGGTCGATCGTCCGCCCGTCGCGGCTCGGAACGCCCCGGAGCTTCTCGTCGGGGTCGATCCCGCGCCCGCGGAGCTGCGCCCGGATCGCGTAGTGGTCGGAGGGGAAGTCGAGCTCGTTGACGAGGACGGCGGGGTCGGCGTCGGGGTCCCCGTCCGGCGCCCACTCCCCGTTCGCGGCCGCGACCCCCTCACGCTCCGGGCCGCTCCCGGCCAGCAGCTCGTCGAGGAAGGTGCCGACCAGCGTGTGGATGTTCACCGTGATCGAGTTGCCGACGACCACCTCGTCCGGCTCCGCGCCCACGAGCGGCGCGAGCGCGTCGCCCAGCCGCTCGCCGACCTCGAACCACGGCGGGTCGGCGTCGGTCCAGCCCGAGATCAGCAGGTCGCGCCACTCCTCGACCACGCGGTCGAGGCTCGCGAGGGCGGCGTCGCTCGCGGGACCGAGCGAGTTACCGTCCATGTAGAGCACGCCGTCCGGGATCCGGTACCGGTCCGCGAACCCGGAGAGCGGATCGTTCTCGTCGAGGCGAGCGGCGAGAACGGCGGGGTCGGCGTCGGCCGCGCCGCCGGTCAGGTCGTCACCGGCGAGCGCGTCCCGCGCGGGGGCGTACGGATCGTCCATACCGGAGGGCGCCGCCCCGGCGACTAAGCGTTTCCGGGGTCGGGCAGTAATTTAAAACGTCCGACCGAGCGCTACTCGACGATGTCGATGGCGGGGCGTCCCGGCTCGGCCTTGCTGACCACGTCCTCGTCGGCGTCCGCGGCGCGCTCGACGCGCACCGGCGCGTCGAATTCCCGTTCGATCAGCCACGCGGCCGCGCGTAAGGCGTCGTACTCGGCGTCGCCGCCGAGCGTCTCCCGTAACGCCTCGCGGTTCGCCTGGAGGTCCTGCCCGTACGAGGCGGCGGCGTCCCCCTGCTCGCGGATGTGTGACTCGGCCATCAGCTCGGAGATCAGGTTGTCGGCGTCGCTGTCGATCGCGATCGCCAGCGCGTCGTACTTCCAGTCGGGCGCGACGACCACGTCGATCCGCTCGGGGTCGTCGATGCCGGCGACGTCGATGATGTCGCGCACGTCCTCGCGGGTGTTGGTCACCAGCCGGCGGCGACGCTCGACGGTGTCGCGGTCCACCGTCGCGGTCGGCCACTCGGCCTCGGCGACGAACCCGTCCCGACCGAGCGTCTCCCACAGCTCCTCGGCGAGGTGGGGCGCGACCGGCGCGAGCAGGCGGACCGCGACGTCGACCCCGTGCTCGAAGACGGCCGGATGCGGGTCGGCGTACTCCCGGTAGCTCCGGAGCGTGCGGACCAGCTCCTGCGCCTCGCGGAGCGCGACGTTGAACGTGAGATCGTCGTACTCCGCGCCCGCGATGGCGACCGCGGCGTCGGTCTCGTCGGCGACGTAGTCGTCGATGGTGTCGCGGTCGGCGGTCTCCGCGTCGCCGTCCCCGGCGAGCGCCACGTCGCCCGCGGCGAACGCCTCGACGAGGTCGTTGAGGCGGGTCAAAAAGCGGTGGGTGGACCGGACGCCCTCCTCGGACCAGTCGAAGTCGCGCTCGGGCTGGGCGGCCTCCATCATGAACAGCCGCGCGGTGTCGGCCCCGTGCTCGTCGACGATCCGCTGGGGCGAGACGACGTTCCCCTTCGATTTCGACATCTTCTCGCCCTCCAGCTGGACCATCCCCTGCGCCAGCAGGTTCGTGAACGGCTCGCGGTGCTGTAACCCCTCCTCGTCGGCCAGCACCTTCGTGAAGAAGCGCGAGTACAGCAGGTGCATCACGGCGTGTTCGATGCCGCCCACGTACTGGTCGACCGGCATCCAGTCGTTCGCGCGGTCGAGTTCGAAGGGGGCGTCCTCGAGGTCCGGCGAGACGTACCGCAGGAAGTACCACGAGGAGTCGACGAACGTGTCCATCGTGTCCGTCTCGCGGGTCGCCGGCCCGCCGCACTCCGGACAGGTCGTCGCCTGCCACTCGTCGGCGGCGTCCAGCGGGTTCCCCGTCGTGTTGATGAACTCCGGCAGCTCGACGGGCAGGTCCTCGTCGGGCACCGGCACCGCGCCGCAGTCGTCGCAGTTCACGATCGGGATCGGCGTCCCCCAGTAGCGCTGGCGGGAGATGCCCCAGTCGCGCAGGCGGTACTGGGTCGCCTCGCTCGCGCCGTCGGTGTCGGCCGTGATCGCCTCTCTCGCGGTCTCGCTGTCGAGACCGGTGTACTCGCCGGAGCCGATCACGACGCCGTCCTCGGTGAACGCCGCCTCCTCGACGTCGGGGGCGTCGGGGACCGTCTCGCCGTCCCAGCCGTCCGGTTCCGGCGCGATCACGGGGCGGATCTCGACGTCCTTCTTCGTCGCGAACGCGTGGTCGCGTTCGTCGTGGGCCGGGACCGCCATCAGCGCGCCCGTCCCCACGTCGGAGAGGACGAAGTCCGCGACGTAGACGGGGATCTCCTCGCCCGTGACGGGATTCGTGGCCGACAGATCGGTCGCGACGCCGTTCGGCTCGTCACCGTCGGGGTCGGCCTCCTCCTCGACGAACCGCCGGACGTCGGGGTCGTCCTCCGCCAGCTCCTCGGCGATCGGGTGGTCGGGCGCGATCGCGAAGAACGTCGCGCCGAAGATCGTGTCGATCCGGGTCGTGAACGCCTCGACGGGGCCGTACCCCTCGACGTCGAAGGACAGCTCCGTGCCGTGTTGGCGGCCGATCCAGTTGCGCTGCATCTGGCGGACGGAGTCGGGCCACCCCTCCAGCCCGTCTATCGCCTCCAGCAGCTCGTCGGCGTACTCCGTTATCTTCAGGAACCACTGGTCCAGCTCGCGGGTCTCGACGGGGGTGTCACAGCGCCAGCACAGCTCGTCGTCGCCCTCGACCTGCTCGTCGGCGAGGACGGTCTCACAGGAGGGACACCAGTTCACCTCGGCGTCGCGGCGCTCGACGAGACCGGCCTCGTGGAAGCGGCGGA
This sequence comes from Halorubrum trapanicum, assembly GCF_017873555.1. Classification (GTDB taxonomy): domain Archaea; phylum Halobacteriota; class Halobacteria; order Halobacteriales; family Haloferacaceae; genus Halorubrum; species Halorubrum trapanicum. The sequence goes on along the minus strand of NZ_JAGGKE010000004.1, from coordinate 92,474 downwards.
ACAGCCACTGGTTCCACCGGTAGTACTCGGGGGTACAGGTGGTGACCTCGCGGTCCCAGTCGTAGCCGAACCCCATCGACTTCATCTGCCCTCGCATCGTGTCGATGCAGTCGAACGTCCAGTCGCGGGGGTTGGTGTCGCGCTCCTTCGCGGCGTTTTCGGCGGGCAGGCCGAACGCGTCCCACCCCATCGGGTGGAGCACGTCGTCGCCGCGCATCCGCCGATAGCGGGCGTACGCGTCCGTGATCGTGTAGTTGCGGACGTGGCCCATGTGGAGCTTCCCGGACGGGTACGGGTACATCCCGAGGACGTACGTCGGGTCCTCGGCGTCGTCCGGGACGTGGTACACGTCGGCGTCGTCCCACGCCTCCTGCCAGCGTTCTTCGACCGTCGCGTGGTCGTATCCCTCCTGAGACATCTGCTTATAGGTGCGTGGTCGATTCGGCGCCCTATAGCTTTCCATCCGTTGGTGCGCGATCACCTACACCCGGCGTAAACACCGGGGTTTGTCAGTGAACTCCCGGTCTACCCGCGTGATACGGTGGGCGTGAAATCGCCGCTCCCATTCACTGTTCCTGACTTCAGGGCAAGGTGATTGGTTGCCCCTCCGGAACCAGACTTACGCCGATTCCGGAGATACCGCGCTGCTATGTTTCGCGCCGCGTTGTAGTCGCTGTGTAGCTCTTTGCCGCACTTCTGACACACAAACTCATCGCCGTCGCGGTTATCCTCATGTGTGAACCCACACTCGGAATGACTACACTGCTGGCTTGTGTAGGCTGGATTCACCACTTCAACAGTGATTCCTTCAGCTTTCGCCTTGTAGGTTATCTTCCGCGATAGCTCTCGAAACGCCCACTGCTGGAACTTTGAGAGATCTGACATCCGCTCTCGGATATTCTCTAAGTCTTCCAGTACAATCGTTTCACACCCGTTGGCGACAGCCTCAGTAACTACCTCTTTCGACACATGGTGTAGATAGTTCTCGCTCCAATTGGCGAAGCGATCACCAATCGACTGGATTGTGAGATGGGCTGATCGCGTTCCGGTCTGTTGTAGGTTGCGGCGTCGGCGTTCGTATTCGCGGCGTTTGTGGTTCAATAGGTCTGCGTTACCGATGAACGCACCGGAGCTGGTCACAGCGAGATACCCGTCCACGTTGCGATCTACGCCAAGGACTGTTCGGCCCTCGGCTTCTTCCTGCGTGTCGTCACGTTCCTGCTTGACTGAGACGTGGAGGTAGTAGGTATCTGTCTGCTGGTCGTATCGGAGCTTCGCCCCCTGTTTATCCCATTCGTCTGATTCCATGTACTCAGTCTGAATGGAATCGTCTGGATAGACGTATTCGGCTTTTATACGACCACTGCCGTAGGCGGCAAGCGTACAATACCCATCAAAATAGCTGATTGCACTGGTATTGTAAACAGTCGTGTTCGACGTGAACACCGGCTTGGAAACTTTCTCACCCTCTTTCATGCGGTCAACGACGCCACGGAGTGCATCGGCGGCATGGTTGACCGCAGCAACACAGAGGTCAGAGTGCAATCCGGTTTCATCTCGGATGTCGTCGTAGAGGTATGGTTGAAGCTGGGAGCGAGAGGTAATCACGTACCCGTCGTTGTTGCCCTCCCATCCTCGATCAGCGAACCGCTGGGCGGCGTTCCTGAAGGTATCCATTGTTTCCTCCAGGTCGTCTCGGCGGCCGTTGGGAACGGAGAGTTTCACGACAGCGGTACGTTGAACCTCCATCTACACATCACATGTGGTGCTATGTATTTATACAAATTGGGGAGTTGGTTAGGATAGTGTTTTGCGGTTGGGTGTTACTCATGGCGCGATTCCCGCCCGCCGTGAACGGCGGGACTCCCTCGCTGTATTAGGTGGCACACGCTCGGCGAGGGTGACGCCGGCGACGACAGCCGAGCCGGGACTACAGCTTGTCGGCGTTCCGCGCCTGTTCGACGCGCTTCGTCGCCTGCTCGACCCGCTTCCCGGTCGCGTTCGCGAGTCCGGGCGGAAGCCCCTCTCGCGCGGCGGCGAGCCGCTCTTCGATCCGGGCGATCCGGTCGAGCACGTTCGCGAGCTGTCGCTCCGTGCCCTCGGCGTCGCCCTCCCGGGCGCGCTCCTCGGCCCGCCTCGCTTGGTCGACCGCGGCCGCGAGGGCCCGTTCCAGCCCGTTGACCGCGTTCGACGGGCCGCCGCCCGAGCCGCCTCCTCCGGACCCGCCGCTCCCGCTCCCCCCGCCGGAGTCGTCGTCATCGCCGTCGCCGCCGTCGCCCTCGGTCGCCGGCTCTCGGGTACCGGACGCCTCGTCCACGGGAGAAGGTATTTGCGCCCGGCAGCCCGACCCCGAGGCATGGACGGAACGAAGGCCCTCTACTACGGCGCGGTCGCGCTCGTGATCCTGATCGGGATCAGCGTCGTACTGTCCGTGATCTCTGCGATCATCGGGCTCGCCACCGCGGTGATATCCGGGATCGTCACGCTCGCCGTTCTCGTCGGGATCGGCTACGTCGCGTACAAGGCCGGCTCGTGGCTCCTCGGCGACGACGACTCCGCGTCGCTCGATTCGATCGGTACGGGGTCGTCGTCGACGTCGGTCGACGCCGGAAGCAGTCGCCAGGACCGCCTCCGGAAGCAGTACGTCGAGGGGCAGATCAGCGAGGCGGAGTTCGAGCGCCGCATCGGCGACGAACTGGAGACGGAGGAGATCGACGACATCGACCGCGAACTCGAACGGGAGCGCTAAGGGGATTTAAAAACGGTCGCGCAGCTCCTCGCGGAGGTCGTCGACGTCGAGGTCCTTCATCGCGAACAGCACGAGCAGGTGGTAGACGAGGTCGGCGCTCTCGTAGGTGAGCTCCTCGCGGTCGTCGTCTTTCGCCGCGAGGATCGCCTCCGTCGTCTCCTCGCCGATCTTCTCTAAGACGGCGTTTTCGCCCTTCTCGTGGGTGAAGAGGGAGGCGGTGTACGACCCTTCGGGAAGCTCCTCCCGCCGCGATTCGATGGTGGCGAACAGCTCGTCGAGGACTGCCTCTGGCGGGACCTCCGGATCCTCGTCGGTCTCGGGGTCGGCCCCCGCCGCCTCGCCGTCGTCCGCGCTCGGATCGCTCACGCGACCACCTCCCGCTCGGGGAAGAAGGCGAGGTCGTGGATCCGCGGGTCGTCGGTGAGTTCCGGGTGGAACGCGGTGGCGACGACGGGGCCGTCCCGGACCGCGACCGGGCGTCCGTCGACCGTCGCGAGCGTCTCGACGCCCGCGCCCACGTCGTCGATGAGCGGCGCGCGGATGAACACGGCGTGGAAGGGGTCGTCGAGTCCGGTCACCGGGATCTTCGCCTCGAAGGAGTCCTTCTGCCGGCCGAAGGCGTTGCGGTCGACGGAGACGTCGACCAAGCCGAGCGCGTCGACACGGTCGTCTTTCGCGTCGGTCGAGCAGACGATGAGTCCGGCACAGGTGGCGAGCACGGGCTTGCCGCTCGCGACGTGGTCGCCGATCTCGGCGGCGATCCCCTCGCGGTGGATCAGCCGCGAGATGGTCGTCGACTCCCCGCCCGGCACGAGGAGGACGTCGCAGTCCGAGACGATCCCCGCCTCCCGGATCTCGACGACCTCCGCGGACTCGTCGTGGGCGGCCGCGGCGTTGCGCACGGCGGCGGCGTGCTCGGCCACGTCGCCCTGAACGGCGATGACGCCTGCTTTCATACGGATCGGTGGGGCGGGCGCGTGGAAAAAGGGCGCGCTACGCGGTCGGTCGGTTCACGGTCGGTTCAGCGGGGAAACGAGGAACCGCGGGGGGACTCTACGCGACGGTTAGCGAGAGGATCTGGACGAACACGCCGAAGAGGACGGAGAACGCGAGGACCGTCTTGGGGTCGATCGCGATGGCGTTCCGGTCCTCGTTCTCGAAGTAGCGGACCAGTCCCGCACTGGACATCAGCCCGCCGGAGTTGGAACCACTCATACCCGTTTCTGCGGGTCGCCGCGTTCTAAACGTTTCGTTCGCTGCTCGGGTCGCGGTGAGCGCCGTCGCCGCGCGGTCGGCCGGTCGCGTGGGGCGCGCGCACGCACGAGTGGGAAACCCTTATGCGCGGGCCGGCGATAGTTGACGCCGACTATGACCGTTCGACTGCTGGATTTCCACGCCGAGTGGTGCGGCCCGTGTAAGACCCAAGACCCCATCCTGGAGGAGATTCAGGAGGACCTCGGCGACGCGTTCGAGCTCCAGAAGGTCGACGTCGACGAGGAGCAGGACGTCGCGAACCAGTACCAGGTCCGCTCGCTCCCGACGCTCATCGTCGAGAACGACGACGGCGTCGTCGACCGCTTCGTCGGCGTCACGCAGCGCGAGGACATCGAGGCCGCCCTCTCCGAAGCGGGCGCTTGACCCCGGTTCTCCCCCAGTAAGCGTTCTCCCGCGGTCGCCGCGGCGTCTCGCAACCTTTTACAGCACCGCACGTCCAGTAGCCGTATGGCCAAATTCGACGCCGCCGAACGCCGCATGCTCGACCGACAGATCTGTATGCGCTGTAACGCCCGCAACGCCTCCGAGGCCGAGCGCTGCCGCAAGTGCGGCTACACCAACCTCCGCCCGAAGGCGACCGAGCGCCGCGCGGCCTAATCCGGTCGGTTCCGGGCCGGCTTCGGCCCTTCTCGCGGACTCTCGTCTCGTCTCGTTTCGACGGCCAGCCGCGCGTGTGCCTCGCTCCTCCCCAGCCTCGGCGGACGGCCCGGCGCGGGCGGGGCCGCGCCGGACCGCCGCCTCCCTCGCGGACCCCTCGCGGCCGCCGGTGGCGGCCGCTCGGGGGCGCGCCGACGTTGGCGGTCGGTCTTCTCGTCTCCCGCCTTTACATTCGGGTCCCGCTTACTCGTCCGGGTACTTCGGCTCGCGGCGCTCGGCGCGTTCCGTCGCGCGCTCGATCACCTCGCGGACGGTGTCCGGTCCGTCGACGGCGCGGTAGACGTCGCCGTGGCCGGGGAACATCGCCGCGGTGGTGTCGGGGAGCCGGTCGAGAATCCCGCGGAGGCTCTCGATCAGGCGCTCGCGCGACTGGCCGGCCATGTCGGTGCGGCCGAACGAGCCGTCGTCGAAGGCGCCGTCGTTGTAGACGACGACGTCGCCGGAGTAGAGCCGCTCCTCGCCGACGAGCGAGACGTGGTCGTCGGCGTGGCCCGGCGTGTAGACGACCTCGCAGGGCTCGTCGCCGACGAGTATCTCGTCGCCGTCCTCGAGCGCGACGTCGCGGTGCGGGTGGTCGGCGTACGCGAACACCCGCGGGTCGAACCGGTCGACCACGGCGTCGAGCTCGCCCACGTGGTCGTGGTGCTGGTGGGTGATCACGAGGCGGTCGAGTCCGCCGACGCCGGCGTCGTCGAGCGCGTCGGCGATTACGTCGTCGACGCCGGGCATCGTTCCCGCGTCGACGAGCGTCGTCGCGTCCCCGACGACGAGGTACGCGTTGCAGGTGAACTCCTCCGCGTCCGCGGTGACGGTGATCGGCTCCATACCCGTACTCGCCCCCCGAGCGACAAAAGGCTACAGCCGCGGCCGCGCGGCCGGCGTTCGGATGCCGCCGCGCGGTCGACGCTCGGATTCCCTCCCCCTCGCCCGTGGATTTATCACTCGTCCCCTGCTAATCTCACACACATATGGGCTTCGGCAGCTACGACGAGTCCGAACAGGAGAATCAGGACCTGGACGCGGACTTCGACGACGACGACGGCGTCCGGGCTGCCCAGGAAACCCATCAGGGGTCCGTCGACTACGAGCCCGGCGCCTCGAACGACGAGCTTCTCGACCGGCTCCAGGAGATCAAGTCCGAGGACGCGTGAGTGACCCCGCCGAGCCGGACGCTCGGCATTGCCTTCTCTGACGCCCGCGACGCCAGCTACGCGGCCGGCGTCGTCGTCCGCGCCGACGGGACTCCGGACGGCTTCGCGTTCGCGCGGTGTACCGTCGGCGGGACGGACGCCACCGACGCGGTCCTCGACTGCTGGCGCGCGCTCGCGCGCGAGGACGTTCGCCACGTCGCCTGCGCGGGCGTCGCGCCGGCCTGGTTCAACCTCCTCGACCTCGACCGCCTCTCCGAGACGCTCGACCGCCCGGTGTACGCCGTGAGCTACGAGGAGAGTCCCGGACTCGAACCGGCGCTCCGCGAGGCGTTCGACGGCGACGCGCTCGCCGACCGTCTCGCGGCGTACCGGTCGCTCCCGGCCCGAGTCGCGGTCGACCCCTCGGACGTGGCCGACGACCCACCGGACACCGACGACCCCCGCTTCGTCCGCGCGGTCGGTATCGACCCCGAGCGCGCCGCCGCGGCTGTCAGGGGACTCACCCGCGACGGCTTCCGGCGCTGCGAGCCGCTCCGGATCGCGTCGCTCGCCGCGAGCGCGCACCGCGAGGCGGCGGCGGGCGAGTGAGCTTCGGATCGACCGACGGGACTTAGACGCCCGCGCCCGGAGCCGTGCGTATGAGCGAACACGGCGGCGACGCCGATTCCCCGCTCGACGAGGACCTCCGGGTGCCGGCCTGCGAGCGGTGCCCGGCGCTGGTCGAGTCCCGGAGCCGGATCGTGGACGGGGTCGGGCCGACGGACGCGGACCTGCTGTTCGTCGGCGAGGGACCGGGCGCGAACGAGGACGAGGAGGGAGAGCCGTTCGTGGGGCGGTCGGGCGACGTCCTCGACGACGCGCTGCAGGACGCCGGACTCGCCCGCGCGGACGTACGGATCACGAACTGCGTGCGGTGCCGACCGCCCGACAACCGGGACCCGACGACGGCGGAGCTGGCGAACTGCCGCGGCCACCTCGAAAGCGAAATCGACCGGCTGGACCCCGAACTGGTGGTGACGCTCGGGAAGGTGCCGAGCGAACACCTCCTCGACCGCTCGGTTGCGATCACTTCGGAGTCGGGCGAGGTGGTCGACGCCAGGCTCGCCGGCGAATCGCGGCGCGTCCTGCTCTCCGTCCACCCGGCGGCGACGCTGTACGACCGGAGCCAGCGCGACGGCTTCTTCGAGACGATCGCTCGGGCCGCCGAGCTGAGCGGCGTCGGGGGACGGTCGGGGGACGGCGGCGACGGCCAGTCGCGGTTGGGCGAGTTCTGATCCGCCGGTCGACCGCCGCTTGGCCACGACGGTCGTTCATGATCTATATAGAAAACATAGAAAACGATTAGTCGTGCGAGCGAAAGTACCGTCTGTATGTCCGACAACAGGTGGTCGGCGAACCGGCGAACGTTTGTCAAAACAGCGGGCGCGGGCGGCGTGGTCGCGCTCGCCGGGTGTTCCGGCGGCGGTGACGGCGGCGACGGCAACAGCTCCAACGGCGGCACCTCCGGCAGCACCGACGACGTGCCGACGGCGCAGTTCGTGTTGAACCCGGCGGAGGCGGACGTCGCCATCGAGGAGCAGTACCAGCCGATGTTCGAGTACCTCGAGTCGGAGGTCGAGGTCGAAATCGAGGCGAGCCGCGCGGAGAGCTACACGGCGACGCTTCAGGCCATCCGCAACGATCAGGGCGAAATCGCCGACATCTCCCCGTCCGCGGTCATCGCCGGCGAGGACATCCTCGACATCGTCGGCATCCGGATCGCGTACGGCGCGGCCCAGTACTTCTCGACGATCACGACGACGCCGGACAGCGGCATCGAGTCGCTCTCCGACCTCGAGGGCGAGCTCATCTACATGGGCGACATCCTCTCGGTGTCCGGGACGCTCGTCCCGCTCACGGTGCTTCAGGACGCCGGGCTGGACATCGGAAACGCCCCCGACGGCGACGCGGGCAACTTCGAGGCGGAGTACTCGGACCACACGACCGCGCGCGAGCAGATGGTCCAGCGCGACGACGTGATGGCCGCGACGACCGGCGCGTTCTCCTCCGCCCCGTACGTGCCCCAAGAGCAGTTCGAGGAGATGTCGCAGGACTTCGTCGACATTTCCGCGGAGTACGACGGCGCCGGAGACGAGATCGAGTCGTCGGGCACCCAGCTCGATCTCCTCGCGGTCTCCGACCCGATCCCGCGCGCGCCGCTCGTGACCCGGTCTAACTGGGACAACTCCGTGAAGGGCGAGATCGAAGAGGCGATCTTGAACGTCGAGGGGGACGACCTCAGCCACGGCGACGACTACGACGGCGAGCCGCTCTGGTTCACCGGCGTTCAGGAGGGGACGATAGACGACTACGAGATGATCCGGACCGTACTCGACGAACTCGGTCTCGAGTTCGAAGACCTTTCGTAAACCCCCCGGAAACATCATTTTGCCCTAATGAGCAGCATCACAGTCGAGGGACTAACGAAACGGTTCGGCGAGACCGTCGCGCTCGACGACGTCTCCTTCGAGGTCCCGGAAGGGGAGTTCGTCATCGTGCTCGGCGTCTCCGGATCGGGAAAATCGACCCTTCTCCGATGTATGAACGGGCTCGAAACTCCCACCGAAGGCGAGATCCGGATCGGCGATACGCCGGTGGACGAGCCCCGCCCCGACATCGCGATGATCTTCCAACAGCACAACATCATCGAGCAGATGAACGCCTACTCGAACGCGCTCACCGGCTCGCTCAACCGCAACACCTTCCTTGACTCGCTCTTCCAGCGACAGAGCGAGGAGGACAAGCTTCAGGCGCTCGACGCGCTCGACACGGTCGGACTCTTAGACGAGGCCCAGCAGAACGCCCAGCAGATGTCCGGCGGGCAACAGCAGCGCGTCGGGATCGCCCGCGCGCTGGTCCAGGACCCGACGATCCTCCTCGCCGACGAGCCGGTCGCGAGCCTCGACCCCGGCTCCTCACAGCAGGTGATGGGCTACCTCCGGACGGCCGCCGCCGACCGCGGTCTGACGGCCGTCATCAGCCTCCATCAGGTGAACCTCGCACGGAAGTTCGGCGAGCGGTTCATCGGGCTCCGCGACGGGAAGAAGGTGTTCGACGGCTACCGCGACGAGTTCGACATGGGCGTGATAGACGAGATCTACGGTGACATCGACACCGAGGGCATGTTCGCGCCCGATGGCGAGGCCGACGACGGTCCCGACCCGTCGAGCGAATCCGGCGACGACGCGTCCTCGAAGCGCGGCGTCTCCAGCGGGGGGATGGGCCAATGAGCTACGGCGACAGCGTCCGCGACCGCTACGAGGAGATCGTCCTCGCGCGCCGGGTCCGCGCGCTGGTGTTTCTCGCCGGGTTCGCGGCCCTCGCCGGCCTGTTCTACTACGCGCTCATCTCCGTCGGCTTCTTCGCGGCGAACATTCCGAACTACCTCCCGAACTTCCTCAACGCGCTGCGCGACTTCTTCCCGTTCTTCACGCCGGCGTTCCCGTTCATCGAGCCGGCCGGGTTCCTCGACTACTGGGCGTTCATCGACGAGCGAAACCTGATCTGGGGCGGCTTCGGCGGCGAGACGCCGCTCTTCGGTGAGGCCGGGATCACCCTCGCGATGGGATTCGCCGGCACCGTGATGGGGTTCCCGCTCGCGCTGCTTTTCGGCGTGCTCGGCTCCGGCCGCGTGACGCCGTTCCCCTTTAACTTCATCTTCCGCGGTCTCATGTCTTCCATCCGCGCCATCCCGGCGCTGGTGTGGGGGCTCATCTACATCCCGCTCGGCGGGATCGGCCCGGTGACCGCGACGCTCGCGATCGCCACCGACACCGTCGGCAACCTCGGTCGCCTGTTCACGGACGAGCTCGAAGAGATCGAGGACGGGCCGATCGAGGCGATGGAGACGACCGGGGCGAACAAGCCGCAGCTCATCACCTTCGGGATGCTCTCGCAGGTGACGACGCCCTTCATCGCGTGGACGCTGTACATCTTCGAGATCAACGTCCGGATCGCCGTCTCGCTCGGCATCATCGGCGGCGGCGGGCTCGGAAACGTGCTCTCCGTCCAGCAGGGGCTGTTCGCGTTCACCAACATGATGGCGACGATCCTCGTCATCCTCGTGTTGATCATCTCCGTGGAGATCGTCTCACAGCGGATCCGCTCGGCGCTCCGCGAGGGCGACGAGGCGCAGGGGATCGTGGCGCTGCTCATGGGCTTCCCGCAGCGGATGGCCGAGGCGGCGCTGAAGTGAGCTGAGCGCGTTCGATCCACTCCCTTTCCGCCCGCGCGATTCGACTGTCGCAAGGGAAACCGACTTTTCCGTCCCCCTCCGAGAGGAGGTATGAGCACCTTCGAACCGCCCGCGGAGACGCTGGCGGACGTCGTCGTCGTCGACTACGGGCTCGGGAACCTCCGGTCCGCGACCCGCGGGCTGGAGCGCGCGGGCGCGGCCGTCGAGATCACCGACGACCCCGAGGCGTTCGCGGCCGCCGACGGCGTCGTCCTCCCGGGCGTCGGCGCGTTCCGCGAGGGGATGGAGAACGCCGGCCCGCTGCGTGAGGCGCTGACCGACCACGCCGAGGCGGGCCGTCCCCTCTTCGGGATCTGTCTCGGGATGCAGATGCTCCTCACCACGAGCGAGGAGGCGGACCACGAGGGGGAAGGCGAGGTGACGGGTCTCGATCTGGTCCCCGGCACCAACGTCCGGTTCGACGTGGACCGGAAGGTGCCCCACATGGGCTGGAACGAGCTGGAGGTGACGCGCGACCACCCGATCGTCGAGGGCGTCGAGGGCCAGTACGCCTACTTCGTCCACTCCTACTACGCGGAGCCGGACGACCCGGACGCGGTCGTCGCCACCGCGGACTACGGCGTCGACTTCCCGGCGGTCGTCGCCAACGAGGCCGGCAACGTGTTCGGCACGCAGTTCCACCCCGAGAAGAGCGGCGAGACGGGGCTGCGGATCTTACGGAACTTCGTCGAGTACTGCGCCGATCGGTAGCGCCGCACTCCCTTCTACAGCGCGTCGTACGGGCCGGGCTTGGCCGCGGTGAGGCGGTCGACCTGCTCGTCCGAGAGGTCGATCGTCGCGGCCGCGAGGTTCTCCGTGAGCTGGTCGACGGTGCGGGCGCCGACGATGGGCGCGGTGACGCCGTCCCGGTGGGCGAGCCACGCGAGCGCGGTCTGCGCGGGCGAGGCGTCGACCGCGTCGGCGACCGCGTCCAGCTCGTCGTGGACGTCGAAGTTCTCCTCGGTGAGGTACGCCTCTTGGAACCGGCTGGACTCGGCGGCCTTCGAGTCGTCCGGCAGGTCGGCGTCGCGGTCGTACTTCCCGGTGAGGAAGCCCTGTCCGAGCGGGCTCCACGGGGAGACGGCGAGGTTCCGCTGGCGCGCGAACTCCAGGTAATCCCCCTCGACCTCGCGGTCGACGAGGTTGTAGCGCGGCTGGAGCACTTTGAACGGCTCCCACCCCTCGCTCCGGGCGATCTCGTTGGCGCGGGCGACCTTCCAGGCGTTCGGCCGGAGCGTGGAGGCGCCGAGGTAGTGGACCTTGCCGGACTCGACCAGCCCGTTGAGCGTCTTCATCAGCTCGCGGGCGGGCGTCTCGTCGTCCCAGCGGTGGATGTAGAGGACGTCGATGTAATCGGTGTCGAGCCGGTCGAGCAGGGCGTCGACGCGGTGGCGGACGTTCTTGCGGTTCGTGCCCCGACTGTTCGGGTCGCCGTCGCGGATCTGCCAGTACACCTTCGAGGCGACCGTGTAGCGCTCGCGGTCGCGCTCGGAGAGCCAGTCGCCGATCCAGCGCTCGCAGTCGCCGCCGCCGTACACGTCGGCGGTGTCGATGTAGCGCCCGCCGGCGGTCTCGTAGGCGTCGAGCAGCTCGTGGGCGCGGTCCTCGTCGATCTCAACGTTCCCCGCCTCGGTCACGCGGCCGAACCGCCACGTGCCGAACTGGAGCTCGCTCGTCCGCAGGCCGGTTCGGCCGAGCGGCACGGTTCCCAGATCGATCTCCTCGAGTTCTGGCGTCATCGTCGAACGGTTGTCGCGGTCGACGCAAAAACCTACAGCAACCGGATGCGGTGTGCGAACGCGTGGCGGACACGAGGGTGTCGGTGATGGCCGCGGCGCTCACTCGCACGCCACGGCGAAGTCTTCCTCCGCCGCGGTCGCGGTGCACACCGGGCAGCCGGCGTCGAGTATCGTCTCGCGCATCTCATCGTTGACCTCGATGGTCTGCGCGCAGTCCGGACAGGTGAAGTGAACGGTGCTCAACGGCGTTACCTCTCAGTTCCTCCGGACGCGGGCTGTGAACATAAATGGACGGTTACGGGATCCCGGACGGCGGCCGCTCCGACGCCGCCGTCCCGCGGGCGACGGGCCGCCCGCTCACTCGGTCCGCGGCACCGCGTACGCGCCGACCGCGAGGAAGCCGGCCGCGAGCGCGGTCAACGCGAGCAGGTCGCCGGCCCACGCGCCGCCTTCGAACGTTATCGCTCTGGTCCCCCGCGCGAAGTACGTCAGCGGCGAGGCGGCGACCGCGGGCAGGAACCACTCCGGGAGCAGCGACGGGGTGACGAACGTCTCGGAGAGGAACAGCAGGGGGAGCGCCACCGTGTTGCTCGCGGCGATCACGCCGTCCTGCGAGTCGGCGAGCGCGCCGAGGACCGCGCCGAGGCCGCAGAACAGCGCGACCGCGACCGCGACGAAGACGGGGAGGACGGCGAGCGCGGGCGAGACGATCAGGGTCGCGTCCGTCACCGCGAGCACCAGCCCGAGGATGAGCAGGCTCGCGGCGCCGATGATCCCGACGTTGACGAGCGTGTGCGCGAGCAGCCACTCGCCGCGCGAGAGGGGAGTCGTCGCCAGCTTCTCGAACCGCCCGCCGTCGCGGTGGCGCGCGATCTCGGAGCCGACCCGCGACAGCGGCGTGAACAGGACGACGACCGCGAGGTAGCCGGGGATGTAGTAGCCCGCCGGCTCGGCGAAGAGGCCGCCCCCGGTCGGCTGGGTCCGCACCAGCGCGCCGAAGATGACGACGAGGATGACGGGGAAGAAGAAGGTGAAGAACACCGCCGTCCGGCGGCGGGTGAACGAGCGCGCCGCCGCGACCGCCTCCGTCCGGATCCGGCCGAGGCGGGTCATCGGTCGCCCTCCTCGTCAGCTCTCTCGACGCTCTCTCCCGCGTCCCCTCGTCGCGCGTACTCCTCGCCGGTGAGCCGCAGGTACACGTCCTCGAGCGACGGTTCGGTCCACGAGAGCGAGTCGAAGGCGACCCCGGCGCCGTCGAGCGCGTCGACCGCGTCGCCGATCGCTTCGGGGCGCACGCCCCGCACCCGGAGTCCCGCCTCGGTCCTCTCGACGGTCGGCTCGGTCCCGAGGCGCTCCCGGACCCCGCTCGCGACCGACTCGACGACCTCTTCGGTCGCCGACTCGGCAGTCGCGGCGTCGAGCCGCGGCGCGCCGCCGTGTTCGGCGACCAGCCGGTCCGGCGCGCCGCTCGCGACGACCCGACCGTCGCGCAGCAGCGCGACCCGGTCCGTGAGCCGCTCGACCTCGTCCATCGCGTGGCTCGTGAGGAAAACGGTCGTGCCGCCGGCCGCGAGCCGCTCGATCAGCCGGTGTATCGCCCGCCGGCCGGCGGGGTCGATCCCGGTCGTCGGCTCGTCGAGGAACAACAGGTCGGGGTCGTTGACGACCGCGGTCGCGACGCAGGTCCGGCGCTTCTGGCCGCCCGAGAGCGTCTCGTACCAGGCGTCGGCGTCGTCGGCCATCCCCACGTCCTCGAGGACCGCCTCGGTGTCGCGGGCCGCGTCGTACAGCCCGCCGTAGTAGTCGACCAGCTCGCGGGCCGTGAGCCGCGCGGGCGGGTCGAACGACTGCGGGAGCAGCCCGATGCGGGCCGGGTCGACGTCTCGGGGCGGCTCGCCGAAGACGCGCAGGTCGCCGTCGGCCTCGGTGGTGCCGGTGAGCGCGCGCACCAGCGTCGTCTTCCCGGCGCCGTTAGGACCGATCAGCCCGAACACCTCGCCGGCCGCGACGTCGAGGCTGACCCCGTCGAGCGCGACGACGTCGCCGTACGACTTGCGGACGCCCTCGCCGCTCACGACGGGATCGGCCGCGGGGCCGCCCGGACTCGCCCCGTCGGCGGGGGCGTCTCCCGCGGCGTCGATCGCTGTCTCGTTCATGCGACCGACTCCGGCCGCCGCGCGCGTAAGGGTTGCTCTTCGGTCGACGCGGGGCGGCGCCGTCGACGGAAGCGCCGCCGTGGCGCCCGCCGGGTCCGTCGCCGTGGCGCTCGCCGGACCCCCTCCCTCGTCCCGGTCCGTTACCCCTAAGCGACGCGCTCCCGACTCACGGCGTATGCACTACCACGAGGCGGCGGCGTTCCTCTTCGACCTCCGCCGCTTCTCGGTCAAGCCCGGCACGGAGCGGGTGGAGGCGCTGCTGGCGCACCTCGGCGACCCGCAGGAGGACGTCCCGTTCGTTCAGATCGCGGGGTCGAACGGGAAGGGCAGCGCGGCGCGGATGACGGAGTCGGTCCTCCGCGAGGCGGGGCTGTCGGTGGGGCTGTACACCTCGCCGCACCTCTCCGCGCTCACGGAGCGCGTCCGCGTCGGCGGCCGGGAGATGACGGAGGCCGCGGTCGCCGACTTCGTCGCGGAGGTGCGCCCGTGGCTGATCGACCGGGCGGCCGCCGGCGAGCCGCTCACCTTCTTCGAAGTCGTGACGGCGATGGCAGTCCGGGAGTTCGCGCGGCGCGAGGTCGACGTGGCCGTGCTGGAGGTCGGTCTCGGCGGCGAGTACGACGCGACGAGCGCGGTCGACCCCGCCGCGACCGCCGTGACGAACGTCTCCTTGGAACACACCGCGGTGCTCGGCGACACGATCGGCGAGATCGCCCGCACGAAGGCCCGGATCGCCCGCTCCGACGCCCCCTTCGTCACCGCTTGCGAGGGCGAGGCGCTCGACGTGGTCCGCGAGGTCGCGGACGAGGCCGGCGCGCCGGTGACGCGCGTGACGGGCGAGAGGGGCACCGAGGAGGGCGGTGACGCCGAGTCCGAGTCCGACGACCCGCCGGCGTTCACGGCGACCTACGAGGGCCGCGTCAGCGCCACCGACGCCGAGGTCTCGATCGTCGGCGAGCGCGAGGGGACCTACCGGATCCCGCTCGTCGGCGCTCACCAGGCGACGAACGCGGCGATCGCCGTCGCGATCGCGGACCGAACCGCGGCGGCGCTGGGGACCGACCTCGCGGACCGGGCGATCCGCGACGGCCTCGCGCGGGCGACGTGGCCGGGGCGGTTCGAGGTGGTCGACACCGCGCCGCTGACCGTCCTCGACGGCGCGCACAACCCCGCGGCGGCTCGCACGCTCGCGGCGACGCTCGACGAGTACGACTACGACGATCTCCACCTCGTGTACGCCGCGATGCACGACAAGGACCACGCGGAGACGGCCGCGGCGTTCCCCGACGCGGCGACGGCGGTCACCTGCCGCCCCGCGATCGACCGCGCCGAGGCCCCCGACGTGCTCGCGGCCGCGCTCCGCTCGGCGGGCGTCGACCGCGTGATGGCGGGCGGCGACGTGTCGGACGCGCTCGCCGACGCGGTCGACCGCGCCGACGGAGACGACTGCGTGCTGCTCGTCGGCTCGCTGTTCGCGGTCGCCGAGGCCCGCGCGGCGCGAAACCGGACGGTCCGCCAGCGAACGGTTCGCGGCCCAGCGGACGCCGCCCACGCGCTTGACACGGCCGGCGTCCCGCCGGCGGGGGTCGCGGCCCGCCGGGACGGCGTCGACCACCGCGTCCTCACCCTCCGGCTGCGCGGCGACCGCGCCGAGCGCGTCGCGAGCGAGGTCCGGGCGGTCGGCGGCGACGCGGCGCTCGGCGGACTCGGCGCGAGCGAGGACCGCGGCGCCGGCGGCGAACGGGTCCCGGTCACCGTCGCGGGGACGGTCGCCGAACTCCGCGCGCTCGTCGACCGACTCGACGCGGCCGACGCCGGCGGACTCGGTGGCGTGGCGGCCGACCTCGCCGGGGCGGTCGGGATCGACGACTCCGGCGTGGACGGAACAGCGGACGGGGTCGCCGCGAGCGACGGAGCGGCCGACCCCGAAGACCCCGACCTTCCGTGGACCGACCGGACCGCCGTGATGGGCGTGCTCAACGTCACGCCCGACTCCTTCCACGACGGCGGGCGCCACGCCGACCTCGACGACGCGGTCGCGGGCGTCGAGCGGATGGTCGAGTCCGGCGTCGATATCGTCGACGTCGGCGGGGAGTCGACCCGGCCGGGCGCGGAGCCGGTCCCGGTCGAGGAGGAGATCGATCGGGTCGTGCCGACGGTCGAGGCGATCCAGTCGGTGCCGGCGGTCGACGCGGGCGACGTGCTCGTCTCGGTCGACACGCGGAAGCCGGCCGTCGCCGAGGCGGCGCTCGACGCCGGCGCGGACGTCATCAACGACGTGACGGGGTTGGAGGATCCGGAGATGCGCTCGGTCGTCGCCGACGCGGACTGCCCGGTGATCGTGATGCACAGCCTCGACGCGCCGGTCGACCCGGACGCCGACCCCGAGTACGACGACGTGGTGAGCGAGGTCGTCGACGCGCTGCGCGAGCGGCTCGCGCTTGCGGACACGGCCGGCATCGACCGCGACCGCGTGATCGTCGACCCCGGTCTCGGGTTCGGCAAGTCGCCCGCGGAGGACTACGAGCTGCTCGCGCGCTGCGGGGAGCTCGCGGCGCTCGGCTGTCCGGTTCTGATCGGTCACTCGCACAAGTCGCTGTACGGCGCGGTGGGACGCGACGCGGACGACCGCGAGCACGCGACGGTCGCGGGCACCGCGCTCGCCGCCGACCGCGGCGCCGACATCGTCCGGGTCCACGACGTCGCCGAGAACCGCGCGGCGGTCGACGTCGCCGCCGCGGTCGGCGGGGCGCTCCGCGAGGGAGACGATTCGGAGGACGCGGCGTAATGTCGGTTCGCCCCCCGACCCCGCGTCCGGGGCGTCACCCCCGCCGCGCCGACGGCAGCGTTTTGCCTCGCGACCTCGTCGCGTCCGTATGACCCGGCGCCTGCTGCTCGGCTGTAGCGCGGTCGGGAACGCCCTCGCCGAGCGCACCCGCGAGGGACGCGGCGATCTGGTGGCGATCACCGACGACACGGGGTGGGCGTCGACGCTGCGCGACCGCAACGTCGCCACGGTCGAGGCCGACCCGACCGACCCGGCGACGTACCCCGACTCGGCGGCGATCGTGCTGGTCGCGAGCGACGACGCCGCGCGGAACGTCGCCGCCGCGCGCGCGGCCCGGGAGCGATACCCGGACGCGATGGTCGTCGCGTACCTCGGAACGGCGCCGACCGACGAGCAGCGGGCGGCGAGCGAGGCGGTCGCGGACCGCGTTGTCGACCCCGTCGAGGCCGTCACCGACCGCGTCTGCGAGGCGATCGGTCTCGACGGCGGCGCGGACGACGCGGGCGGCGCGGGCGGCTCCGGCGATGCGGGCGACCTCGCCCCGAGTCTCGCCGGCGACCGCTCGCAGACGCCGGACGACGAGAAGCCCGCCCGGCTGCTCGCGGCCCTCCGGGCGCTCTCGGGACCGCTCCTCGTCGTCGCGCACGACAACCCCGACCCGGACGCCATCGCGAGCGCCCTCGGGCTGGCGCGGATCGCGGAGTCGATCGGCGTCGACGCCGACGCGTGTTACGGCGGCGAGATCGCCCACCAGGAGAACCGCGCGATGGTGAACCTCCTCGACATCGGTCTCCGGCCGTTCGACGAGATCGACCTCGACGCGTACGGCGGCGTCGCCCTGGTCGACCACTCCCGCGCCGGGATCAACGACAGCCTCCCCGAGGGCCACCCGGTCGACGTCGTGATCGACCACCACCCGCCGCGGGGACCGGTCGCGGGGTCGTTCGTGGACATCCGCCCCGCGGTCGGCGCGACGAGCACGCTAATCTCCGAGTACCTCTCGCGGTTCGGGATCGTGCCGGACCGGGACCTCGCCACGGCGCTCCTGTACGGGATCCGGATCGACACGAAGGACTTCACGCGGGCGACCGCCATCGACGACTTCGAGGCGGCCGCCGCGCTGCTCGCGCACGCCGACGAGTCGACGCTCGAACGCGTCGAGAGCCCGAGCGTGAGTCCCGAGACGCTACGCGTGCTCGCGGCCGCGATCGAGAACCGCGACGTCCGCGGGTCGGTGGCCGCCTCCTGCGTCGGCGAGATCGCCGACCGAGACACCCTCGCGCAGGCGGCCGAGCGCCTCCTCGATCTGGAGGACGTGACGGTGACGTTCGTCTACGGCTACATGGACGGGGTGATCTACGGCTCCGCTCGCGCCCGCGGCGCCGACCTCGACGCTGGCGAACTGCTTCGCGACGCGCTCGACCCCGTCGGTTCGGCCGGGGGGCACGCCGCGATGGCCGGCGCGCAGGTCCCGCTCGGGATCCTCTCGGAGGTCTCCGAGTCGGAGTCGCTGTCGGACGTCGTCGAGGCGTTCGTCGCCGGGCGGTTCTTCGAGGCGCTCGACGACGCCCCCGCCCAGCCGACCGGGCTTCCCCCGGAGTTTCCGACGGACTGACCGGGTTCGCGTCGATCTGAACAGTCGTCGGCCGTGTCACACTCGCCGGTCGTGCGGCCGACGCGCCAACGGTCGCAACGTACATACGGCGCGCCGGCGAACCCTTTCGCATGACCGACGACGTCGTCGAACACCGTCGACTGATCATCGCCGGCACCGGCATCTCGGGCCTCTCGGCGGCCATCTACGCCGCGCGCTCGAACAACGACCCGCTGCTCATCGAGGGCGACGAGCCGGGCGGCCAGCTCACGCTGACGAGCGAAGTGGAGAACTACCCCGGCTTCCCCGAGGGGATCTCCGGGCCGGGCCTGATCAACGACATGAAAGAACAGGCGCAGAAGTTCGGCGCCGAGACCCGCAACGGCGTCATCGAGGACGTCTCGAAGGAGCCGGCGGGCCACTTCCGCGTCGCGCTCTCCGACGGCGACGTCTACACCGCCGACGCCGTCATCGCCGCGTCGGGCGCCAGCGCCCGCACGCTGGGGGTCCCGGGCGAGGACGAACTGATGGGGTACGGGCTCTCGACGTGTGCGACCTGCGACGGCGCGTTCTTCCGCGACGAGGACATGCTCGTCGTCGGCGGCGGCGACGCCGCGATGGAGGAGGCGAACTTCCTGACGAAGTTCGCGGACACCGTCTACGTCGCCCACCGCCGCGAGGAGTTCCGCGCCGAGGACGTGTGGATCGAGCGCACGATGGACGCGGTCGAGGAGGGCGAGATCGAGCTGCTCTTGAACACCGAACTCACCGAGATCCACGGCTCGCCCGAGGACGGGATCGACCACGTGACCCTCGTCGAACACCCGGACGGCCACCCGAAGGAGAAGCTGGACGACCCGGCGACCGCCGACGAGGTCGACGAGTACGAGTTCGACGTGGGCGCCGTCTTCTACGCCATCGGCCACACGCCGAACACGGACTTCCTCGAAGGGACCGGCATCGAGACCGACGAGGACGGCTACCTGATTACCGAGGGCGGCCGCGGCGGCGGACAGACCCGCACCGGCGTCGAGGGCCTCTTCGGCGCGGGCGACGTGGTCGACTTCCACTACCAGCAGGCCGCGACCGCGAGCGGCATGGGCGTGAAGGCCGCGCTCGACGCCGACGAGTACCTCTCCGAGCGCGAGCGCGCCGGCGAGCTTTATGAAGGTGAGGTCGACGCCGCGGCCGCAGACGACTAATACTCGGGATCTGCGGTTTCGGACGTTCCTTTCGGCCGCTTCGAGTCACCCGCTCGCTGATTCGTCACTGCCGTCTGGGTGAACACCTCCAAAGCCCCTGCCGCGAGGCCGGCGTACGCTCGCTGCGTTCCTCGGTCGGTCGCTGCCGCTCCCTCCCTGCGGTACTTGCGTCGCCTACGCCGGCCTCGCGGCAGCGTGGCGCTGTGCGCCACGGGCAGCCGGCGGCGGAGCCGCCGGCGACTGCCCCTTTGAGTCCCATCCGACCGCGACCGCACAGCACCTCACGCCTCCCCAGCCTCGTCGGCCTCCCTTCGGTCGGCCGACTCCCTCGCGCGTGCGACTCGCGCCCTCTGGGCGCTCGTCGGCACGCGCCACCGCAGTTCCATTTATAGACGGCCGTCGTGATCGCCCACCTTACGACAGAATTTCGACCTCGTACCCCTCGGCTTCGAGCGCGTCGACGATGTCGGCGGCGTGTTCGGCGTCGTCGGTCTCTAATTCCAGTTCGAGTTCGGCGGCGTTGACGGCCACGTCGCGCGAGGTGCGGTCGTGGTGGACCGCGTACACGTTCGCGCCGGTGCGCGCGACGATGCTGGAGACGCGCTCCAGTTCGCCGGGCCGGTCCTTCAGGTCGATGGTGATCTTGAGGTACCGACCCATCTGGACCAGGCCGCGCCGGATCACGGTGCCGAGGCGGTTGAGGTCGATGTTCCCGCCGCAGAGCGCGGCGACGACCGTCTCGCCGTCGTCGTACTCGAACGCCTCCGAGAGCACGGCGGCGAGCGCGACCGCGCCGGCACCCTCGACGAGCGTCTTCGCGCGCTCTAAGAGCAGCGTGAGCGCGAGGGCGATCTCGCGGTCGTCGACGGTGACGACCTCGTCGACGTACTCCGCCATCACGTCGAGCGTCTGCTCGCCGACGGATCGGGTCGCGATCCCGTCGGCGATCGTGTCGACGCTGTCGATCTCGCGGAGCTCGCCCGCCTCCAGCGACTTCGCGGCGGAGGCCGCGCCCTCCGCCTGAACGCCGACGACGCGGGCGTCGGGGAGCTGTTCTTTGATCGCGACCGCGACGCCCGAGATCAGCCCGCCGCCGCCGATCGGGACGACCACGGTGTCGAGTTCGGGACAGTCGTCGACGATCTCCAGGCCGAGCGTCCCCTGCCCGGCCATCACGACGGGGTCGTCGAACGCGTGGACGTAGGTCCGGTCCTCCTCGCGCTCCAGCTGGTGCGCGTACGCCTGCGCCTCGTCGTAATCGACGCCCTCCAGCCGGACGCTCGCGCCGTACCCGCGGGTGGCCTTCACCTTCGAGACGGGCGCGAACTTCGGCATCACGACGGTGGCGTCGACGCCCGCGCGGCTGGCCGCCAGCGCCACGCCCTGCGCGTGGTTGCCGGCGCTCGCGGTGACGACGCCGGCCTCGCGCTCCGCGTCCGAGAGCGTCTCGATCCGGTTCATCGCGCCGCGGATCTTGAACGCGCCGGTCCGCTGGAAGTTCTCCAGCTTCAGGTGGAGGTCGGCGCCGCTCATCTCCGAAAAGGAGCGCGACCGCTCCAGCGGCGTGTGCCGGGCGACGCCCGAGACCCGCTCGCGCGCCTCGCGGATGTCGGCAAGACTGAGCATGCCACGTCGTCGCCGCGCCGACCGCTAATCGGTTCCGGTCGACCGCGGTCGCCTCGCCCGTCGTATCGACGAGCGAGCGGCTCGCGGTTCGTGAAGGGGGGAATGCACGCGTGTGACGTGCGAGTGAAGCGAGGCGACGGGAATACAAAAAGGTGGGGCTACCAGAGTGAAAGTGTAACCGCACGACTGCGGCGCTGTCATCCGCCCGTCAGACGGGATCTCGGGGGGTTAGCCGCACCCGCACGTCGCGGTCGTCGAGGACCGATCGCACCTGGTCGGCGAACGGACCGTTTCCCGGCCACGTCGCGTCCGCGTCGAGCCGGTCGGGGTCGCCGACGTACACCGCGGCGGTCCCCGGGTGGTCGGCCGGCGCGTCGAGCGGCACGGTCTCGCGGACGTACAGCCCGCCGTCGACGTCCTCGTACGCGTCGAGCGCGTCGATCTCCTCCGTCCGGAGAAGTCTGCCCGCCGTCTCGCCGCCCGGCGCGAGCGTCGGGTACCGGCCCTCCACGAGTCGGAGGCCGTCGAGCGTCGCGGAACCGACGAAGACGAACGAGTCGACCACCTCGGCGACCCGCTCCGGCTCGGTCAGCGTGCCGTACACGAAGACGTCCATGGGGTGCGTGGGTCGCTCGCGGGTTTCAACGTTCGGGCGGTCGCGGCCCGCGCCCTCGACTCCCGGCGGGAGCGTCCGGGTCCGATATATCAATACCGCGGGCGACCGTCGGGTGCGACACATGGACTTCCCGCGGCTGCGGCGCGTCTGGAAGCGCGTGTTCTCGCTCGCGTGGCCCGTCATGGCCGAGCAGACGTTCCGCACCGCGATGCGGACGACCGACATCCTCGTCACCGCGCTGTTCTCGCCCGCCGCGGTCGTCGCGATCGGACTCGCCGACCTGTACGCCCGGTTCCCGCTACGGATCGGGCTGGGACTGGGCGGCGGCGCCATCGCGCTCTCCTCGCAGGACACCGGCGCGGGCGCCGCGGAGAACCGCGACGAGGCGGTGACGCAGGCGATTCTGATCGGCGCGCTCGCCGGGATCCCGTTCGTCCTCTTCGGCTTCCTCTTCGGCGAACTCGCGATCGACGTGTTCGGCCGGATCGTCGGCGAGGAGACCTCGCCCGCGGTCGTCGACCTCGGTTCGACGTACCTCGCCGTCGTGTTCGCGACCGCCCCGGCGCGCCACGTCGCCCTGGTCGGCGCCCGCGCGCTTCAGGGGACCGGCGACACCCGCACGCCGATGTACGTCAACGTCGCCGCCAACTCCGTCAACATCGTCGGCTCCGTCGTCCTCGGCTTGGGACTTTTCGGGTTCCCGCGATTGGAGGTCCTCGGCGTCGGCCTCGCGACCACGGGCGCGAACGTGCTCACGGCCGGGCTGCTCTGTTTCGCGATCTGGGGGTCGTGGACTGACGCCGACTTCGCGTGGCCGCGCGACCTCACGATCGCCAAACAGCTGCTGGTCGTGAGCGCGCCCCGCGTGTTGGAGGGGTTCGGCTCGGAGCTCGCGGAGTTCCCGTTCAACGCCCTCCTCCTCGGCTTCGGCGAGGCGGTCAACGCCGGCTTCCAGATCGGCCGCCGGGTGTACCAGCAGGTGACCGGCCCGCTCTCGCGCGGCTACAACGTCGCGGCGTCGGTGCTGGTCGGCCAGGCGCTCGGCGAGGGCGACCCGGAGGCCGCGCGCTTCAACGGGTGGGCGGTCGCGAGCCTCGGCGTGCTCACGGTCGGGACGATCGGGATCGGACTCGTCGTCGGCGCGCCCCGGCTGGTCCCGATCTTCACCGACGACGCGGCGACGATCGGGTACGCGGTCGACTTCGCGCGGGTGTACGGGGTCGCGGGCGCCGCGCTCGCCTGCTTCTCCGCCCTCTCCGGGTCGCTTCAGGGCGCCAGCGAGACGCGGATCCCCCTCGTCGCGCGCGTCTCGGCGATGTTCGGGCTGTTTCTGGGACTCTCGTGGCTGCTCGGGCGCACCGCCGGATTCGGTCCGATCGGCGCGTACGTCGGCGTGTCCGCCGCCTACGTCTGGATGGCGCTCGTCGTCGCCGCCGGGTTCCGCTACTCCGGCTGGGCGACCCGCGCCGCAGACATGATGGACGCGCGCGGCTCCGGCCCGGGCGCCGAGTCGGACGCCGGACCGGAGTCGCCGCCGGATCCGGTGCCCGACGAGGAGTCGTCGTAGGCGCCGCCGCGATCGACAGCGGTTCTCGCGGCCGACAGTGGCTCTCGCGGCCGACCGCCGCTCCCGCATCGCGGCCTCTCGGCTACGGCTCGCCGCCGAGCGACTCCTGTTCGGAGCCCGTATCGCCCCTGAGCCGCCGCCGGCGCTTGTCGTAGGCGGCCTCCAGTTTCGCGTTCGTCGCCCGCGAGACGAGGTAACAGTCCGCGTCGCCGTCGTCGCGGGGGTGCGCGCTCGCGACCCACACGTGGCCGTCGCCGGCCGAGAGGTCGTCGGCCCACCGCTCGGCGGCCGCGCGGCTCTCGAAGGCGTGGCGGGTCCCGTCCTCGAAGACGAGCCGCCCCACCTTCGCGTTCCGCTTGCGGGCCGACGGTTTGATCGCGACGACGACGCTCACACCCCGCGATCGGTCGCCGTCAGTTAAAAACCTCGTCAGACGCGGCGCGGTCAGTCGTCGGCCACGGCGCTCGGCTCGGCGTCCGCGGCGTCCGCCTCCGCCGCCAGCAGGCGGTCGAGCCCGTCGACCATCCCGACGACGCTCGCGCGCGTGATGTCCGCGTCCGACGCCGAGACGCTCACGGAGCGATCGCCCCGCGAGAGGTCGACCTCGACGGTGACGACCGCGTCGGTGCCGCCCGTGATGGCGTCGACGTGGTAGGAGTCGAGCTCGAAGGCGACGCCGTCGCTCTCGCTTTCATACTCGTCGCCCGCGAGCGCCGTCCGGACCGCCTCCAGTCCGGCGTCGACCGGGCCGGCGCCGGTGCCGGAGGCGACGCGCTCCTCGTCGCCGACGCGGAGCCGGACCGAGGCGGTCGGGAGGTTCCCGCCGGAGGTCGCGGAGAGGTCGACCAGCTCGACGTGGCGCTCGCGCTCGCGGCCGCGGACGTCGTCGGCGACCGCGAGCAGGTCGGCGTCGGTGACGCGCTTGCCGCGCTCGCCCAGCTCCTTGACGCGGGCGACGGCCTCGCGCAGCTCGTCGTCGTCGACCGCCACGTCGTGCTCGGCGAGCGCGGCCTTCACGCCCGCGCGGCCCGCGTGCTTGCCGAGGACGAGCCGGCGCTCTCGGCCGACCGTCTCCGGCGGGTACGGCTCGTACATCGTCCCGTCCTTGAGCGTGCCGTCGGTGTGGATGCCGGACTCGTGGGCGAAGGCGTTGGCGCCGCAGACCGCCTTGTTCGGCGGGAGGGCGACGCCGGTCGCCTCCGAGACGGTCCGGCAGAGCCGGTAGAGCCGCGAGAGCTCGACGGTGTCGACGTCGTACGACCGGCCGAGCGCGACCGCGACCTCTTCGAGGGCGACGTTGCCGGCGCGCTCGCCGACGCCGAGGACGGTGCCGTGGACGGTGTCGGCGCCGGCCTTCAGCCCCGCGTGGACGTTCGCCAGCCCGAACCCGAGGTCGTCGTGGGTGTGGAGGCTCGTCGGGCCGCGGTCGGCCAGCCGCGAGACGACCGCGGCGGTGCGCTCGGGGTCGGCCGCGCCCACCGTGTCGCAGTAGCAGATCCGGTCCGCGCCGGCGTCGAGCCCGGCGCCGAGCAGGCGTTCGAGGTAGTCGAGGTCGGCCCGGGAGCCGTCCTCGCCGAGCACCTCGACCCACAGGCCGTGCTCTTTGGCGTACTCGACGAGTTCGACGGTCGTCTCGACGACCTCGTCGCGGGTCGACCCCACCTTCGTCTCGACGTGCTTGTCGGAGGCGGGCACGACGAGGTTCACGCCGTCGACGCCGCAGTCGAGCGCGTGGTCGACGTCCCGCTTCATCCCGCGGGCGAAGCTCGTCACGGTCGCGTCGAGTCCCTCGTCGGCCACGCGGCGGATCGCCTCGCGCTCGCCTTCCGAGGTGCACGCCGAGCCGGCCTCGACGAGGTGGACGCCGGCGGCGTCCAGCTCGCGGGCGACGTCGACCTTCTCGTCGGGCGATAAGGAGACGCCGGGCATCTGTTCGCCGTCGCGCAGGGTGGTGTCGAGTAGCTGTACCTCGTCGAGGTCGGTGAGTGGTGTTCGGGTCAAAAGGGAGTCCGTCGGCTCTGCGGTGGTCTCGGGGTCGGTGCCGCCGCGGGGCGGTCGTGCCCCGTCGTCGTTATCGTCGGAGAATTTCGCGGCCAGCCGCCGCGAGGCGACTTCCTCTATCCTCCGAACGATCGCGAGTGTCTCGCGTCATTCGTACCCGTGCGAACGACGCACACACGTATAAACTGCCGGGTCGCGTCACCTTTGGCCGAGCGATCGTCGCCGCGGCCCGGGGTTCGCTGAGGATCTCTCGATCCGCTTCGGCGACGGTCCCTCGACGCGACCGGCGACAGCGTTAGGGGACTCCCCTGCGAGCGACCCGCATGGAGCGAGTCGCGATCGACGATGTCGACGTCGTCACGAACCCCATGGGCGTCCACGACCTCCGGAAGCCGGTGTCGCGCGCGCTCGGCACCGACCACGTCGCGATGAACTACTTCGAGCTCGCGCCCGGCGACGGCTTCTCCGGCGGGCTTCACACCCACGGCGACCAGGAGGAGATATTCTACGTCCTCTCGGGCACCGCCACGTTCGAGGTCGGCCGCGAGCGCGAGCGGGTCGCGGTCGGTCCCGGGGAACTGATCCGCTTCGCGCCCGGCGAGTTCCAGTCCGGATACGTGGCCGAGGACGCCGACGAGGAGGTGGTCGCGTGGGCGGTCGGCGCGCCCGGCGCGCACCACGACTGGGACCAGATCGAGTCGGTCGTCGAGTGCCGCGAGTGCGGCGAAGAACGAGTCCACGACACGGAACTCACCGACGAGGAGCGGTTCCGGTTCACCTGTACCGAGTGCGGCACCGCCTTTTCGCCGTGAGAACGGGGACGCGTCGCGACGACCACGCCGCGCCGATTCGGCTCAGCCCAGCAGGGATCTGAGCGAGCGTCGCCGGGTGCCGCACTCGGCGGCGTAGTCGCAGGCGTCACAGCGGTCGTCGTCGACGCGCGGCGGCGGGCCGTCGATCGACCGCGCCGCGCGGAGCGCCTCGCGGTACGCCGCCTTCTTCCGGAGCGTGAGCCGGACCTCGCGGACGACGCCCACCGCGGGGTACTCGACCAAGGCCCGATCGATCTCGCGTTCGCGCTCCCACGCCAGCGCCTTCGCGATCCCGACCGCGCGGACCGCCTGCGGCTCCCACACGCCGGTCTCCGGCGGTTCGCCCGACGAGACGAGGGTCGGAACGGGCGACGGCGACCGCTCCTCGTTCCCGCTCGCGTCGCCCGGCTCCAACACCTTGTGAACCGTGCCGTGACAGTCCTTGCCCGAGAGGAACCCCCGCTCGCTCGCGGGGTTGACGAGGCAGTCGTAGTCGCTCCGCTCCCGCAGCCGGGTCAGGTTTCGGCGGTAGGCGGCCGGCGACCGGTGGAGCGGCAGCTGTAGCAGCACTCGGTCCGGCGCGTCGACCAGTTCGTCGTACCGGAACGCGAGGTCGATGCGCTCGCGCGCCTTCGGCGGGACGCTCCGCTCGTCGTCGCGCCGCACGTAGTAGAGCTGTCGGGGGCAGTACGCCGCGCGGGCCAGGTCGCTGAACGGGACGAGGGTCACGCGACCGGTTGGCCGCGGCCTCGGTGATAAAGATACGACGGCGCGTGCCGATGAGTGGCCCGGAGGGCCACGAACCGCACGCGCGAGGTCGCCGGCGCTACGCGCCGGCTGCCAGAGGGACCTTCGGTCCCTCGCTGGAGTCAGTCGCCCGGAGCAACGCGGAGGGCGACTGACGAGGCTGGGGAGGCGTGAGGTGCTGTGCGGTCGGGTGGGACTCAAAGGGGCAGCCGCGAGGACGAAGCACACCGACGTAAGCACCACAGCGAGTGAGCGGAGCGAACGAGCGAGGAGCGCAACGAGGTGCGCGAGTCCTCGCGGCTGGGGCTTTGGAGGTGTTCACCGTCGATCCGCAGTCACCGGATTATAGCCGAGCGGCTGGGGCTTTGGAGAAGAGTTACCGAGGATCCACAGCCAACTACTTATAAAGAAACGTCCGTCTCGATGTCCTCTGTCGCCTCGCGGAGGCCGTCCTCGCGGGCGTCGCTCGCGAGCGACCCCTCGATGTCGGCGTCGGTGAGGAGGTCGCGGAACGTGTCGCGGAACCGGTCGTTCGTCCGAGTGGAGGTGAGGTCGGCGCGCGCGACCGCGGCGTACTTAGCGACCGCATCCGGCTCCGCGTCCAACTCCTCGGCGCACTCGACGATGGAGTTCCCGGCGGCGGTGAGCCGCTTCAGGGCGGCGTATTCGAAGGGCGGATCGGCGGTATCGCCCTCGCTCTCGTCACCGTCCGCCTCGATGTCCCGGTCCGACTCCCGCACGAGGTGGAGGTCGAGACGCGCCTTGCGGACCGTCTCGGCGTCGACGGGGTCGGCCTCGGCGTCGCTGCCGTCGCCCTCGCCGTCCTCCCGCTCCGCGAGCGCGTCCCGAACCGCCGCCGCGATTTCGGCGTCGTCCGCGCCGCCGAACCGGCCGCGGGCGACGAGCGCGTACGCGTCGTCGTCGAGCGGAGTCGAGAAGCCGTACCGCTCGCGCATCGCGGCGACGAGTTCGCGGAGGCGCTCGTCGGTCGCCCCCTCGTCGCGGTCGGAGAGGGTCCCCCGCGCCGCGTCCTGGCGCTCGGTGACCGTCTCGGCGCCGGTGGCGTCGACGAACAGGTCGCGGAGGTCGGCGGTCTTCTCGTCCATATGGGCCAACATAAGCGGTCGCGGTGGAAAAGGCTCGTGTCGGCGCGGCGTCCACACCGGCATCAATCCGCCTTCACACCAGCCCGCCCACGGTAAAGACCACGTAACAGCACGCCACCAGCGCGCCCGAGTGAAGCAGCGCGGCGTACCGCCCGCGCGCCGCGGTGCCGGCGAACCAGCCGGACGCGAGCACGGTCGCCTGCGTGACGACGTACAGCCGGAAGCGCTCCAGCTCGGGGTACACCCCTTCCGGCTCCGTCACCGCCTCCGACGCGGCCGCGATCTCGGCCAGCCGCGCGGCGTCGACCACCTGCGTGTTCACGACCGCGACGACGCCGGCGACGAGGACCGCCGCGGCCCAGCCGACGGCGATGTACGGCTGCATCGCCGAGCGGAGCGCGCGCTGCTCGCTGTACAGCCGCCCGACCTCGATGCGGAGCGTCTCGAAGACGGCGTCGGCGTCGCCGCCGGCGTTCAGCGCCCCCGTGACGAGTCCGAGCGTCCCGGCGGCGAGGGGGGTCCCCACGCGGTCGACGAACCGCTCGATGGCGGCGCCGCGGACGTCGACCGCGGTCGACCCGTCCGCAACCGCCCCTCCGACCGAATCCGACACCTCCCCGGTCACGCCCTCGGTCGCGGTCGTCGACCGCAGCGCGAACGCGAGATCCGTCACGTCGTCGTCGAGGACGCCGAGGTCGACGTCGCGCGCGACGGCGTCGACCGCCGCCGCGAGCGGGCGCCCCTGCGCGACGTGGCCCGAAACGGCGTGGACGAAGTCGGCCAGCTCCCGGTCCTTCGCGTCGTCGATCCGGGTGCGCCGCGCGGCGACGAGTCCGACCGGCACCGCGAACGCGGCGTAGCCGAGGAGGGCGACGTTGACGAGCGTGTAGCCCGCGACCGCGAGCCAGGCCGCGAGCGCGACCGCCGGTCCCGCGGCGACGACCCCCGTGCTCGCGGGGTTGCGCCCGGCGGTCGCGAGGACCGCCCGCGGACTCGTCGGGACCTCGTAGCTCGCCCGCTGGCTCGGCGGCCGGAGCGTGCCGACCGCGACCGCGGCCGCCAGCCCGAACGCGACGAGGAACGCGACCGCCCCGTAGAGGACGACCGCCCGGGTCGGCACCACGCCGACCGGGGTGGAGACGGGCGGGAGCAGCTCGGGGATCACGACCGACAGCGCGGTCGCGCCGATGACGAGCAGCGCCGGCAACACCAGCACGGCGACGAACAGCTCCGTGAGCAGTTCGAGGAACCGCCGGGCGCGCTTCCGGGCGCGGTCCTGCCGGTGCGAGAGCATCCGGCGCTCGGTCGCGAGGAACGCCGAGAGCGCCTCGTCGCCGGTCGCGGCGTGCTTCCGGAACTTGAGGAGGAACGGCGCGAGCAGCTCCCGCGAGGGCGTGTCGCGCGCGACCCGCCGCAGCCCCTCGTCGAGGCTCCCGGCGAGTTTGGCGGCGTTGAGCGCCTTCCGCAGCGAGGTGGCGGTGCCGCCGTACGCGTCGCCGTCGGCCGCCTTCCGGAGCATCGCCCGCGGCTCGTCGCTCCCCGAGGAGAGCAGTTCGAGGTACCGCACCGCCCCGGGGAGGGTGCGCTCGATGTCGGTCCGCCGCGTGGCGACCACCCACCGGAGGTGAAGCCCGGCGGCCGCCACGGTCGCGCGCTTCGCGAGGAGCGCGACCGCGATCGCGACGAGCAGCGCGGCCCGGTCCGTCCGGAGCGGGCCCACGGAGTCGGGCGTCGGCGCGGGCGTCGCCGTCGGTCCCGACGAGAGCAGCGCCGCGCCGAACCGGGCCTCGACCGCGGCCGCGACCGCGGGGGCCGCGCCGGCCGCGACGACCAGCGCCGGGAAGAAGACCGCGACCGCGACGACCCACGAGAGACCGTACGCCCGCGCGAGGTACGTCTCGAAGCCGGTGTCGAGCGCGGTCCCGCGGTACCGCTTCCGGTCGGCGTCGTGCCGCCGGTCGCTCGCGTGCCGCGCGAACAGCGCGTAGCAGACGCGGTCGACGACCGCCAGCCGGCCGCCCGTCGCGAGCGCGCCGGTCGCGTCCGTCTCGTCCGCGGCCGTCTCGTCGGTGCCCGCCTCGACCGCTCCGCTCGCGCGGCGCCGGCTCACGGCCCCCTCCGTTCGGGGGAGTCGCTCCCCTCGTCCGGCGCGTCCCGCCCCCCGTTCCCGTCGCCGTCGCGGTCCATCGTCCGGGCGGCGCGCTCGACGGTCGCGGCCTCGTCGGTGCGCAGGTCGGCGAGGAACTCGAAGAGCGCGTCCGGGTCGTCGACGCCGTCGCGCACGAGATACTCCACGTACCGCCGCTTCGAGGCGAACTCGGCGGCGACGGTCTCCCGGTCGCGGTCGGTCCGGCTCGCAATTCGGTCGAAGACGCGGAACCGCGGACCGGTGTCGGTGCCGTCGCCCGGAGCGTCACTCGATCCGGCCGCGCCGGCCGCCGCGACCCCTTCGTCACCGTCGCCGCCCGGCGCGCCGGGGAACCGGAACGCCCCGTCGCCGTCGCGCCAGGCGACCGTGTTGTACCGGACGGACTCGGCGCCGGTCTCGACGACGCCGGCGCCGCCCCGCTTCGGGTCGCCGGTCGGGCTTCGCTTCGCCTCCGGACCGAGTCCCTCGTACGCGGTCTCGGAGAGCGGTTCGATCGCCCGGGAGACGTAGCGCTCGCCGTCGACCCGGCGCGGGAAGACGACGAGGTCGACCTCGCGGAGCAGGCGCGCGGGCAGGTCGCGCTCGCGCAGGCGGTTGACGAGGGCTTCGACGTCCTCCGCGTGCGTCGTCCCGATCACCCCGTGGCCGGTGTTCAGGCTCTCCGCGAAGGTCTCGAAGCTCTCGTGGGTGTTGATCTCGGCGATGACCTCCACGTCCGGATTCAGGTAGTTCGCCTCGGTCATCAGCTCCGCCATCCCCACCGACTTGTACGCGTCCTCGTGGTCGCGGGTGGTGAGCGAGACGCCCGTCTCGTGCGGAAGCCGGACCTCTCGGGACCCCTCGTCGACGGAGACCGGGCGGGCGTCGAAGGGGATGAAGGGCGTGTGGGCGTTGAGCAGCGTCGTCTTCCCCACGCCGGTCGGGCCGGCGAAGAGGACGACCCCGCGGTGCTCGTACAGCAGCCACAGTAGCGTCACCAGGTCGACCGACAGCGTGCCGCGCTCGATCAGGTCGACCGGGGTGAGCGCGTCCGCGCGCTGCTTCCGGATCGAGACGTGCGGGCCGCCCTCGGAGATGACCGGCAGCGCCACCGCACACCGGATCGTCTGTGGCACCCCGTCGAGTTCGAGGTTCACCTTCGCGGAGGGCGTCGAGGCGTTGAGTTCGGTGCCGTCGCGGGCGGCGATCCCCGTGACGACGTTGACGAACGTCGGCTCGTCGTCGAACGCGAGGTTCGTCGGCACGCGCTCGCCGGCCTCGGGGGCGTCGCCCTCGCCGTCGGAAGCGCCGGTCTCGCCCGTCTCGCCGCCCGTCCCCGAGAGGACCGACGCGCGCGGGACGACCTTCACGCGCTCGCCGACGCGGTTCGCCTCCACGTCCTCGAGGTGCGGGTCGCGGATCGGCACCGTCAGAATCCCCTCGCCGACGAAGTCGCGAAGCACGTAGTACGCGAGGTCGTCGAGGCGGTCGCGGGCGTACCGCGAGTCGACCGGCGGCGCGGCCAGCCCCCGGTCCGCGAGCGCGGCCTTCGCCCGGTGGGCCGCGGCGTCGAGCCACGCGCGGGTGTTGCGCGCGGTGAGCCGCCGCGAGAGGAACCGGCGGGCGCGGGCGGCGACGAACGACTCGCGGTCCTCGATCACGTCGCTCACGGTCGTCTCCCAGATCCGCGATTTACACTCCTCGATGAGCGCCTCGTCGCCCGGCAACAGGTCCGGCTCCAACACGGCGTACTTCGTCTCGAACGCGTCCGACCCGAGCAGCCGCTCGCGGTAGACGACCACCTCGATAGCGAGTCCGGCGAACTCCACCGCGTACTGCGCGAGCCGCTCGGCGGCCACCCGCTCGACGTAGTCGGCGTCGGCGTCGATCCCGGTCTCCAGCGGCGCGAACGTCTCGGTGTGGACCACCAGCTCGCGGTCGTCGCCCACGTCCGCGACCGCGATCCGGTCGTCGAGCGCGACCGGCGTTAGCTCGCCGAGCAGCCGGAACTCCCGCAGCGCGTGGTAATCTATCCGGCGGCGCGCGGCTGCGCTCGCGTCGACCAGCCGCTCTATCGCTCCCGCGTACTTCGCCTCGAACCCCTTCTCGGCGCGCTCGACGACGCCGACCCGCGTGAGCGGGCGGCGGTGGCGCACCGCGGAGAAGCGCTCGCGGACGCGGTCGAGCGCGCGCTCGTCGTCGGCCGACAGCGGCGGCTCGCGGACGTCGTAGCCGAACCGCCCGCCGTCGCGCTCGCGGACCGTCGCCACCACGCCGGGCGCGGCCTCGTACTGCGCCCGGACGTCCGGCGCGTACCACGCCTCGGGGTCGTCCGGCGGCACCGGCGCGGGGACCGCGCCGCCCGGGTCGTCGTCCGACTCGTCGACGATCCGGAGGGTCGCTCCGTCGCTCACGGCTCGGCGCTCCGTCCCGATCGGTCCGTCGCGGCACCGCCCTCTCGTCTCCGCGTCATCGTTCGATCGGCGGGTGGCCGACCGGTCGATTTAAGCGTTATTTTCTCCCACTCGAGGATAATTTCAAAGATGGAAAACGTATCCGCGGGCCCGCGACCCGTCGAACGCGGTTCGCGGCGTCTCCCGGCGTTCTCGTCGCCGATCCCGCGTCCCGGCTTGTCGCCCCCGATTCTTCGAGTTGATACCGCGTCGCAAACGGTTAACTTCCAGCGACGGAGACCGGGAGATCAATGCGGACCACACGGCTCCGAAACGCCGCGGAACTCGGGCTGCTCGCGGCCGTGGGTCTCGTCCCGCTCGCGTATCACCTGGTCTCGCTGTCGGCGATGACCGACCCCGTCGCGATCGTGAGCGGCGCGGTGGTCCCCATCGCCTGTAGCGCGCTCGTCGTCGCCGCGACGGTCCCCGTCGCTCGCTCGCCGATCTCGCCGGCGTACACCCTCCGCGTCACCGGATGGAGCGCGCTGGGAGCGCTGACGCTCGGCGCGGTCGCGCTGCTTTTCGTCACCTACGAGATGAGCCAAGGCCCGCCGCCGGAGGGACCGGTCGTCGTCATCGCCGGCGCGGCGTCGATCGGGTCGGTGTTCGGACTCGCGTTCGGGCTGACCGACGCGCGCCAGCAGCGCGCGCAGGACCAGGTCGAGCGGGCGAACGCCCAGCTCACGGTGTTGAACCGCGTGCTCCGTCACAACATCCGGAACGCAATGACGGTCGTCAGCGGGCGAGTCGAACTCCTCG
Organism: Halorubrum trapanicum; assembly: GCF_017873555.1. GTDB lineage: Archaea > Halobacteriota > Halobacteria > Halobacteriales > Haloferacaceae > Halorubrum > Halorubrum trapanicum. The sequence continues at coordinate 59,075 of NZ_JAGGKE010000004.1, read as the reverse complement.
CCGAGCGCGTCGACGACGGCGAGGAGAGCGCCGCCGTCGTGGAAGAGAACGTCGACCGGCTGCTGTCGGTCAGCGAGCACGCCCGCCACATCGGCGCGGTGATCGGCTCCGAGGGTCCCGACGGTCCCGGCGACGTGGAGGCGGAGATGGACCTCGTCGAGGTCGTCGACGGCGCGATAGAGCGGCTCGGGACCGAACATCCCGACGCCGAGTTCGACGCTCCCGCCGCGGAGACGTGCCGGGTCCGGGCGCACCCCCTCACCGAAGCCGTCGCCTCGGAGGTGATCGAGAACGCGGTGGTCCACGGCGGCGACGACGCGCCGCGGGTCTCGGTGTCGATCTGCCGGGTGGACGACGGCGTCGCGCTCCGCGTCGCCGACGACGGGCCGGGGATCCCGGCGGAGACCGTCGAGACGATCCGGCGCGGCTACGAGACCTCGATGCGTCACACCGACGGGCTGGGCCTGTGGCTCGTTCAGTGGGTCGTCGACCGCTCCGAGGCCGACCTCTCCTTCGAGTCGAGTGGCGAGGGGCAGGTCGTTCGGATCCTATTCGAGCGCGTTGAGGAGACGGCGGGGGTCCCCGCGAGTGACGACCTCGTCGCCCCCGACGACGACACGCCGCCGACAGCCGACGACGACACGCCGACGCCGACAGCCGACGACGACACGCCGCCGACAGCCGACGGCGACGACTGACCGCGACGGCGATCCGGCAAGTGCGGACGATACCGCGGGACGGAGAACATTGCCCGAACTGTAGTCCCTTTCAGTCGGTCGCGAGAACGCCGACGGGATGACCGCACTGGACCGGCTCGAACGGGTTGGTGAGTTCACGAGCAAGTACTTCGTCCTCTGGGTCCTCGTCGCCTCCGCGGCCGCGCTGTACTCGCCGTCGGCGTTCACGCCGATCGGCGACTACATCACGCCGCTGCTCGGGGTGATCATGCTCGGGATGGGGCTGACGCTCACGCCCGAGGACTTCAGACGCATCGTCGAGCGCCCGCGAGACGTGGCGATCGGCGCTGCGGCGCAGTGGCTCGTCATGCCGACGCTGGCGTACGCGCTCGTCGTCGTCCTCGGACTTCCGTGGGAGGTCGGGATCGGGCTGATCCTCGTCGGCGCGGCGCCGGGCGGGACCGCCTCGAACGTGATGACCTACCTCGGACGCGGCGACGTGGCGCTGTCGGTGACGATCACGACGGTGACGACGATCGCCGCCCCGCTCGTGATGCCGGCGTGGATCGTCGCGCTCGCCGGCGAACAGATCTCGGTCACCTTCGCGCAGCTGTCGGAGACGATCATCTGGGTCGTGCTCGTCCCGGTCGTGGCGGGACTCGCGCTCCGGCTCCTCCTCGACCGCTACGCGCCGACCGCGGCGAAGGTCGGTCTCTCCGTGTTCCCCGCGATCAGCGTGATCGCCATCGTCGCCATCGTGGCCGCGGTCGTCGGTCTCAACGTCGAGAACATCCTCACCGCGGGCGGGCTGGTCGCCGTCGCCGTCGTCCTCCACAACGGGCTCGGTCTCGGCGCGGGCTACGGAGTCGGGAAGCTGACCGGGATGGCGGAGGACCGCGCCCGGGCGTGCGCGTTCGAGGTCGGTCTCCAGAACAGCGGGTTGGCCGTCGCGCTCGCGACCGCCTTCTTCGATCCCATCGCGGCGCTGATCCCGGCGCTGTTCAGCGTCTGGCACAACGTGAGCGGCCCGGCGCTGGCGACGCTTTTCACCCGGATCGACGGCGAGCCGATCTCCGAGTACGACCCCTCGGTCGGCGCGGACTGAGTCTTCACGCCCGACCCGCGGCCTTTTGTGACGCGCGCCGGTAGCGGATCCCATGCGCGCAGCCGTTTTCAACGGACCCGGCGAGATCGGCGTCGAAGAGCGACCCCGCCCCGAGATCGAGTCTCCGACCGACGCGATCGTCCGCGTGACCCACACCGCGATCTGCGGCTCCGACCTCTGGTTCTACCGCGGGGACAGCGACCGCGACGCGGGATCCCCGGTCGGCCACGAGCCGATGGGGATCGTCGAAGAGGTGGGCGACGACGTGACCTCCGTCGACCCCGGCGACCGCGTGCTCGCCCCGTTCGCAATCTCCTGTGGGGAGTGCGAGTTCTGCCGGAAGGGACTCCACACCTCCTGTGAGCACGGCGACTCGTGGGGCGGCGACAACGGCGGCGGCCAGGGCGAGTACGTCCGGTCGACCCACGCCGACGGCACGCTCGTCCGCGTCCCCGACCGCCACGCGGACGACGAGGAGACGCTCCGCTCGCTGCTCCCCCTGACCGACGTGCTGGGCACCGGCCACCACGCGGCCGTCAGCGCGGGCGTCGAGGCGGGGTCGACCGTGGCCGTCATCGGCGACGGCGCGGTCGGACTCTGCGGCGTCCTCGCGGCCCGCCGGATCGGCGCCGAGCGGATCATCGCGGTCGGCCACCACGAGGACCGGCTCGAACTCGCCGCGGAGTTCGGCGCCACGGAGACCGTCTCCGAGCGTGGCGAGGCCGTCGTCGAGCGAATTCGAGAACTCACCTACGGCGGCCCGAACCACGTGATGGAGTGCGTCGGCGCCGCGAGCGCGATGAACACCGCCATCGACGTCGTCCGCCCCGGCGGCACGATCGGGTACGTCGGGGTCCCCTACGGCGTCGAAGACGAGGGACTCGACGTGTTCGGGATGTTCGGTCAAAACGTGACGCTCGCGGGCGGCGTCGCCCCGGTCCGCGCGTACGCCGAGGAGCTGATGGCCGACGTGCTTCAGGGGACGCTCGACCCCGCACCGATCTTCACCGAGACGGTCGGTCTCGACGGGGTCGCGGAGGGGTACCGGATGATGGACGAGCGCGAGGCGATCAAGGTGCTGGTGAAGCCGCACGGCGACGCCTGACCGGCCGCGAAAGCCGTCTTCCGCGCTGACTCTACTGAACCAATTTTTAAATGCTGGCGCGTGCCTCCGAGTGGCCGCCGAAGGCGGCCGCGAGTAGTGAGAGACCGAAGGTCTCTCTGACAGCCGGCGGCGAAGCCGCCGGCGACAGCACGCGCGAGGGAGTCGCGGGGGGCGCCCGCGCCCCCCCCCCGGCGGGGGGGGGGGGTGGGGGGGGTGGGGGGGGGGGGGGGGGGGGCCTGCGGCCCCGCGGGGGGCGGGTGGCGGGTGGCACTTGGGGCCCCTGGGGCCGCGGGGGGGGGGGGCGGGGGACCCCCGGGGGGGGGGGGGGGGGGGCGCCGCGGGCCCCCGCGACGAGGCTGGGGTGGTGTGAGGTGCGGTTGCGGTGCTGTGCGGGACTCAAAGGGGCAGCCGGGAGGGCGGCGCACACTCGCTGTGCTCCTCACTCGTTCGCTCCGCTCACTCGTTCCGGTGCTTCCGTCGCCTGCGCCGCCCTCCCGGCTGGGGCTTTGGCGGTGTTCGCCACGGAGTCACAGATCCCGTATCGCCGAGCGGCTGGGGCTTTGGCGGTAGTCGCCGTCGATCTGCTGACACCGATTTATACCCGAGCGGCCGCGGAGTCAGCGGACATCGCAGGACCGGACGCCGTTGAGACGTACTCTGACGGACCGAATACAGAACCTCTCAAACGTTCGATTTCGACGGTATCGGCGTAACCTTTAGTACGCCAAAGTCCTTGTCGCCTGTTGTCATGTGCCATCATTACGACGAGGCGCGCACGTGGACGGAGATTCAGGCGCGTCACCGGGCCGACGAGGCGGACGAACGCGACGAACTTCTCGATGTCGACGCGGTCGACGAGCCGGCGGGCGAGACGGAGGAAGCCGAACCCCCGGCCGAACCGCGCGCCCCGGCCGACGACTGACGCGGTCGGGCGCGACCCCGCCTCGAACCCCGACTTTCTATCGCGCGCCGCTCCACGACCGAGAGCGACGGCGCGGTCTCGCGGTCTTCGCTGCCGTCCGACCCACAGCTTTACGGTCGCTTTTCGGTTATCCTCGCCCGTGTCTCCCTCCATCCGCACCCTTGCGATCCTCGCGCTCCTCGTCGTCGGTCTCGGTCTCAGCTTCGCCTTCCACGCCACGGTCGACGGGACCGAGATCACCTACGAGGCGACGGCCGTCGAACCCGGCGACGACCCGGCGCTGGTCGCGAGCGCGTCGCGTAACGTCTCCGACCTCGACGAGCACCTCTCGGGCACCGAAGACCAGTACCGGGGGCCGGTCCGGACCGCCGCCGCGACCGGGTCGTTCGAGGGGTCGCTCTCCCCCGAGTTGGACATCGCGCTCGACGGCGTCGACTCCCCGTACGTCGCGTACGACGGGACCTACTACGAGTGGTCGCTGTCGACGCGCGGCGACACGACGAACGCGACGATCGAGATGGGCGAGACCGACCCCGAGACGGTGTTCGACGCGGTTGCGCGCCCGGCGGCTGCGGCGTCGCCCGGCGTGCGGACGGCCATCGACGAGGGGACCGTGACCGACTCGACCGTCCGGCCGGGGCTGTACGAACGGGACGGTGCGTACTACGCCGTCGCGCTCGAAAACGAGGCCGCCGTCCTCGTCCAGATCGCGGGCGCCGCCCTCGGCTTCGCCCTCACGCCGGTCGGGCGGGGGTACGTCGCGGTCGCGCTCGGTCTCCTCGCGTACCGCTACCGCGAGCCGACGCGCGACCGCCTCCTGACCGCGCGCCGGGCCGCCGCGGTCGCCGCGTTCGCGCTCCCGGTCGCGCTCGTCGGCACCGCGCTGTTCGAGAGCGGGTCGCCCTCCCGGTTCGTCACCGGTCCCGCGAGCGCGGCCGTCGTCGCGTCCGGCGTCGTCGCCGGCGTGCTCGCCGCCCAACGACGGTGGCTCGCGCTCGCCGGCGTGACGGTCGGTATCGGACTGCTCGCCACGGCGGCGATCGCGGGCGCGCTCGGGGTCGTCGGGCTGATATTCGGGCCGCTCGCGGTGGCCTTCGGCGTGGTCACCGGTCTCGTGCCGTTCGGCTACGGCTACTGGTTCGCGCCGAGCGCGCCGGGGGAGTCGCCCGCGTAGCGCCGCCCCTCGTCGCCGCGCCGGACGCCGTCGCCACGCCTGACCCCGTCGCCGCGCCGGCCCCCGCCGGACGCCGCCGTCACGCCTGACCCCGCCGCGCGGGACCCCTCACTTTAGTCGGCCGAGCGCCTTGGTCCGCCCATGCGCGTCGCCTCCCTGCTGCCCTCCGCCACGGAAACGCTGTTCGCGCTCGGCGTCGAGCCGGTCGGCGTGTCGCACAGCTGCGACCACCCGCCGGCCGCCCGCGAGCGACCGACGCTGACGAGCACGGTCGTCGACCACGCGGACCGCTCGGCCGCCGACATCGACGAGCAGATGCGCGAGGTCGACGGCGCCGTCTACGAACTCGACGAGGAGCGACTCGCGGCCCTCGAACCCGACCTACTCGTCACGCAGGCGACCTGCGACGTCTGCGCGGTCGACGCGAGCGAGGTCCGCGCGGCCGCCGCGCGCCTCGACCCCGAACCGGACGTGCTCGCCTGCGACCCGCACTCCTTCGCTGACGCCCTCGACGACGTGGTGCGGATCGGCGAGGCGGTCGGGGAAGCCGCGGCCGCGAGCGCCCTCCGCGCCGACTGCCGCGAGCGCGTCGACGCGGTCCGCGAGCGTGCCGAGCGCGCGGTCGCCGCCGAGGGCCGCCCCCGAACCGCGGTCCTCGACTGGACGGACCCGCCGATCCGGGCGGGCCACTGGGTGCGCGACATGGTCGAACTCGCGGGCGGCGACCCCTCCTTCCAGCCCGAGGGTCCCTCCGAGCCGGTCGCGTGGGACGACGTCCGCGCGGCCGACCCCGAGGTGCTCGTCGTCGCGCCCTGCGGGTTCGACCGCGAGCGCGCCCGCGACGCGGTCGCCGACCTCGCCGCCCGCCCCGGCTTCGACGAGCTGCGCGCGGTCGCCGACGACCGCGCCTACGCGGTCGACGGCAACGGCCTGTTCAACCGCCCGAGCCACCGGCTCGTCGACTCGCTGGAGGCGCTGTTCGCGTGTCTCCACCCCGACCGCGCCGCGACACCGCCCGCCGAGCACGACCGGATCGCCCGCGCCGACCGCGCGGCGACGCCGTCGGTCCGCGCCGACGGCGGGTAACGCGTCGCCGGGCGCCGTCCGCCGTCGCCGGCGAGCGCGGATATATCCCCCGTCGGCGCGTACCGGGAGGCGATGGCACGGAGCGCGACGAGCGCGCGCGGTGGTCCCCGCGAGCGCGACGACACGGACGCGGCACGCGACGAGTCGACACCGGAGCGATCCCCTCCCCCGGCCCTCGCGGTCGAGGGACTCACGAAGCGGTTCGGCGACGGCGACGACGCGGTGACCGCGGTCGACGACGTGAGCCTCACCGTCGAGCGCGGGTCGGTCGTCGGCCTCCTCGGGCCGAACGGCGCGGGCAAGACGACGCTGATCAAGTGCGCGCTGGGGATCGTGATCCCCGACGCGGGGTCGGTGCGGGTGTTCGGCACCGACGTGCGCGACGGCCGGCGGGCGGCGTACGCCGACGTGGACGCGATGCTTGAGGGCGCGCGAAACGACTACTGGCGGCTCACCGTCCGGGAGAACCTCCGCTACTTCGCGACGATAAGCGGGGTCGACCCCGACTCGGTGGCGGCGCGGCACGACCGCCTGCTCGATCGGCTCGATCTGGCCGACAAGGCGGACACGCCGGTTCGAGACCTCTCTCGCGGCATGAAACAGAAGGTGTCGCTGGCGAGCGTGCTTGCGGGCGGCGCCGAGCTGGTCTTCCTCGACGAGCCGACGCTGGGACTCGACGTCGAGAGCGCGCGGACGCTCCGGGCGGAGCTGCGCCGGCTCGCGGCCGAGGAGGGGCTCACCATCGTCGTCAGCAGCCACGACATGACGACGATCGAGGCGGTGTGCGACCGGGTCGTGATGCTGTCGAACGGGCGGGTCGTCGCGGACGACACCGTCGAGGCGCTGCTCGGCGGGACCGACCGCGACGTCGTCCGCGTGGCGAGTCCGGACCTCGATCGGGAGACGGTCGCGGGTCTCCGCGAGGCGTTCGAGGTCGTCGACGTCGACCGCGACGCGCACCCGCCCGCGGTGACGGTCGTCGCGGGCGGCGACCGGATCTACGACCTGACCGACGCGCTCCGCGCGGCCGGGGTCACCGTCTCGGACATCCGGACGGTTCAGCCCGACCTCGAAGACGTGTTCCTCGACCGCACCGGAACCGTGCCGAGCGCCGCGGCCGGGGGTGAGTCCTCGTGAGCGCTGACGCGTCGGCTGGGGACGCGTCGACCGGAGACGGGGCGGCGATCGACGACGCCCCCCGCCCGGCCACCTACTATCACCTGGCGCGGGCCGTGCTCTACCGGGAGTTCCTGATATTCGTGCGCTACCCGGCCAACGCGATCGGGGGGATCGTGGTGTCGTTGTTCTTCTTCGCCGCGCTGTTCCTCGGCGGCCAGCTGCTCGCGGGGCAGGCGCTGACGGACTCGATCGAGGGAATCGTCGTCGGCTACTTCCTGTGGACGCTGTCGGTCGGCGCGTACTCGTCGGTGTCGAACGACATCGGCAGCGAAGTACAGTGGGGGACCCTCGAACGCCACATCACCACCCCGTTCGGCTTCGCGCCGGTCGCGCTGCTGAAGGGGGTCGCGAAGGTGGTTCGGACGTTCCTCACGAGCGCGGTGATCCTCGCGGTCATGCTCCTCGCGACCGGGACGCGGCTGAACCTCGCGCCGCTCACGGTGGTCGCCGTCGCGGGACTCTCGATCACGTCCGTCCTCGGGCTCGGGTTCGCCGCCGGCGGGGTGACGGTGCTGTACAAGCGGATCGGCAGCTGGCTCAACCTGCTACAGTTCGGCTTCGTCGCGCTGATCTCGGCGCCCGTCTTCGACCTGCCGTGGACGCGCGTCCTCCCCTTAGCGCACGGCAGCGCCATGCTTCAGCGCGCGATGGTCGACGGGATCCGACTGTGGGAGTTCCCGCCCGCCGACCTGGCGCTCCTCGTCGCGGTCGCGCTCGGCTACCTGGTCGGCGGCTACCTCGTCTTCCAGTTGGCGACCCGGCGGGCACGGCGGCTCGGCGTGCTCGGGGATTACTGATCTCGGACGGCCGTCACGCCGATGCGGCCGGTTCCGACTCATCGCCGCGGGGCAGCCCGAACTCGACTTCGATCCGAACCGTCTCGTAGGGCACGGACGGCCGCTTCGCGCGGCCGTCCGCCTCGAAGTGGACGATGTCGTAGTCGGCCAGCAGCGACAGGTCGTCGTGGACGGTGTGGACGTCGCGGCCGAGGCGGTCCGCCAGCGCGCGGATGCTCTCCGGCGGCCGCTCCATCACGGCTTCTAAGAGTTCCATTCGGCGGTCTGTGAGCAGCTGGCGAAGTCCCGTTCGGTCCTCGAAGTTGACCACGTGCGGGACCGCCTCGCCGTCCTCCCAGCGCTCGGCGCGCTCGACCGCTGTCGCCTGTGCCTGTTCCGCCGGCAGCGACGTGATTCGAAGCGTCGACGGGTACTCGGCGTCGTTTGGGTCCGGGGTAAATTCGCCGTGGGCGGTGTCGGTGTCAGTTGGTTCGTCGGTCATGGATGTCGTTCACCTCGGCTTGGAAGTCGGTGATCAGGTCGGCGAGACCGGTGAAATCCAGTTTCGTGACTTCTCCCGCGTGCGTGTGTCGATGGTGTCGTCCGACGTCTCGGTGGTGCGGCGCGTTGTCGTACCGGAGGGGCGTGTCGCCGTCAGCGTCCATGTACTGGAAGCTGTACTTCACCCCTCCGGGTAGTCCTCGCTTTCCGGGACCTGCCACGCGACCATCTCGTACCGACTTCCGTCCGGTTTCTCGGACTCTTCCCGGTACACGACCGTGGCGGGCATCTGTCTCGTCTGTTGTGGTGCGAACTCAACAGTGTTACCGTTTTTCGTTGTGATCTGACCGCAACGCCGATCACAGACACCGCTCTCGCCGCAGGGTTGTAGTCAAGATTTCCCGGCGGCGTTCGCCGCGCTTTCTATCGGTCCTCCTCCGGCTCCGCCGCGAGCGCCTCGTCGCGGAGTTCGCGGCAGCGGTCGCCCGTGATCGCCAGCTCCGGGACGGGCGTGGGGGTCCCCTCCGCGTCGACGGCGACGAACACGAAGTACGACTCCGTGGTGAGTTCGCGCTCGCCCGTGCGCGGCGACTCGCGGTACGCGCGGATCCGCGTGCGGAGGCTCGTCCGCCCGACCGCGTACACGTACGACTCGATGACGCAGGTGTCTCCCTGCGGCACCGGGCGCTTGAAGTCGAGCCCGTTGATCTTGGCCGTAACGCAGGTCTCGCCGGCGGCGCGCATCGCCGACATCGCGCCGATCTCGTCCATCCACTTGACGACGTTTCCCCCGTGGGCCGACGCGTAGTTGTTCGTGTGGGTGGGCTGGACGCGCTGGCGGTTCTCGATGTACGTGTCGCTGACGCTGGGCATACTCGCCGGTGGCGCGGCCGCGGGAAAAACATCGGTCCTCGGGTCGACGGGTCCGGCGTTCGGGGTTCGGCGTGTCCGGTCCATCGGTCGCTGCCCGCGCGTCAAATTATCGAATCATGTAATTTGGCCTTTACTCCTAAATAGGGCATCTGGTTCCCCACGGACGAACTATCTATGCTGAACGCGATCACCACGCGATACGGCCGGCGGGTCGGGGCGGCCGTCCTCCTGACGCTCGGCGTGACCCTCGGCTTCATCGCCCTCTTCGCGGGCCACGTCGCGACGGTCGGGACGCCGGCGGCCGCGACGGCGGCGCTGACGTCGATCGGCGTCGTCGTCACGCTGAACCTCGGACTGTTGGGTATCGTCCTCGTCGGCAACGTCGCGGTCGAGCTCCGGCGGCTGACGGAGACGGCCGAGGCGGTCGGACGCGGCGAGTTCGACGCGCGCGCGACCTCCGACCGGCGCGACGAGATCGGGCGGCTGTTCGACGCCTTCGACGAGACGCGGCGGTCGCTCCGGGACGCGGTCGCCGAGTCCGAGCGGGCGCAGTCCGAGGCCGAGTCGGCCCGCGAGGAGGCCGAGGCGCTGTCGGGCACCCTCATCGATCGGGCCGACGAGATCGGCGGCGCCATGGAGGACGCCGCCGAGGGCGACCTCACGCGCCGGCTCGACGAGGGCAGCGAGGTCGACGCGATCGAGCGCATCACGGCGGCGTACAACGAGATGACCGGCGGGCTCTCGACGACGATCGAGGACATTCAGGCGTTCGCGGGCGACGTGGAGGCGACGAGCGAGGAGATGGCCGCGGAGGCCGACGCGGTCGCCGGGATGAACGCGGAGGTGGCCGACGAGATGCGCGCGCTGGCCGACGAGCTGGACGCACAGACCGACCGGCTGCGCGAGACGGCCGCCGACACCGACGACTTCTCGGCGACCGTCGAGGAGATCGCCTCCACCACCGACGAGGTGGCGGGCGACGCGAGCGCCGCGGCCGAGCTCGGCGATGAGGGCGAACGGCGGGCGACCGAGGCGGTCGAGGCGATCGTCGCGATCGGCGACCTCCTGGAAGACCTCGACGGTCTCGTGGCCGGGCTCGACGACCGGATGGACGGCGTCGCGGAGACGACCGACGTGATCGCGGACATCGCCGAGCAGACGAACATCCTCGCGCTGAACGCCTCAATCGAGGCGTCGCGGGCGGGCGGCGACGGCGACGGGTTCGCGGTCGTCGCCGACGAGGTGAAGGGGCTCGCCGAGGAGACGCGCGCGTCGACGACGGAGATCGAGGCGACGATCGGCGAGGTGACCGAGGACGTGTCCGCGGTCGCCGGCGAGATGGACCGGACGATGACGGAGCTCGACGAGACGACCGCGGCGGTGCGCGCGGCGGGCGACGCGATCGAGGAGCTGACCGGGACCGTCGAGGACGTCGACGTGGCGATGGGCGACATCGCCCGCGCGACCGACGAGGGCGCCGAGGGGATCGAGTCGGTCGCGGCGCGCGTCGAGGCCGTCCACGGCTCCGCCACCGACGCCGCGGACCGCGCGCGGTCGCTCGCGGAGACCGCGGACGACACCGCCGAGACCGTCGGCGACCTCGCGGAGACGGCGACGGCGCTCTCGGAGCGGACCGCGTCGCTCACCGAGCGGCTCGCCCAGTTCGAGACGCGTGCGGACGCGGAGGCGGCCGGGGCGGACGCCGAGGCGGGGAACGCCGTCGGGGCGGACGCCGAGACTGCGACCGCCGAGGCGGGGGAGAGCGCCCCGCCGGAGTCGATCGGGGGCGGCGACGCGGAGGTGAGCGCCGATGATTGAGCTGTCGACGGTGCGGTTCGCGTCGGCGGGGATCTACGCGGTCTCCGCGGTGGTGTTGTTCGCGCTCGCGCGCCGCAAGCCCGCGAAGCTGCGCCGGTACTGTTACCCGTTCGTCGCGGTCGTGGCGCTCGCGGGCGTCGGGATCGGGACGTGGGGTGCCGGGATCGGGACGTTCAGCGTCGGGAGCGGTACGCTGGAGGCCGGGCAGCTGCTCACCGACTACGTGGCGTACCCGTTCCTGTTCGGGTTCACGGCGTTCGTCGCGGGCGTGAGCCGCCGATACGTCGGGGGTATCGTCGCGATCACCGTCGCGATGCGACTCGGCTACGACTTCGCGGAGGTGTTCGAGGGGACGCTCTCGCTGGCGGGCACCCTCGGTATCGTCGTCGGGTACGTGACGCTGGTCGGGCTGTTCTTCGGGCCGGTGGCGAGCGCGGCCGCGCGCCGGCCCCCCGAACGCGAGCTGTTCTATAAGAAGACGCGGAACCTCGCGCTGTTCGCGTTCGGCGTGCTCATCGCGTGGGCGATGCTCCAGATCGCCGGGCTGTTCGACGCGTTCACCGCGGCGGTGACGCTGGAGTACCTCGACCTCCTGCTCCGGGTCGGGTTCGCGGGCTTCGTCTTCGCGAACGTGGAGACGCTGGCGGCGGAGGCGGAGTCCACGGGCGATGCCGGTACCGATACGGGCCAGCCCGCGTCTCACACGGCGGCGGGAACGGGCGCCGACTGAGGCGACGGGACCCGCATTTCACACGAGTCCGCTGCTACGTCGGCCCGTCAAACTAAATAGTTCGCCGACACCAGAATTATATAGTTACTACCGCTACTGACGAGTATTCCTGCCGACGAGCCGGGCGAAGAGTTCGGACTCGCCGAGGGGTTCGGCGCGGACCTCGACGCCGAGACCGCGACTCGTAGTTTACTCGCACCGAACCGGCCGAGACCCGTTCGAGCGAAGCGAGTCACACGCACGCGCCCGCGAACACACCATCAACTCGGTTCGTGGGCCGAGGCCGCCGAGGCCGCGTTCGAGGAGACGGACGAGACGGACGAAGCGCAAAACCGGTGGGGACGCCGGCGGTGAGGGGACGGGTCAGAGGAGACACGCCGGCGCCACCGGGTTGGGTATCGAATCGCAGACGACGGGGACGGCCCCTACCAAGAACCGGTTCCAAGTCGCCTGAAGGGCGGAAGGCCCGATCAGACCTGATCGCAGTATCCCGTTAGGCGTTTCGGTTCGCTACCCCGTCGACACCGCTCTCGGACCGCCCGACACTCGTTCGCATCAATCTTGAGAATAGGCGTCTCAGGCCGCCTACTGTGTATGAGACGCGTTGTCATACATTTGTGTACCCCACAAAGCATTTATACCGAACGCTAAAAGGATAGGTCGCAGCCCTACCCGCAGGCAGAATGCGATACCATCTGTGAGTAATCCGGGTCAAGTCCGGTCGTACGTTGCTGATCCTGTCGGTGCGAGCGATGGACGGGCGACCCAGACGCGGACAAAGCACGGGTGTCGCGACGCAGAACAACACAACACACAATGACAAACGACAATACCACACGCAAGAAGGCTAACGCAGTCTTCTTCGCGGCGGTCATGGTTGTCTCCATGGTCGCAGTTGGATTCGCTGCGGCTCCCGCCGCGGCGGCTGGTTCCAACCTGGATATTGGTAACGGCGACGACGCCGATTACGCTATCCAGTCTGGAAACAATCTTACAGGCGTACAGGTAGATGATACAGATGCAGACACTCCCGGACTCTTCGTCTTCGTTGACGAAAACGGGAACGGTGAGTTCGACACTGGTGAGGCAAACATCACCGCCACGGGTTACACTGGTGGAGCCTCTGACATTGCTGTCGGTGACCTCGAAACGGACGACCTCGGGGAAGGCGATTACGATGTCTACGCCTACGAGAACGCCTCGCTGAATGACGGTGACAGTTCCTTTGACACCAATGTTCAGCTGACCATCGACGACACGAGTGACGACCCGCGGAAGGCGACTCACTACGACAGCGCCCTCAACGGTAGCGTCGTAGTTGAGGTCGCCTACGACAATGATGTCGTTGTCACTCAGAGTAATGCTGAGGCCGACATCAACCTCGCTAACGGAACTACCGTTGACGTCAATTCGGGAATTGTCGAAGGGATTGACGGTCAGGTGCTTGTTCCGACCGGTCAGCCTTACAACAACGTGGAGAACATCTCCATTGAGGGCGGCGTTACCGATCTCGCCGGAAACAGCGTGAGCGACGACGACTTTGACGTCACGTTCGCGCCGACGTCGGTCGACACGACGTCCAACGCCTCCACCGTTGATGCGCTCTCCGGAGAGAACATTGCTCTCGAAGCCAATGAAGGCGACTCGATCGATATTGAGGGGCCCAGCACTGGTGTCACCCGTGGAACTGGCGTCAACAGTCAGGTCTACGTGTTCGATACTGATGGCCTCGAAACTGGTGACTACAACGTCACCAACGGTAACGTTGAGAGAGTCATTGAGCTTGGCGACCTCGGCCTCGGAGTCGAGAGCGACGAGGACGAGTTCACGACCAACGACAACGTGACTGCGTCGGTCACGGCTGACGAAATCAACCGCCCCATCACCGCGGAACTCATCGACAGTGACGGTGACGTCGTTGACGATCTCAACGCTCAGATCGACTCCGACGGTAACGCGGAGGTCGACTTCGGGACCGTCAGCGAGACGGATACCTACACGATCAACGTCACCGATGATAACTCGGGTATTAGTGCCCAGACCGGTGATTTCGATGTTGTCGAAGCGCCCGAGGGTGACATCACCTTCGAGGAGAGCTTCGTGACCGAGCAGCGCGGTGACGTTGCGAACATCACGATCAACTTCCAGGGCGACCGGGACATGGCGTACCTCACAATCGGTGACGACGATGAGGTTGGTTACGAGACCAACGTCACCGTCGACGCCGACGGCGAGGACAACGTCACGGTCGGCTTCAACACCTACATCGCTGGCAACACCACTTCATCTAACGTCTCCGGCAGCGACGTTGTGTTCCTGGCCGACCAGGACAGTGACGCGTCAGTCAGCTTCGTGAACGAGAGCGAGACCAACCTCGAAAACATGCTCGCGGCGGGTACGTACCCGTTCGAGATTAGCGACACGAGCTTCGTCCAGACCGCCAAGGGTAACTCCGACTCGGTGGGCGACCTCGAACTCGAAGAGCGCTCTGTCGAGGACTTCCAGCTGTGGACCACCTCGGATGACGTCTTCGAGGATGTCGAGAACGTCGAGGACATCACAAACGGTGTCGAGAACGATACCGTCATCGAGACGAGTTCGCTGGCTGAGGGCGACGTCCTCATCCACGAGCTTACTGCGACCGGACTCGAGGGTGCCCTCGAACTGAACGGCGACCTCGAGACTCTAGTCGATAACGGTGCTGTCGACCTGCGCATCCGGCAGACGGCCGACACCACCGCGCCGAACTCGCAGCGCAAGACCGCTGACATCACGTCGATGTTCGATGACGGCGACATCAGCGTCATCTCGACTGAGGGTTCGTACTACATCGCGTTCGACCAGGACAACCTCGACCTCGGCAGCGAGTCGATCGCCGACGAGGACGCCTTCGAGGTCCGCGTCCAGGTTCAGGACCCGCGCCTGCTCGACCCCGACGAGGACGAGCTTGACGACGCCGACGGCGACCTCTCCGAGTTCTACGAGACCGCCACGGCGACGTTCGAGTACCAGGACGCGACGGGCGAATTCGACACGCCGGTCGAAGTCCAGGCCGCTGAGAACCAGTCCATCACGGGCACGACGAACGTCGCGCCCGGTCAGGAGTTCACGGTGCGCGTGCGCTCCGACTCTGGTGTCTCGCCCGGCTTCGTCCAGTCCGCTGAAGGCGTGACCGTCCAGGCTGACGGCACATTCGAGGCAACGGGTCTCGACCTGAGCGACGCCTCGGTGAACGACACGTTCACCGTGACCGCGCAGCAGTCCACCTTCGACGCTGAGGAAGACGGTACCGTGGTCGAAGAAGTCGGCCAGGCCGCCTTCCTCGAAGTGTCCGAACTGAACCCCGAACAGGCCACCGCGACTGCTGGTGACTCGGTCGACGTTTCGGCGACGATCGAGAACACCGGCAGCGAGGAGGCCACCCAGACCGTCGCGCTCACGCTCGACGGCGACGAACTCGACACGACTGAAGTCACCCTCGCGGGTGGTAACAGCACGACCGTCGAGTTCACGGCCGACACGTCCGGTCTCGAAGCCGGCGATTACACGCACGGCGTCGCGACCGACGACGATGAGGCCACTGGCACGCTGACCATCGAAGCCGCCGGCGACGACGGCTCCGGTGACGACTCCAGCGGAGACGACTCCACCGGTGACGACTCCAGCGGGGACGACTCCACCGGAGACGACTCCAGTGGCGACGGTAACGGTACCGACGACTCCACCGACGACGGAACGCCCGGCTTCGGTGCGCTCGTCGCGCTCGTTGCCCTCATCGCCGCTGCGCTGCTCGCGACCCGCCGCAACGAGTAACATCGTTGCCTAACGGTCGCGACTCGTAGCTTCGAACTATCGGCCCTCGCGGGCCGACCCACACGCGGTTTTTCTTTATCGCGCCTCGCTTGGCCAGCGGCGGCGCTCGTGATCCCGGTACGACACCCGGCGAGCGCGTTCGGATAGAATCTCACCGAGAGTCGGGATCCGGGATAACTGTTACAACTGTCTGCCCTGTAGTCCGTCCAGAACTATGCCGGCGGACGAACACGTTCCGGTAACCGAGGAAACTCGGAAGGTGCTCCACGAGCTCAAGGAACCGGGCCAGACGTACGACGACCTACTGAAGCAACTCGCACAGCAGCGCCGACGACGCGACCTCGAACGACGTTTTCAGGAGTTGGAGGACGCGGATCGAGACGGGCTAACGTCACTCTCGGACGTTTGACTGTGGTCCTGATCGACTCGATACTGCCCATCTGCGACCGTCGCTCAACACTCGGTGTATTTAATGTAGTACAGTGCGTAGTACTTCGCATGAGTACTGACAGCGAAAGCGACGATCGAACGACCCGTATCACGCGGAAGGGACAGGTGACGATCCCGAAAGCGCTCCGCGAGGAGTTCGGACTGGAGGAAGGCGACGAAATTCGCTGGGAGAAGACTGACGACGGAATTCGCGTCCGGAAGGCGACGGGGTCGGCGGGCCGCGGGATGCTCGTCGACGAGGACGTCTCCGAAGCGAAGCGTGAGGAGATGGCCGCGGAGATGGAAGCCGAGATCCGTGAGAAGCGTCGAAGCGAGTGGCAGCCGTGACCCGCTACACCGTCGATGGCGTCGCGATGGCTCGGTACCTCGTCGACAGCCTGCCGTCCGCTGCCGACGACGTGTTCGAACGCGCCGAGCGCGGTGTCGACATCGTCGAGGCGCCGACAGTCGCCGTCAGCGAGGCGATCTGGACCGCGGTCAACAAGGAGTCGATCGCAGGCGTCGGGGTCGACACGACGCCGAACGCGGTGTTACGTGGACTCGTCACCGACGGACCGGTACGGATCGCTCCGAGCGACGACCACGACCTCGCGGTGTATGGGAGTCTGATCGACCAATACACCCTCCACGACGCGCTGCTTATCGCCAACCATCGCGTCCGGGGTACTGAAGCGATCGTCACCAACGACGAGGAGTTCGTGACTGAGTCGACTGTCTGGCGCTGAACGACGTTGTGACTCCTTACTCCTCGTCGCGCTCGACGACGACCGTGCGCCCGGTCAGTTTCTCGGGCTCGAAGCGGTAGAGCTCGATGTCGAGGTCCGGCTTGTCGTCGGCCCAGATCTCGAAGAGGGGGCGCTGCGCCTCGCCGTACTGCGCGATCGTCTCCGGGGTGAGCTCGTCGAGGTCGACCCGTTCGAGGGCGCCGACGCCGACGACGCTTGCGTACTCGTCCGCTTCGTCCTCGTACACCACGATCCGGGCCTGCGGCGTCGACGCGAGGAACTCGCGCTTCTCGCTGTCGGGCGTCGACACCAGCCGGAGGTACAGGGCGCGGTCGTCCGCGTCGTATCCGTAGGAGATCGGGATGGCGTACGGCGCGTCGTCGCGCGCGAGCGCGAGTACGCCCGTCTCGTGGCGAGAGAGGAGCGCGTCCACCTCGGCCGGCGACATCTCGACCTCGCTGTTCGTCGGCATACCCCGAATTTCTTCGCACGGCGGCATAAAGGGCACGAGACGACGCGGGACCGGACGCGAGAAGACGGGGACGCGATGAGTCGAGACGTGACGGACGCGACACGCGGCGGTTCGGAGCGGGGACCGCGAGGGACCTCACCCGAGCGCCGGCGCGCCGCCGATGTCCTCCTCGGTGACCGGCGCGCCGCAGACGACGCAGCCCGTTTCGAGCAGCGTCGCTCGCATCGCGTCGTCCACCTCGATCGAGCGCCGACACTCCGGGCAGACGAAGGTGTGCGTCGGTGTGGGCGTCATGGCTGTGTGTACGATCCCCACGCTCATCAAACGGGACTCGGATTCTCGGGGCGTCGGAACGCGATCAGTCGAGCAGCGACCCGAACAGCTTCCGCTGGGCGGCCGCGAGGTGTTCCGTGAACGTCGACCGGCCGATGCCCAGCGACTCGGCCACCTCGCCGGCGTTGGCCCGTTTCGGGTGGTCGAAGTACCCCGCCTCGTAGGCTGCCGCGAGCACCTCGCGCTGGCGCTCCGTCAGCTCGCTCCGGTCGACGGTGACCAGGTCCGACTCTGTCGGCGTCGTCGTCGACTGGAGCAAGCGCAACACCTCCATCTCCGGACACCCCTCGCGAAACGCCTCCAACACCGACCGCAGCGTCGGCAGGTCGCTCGCGTGGAAGGTGAGCCGGAGCCGCCCGTCGCGGATCACCGCCTCCGAGACGGGGGTCTCGTGGCGGTCGAGGACGGCGAACGGCGAGTCCGGATCGACCGTCGCCTCGAACCGGTAGGCCGCGCGCCCGCCGTAGTCGAAGACGACCTCGACCTCCTCGGGGACCGACAGGTCGGCGTCCGCGATGAACTCCACGACCAGGCGCTCGCGGTCGTCCGCGGGCGTACACCGCGAGACGCCGGTGACCGGTGTCGCTCCGTCGACGACGCCGTCGAACGGGGACAGCGCGGTCGGCAGCGAGACCTCCGCCCGGATTCCCGATCCCATCTCGTTCGTCCGTACCCGTCCCGGGCAAAAACGTTGGCGGGCGCGGCGCCGCGGTATAAAACCCCCAGCATATGATGGGTCACCGTTCGGGGGGCTGGAGCCGGTATATACAGATATGAAACGACCCGCGCGCGCGACCGACGGCACGACGACGACCGAGGCGGACGCGGCGCTCGACGCGACGTTCGAGGCGCTCGCCGACGGCGACTGCCGGGCGATCCTCGCGGCCGCGGCGACGCCGAAGACGACGAGCGAGCTGGCCGAGGACTGCGACATCGCGCTCTCGACCGCCTACCGGAAGGTCGAGCTGTTAAGCGAGACGCCGCTGCTCGCCGAGGGGGTCAGGTTCGACCCGGACGGCGACCACGCCGCCGAGTACGTCCGCGACGCCGCGAACGCCGCCGTCGAACTCGGCGACGACGGCGTCACGCTCGCGGTCGACGGCGACGGGACCGACCCGCTCGCCGTCGCGCTCGACGCCCCCGGCGTCTCGGCCGACTGACCGCCGACCGCGGAGACCACCGGCGTCACGCCGTGCGACGCTCCTTTTCGAACGTGATAATCACACGGTCAACGTTATAGGTCCGTTCGCGAACCTACACCGTATGTCTCGCTCGCCGGAGCCAGAGACCCTCATCGATCTCGCGCAAGACAAGATCGCGGTGATCGACGAGGCGGGACGGTTCCGGTACCTCAACGCGGCCACGCGCGACCTGCTCGGGTTCGACCCCGACGACCTGGTCGGGACGGACGCGTTCGATCTGGTTCACCCGGACGACGCCGACCGCGTTCGCGCCGCGTTCGACGCCCTCGTCGCCGACGGCACGCCGCCGGACGCCGCGCTGGAGTACCGCTACCAGACCGCCGACGGCGACTGGGTGTGGTTCCGCAGCCGGGTGTTCCCGCCCGCGGAGACCGGGCTGGACGGCTACGCGCTGAGCTCTCGCGACGTCACCCTCGAGGTCGAGTCCCGCCGGCGCCTGGAGACCATCGCCTCGACTTCGCCGGACGTGCTGTGGATGTTCAGCGCCGACTGGAGCGAACTGCTGTTCGTCAACGGCGCGGTCGAGTCCGTGTTCGGAATCGACCCCGAAACGCTCGAACAACGACCGCAGTCGTTCTTGGAGGCGGTCCACCCGGACGACCGACCGGACGTCGAGCGCGCGATGGAGCGGCTCTCCGCCGGCAAGCCGACGAACCTCGACTACCGGATCGGGTCACAGGAGGGGCGGACCACCTGGGCCCGGGTGCCCGCGCGCCCCGTGACGGAGGACGGCGCGGTCGTCGCGGTCACCGGCTTCGCCCGCGACGTCACCGACGAGTACCGCCGGGAGCGCCAGCTCACGGTGATGGACAACCTGCTCCGGCACACGATCCGCAACGACATGAACATCGTCGACGGCACCGCGGAGCGGATCGTCGACCGGGTCACCGAGTCCGTCGCCGCGGCGTCGACGGAGCCGACGGCGGACGACCGCCCCTCCGACGCCGATCTGGCCGAGCTCGCCGCCGACCTGATCGACCACGCGGAGACGGTCCGCCGGGTCGCCAACGACCTGTTGACCACCGCCGAAAAGCAGCGCGGCGTGATCGACCTCCTCCGGCAACACGAGCCGCCCCAGCCGCTCCGCGTCGCCCCGCTCGTCGAGAGCGCGGTGGCGGACGCCGTCGGGGACGCGAGCGAGGCAGCCGCCGACGTCTCCGTCTCCTGTTCCCCCGACGTGCGCGCGTTCACGCACTCCGAGCTCGACTACGCGATCGCCGAGCTGATCGAGAACGCGATCGAGCACGCGGAGGCGACGCCGACGGTCGAGATCGAGGTTACCGCCCCCGCCGACCGCGTCGAGATCGCGGTCCGGGACAACGCGCCGCCGATCCCGCCGGCCGAGCGGGACCCCATCACCGATCGGTGGAAGATGGACGACCTCAGACACACCGGCGGGATGGGGCTGTGGCTCGTCTACTGGATCGCGGACCGCTCCGGCGGCGACCTCGCGTTCGACGCCGGCGCCGACGGCAACGAGGTGACGATCAGCGTCCCCGACGCCGACTGCGACCCCGCCTTCTCGGTGGCGGACCGAGGTCGCCGGGCGACCCCGGAGGTCAGCCCGCCGTCGGTCGAACCGGACGGCGGGCCGACGGCGACGGCCGCCGGCTCCGAAGCCGTCGGCTCCGAGTCGGGCGCTACAGACGCCGCCGACGGGACGGTCGCCGAGTCCGCCTCGGCCCCCGAGTCCGACGCGGTAGACGCTGCCGACGGGACGGTCACTGAGTCCGCCTCGGCCCCCGAGTCCGAGGACGCCGACGCCGCCCCCGACCCGCCGTCGGGATCGACGGACCCCTGACCGAAACCCGATCGATCGTTCATCGTTGACTCCGATTTCGAAGAACCTCCCACCGATCTTAAGCCGACGCTTCGCGTACTCCCGCGTTGATGGGTACGCTCAATGAGCTGTTCGACCCGGACCGGGTCGCCGTCGTCGGCGCCACCGCCCGCGAGGGCGCCGTCGGGCGCGCCGTCACGTCGAATCTCCTCGACGACTTCGACGGCGACACGGTCCCCGTCAACCCGAACTACGACGAGGTGCTCGACACGCCCTGTGTCGACGACGTCGCCGACGCGGACGCCGACGTCGCGGTCGTCGTCGTCCCCCCGTCTATCGTGTTGGACGCCATCGAGGCGTGCGGCGAGGCCGGGGTGCGCAACGTCGTCGTGATCACCGCCGGGTTCGGCGAGACGGGGGAGGACGGAGCGGCGAGGGAGCGTCGCCTCGCGGAGATAGCCGACGAGTACGACCTGAACCTCGTCGGTCCCAACAGCCTGGGGATCATGTCGACTCCCTCGGGGATGAACGCGACGTTCGGCCCGGAGAACGCGCTCCCGGGCGGACTCTCCTTTATGAGCCAGTCCGGCGCGTTCGTCACCGCGGTCCTCGACTGGGCCAACGACAACGGGATCGGGTTCAAGGACGTCGTCTCGCTCGGCAACAAGGCGGTCCTCGACGAGACGGACTTCGTCGACCACTGGGGGGCCGACGAGGAGACAGACGTGATCATCGGCTACCTCGAGGGGATCGAGGACGGCCGCGAGTTCATCGAGACCGCCCGCGAGACGACCCAAGACACCCCGATCGTCGCGGTGAAGTCGGGGCGGACGAGCGCGGGCGCGCAGGCCGCCTCCTCGCACACGGGGACGCTCGCCGGCTCCGACAAGGCGTACGAGGCCGGTCTCGACCAGGCCGGGGTGATCCGCGCGGAGTCGGTCGACGAGCTGTTCGACGCCGCGGGCATCCTCGGGAGCCAGCCGCTTCCCGACACCGACAGCGTCGCCATCGTCACGAACGCCGGCGGTCCCGGCGTGATGGCGACCGACGCGGTCGGCGACGCCGACCTCGACATGGCGTCGTTCACCGGGGAGACGACCGATCGGCTCGCCGAGTCGATGCCCGGCGAGGCGAACATCCACAACCCGGTCGACGTGATCGGCGACGCCGACGTCGACCGGTTCCGCGAGGCGCTCGAGATCACCGTCGCCGACGACAACGTCGGCGCCGCCCTCGTGTTGGCCGCGCCGACGGCGACGATCGACTTCGCGGACCTCGCGGACGCCATCGAGGCGGTCAGCGAGGAGATGGACGCGCCCGTCGCCGCCTGTCTGATGGGCGGCGACCGGACCCGCGAGCCGAAACAGCAGCTCCAGGCGCAGGGGATCCCCTGTTACTTCGACCCCGCGCGCGCCATCGACAGCCTCGCGACGCTCGCGACCTACCGCGACATCAAGGCCCGGGAGTACGCCGAGCCGATGTCGTTCGACGTCGACCGCGAGCGCGCCCGCGAGATCCTCGGCACGGTTCGCGACCGCGACGACAACCGCTTGGGCGTCGAGGCGATGGAGCTGCTCGACGCGTACGGCATCCCGACGCCGGACGGCGAGATCGTCGACTCGCCGGAGCGCGCCCGCGAGGTCGCCGAAGGCGTCGACGGCGACGTGGTGATGAAGATCGTCTCGCCGGACATCCTGCATAAGTCCGACATCGGCGGCGTCGCCGTCGGCGTCGCGGACGCGGACGTGGCCGACACCTACGAGGACCTGATCACCCGCGCGCGCAACTACCAGCCGGACGCGACCGTGCTCGGCGTTCAGGTACAGGAGATGGTCGACCTCGACGACGGCGTCGAGACCATCGTCGGGATGAACCGCGACCCGCAGTTCGGCCCGCTGCTGATGTTCGGGCTGGGCGGCATCTTCGTGGAGGTGATGGAAGACACCACCTTCCGCGTCGCGCCCGTCTCGGAGCCGGAGGCCCGCGAGATGACCGAGGAGATCCAGTCGGCGCCGCTGTTGCGGGGCGCCCGCGGCCGCGACCCGGTCGACGTCGACGCCGTGATCGAGACGATCGGCCGGCTCTCGCAGCTGGTCACCGACTTCCCGGCCGTCCTCGAACTCGACATCAACCCCCTCGTCGCACTGCCCGACGACGACGGCGGCACGAACGCCGCCGCCGTCGACGTGAGACTCACCGTCGACCCGGAGGCGCTCGACCCGCCGGAGACCGACGCGGAGACCGACCCGAAGCCGCTCGACGCGGAGGAACCCACCGATGACTGACACACCCACCACACTCGTCACCGCGACCGGAGACAGCGCCGGAAAGACAGCGATCACCGTCGCCCTCGCGCGGCTCGCCGCCGAGCGCGACCGCAGCGTCGGCTACATGAAACCGAAGGGCACCCGGCTCCAGTCGAACGTCGGCAAGACGCTCGATCAGGACCCGATGCTCGCCCGCGAGGTGCTCGGCTTGGACGCCGAGATGCACCAGATGGAGCCGGTCGTCTACTCGCCGACGTTCGTCGAGGGCGCGATCCGCGGCACGGAGGACCCGGACGCCTTACGCGACCGGATCCGCGAGGAGTACGACGCGATCGCGGCCGACCACGACCGGGTGTTCGTCGAGGGCGGCGGCAGCTGGACCACCGGCGGCGTCGTCGACCTGACCGACGTCGACGTCGCGGAGCTGCTCGACGCGCGGGTCGTCCTCGTCGCCGAGTACGGCTCGCCGAACGACCTCGACGAGGTGCTGGCGGCCGCCGACGCGTTCGGCGACCGCCTCGCCGGCGTCGTGTTCAACAAGGTGTCCGACGACGCCTTGAGTCGCTCGACCAGGACGGGATCCCGTTCCTCGAATCGAAGGGGATCACGGTGTTCGGCGCGCTCCCGTACGAGAAGGAGCTGGCGGGCGTCACGGTCGGCGAGCTGGCGGACGAGCTGGGCGCCGAACTGCTCACCGACGCGCCCACCGACGCGTTCGTCGAGCGCTTCCTCGTCGGTGCGATGGGCGGCGACGAGGCGCTCCGCTACTTCCGGCGCGCCCGCGACGCCGCCGTCATCACCGGCGGCGACCGCGCGGACGTCCAGACCGCGGCGCTCGACGCCTCCGGGGTGGCCTGTCTCGTCCTCACCGGCGGCCACCGCCCCTCGGGCGCGGTGCTCGGCAAGGCGGCGGACGCCGGCAAGCCCGTGCTGGCGGTGAACACCGACACCGTCACCGCCATCGACCGCGCCGAGGAGATCGTCCGCGGCGGCCGCACGCGCGACGTGCGGACGGTCGACCGGATGGCCGAGCTGCTCGGCGACCACGTCGACGTGGACGCGCTCGTCTGAACCGGGCGTCGTCCCGCCCGTTTCGCCCGCAGTCCTCGGTCGCGGTCGCCCGCGATCCGTGATCGTCTGACGTACTGTTTTCACGGTGGACGACGTACCCCGCCTATGACCAGTCTCTCGGAAGCGTACGGCGGACGGGGACGCTCCGGGGTCGACCCGCGTCGGCTCTATCTCGGTGTGGGTTCGTTCGTCGCGGGCGCGTTGCTCGTCGTCGCGGGCATCCTCGTGGCGGCCGAGGTGGTGCTGCCGGCGGGCTACTCCGCGGGCACGGCCCGAGAGGTCGGCGGAGTCCTCGGCGGCGTCGGCGTCCCGCTCGTACTGCTCGGCGTGATGGCCGTCCTCCCGGCCGACCGCAGCACCTACGCCGCGGCGGTCGTCGGCGCGGCCGTCATGTGTCTCGGCGTCGCGCTGTTCGCGCACGCGTACCCCCAGCAGTGGGTGGGCGGGCCGCGCCCGGAGCTGACCGACCTCACCCTCCCGACCGCGGGCGTCTACTTCCTCGGCGCCGCGACGACGCTGTGGAGCGTGTTTGTCGGCGTCGCGAACTTCAAGACCCGCAACGACCCCGGCGGCACCGTCACGATGGAGGTGACCCACAAGGGGGAGACGAGGGTCGTCGAAGTCTCCCGCGACCAGTTGGGCAGCCGCGGCGGCGTCGGGCTCCTCGGCGGGACCCCGGACGGCGACGTCGAGACCCAGACGAACCGCCCCGCGGGCGACTCCGGGAGCGCCCCGTCGCGAGGTGGACCCGGCTCCCCGTCGGACGGTTCGCCCGCAACGCCGACCGACTCCGGACCGTCGGACGGTTCGTCCGCAGCGCCGGCCGACTCCGGACCGTCGAACGCCGCAGCAGGGCGATCGAGCGGGACGACCCGCTCCGGAACGAGCGGTCCCGGCTCGCCGGGCGTGAGCGACGGCGGCAGCGCCGACACCGACATCACCTCGCCGCTCGACGACGCGAGCCCGACGGACGGGCCGTCGTCGCCGGCGGCGCCGGAGTCCGCGCCCTCCCCCGGATCCCCGTCCGCGCGCGACGGGCCGGGCGACACCTACTGCGGTAACTGCGCGAAGTTCGACTACGTCCGGACCGACGACGGGATGCGCCCCTACTGCGCGCACTACGACGAGCTGATGGACGACATGGAGGCGTGCGACTCCTGGACGCCGCGGTAGCGTCGTCACCGTCTCTCGTCGCCTCTTCTCTCGCCGGCTCTTCTCTCGCTGGCTCTCCTCACCTCACACCGGTTCAGCCGACGGGAGCTGCGACTCCGCGACCGCGAACGCGAGCGTGCTCAACACGCCGATGAGCGTTCCGGCCGCGAGCGCCATCGCCAGCTCCGAGAGGCCGAGCGCCGTCACTCCGGGCGCGTCGGGGAGGAAGAACCCGGAGACCGCGAACAACACGACGGCGATGGACACCACGTAGAACGGCGCGTTGAGGTAGCGCCACCGGAACCGGCCGGCGAGGTACTCGTCGGTGATCTGGCCGAGACTGGAGGTGACGCCCGCGACGCTGAGCCACTGGACGAACCCGTGGACGAACGCCGCGAGCGCGGTGCCGGCCGCGAGGGAGCCGCCCTGGACGCCGCGGACGGCGTCGACCGTATCGACCCCCTGAACGCCGCCGACGACGACCAAGGCGAGCGCGACGACGTAGGTGACGAGCGTCACGCGGCCGGTGTAGAGGACGTTGCGGACGCTCTCCGCGGCGCCGTCGACGCTCTCTTCGAGTCCCAGCCCGCGGAACAGCGAGTAGAGACCCACCACGCCCGAGAGGATCCCCAGTACGGCCGCGCCGGCGACGTCGAAGAGGTTCGCGACGACGACGAGCGGGTAGATCAAAAGGAGGACGCCGAGCGGGATGAGGATCGTCCCGCGGGTCTCCGGGTCGGCGAGGACCTGCTTGATCGTGTAGTAGAGCGATTCGAGGTCTTGCGCCTGCCGGACAACGACCCGGCGCATCCCGTCGATCGGCATCCGCGATCGGATCACGGGGAGGACGGACTCGTCTTGGGCGCCGTCGGTGATCACGACCGCGGACACCTCCTCGCCGGTCGACAGCTCGGCGAGCACGCGGTCGACCTCCTGGCCGACCGCGCGGTTCGCCTTCACGTCGGGACCGTCGACGCCGGTGACGGCCGCGACCTCCACGGCCTCGCCCTCGGCGGCGAGCTCGTCGTGGACGTTGACGCCCTGGAAGAGCACGTTCACGTCGGAGTCCTCTGGGTCGGCGGTCGCGAGCGCGACCGCGGCCTCGGTGACGTCCTCGGCGCCGATGACGGGCGTGGGGATCCCCGTCTTCCGACCGAGGTCGTCGTCGAGGTCGACGCAGAGGACGAGCAGCATCGTTCGAGGCTACGCGGGGGGACGGCATATGTTTTCGGCTCGCTTCGTGGTTCCGCGAATCCGGCGACCGCGTCGGCGCAAGCGGCCGCGTCGACACACGCGGCCGCGTCGCCCCGGCGCGGCGGCGCTCTCCGCGGGACAGCAGCGTCCGGCGAGCGCCGTTAGTTCTCCTCGTTCGGTTCGTGTTCGATCCCGTTCATCATCCGGCGGACGTTCTCGCCGTCGCTGAACGCGGCCGGGTACGCCGCGAGCGGGAGCACGAAGTCGTCCTCGACGCCGACCGGCTCGCCGATGTGAAGCTCCAACTCGGTGCTCGCACCCGTCCCCTCGATCTCGCCGTCGGCCGTGTACACGACGACCGCGGCGTCGGAGCCGAGCACCTCGGTCGAGTACTCCGACCCGCGTTCGAGGTCGCCGACGCCCTCGTAGCGGCTCAGGATGAGGTCGGCGCGCTCACGGGTGCTCAGCTCGGCGATCGGGTTGAGCGCCTGCCCGAGCACCCGGATCTGCGGCGTCGTCACCGCGGCGAAGACGGCGGCCTGGTAGCGCTCGCCGAACAGCTCGACGGCCTTGTCGTACTCCGCGACGGTGTTCGTCACGCGCACCTCGCGGGTCTGGCCGCCCACCTCGACCTCCCGAGAGAGCGTCTCGTCGGACACCTCGTTGAGTTGGTAGCCGCTCTCCGAGAGGGTGGCGTCCCCGACCGTCGCGGTGCCGGCGGCGAACGCCGCCGGCTCGCCGCCGGTGGCGACGTCGAGCGCGGTGCAGCCGGCGAGGCTCGCGAGTCCGACGGCGCCCGCGAGTCCGAGCGCGCCTCGACGGGTGGTCGCGTCGGTCGTCGAGCGGTTCTCGTCGGCGGAATCGAACGTCTCACCGGTGTTCATGGCTCCACGTCTCGGTGGCGGGGGTACATACTTTGTGTTCAGCCCGGTCGCCGCTCGGCGGGCGGTCGAATCGCTGAATCCGCCCCCGTGCTAACGGCTCTCCCGGGACCGCGCGGTTCGGACGCTTTTTGGGGCCGCGGCCGGTAGAGAGGGGTAGATGATCTCCAAGGGCTGTGAACAGTGCGCCAAGGGCGGGAAGATGGTGCTTTTCGTCTACGGGTACTGCGACCAGCGGGACTGCTTCTACTGCCCCCTCGGAGAGAACCGGAAGAACGTCACCGACGTGTACGCCAACGAGCGGAAAGTCGAGTCCGACGCGGACGTGATCGAGGAGGCCAAGCGCATGAGCGCGCTCGGCACCTCGATCACGGGCGGCGAGCCGCAGGAGGCGATGGCGAAGACGACCCGGTTCCTCGAACTGCTGAAAGACGAGTTCGGCGAGGACCACCACACCCACCTCTACACCGGGATCACGGGCGGCCGCGAGAACATGCGCCGCCTCTCGGAGGCCGGACTCGACGAGATCCGCTTCCACCCGCCGGTGGAGCTGTGGGGCGACATGCACGGCACCGAGTGGGAGGAGATCCTGTATATCGCCCGCGAGGAGGGACTCACGCCCGCCTTCGAGATCCCCGGCATCCGCGCGGAGCCGGAGTTCGTGGAGTTCCTCGACGAGGGCGCCGCCGAGTTCTGTAACATCAACGAGTTCGAGATGTCCGACGGCAACTACCGCCGGATGCAAGAAGAGGGGTTCGAGCTGCAGGAGGGCCACATGTCCGCGGTCGAGGGGTCGAAAGACGCCATCCTCGAGGAGATGGCGAGCCACGAGCAGGTGTACTTCTGTACCTCCGTGTTCAAAGACGCCGCCCAACACCGCAACCGCCTCAAGCGGATGGCGAAGAACATCCGCCGCGAGTTCGACGAGGTGACCGACGACGGCACGCTCGTTTACGGGAAGGCGTTCGCCGACGCCGACCGGTTCGAGGCGCTCGGCGTCCCCGAGGAGTTCTACACCGTCAAATCCGACCACGTCGAGGTCGCGTGGTGGCTCCTCGAGGAGATGGTCGAGGACGGCGACTTGGCGGAGGGAGAAATCGTCGAGCAGTACCCGACCGTCGACGGCACCGTCGTCGAGCGCACGCCGGTCGCTTGAAGCGGTCGTTTTCGGGCTTCTGCGTCGATTTTTGGTTCGTCGTCTGATTAAATCGCCACCCCGGAGCCACCGGTCTGCTGTGCGGTGGCGTCGCCGGCGGCTCTGCCGCCGGCTGCAAGAGGCGCAACGCGCCTCCCTGCGCGCCTGCGAGCGCCCGGCAGGGCGCTCGTCGGCACGCGCGAGGTCGCCGGCGCTACGCGCCGGCTGCCAGAGGGACCTCCGGTCCCTCGCTGGAGTCGGCCGACCGGAGCGAAGCGGAGGGAGGCCGACGAGGCTGGGGAGGTGTGAGGTGCTGTACGGGGCGGGATTCGAAGGGGCAGTCGCCGGCGGCGAAGCCGCCGGCTGCCAGAGACGCGTAGCGTCTCGCTGCCGCGAGGACGAAGACGCGCGACGCAAGGACCGCAGGCGCGAACGGAGTGAGCGCCGAGGACCGTGGTTCGAGAGAGCAAAGCTCTCTCGTCATCACGAGACGCCTTCGGCGTCTCGAACGACAGCGAGCGCATCGAGTCCTCGTGGCTGGGGCTTCGGAGATGTCCACAACCGATCAGTCGTCGGCACGATCAGTCGCTGCCATCGCTCTCCGGTGTGTGTGTCGCGCCACCAACTATCACAATTATAAGTGATAAACACGTACTGTCGCGCATGGCCTCCGAAGAACCCGTATTCGCCGACGTGAGCATCGGCCAATCGGTGTACGACGAGGACGGCGAGAAGCTCGGGTCAGTCCGCGGCGTCGACGACGACGGCTTCTACGTCTCCTCGCCGTCCGGCTCAGATCCGCTGGCGCTGACCGACGCCCGGGACGTGTTCGGCACCGCCTACGTGATGTGGCGCTGTTGGGAGTGCGGCGAGATGGGCGAGATCGGCGAGGAGCTTCCGGACAACTGCCCCAACTGCGACGCGCCCCGCGAGGACCTGTACTACTGGGCCGAGGACTGATACGACGTGTCGGTGGATAGAGCCGGCGGTACTGACCGGTCGGTCGGTTACTGACAGCCGGGCTCTCCTACGGCCGACACCGTCGAATCCCCAGTTGCTCACTTATAAATGGATAACTGCGGATCGGCGGTGACCACCGCCAAAGCCCCAGCCGCGAGGGCTCGCGCGCCTCGTTGCGCGCCTCGCTCGTTCGCTCCGCTCACTCGCTACGGTGCTTACGTCGGCGTGCTTCGCCCTCGCGACTGCCCCTTTGAGTCCCGCCCGACCGCGACCGCAGCCTCACGCCTCCCCAGCCTCGTCGCGGCCGTTTTTAAACGGCCGCGACTCCCTCGCACGCGCTCCTCGCGCCCTTCGGGCGCTCGGAGGCGCGCGCCACCGCATCTCTCTTTATAAATAGACGACACCGATTCCACAGCCGTTTATAACTGACCGTCGCCGCCTGCCGGTTCAGTCCGCGTCCACGAAGTCCGCGAGGTTCGCCTGAAGCCCGGCCGCCATCGTCGATTTCCGCCGGAGTCGACCGAGCGAGACGGGGAGCTGCTCGGCGACGCCGCGGACCGCCTCGCCGAACGTCTCCGCGGTCCCGAGTTCGCCCTCGAAGGCGTTCCGGACCGCCTCGCGCACCTGCCACACGCCGACCGGTCCCCAGTAGTCGTCGGAGACGTGACGCAACACGAGCGCCTTCGCCTGCCGCCCGCGGTCGTCGAGGTGTTCGAGGACGCCCAGCCGGGACGCGTAGTAGGCGCCCGCCGTCTCCTCGACGTAGCCGGTTCGCCCCTCGCGGCCCTCGCTGGCGGCCGCGAGGTACACCCCCGCCTCGGGGTCGGGGTTCCAGATCGAGCCGGGCGATTTCATCTCGACCAGCTCGTACTCCCACTGCCCCGGCACGAGGATCACCCAGAAGGCGTTGCCGAGGTACTCGTTGCGGTGGACCTCGATCCGGTCGATCGTCGGATTGTCGCGGATCGACCCGCGGAGGAACTGCCCGACCGTGTCGTCGACGGCGGTTATCGACCAGCGCGTCGGGACGAGCCGGCGGTTCTCGCCCTGTCCGAGCGCGCCCGCCGAGAGGATCGTGTTGATCTCGTACACGTCGAACCCGCGGCGGTAGAGGTACGTCATCGCCCCCTCCGCGCGCCAGTCGTCGTCTTCGAGCGTCTTCTTCACCGGCCGGGGGACGTGCGGATTCTCGCCGAGGTCGGCGGTCCGGGCCGCGGCGCGCGGGCCGGTCGGGGTCTTGATGTCCTCCGTCCCGATATCGAAGTCGAGATCCGGGGTCCCGTTGAGTCCGATCTCCACGTCGACCGGGCGGTCCGCGATGGCGACCTCGCGTTGGACCCCCAGCCAGCCGTTCCACGCGTCGTGGACGCTCTCGGCCGGCCCGTCGCCGCCGACCGCCTTCACCCCGCCCGTCGCGCCCGCGTCCGCCACGTCGACCCCGCGCGTCGAGTTGAGCAGGCTGGTCCGTCGGTCGAACACGTCCGAAATCGAGACGCCCTCGTCGTACCACGCCGCGGAGGTCTCGAAGCTCGCGGCGCGCTCCTCGCGGCCGACCGGCGAGAGCAGCCCGGTCGAGACGTTCGGGTAGTCCGCGCGGCCGACGAAGATGGAGGGGGAGACGCTGCCGACGACCGCGTCGTCGGAGACGTGCTCGTCGAAGCGCCGCTCGAAGGAGTCGAGGTGATCGAGGATGCCGTAGTCCTTCTCCGCGGCGAGGCGCCGCCGCTCGGCGCGCTCGTTCGCCTCGAACTCGATGAACTCGTCGAGCCGCATTCGGATCGACGTTGGCGGCGCGGCGGCTTGAACGTTTCCGGCGAGCGAAAGGGATCAGACGAGAAGGGAACCGAGAGGAGACCGACCGCGTCGGCGTCGCTAACTGTGGATCCCCATCGCCTCGATCTGCTCTTGGTACCGGTTCCGGATGGTGACCTCGGTGACCTGCGCGACGTCGGCGACCTCGCGCTGGGTCTTCTTCTCGTTACAGAGCAGCGAGGCCGCGTAGATGGCGGCCGCCGCGTAGCCGGTGGGCGACTTCCCGGAGAGCAGTCCCTGTTCGGCGGTCGTCTCGATGATCTCGTTGGCCTTCGACTGGACCTCCTCGCTCAGCTCCAGCTCCGAGGAGAACCGGGGGACGTACTTCTTCGGGTCGACCGGTCGCATCTCCAGGCCCAGCTCCTGGGAGATGTACCGGTAGGTCCGGCCGATCTCCTTGCGGTCGACCCGCGAGACCTCCGAGATCTCCTCGAGGCTCCGGGGGATCCCCTCCTTTCGGCAGGCTGCGTACAGCGCGGCCGTGGAGACGCCCTCGATGGACCGCCCCCGGATCAGGTCCTCGTTGAGCGCGCGTCGGTAGATGACCGAGGCGACCTCGCGCACCGACCGCGGGACGCCCAGCGCCGAGGCCATGCGGTCGATCTCCGAGAGCGCGAACTGGAGGTTACGCTCGCCGGCGTCCTTCGTCCGAATGCGCTCCTGCCACTTGCGCAGGCGGTGCATCTGCGACCGCTTCTTCGAGGAGATGGAGCGCCCGTAGGCGTCTTTGTCCTTCCAGTCGATCGTCGTCGTCAACCCCTTGTCGTGCATCGTCTTCGTCGTCGGGGCGCCGACGCGCGACTTCTCCTGTCGCTCCGAGTGGTTGAACGCGCGCCACTCCGGGCCGGGATCGATCTGTTCGTCTTCGATGATCATTCCCGTCTCCTCGTGTATCAACTCCCCGTCGGCCGTCCGGGTGAGATCCTCCGGATCGAAGTCCTCTGGATCCAGTTCGTCGACGTCCTCGACCTCCTCGACGTCGATCGCGTCTTCCTCGGCGTCCTCGTCCCCCACGCGCTGCCGGTCGTGATCCCGTTGCCGGGTGGGCCGTGTCATCGCATTTATATGCTATCGAAATGGTTTAACTTAAAAGTTCGTTACTATGTGAGGGTGTGACAATCCCTGGTGCCGCGGTCAGTTCGACGGCGGCTCGCTCGGCAGCCCCTCGGACGTCCGTGTCTCGTCCTCGGCGGCGTCGGCGGCGCCCCCGGCGTCCGCGTCAGGGGTTTCGCTCGGCGGCTTCGGCGTCTCTCCCGGCGGCGCGGCGCGCTGGCCGGGCGAGCCGGTGAAGTTCTCGCGGCCGGCGGCGCCGCAGCCGGTCGCGGCCGGGTGGTCGTTCGGTTCGCTCGCGCTCGACCCGTTGCCGCCGGTGCCGCAGCGCAGGTCGAGCCGGCCGTCGGCGTCGGTGTCGACGCCCGTCAGGCTCTCGACGGGACCGTCGGGCTGCTCCTCGAAGACCTCGGGTTCGACGCCGAACCGCTCGGTTTCCAGGTCGACGAACGCCCCCAGCGCGTCCGCGAGCGCGGGGAACGGTCCCCCGTCGGCCGCCTCGCGGACGTCGGCCGCGAACCGCGGCACCCACCGGCCGACGTGGTCCTCGAGGAACGCGGCCGTCGCCTCGGTGACGCGCTCGGCGCCCGTCTCGTCGCCGGTCTCGCGGAGGT
Organism: Halorubrum trapanicum; assembly: GCF_017873555.1. Classification (GTDB taxonomy): domain Archaea; phylum Halobacteriota; class Halobacteria; order Halobacteriales; family Haloferacaceae; genus Halorubrum; species Halorubrum trapanicum. The sequence goes on along the minus strand of NZ_JAGGKE010000004.1, from coordinate 26,218 downwards.
ACGCGCGCTGGGCCGCGAGGTGCGAACAGAACTCCAGCTGGACGGAGACCGCGTCGGCGCGGTCGCGCGCCCCGCCGGCGTTCTCCAGGCCGAACGCCCGGTAGAAGCCGGCCGCGTCGGCCATTCGGTCCGTGTTGACGGTGACGCCGCCGGGCGCGTACGCGACCTCGTAGCGGTCGACCGCGCCGTCGGTCTCGACCCCGAACGTCCGGGCGAACGTGCGTTCGAGTTCGGTCGGATCGTCCGGGAGGCGGTCGGTGACCGCGGCGGCGGCGTCGAGCAGCTCCCGCCGGCTATCGGCCCGCTCGGCGTCGCCCTCGTCGGCGTCGCCGTCGGCGATTTCCGCGGCCGCCTCCGCGATGACCTCGCCAAGCACGGTCGGGTCCGGATCGCGCTCCGCGTCGGCCGCGGTCGCCCGCGGGCGGTCGAGCGCGGTCGCGAGCGCCTCGTAGAGCCGCCCCCGGTGGACGTCCCGCTCGGCGGCGGGCGAGAGGTCCGCGTCCCAGCCGGCGGCCGCGGACTCGTCGCCGACCGCGGACTCGTCGTCGACACGCGCGCCGGTCTCGGTCTCGTCGTCGGTGTGGTCGGTCATCGGTCTGGGTGATCACGTCACGTCGAGCCGGTAGGCGTCGACGCCCTGCTCGAACTTGGGTCGCTCGGCGCGCGGTTCCTCCATCGGCACCTTCGCGACGGTGCGGCCGTTCTCGTCGTAGCCGATCGCCCGGTCTTCGGTCACCTCGAACTCCTCGATGCGCCACTCCGTGCTGCCCATCAGGTGGAGCAGGCCGCGGAGCTTCCGCTCCTCGGCGCGGCCGTCGCGGGCGCGGCGGTACGTCGCCTTCGCCTCCTCGACGCCCGGCCCGAACATCTGGTAGAGGTAGTCGTCCGGGACGTTGATCGGCGGGATGTAGTAGACGTTCGGCTCCAAGCCGAGCTGGGGGTACAGCGGCAGCGCCACCTCGGCCTCGTGGACGAGGTAGTCGATCGGGTTCGTCGGGTCCGCCTCCTCCGGCGGGTTCACCCAGCCGTGCTGGCGGATCTTCCCGAGGCAGTTCTCGAAGCACTGCGGGACGCGCCCCTGCTCGACCTTGGGGTAACAGCCGACGCACTTCTGGGAGTTCCCCTTCGCCTGGTTGAACACCGACTTCTTGTACGGGCACGCCTGGACGCACTGGAGCTGCGCCTGACAGCTCTCCTCGTCGATGAGGACGATCCCGTCCTGCTGGCGCTTGTAGATCGCCTGAACGGGACAGGAGCCGGCACAGCCCGCGTACGTACAGTGGTTGCACACCCGCGGGAGATAGAAGAACCACATCGGGTGCTCTTCCCCCTCGATGTGGGTGTCGCCCGCGAACGCCTCGCCCGCCGGCTCGTCCTCGCCGAGGTTCGGGTGCGCCCAGTCCTGGTCTTCCGGCATGTATCCCTCGACGTACCCCTCGTTGGCGATGTGCTCCTCGGTCGGGCTGGTCTCCTCCCAGTCGACGTCGTTGGCCTCCCAGATGGTGTCGCCGTCGTAGACGCCGTCCGAGCCCCACTCCTGGACGCCGAGCCGGTCTAAGATCTCCTGGTCCCAGCCGAGCGGGTGGGCGCCGTACGGCTTCGACTCGACGTTGTTCCAGAACATGTGCTCTTGCCCCTCGCCGTGGGTCCAGGTGGTCTTACACGAGAGCGTACACGTCTGGCACGCGATACACTTGTTGAGGTCGAAGACGGCCCCCCACTGTCGGTCCGGGCGGTTCTCGGCGTAGGGATACTCCATCTCGCGGCCGATCTGCCAGTTGTAGACGGTTGCCATTGGTCTGAGTTGGTGTGGTGGTGTCGTTCTGTGGTCGCGGTTCCGCAGCGTCGCGGCTCGCGGGCGTCAGTCGGACTCGGAGCGGCCGACGAAGCCGCCGTCGAGGTAGCTCTCCATGCGCTCGTCCTCGTTCGTCGGGCGGACGCCCTCCTCGACCGGACGCCAGTCGCCCTCGCCGTCGACGCCGCCGTCCTCCGCCTTCTCGACCTTCACGAACGCCTCCTTCGGGGCGCCGTTGGCGGCGTGGACGTCCGGCTCGAACCCGTGGTCGAGGTTGAGCCCGGCGAGGTTCTTCCGCGGCATCGTGTCGGTGAGCCACGTGCGGCGGAGCCACGTCGTCGTCGCCGACTGGTGGCCGCCCTGCCGGTACATCCCGACGTAGTTGGTGTCCTCGGCCTTCGCCATCCCGTCGTCGCGGCTCTCGGTCGCCTCGACCGACTTGTGGGAGGCGTTCGTCACGTTCATCCAGCTGCGGGTGACGCCCTGCGGGAGGCTCGGCTGGAACCGGACGCGCATCATCGCGCGGGCGACGTCGTAGGAGTCGTCGCTCTCCTCCCAGTCGGGGTACGGGCGGTCCTGCGGGTCGGCGTCGACCCACACGTAGTCGCCGTCGGTGAGCCCCTCCGCGAGCGCGTCGGCGGGGTTCATCTCGATGTACCCCTCGCCGAAGTACGGCTGCCGCTGGTCGTTCCGGTTCATGTCGCCGAAGTTCGACCACCACACCGCGATGTTCGGCAGGTCGCTGCCGAACGAGTGGGTGCCGTGGCGGTACTTCGGCGTCATGTACACGTACTCGTACCCCTCGTCGAGGTCGTTGAGCGGGTGGCTGCTGTCGGTCAGTTCGTCGGGCGACCGGACCACGTTCCGCACCTGGCGGTCGTTGCTGTCTTCGACCTCGTCGCCGTCCCACCCGCGGTCCTCGGGCGTCTCGGGGTCGATCACCGGGCTGTCGCTGTCGTCGACGATGACGTTCGGCTCGTACGGCGTCGCGTCCATCGGCTCCCGGTGGAGCGGGATGTTCTCGCCGGCCTCGGTGAACTCCGTCTCCTCGCGGAAGAACTCCAGCCGGCCGGTCTTGGTGTACCACGGGTCGTCGTCGAGCGTCTGCTCGTTGCCGACGTGTTTCGGGTACGACCGCGTCATGATGATCGCGGGCGTCCCCTCGCGGGCGTCTTCGAGCAGGTTCTCGACGTCGTACCCCGTCACCGTGTTCGAGTGGTCGACGATCCGCTGAAGGTACGGCTTCGCGCGGTGCTCCTCCTCGTCGATGAACTGCCAGTACGCCTCGAACCGGTCGTCGCCGGTGATCGCCGCGAGCTTCTCGGCGACGCCCTGGTAGTGTTGGGCGTCGTTGCGGGTGTCGTAGATCCGGTCGATCCCCGTCTTGGGCATCGTCGTGATAAAGGGGTTGGTGACCGAGGCGGTCATGTCGTGGACGTGGTGTTCCGCCCACGAGTCGGCGGGGAAGACGATGTCCGAGTACTCGCAGGTCATCGTCCACCACCACTCGTTGGTGAAGAACGCCTCTATCTTCCCGTTCCGGAGCATCCGCTCGATGATCTTGTAGGCCCCCTTCGCGTTGCCGAGGATGGAGTTCGACCCCGACACCCAGATCGACTTCGTGGGCGTGTGCATGTGCGAGTCGCCCTGGAAGTACTCGCCGTCGACCTTCAGCGGCTTGTCGAGGTTGGTGTAGAAGTGCGCCGAGTGCATGCCGTACCGCTGGTCGACGGTCGCCTCGGCGTCGGGGTCGGACTCGATGTCGAACGGACTCTCCTTCGTGTACTGTTCGAGTCCGTTGAAGTAGGCGGCCCGGTAGTTCCCGGAGTAGGACCCCACGTTGCCGGTCTGGTAGCCGACGTTGCGCGTGAGCGACGCCACGAGGAACACGGCCCGGTCTTTCAGGTCCGCGTTCGCGTAGTGGTTCGGTCCCATCCCCGTGAGGATCAGCGTCTCCTCTTTGTTGTCGGCGATGTCGGTCGCGAGGTTCTCGACCGCCTCGGGCTGGGTCCCGGTCACCTCGGCGGTGCCCTCGGGGTCCCACGTCTCCGCGAGGTGCTCGCGGATGAGGTCGAAGACGGTCCGCACCTTGACCGTCTCGCCGTCGGCCAGCTCGACCTCGAAGCTCCCCTCGATCGTCGCGGACACGTCGAAGTCGTCGCCGACGTCGTCGCGGGTCACCGGCTCCAGCTCGCCGGTCTCCTCGTCGCGGACGACGAAGTCGCCCCACTCGTCGCGGAGCTGCTCGTCTATCACCTGCTCGGCGATGTCGGTCCGGCCGGCGGTGGGCCGGTCGCCGTCGTCGCCGACCGTCTCGGTCTTCTCTAGGTCGGCCGGCTCGTAGTCCGCGAAGGCGTCGCTCGCGCGCAGCAGGCGGGTGTCGTCCATCCGAACTAACAGCGGCAGGTCGGTGTTCGCCCGGACGAACTCGGGGTCGTAGCGGTCGTTTTCGATCAGCTCGCGGGCGACGCCGAGGAAGAGCGCCGAGTCGGTGGCGGGCCGAACCGTGACGACCTCGTCGCACTTCGAGGCCGTCGCGTTGTAGTCGGTGAAGACGCCGGTGAGCTTCGTCCCCTTCACCTTGGCCTCGGTGAGCCAGTGGCAGTCCGCCATCTTCGAGGTGAGGTAGTTCATCCCCGCGACGACGAGCTGGTCGGCGTGCTCGACGTTCGCGAGGTCGAAGTCGACGGTCTGCTGGCCCGTGACCATCGTGTGGCCCGGGGGCAGGTCGGTGTGGAACGAGTAGTTGTCCAGCCCCATCGCGCCGACCGCCTCCTCTTCGTCGACGTCGCGGACGTAGTTGTCCAGAAGCGCCATCGAGTTGGCGTTCCGGTACTGGCCGAACAGCTTGATCAGGCCGAGCAGCGGCATCCCGCCGCGGAACTTCATCGACCGGACGCCGGCGCCGTCCATCTCCTCGACGATGCGCTCGTCGTACCCCTGTTCGAGCAGGCTGTTCGCGCCCGACTCGCCGGAGTAGTGGGTCGCCAGCTCGACGAGTGTCTTCGCCGCCAGCTCGTACGCCTCGTCGAAGTCGACCTCGACGAAGGCGTCCTCGCCGCGGTTCGCGTACTCCTCGGGCATGGAGCCGTCGGGGTTCCGCGGGAAGCCCTCTTCGACCCACTCGCGGAAGCCCTCGCGGACCATCGGGGCCTGGACGCGCCGGTCGCTGTAGAACCGCTCGACCATCGCCAACCCCTTGTTACAGACGCGAGGGTCCCAGCGCTGGGAGGCCTGGTTCCCCTGGAGGTCGGTCGCCTCGCCGTAGTTCATCGAGGGACCGAGCCGCGTGATCTGCCCGTTTTTCACGCTGGCTTCGAGGTAGCAGTTGTGCGTGTCGTTGGGCGTACAGGTGAGCATGAAGGAGTCGTCCCGGCTCCACACCTCCCGGTACTGCGACTCCCACTCCGCGTTCGGGTACGCCTCGAAGGGACTCCGCCGGCCCGGGAACGGCCCGGGGTCGTCACCCATCGTGAGACGGGTGCTGCCGAGGTAGCCCGCGGCGCCGATGCCGGCGACGGCGCCCGCCGCGGTCAACACGTCGCGCCGGCTGACCTCGCCGTCGCTCTCCTCGTCGTCGGCACGACTCATCCGGACCACCCCCGCCGAACCGCCGGGGCGTCGGGTCCTCTCCACCCGTACCGGACCGATCGGTTCCAGGTCATCGCATCCGTGACGGAGGACCGCCCGGCGATTATAACGGCCCTTCAGTTCCTGTACCGTGACAGGTCTGGTGAACGTCTTCGGTGTGATTCACTTAAACGATCGACGGGGTCCCGAACGACGGCGCCGACCGCGGCGGGCCGACCGTCAGGCCGAACCGGCGTCGCCCTCGACGCGCACCACCGACCGGTCGTCGTCGACCGGTTCGACGTCGACAGCGAACTCGTCGTCGAGCGCCTCGCCGACCCGGTCGTCGCCCCGGTCGACGAGGAGCGGCCGCGGGCCGTCCGGGGCCGCCCCGGCCTCGATGAGCGCCTGCTGCTCGCGGAGCCGGTCCGGCAGCCCGCTGATGTCGACGGCGTCCTCGGGCACGTCCGACCCGGCGTCGTCGAGGAATCCCGTCACTGCGGCCCGGAGGTCCGAGAGACCGGTCGCGGTCGCGTCCGCGAGCGCGTCGAACTCGAACCCCGCGGGGTCGCGGAGGGCGGCGTCGAACGGGAGCGAGACGAGCGCCGGGTCGCCGTTCGCCTCGGCGACGAGGTCGGTCGGGTCGCGGTCGCCCGCTGTTTCTGCCTCCGGCTCGCCGTCTCCTCCCGCCTCCTCCCCGCCCTCAGCCGCGTCGTCACCGACCGCCTCGCTCTCGCGGGCCTTGTTCTCGACCACGGCGGCGACGGGCACGTCGCGGGCGTCGAGCAGGCCTATCGTCCGGGTGACGTTCCGGACGCTCACGTCCGAGGAGGTCGTCACGGCCACCGCGCCGTCGACGGGGACCCGCGAGAAGACGGTGTGGCCCACGTCGCCGACGCCCGGCGGGAGGTCGACGAGGAGCACGTCGAGGTCGCCCCAGACGGCCTCGCCCAGCAGGTCCGCGAGCGCGTCGTGGGTCATCGCGCCGCGCCACGCGGTCGGGCGGTCGCCGGAGACCAGGTCGATGCTCACGATCCGCATTCCGTCCGCGTACGCGGGCGAGGGGCGCCCCGTGGGCGTCGAGACAACTGGGTCGCTCGCGCCGAGGTACTCGGTGAGGTCGGGCGCCTGGAAGTCGGCGTCGAACACGCCGACGTCGAGTCCCGCCTCGCGGAGCGCGCGGGCGAGCGCGATCGTCACCGTGCTCTTGCCCGCGCCGCCCTTCGCGCCGGTGACTGCGAGGACGCGGTCGACGCCCTCGGGGCTGAGCTCCCCCTCGACGCGGCTCCGCTCCGGACTGTCGATCCGGACGTGGTCGACGCCCTCTATCGCCAGCCCGGCCCCGCGGACCTGCTCGCCGACCGCGGTCGCGACCGCGGGGGCGAGTCCGCCCGCGTCGAGCGTCGCCGTCACCACGCCGTCCCCGACGGTCAGGTCCGCGAGCACCTCGGCGGAGACGGGGTCGCCGCGCGGCGTGTCGATCGACCGGATCTCGCGGACCATCCGGTTCTGGATCCGCTCGGCGTCCGGCAGGTCGGCCCCGCCGGCGCCACCGGGCGGAGAACCGCTCCCCTGCGGTCCCGCGGCACCGCCGGGCGGTCCGCCGCCACCGCTTCCCGGCGGCTCGCCAGCGCTACCCGGTGGTCCACCGGCTCCGCCCGGCGGAGAACCGCCGCCTTGCGGTCCGCCAGCATCGTTCTCCAGCGCCGGGTGGTTCCGCGGCAGGGCGCCCTTCCCGGTCTCCGCTAAGTCGATCGGCCGGTAGTTCCGGTTCGGGTCGTCGGTCGGCGGCGCCTCGCGGGTCTCAACGCCCGGCGGCCCGCCGTCGTCGCCGTGAGCGTGGCCGTCACCGTGATCGTGGTCGTGGCCGTCGCCGTCACCGTGGCCGCCGGCGACATCGCCGTCGCCGGCGTCCCCGTCAGCCCCCCGCTGCGACTCCTCGTCGGTCGTCGCGTCCGGTTCCTCCGTCTCGTCGCGCGTGTCGTCGCTCATTTGTCGTGGGTGTCGGTCGCGTTCGGTTCGGCCGCGTCCGGCTGGCCGAGCGATTCCGGCGGGTCGACGTCGCGGACCGCCTCGCGGACCGTGTTGAACGGGTCGTCACCCTCGGCGACGATCTCGCCGGCGACCGTCTCCAGGTCGGCGTCGCCCGCGAGGACGGTCGGGATCGGTACCTCGGCGAACCCCTCGACGACCACGAGGTCGTGGCCCGCGGCCGCGAACCGGTCGATCGCCTCGCGGAGCGCGGCCCGCTTCCGCGCGTCGGCGCCGCCGATCTCTTCGGAGCCGTCATCCTCCTCGGAGCCGTCCTCCTCGTCGAAGTCGACATCGCCGACATCGCCGTCAGGGCCGGTCCCGTCGGGGTCGTGCGGACTGACCTCGAAGGCGTGTTGCGGCGTGATACCGACCGTCGCCGCCGCGCCCGCGGTCCGGTGGCGGTGCGTGTCGGTCCCCGGCTCGTCCGGCTCGATCGCGTGGTGGATCGATTTCACCGTCGCCACGCGCTCCCCTTCCGCGGCGAACGTGTCGACCAGCCGCTCGACGAGCGTCGTCTTCCCCGCGCCGCTCGGTCCCGCGACGCCGACGACGACCGGCAGCGGGTCGGCGTCGGGTGATCGGTCGGCGGCCGCTCGCGAGTCGTCGGCCGGCGCTCCGTCCTCAGTCGCGGTTCGGTCGCGGGCCGTGGGGTTCATGGGTCGTTCTCCGTGGGGTTCATGGGTCGTTCTCGTGGGGTTCGTCGGTCTCTCACTCGTCACGTCTCACTCGTCGCCCGTCTCCGCTCGGTCATCGCGGACCACCGCGGTCTCCGGGTCGGCGTCGGCCGAAAGCGCGACGGGGACGAGCGCCGAGAGGTCCCGCACCGTTCGCGAACTGTCGAAATCGGGTTCGACGAGCCGGGGCAGCCCGTCAGCCGGCCCGTCGAGGCGCTCCGTCGCGACGACGGCGTCCAGCGCCTTCCGCACCGCGACGTGCGCCCGGTACCCGTCCGCCGACTCGGCGCGGAGGTGGGTCGTCTCCGGCGGCGCGTCGTTGAGGAGCGGTCCCACCGGAACGCCCCGCCACTCGCCGCCGAACGCCGTCCCGGTCGCGCACCGGTAGCGGCAGGCGACGGTGACCGTGCCGCGTCGCTCTCGGACGGCGGCGAGACCGGTCAACAGGTCCGACTCGGCCCGCTCGGCGGTCGACGCGTCGTCCGCTCGGGTCGGATCGGCGTTCGACGTGGTCACTGCGCGTCGATCGAGGGACGCGCCGCCCCTGTCGTCTGTGCCTCATATATTCGGCCTTTTTTCCTTCGACGGCGGACGGACAGCTCTTTGTCCGCCGGGCGCGGAACCCGGACGAATGCCGACGATCGACTGCGACCCGGCCGCCGCGCGCGAGCGCCTCGCGGACGCGGGCGTCCGGATCGACGAGGGGAACACGCCCCACGAGCGGTGGCGGGCCGAGCGCGAGGGGGCCGTCGCGGTCGCGTACGACGACAAGGTCGTCGTTCAGGGGAGCGACCCGACGCGGCTCACCGCCCTGCTCCGCGACGGCGGCGGCCGCGCACACGTCTACTTCGACGGCGCCTCCCGCGGGAACCCCGGTCCGGGCGCGGTCGGCTGGTGCCTGGTCACCTCCGACGGGGTCGTCGCGGAGGGCGGCGAGCGCATCGGCCGCGTGACGAACAACCAGGCCGAGTACGCCGCGCTGATCCGCGCGCTGGAGGCGGCCGACGAGTACGGCTTCGACGCGGTCGACGTCCGCGGCGACTCCCAGCTCACCGTCAAGCAGGTCCGCGGCGAGTGGGACGCCAACGACCCGGAGCTCCGCGAGCGGCGGGTCCGCGCCCGGGAGCTGTTGGAGCGGTTCGACCGCTGGTCGATCGCGCACGTACCGCGGGAGATAAACGAGCGCGCCGACGATCTGGCGAACGAGGCACTCGATGACGCGAACTGACGACGACCCGCCGGAGTGGGCGAAGGAACGGGCGCGAGAGATGATGGCCGCGGAGGAAGACGAGGAGACGGACGAGTCCGCCGACGCGGAGGCCCCCGACCGCGACGACGACCGCGTCCCGGACGTGCCGGTCGAGGCGGTCGACGAGGCGGAGCGGCTCACGCGGCTCGCCCGCGAGGCGGAGTCCGCCGAGCCGACGCCGGAGATCGAGGAGGCGGCCGACCAGTACCGCGAGCGGCGCGACGCGCTCGCGGCCGAGTACGGCTACACCGCGCGCGTCCGCGACGAGGACGACGCGCTCGTGTTGTACCCCGACGAGTGGATGGACGACGGGACGGTCCAACTCGACCGGGTCGAGGACACCGACCGCGCCGTCGAGGTGTCGCTCTCCGGCCCGGGCGACGCCGACCGGTACCGCGAGGTGGCCGCGTACAACGAGACCGTCGCCGAGGAGGTCGCCGAGCGGGAGGCCGAGATCCACGCGCGGACCGCGGAGACGTTCGCGGCGTTCATGAGCAACCACTACGTCCGCCCGGTCGACGACGCCACCCCGGAGATGCGCGCCGAGTTCCGCGAGGAGTACCTGGTTCGGAACGGCTGGCCGACCGACGAGCAGCTCGACGCCGTCGACGAGTCGCTGTCCGTGATCGAGTCGGTCGCCGCCGGCGTCGACGAGCCCGCCGAGATCGAGGATTCGGCCGACGGCGACGGTCCGGACGACGCCGACGGCGATAGTCCCGACGGCGACGGTCCGGCGTAGCGGCGGCTCGGAGAACGAGGAAACGCGGCTTTCGCCGCGCCGTGTGCCAAAAGTGTTCTGTCGGGTTCGGTGCCGTCCGGCCGCGCGGGATCGGAGGGTCCGCTTACTCCAGCAGCTCGCGGACCTCGTCGCCGCGCGTCTCGTCGGTGACGAACCGGTCGAGGACCCACTCGATCTGGCCGAGGACGACGTCGTGGCCCTCGTCGGTCAGCTCGTACTGGTTCGTCCGCTTGTCCAGTTCGCTCTTCTCCACCAGCCCGAGGTCGACGAGGTCGTCGAGGTTGGGGTACAGGCGGCCGTGGTTCACCTCGGAGCCGTAGTACGCCTCCAGCTCCCGCTTGATGGCGAGACCGTACATCGGCTCCTCGGCCAGGATCGTGAGGATGTTCTGTTGGAACGCCGTGAGATCGCTTGCGGCCGTCGATTCATCAGTGACTGTTTGTGCCTCTGACATAGGTGCTAAGAAGGAACCCGAACTTATAGTCTTTCTCAACATTCACGATCGTTGCGATGCTTCATCCCGGACGAACGTCCGGATCCCCCGGTATCCACGCGCTATCGGCGGACGCCCGGACGATCCGGCGGCACGAGGCGTTCGACCGATCGATTCCGTTCCCGCCGGATACGCCGACGATCTGTCGGCGTGGTCCCGGATTCGACTCCCGATCGAAACCGACCGGATCGGTCGTTCGAGGGGTTTCGGACGGCTGACGCCGGTCTCGCGCGGTTACGACCTCGACCGCGGGCGAATCGCTGGATCCCGAAAGGACTTTGGCCGCCATCGACGCATCAACGGACACATGGTCAACCTCTGGGAAGATCTCGAGACGGGACCGAACGCGCCGGACGAGATCTACGCCGTCGTCGAGTGTCTCAAAGGCGAGCGGAACAAGTACGAGTACGACAAGGACGTCCCTGGCGTCGTCCTCGACCGCGTGCTCCACTCGAACGTCCACTACCCGTACGACTACGGCTTCATCCCGCAGTCGTACTACGACGACGAGGACCCCTTCGACGTGATGGTGCTCGTCGAAGACCAGACGTTCCCCGGCTGCGTCGTCGAGGCCCGCCCCGTCGCGCTGATGAAGATGGACGACGACGGCGAGCAGGACGACAAGGTGATCGCGGTGCCGACCGAGGACCCCCGGTTCGATCACATCGAGGACCTCGAGGACATCCCCCAGCAGATCCTCGACGAGATAGACGAGTTCTTCGCGACCTACAAGAACCTCGAGGCCGGTAAGGAGGTCGAAACGCTCGGCTGGGAGGACAAGGCGGCGGCCAAGGACGCGATCGAGCACGCGCAGGACCTCTACGACGAGCAGGTCGCGTAGCGGCGGTATAACCCGAGCGCATCCACCGCCCGCGGCCGGATGCGTTATGCCTATGGGTAATTTTTAGGGTCAGCGTCGCGTATCGTCTCTTAGAGCCATGAGCGCCACAACGCCCTCCGTCGGCATCGACCACCCGACGGTCGTGCCCGCGAACTTCGATCCGGACGACGACGACGCGAATCCGGACGACGACGCGACGGCCGATGCGGCTACCGCCGACGAGAGCGCCGCGAGCGACGACGCGTAGGGAGCGCAGCCACCCTTCTCAGGCGCGTTCGACGACCGAGGAGAGCTTCGACGCGTCGTCTCGAAGCGCCGCGAACGTCTCGTCGACCCAGTCGACGACCGTTGCCTCGGTCGATTCGAGCACGTATCGGGGGTTGTTCCGCTCGTCGTGCGCGGTCACGCAGGCCACGTCGCCGCACCGAAACAGCCCGTACTCGATCGGCTCGGCGCTCACGTACACCTCGGCGGCGTCGTCGTCCAGCGCGCGGTCGGTCGCCGGTTCGAACTCCGCGACCGAGGCGTCGACCACGTCGCGATCGATGACCAGTTCGACGCTCGCGCCGTCGTCCAGCGCCGCGGCCGCCGCTTCGTTGAACGGCTGGATGACGACGGGAGAGACGGCCCGAATCTCGCTGCCGCAGCTCTCGTGGAGCAGCTCCGTGAGCCGGTCGACGGCCGCCAGCGGATTCTGGTCGGACGCGACGGTGAGGTCGCTGCCGGGGAGTCCCGCCGCTGGGAAGTCGGCGCCGACGCGCTCGACGGTCGCGGCGAACCGCCCGTAGCGGTCGCCGCGTTCGACCTCCGTCAGGAGCGTCTCGTACGCCTCGTGGACGCGCTCTCCGGTCGGCGTCACCCGGTAGGCGGCGTCCCGTTTCACCACCCAGTCCCGCTCGCGGAACCCCGCGAGGATCCGCTGGACCGTCGTTCGGGTCGCGTCGACCGCGCCGGTCAACTCTGCCGGGCGTTGCGGGTTCTCGCGTAGCGCCCGGAGTATCGCGACCCGAACGGGCGAGCCGGCGAGGTACTGTGCGCCGTCGTGTCCGTCCTCGGCCGTCATCGTGTGATCCCTGTGTACGGGTACCGACCTGTTAATCGTACCGCGTCGCGGTGGGGGGTCGGTCTCGCGGCGCCGACCCGGAACCCCTCGGCGGTCGCCTCAGTCCCGATATCGGAACGACACGACGGTCCCGACGGTGTCCTCGCCGGCGATCCGCTCCGTGGTCACGGTCACGGCGGCGAGCGCGTCCGCGCCGAGCGCCTCCTCTATCACCGCTCGGAGCGCGTCGGGGTCGGCGCCCTCCTGTATCACCGGCACGCGGACCTGTCGGCGGTTGACCGCGACGTCGCCGAGGTCGTACTCCGTGTGCTCGAACGCCGCTCGGATCGTGGACTCGATGTCGGTCATGGCGACCCCACCTCCGCGCTCGGCGGTGAAAAAACGGGGTCCTCGACCGAGCGAGCGCGACAGTTCGCGATGACTCACGGACTTTCGGGCCTATCCGGTGTGGCCGATATCCGGCTTTCAGCCGTTAAATCTATTTAATACAGTCTTACCTTATTTCAAATATCTCTATCTTCTCACCGCAGAACAATCTCAATATTTATTTATCCTGATACTTTTCGAATATGCACGAAAGTGTGGCAGATTACGTGGCAGAGCACCCGAAGATGGCCGGCGTCCTGTTCACCGCCCTCCTGCTGTTGACGCAGGCGGCGCCCGCGGCAGCAAACATGGCCGCTACGAACCCTGGTCCTTAATCGATAATAAACTCGTCACTCCAAGTTAATTCATCGTCAATAAAAATTGGTACTGTCTCAAGTTCAAGGAAACTCTTAAGTTTATTTTTTGAACAGATTTTATAAATATTTTTGTGGGGATGTAGTGATTGCCTGTTTCTCCTGACATGTTTATCTTTGTAAGGGACCCCTTCCCATAGGGGCCGTTCGGAAACATTTCCGCAGTTAACTCCCACGAATCGCTAGACCTGTTCGAAATGTCGAGCACGACCACAGATCCACTCCGACTCTGGCAAATCGTCGTCCCTCCGTCGCCAACGACGGTGTATTGTTGACCAGTGATCAGCTCCCGCTTCGCGACGTGGAGCGCGGTCCGGAGGTTAAACCCGCTGTTCATCAGGCGGGCGATGATCCGGCCGAGCGTCGTCGCGGGCGAGTTCGCCACGTCGGAGAGGGTGACGATGCCGCCGCGCGAGCCGCGGTGGACGAGCGCCTCGCCCTGCTGGTAGGACTGACAGGCGTTGAGCAGGAAGGCGCTCACACCGATTTCGAGCTCCTCGTCGGTCAGATCGAGGTAGCTCTCGGCGCACTGCATCCCGCGGTCGTCGACGTGGCCGATGTAGTGGAGGAAGTCGACGTCGGACGCGAGGGCGTCGCGCATCTCCTCGCGCGAGAGGTCGTGGCGCACCTCGATGTCGAACTGGACCATGTCGCGGAGTCCGTAGAGGTCGGCGACGTCGCCCTCCTCGCGCATCTGCTCGTCGTTACAGACCACGAGGACCGAGATCCGCGACTGCTCGACCTGCCCCGCTTCGAGCCGGCGGTGGTACGCGTCGAGCGTCGCCTTGTTCGCGTCGAGGGGAACCCCGTCGCCGACCCACGCGTGCTCGACGGTGTCGACCGGCTCCGGCCGAACGAACTCGGACTGAGCCGAGACGGCGCCGCGGTCCGCGGAAGCGCCCGCGCCGCGGGTGGTCCTCGCACTCGCGGCGCCCGCGCTCGCGCCGCCCCGAACGAACTCGCCGCCATCGAGTTCGACGCCGTCGGCCGGGATCTCCCGCCTCGTCGCCTGCGGAGCGCTCCGGTCCGCGCCGCCGAAGAAGCCGACGCCGACGCCCTCGTCGTCGTCCACCGGCGTGACCGTCTCCGGCGAGCGAACGACCGACAGCTCCCCGGCGACGAAGGGGAGCATCTCCACGTTCTCCGGGTCGGGACGGACGTCCGTCGTCAGCGTCCACTGCGGTAACTCCGGCTCGACCGCCTCGAACGGCACGTCGAGGTACTCGCCGAGCCGCTCGGCGAGCGGGAGGTCGTACAGCCGCCCCCAGTCGAGGTCGAGGTCGGTCGTCTCGCGCTCGTGGAGGTCGACCGGGTAGAACCCCTCCGTGCGGACGAGACAGTCCATGTGGAACGACTGCCTGAGCACCGCCGCGGTCCGCGCCTCGAACCCCGGTTCGAGCGGGTACGTCCAGCCGTTCCCTTCGATCCGCGGGGCGTCGCCCGGGACCACCTCGGCCGCGAAGTAGTACGCCAGCGAGACCACCGGATAGAGGTAGCGGTACTCGGGCGGGACGACGATCCGGATCCCGCCCTCGACCGGCTCGACCCGGTCAGGAACGCGGAACTCCTCGCCCGGCTCGATCAGCGGCGGGTGTCCCCGCAGGGTCGGAAAGGACCGCTCCGGGCTGGTGGTCTGGAGCGCGGAGCCGAGCAGCGAGACGGCGTCCATCAGCGACTCCGGGTCCGTCGGGGTGGTGATCGTCCCCGCCGGGGTCTGATGGAGCGACCGGAACCCGAGAGCGACGCTACCGGGCGTGTCGAGGTCGATTCGGGTGGTCCGGTCGGTCGTCGAGACGGAGAATCCGGACTCGAACGAGAGGTAGAGCTTCGTCGGTGCCGGGTTGATACCGACGTGGTACGTCCCGTCCGGCATCGTGTAACAGTCCCCGTGAGTGAGGAGCGTTCCGTCGCCGGCCCGCGTCTCGACGACCGCGACGCGGGGGATCTCGATCGATCCGGTCTCGACCGCGACGCCCGCGTCGACCGGGAAGTAGTGGTCCGACTCGGGGCGCGGGCGCGGGTCGACGGGGCGGTCGGTGTACACCTCGAACTGCGTGTTCTCGATGTGGTCGGTGACGGTTATCCCGTCGGCCTCACGCAGCGGGTCGATGTCGATGCTCATTGGAAATCGCCGCGGCGGTCGTCGGGGAATGCGGGGACCGGCGCCGCGGTAGTGCGTGCCACTCCGTAGTGCGATAGCGGCGATAAAGCTTGTGTCGGTCGGATCGCCGCGGACCGAACCGATAAAGTCCCGGCCGTCCCACCTCCGCGTAATGATAACGCTGGGAACGGCCCGCGCCTCCCCCGGCGAGACGGACACGGGCCGTCTCGAGGTGGGGGAGATGCGGGACGGGAGTCCCGTCCGGCTGCCGGTCGCCGCGATCAACGGCGCCGCCGACGGGCCGACGCTGTACGTCCAAGCGGTGAGCGACGGCGACGAACTGAACGGGCTGGGCGTCGTCAACCGCGTCGTCCCGCGGATCGATCCGGCCGAGCTGTCCGGCTCCGTCCTCGTCGTCGGCATCGTGAACCACTTCGCGTTCCAGGCCGCGGAACACCGGAACCCGGTCGACGACCGGAAGATGAACCGCGGCTACCCGGGCGACGCCGACGGGACGACCAGCGAGCGGATCGCCCACGAGACGTTCCAGATCGCCACCCGCGCCGACTACATCCTCGACCTCCACCAGGGGTCGACGAGCCGGATGATAAACGAGACCCGCGTACGCTGCGGCGTCCGCCACCGCCTCCACGGCGACTGCCTGGAGCTGGCGAAGGTCTTCGGCTGCGGCCACGTCCTCGACATCAAGGGACCGGACGGACAGCTCGCCCGGGCCGGTCCCGAACACGGTATCCCGACCGTCGACCCCGAGCTGGGCGGCTGCGTCGGCTGGGACGAGGAGTCCATCCGGTACGGCGTCGAGGGCGTGTTCAACGTGCTCCGCCACTACGGGTTCCTCGACGGCGACACCGACCTCGAATCGCAGACGCGCGCCCGCGGCTTCGACCAGTACGGCTCGCCGGCGGGCGGGCTGGTCCGCTTCGAGCGCGAACTCGGCGAGCGCGTCTCGGCCGGCGACGTGCTGTTCGAGGTGACCGACACCTTCGGCGCCCTGGAGGGCCGCGTGACCGCCGACGCGGATGGCGTCTTCTGGCGCACGCGACGGCTCCCGCAGGTGGCCGCCGGCGAGTACGTCTGCTCGATCGGGACCAACGTCGACGAGTACTGATGCGGGACGCCGACCCTCCGGAGCGGAGGACGAGCGCTTCCCGCCGACTTCGCTGTCCCGAGTGCGGCGGGACGTACCGCGACCGCTGGCGCTGCCGGTGCGGCGCCCCGCTCGACTTCGCCGACCCGCCGACGCCCGAAGGGGCGGCGCCGGACCCCGCCTCGTTCGACGCGCGCGACGGCCTGTGGGCGTTCGACGACCTGCTCGCGGTCGGTGACGACCCCCGCGACCGCGTGACGCTCGGCGAGGGGATGTCGCCGCTGGTCGACGCGGACGGGAGGCGGGACGGCGCCGCCCGAGACAACGACGCTCCCCCGTGGAACGCGTCGTTCAAGCTGGAGTACGTCTTCCCGACCGGCTCGTTTAAGGACCGCGGCGCGACCGCGACGCTGACTCGGGCCCGCGAGCTGGGCGTCGAGCGCGTCGTCGAGGACTCCTCGGGCAACGCGGGCGCCGCGATCGCGACCTACGCCGCCCGCGCCGGGATCGCAGCCGAGATCTACGTCCCCGCCGACGCGAAGGAGTCGAAGCTCCGCGCGATCCGCCGCGCCGGCGCCGACCCGGTCCGGATCGAGGGGAGCCGGGGAGACGTGACGGACGCGTGCGTCGCTGCGCTCGGCGCCGATGCGGAGGATCCGTCGCGGACCGACGCCTGGTACGCCAGCCACGCCTGGAATCCGGCGTTCTTCGAGGGGACCGCCACGGTCGCGTACGAGATCGCACTCCAGCGCGGCTTCGAGGCCCCCGACGCCGTCGTGACGCCGCTCGGCCACGGCACGCTCTTCCTCGGCGCCTACCGCGGGTTCCGCCGGCTCGAACGCGCCGGGTGGATCGACTCGGTCCCCCGGCTCTACGGCGCGCAGGCGGCCGGCGTCGCGCCGATAGTGCGGGCGCTTCACGGGCCGGAGGCGGCCGATCCGACGGGAGCGGTCAACGACGCGGCCGACGGGATCCAGATCGCCGAGCCGGTGCGCGACCGCGAGATCCGGGAGGCGATCGACGCGACCGGCGGTGACGCGCTCGCGGTCACCGAGGCGGCCGCGACGCGCGAGCTCGACCGCCTCCACGCCGCCGGCTTCGACACGGAACCGACCTGCGCGGTCGCGCCCGCGGCGCTGCGGACGCTCCGCGAGCGCGGTGAGGTCGCTCCCGACGAGGACGTGGTCGTGCCCCTGACCGGGAGCGGACTGAAAGGCTGACCCAGCCGGAGTCGTCGGCGTCCGAGACGGCGGACCGCACCCCACCGGCACCCCTTTTCTGTCGGCGACCGTTCGTCCCTGTATGGAGGTGCTCGTCTACGGTGCCGGCGCGCTCGGGAGCCTCGCCGGCGGGCTGTTGGCGCGCGAACACGACGTGACGCTCGTCGGTCGCGACCCGCACATGCGGCGGATTCGCGAGGACGGACTCCGGATCGACGGCGAGGTAGACGTCCGGGTCACGCCGCGCGCGCTCACCGACGGGACGCACCGCGCGGCCGACCTCGCGCTGGTCACGACCAAGGCGTACGACACCGACGCGGCCGCCCGAGCGCTCGCGACCGGCGAGTACGAGGCGGTCTGCTCGCTCCAGAACGGACTCACCGAGGAGCGGCTGGTCGCCGCGCTCGACGCGACGGTGCTCGCCGGCACCGCCAGCTACGGCGCCCGGTTCGCCGAGCCGGGCCGCGTCACCTGTACCGGCGTCGGCGAGGTGGTCGTCGGGGCGCTCTCGGGCGGCGCGAGCGCGCCGGCCGCGCGGATCGGGGCCGCCTTCGAAGCGGCCGGCATCGAGACGGTCGTGGCCGAGGACATGCCGATGCGCCGCTTCGAGAAGCTCGCGGTCAACGCCGGGATCAACGGGCCCTCCGCGCTCGCGCGGACCGAGAACGGCCCGACGCTCGACGGGCCCGCGGGCGAGATATCCCGCGAGGCCGCCCGCGAGACGGCCCGCGTCGCCCGCGCTGTCGGGGTCGACCTCCCCGACGACCGCGCGGTCGCCGCCGTCGAGCGCGTCGCCGCCGACACCGCCGCCAACCGGTCGTCCATGCGCGAGGACGTCGCGAACGACCGGCGGACCGAGGTGGACGCCGTCTACGACGCCGTCACCGACCGGGCGGACCGGCACGGCGTGACGGTGCCGACGTGTCGGACGATCGGATCGCTGATCCGCGGCTGGGAGGCGGCGCGCGGGCTTCGGTGAACCGGGAGCGCGGCGGCGCTACGGCGGGAAAAGAAAATTCGGTCCGTCAGCGACCGGCGCGGCTCAACACCACTCCTCGAGGACGGTCGCGTTGGTCTCGTCGACCGACACCCACGCGTCCTCCCGCGAGACGTCCGCGATGACGAGCTCCGGTCGCGACGACGAGGAGTCGATGGATGCCATCACGTCCGGCGCGTCGCCGGCGTCGAGCGCCGGGTCCGTCGGCAGCGCCGTCCGGCGGCGGTCGGGGTCCGGGTCGTCCCAAGGAGTGGAACTCCGTGACATGGTTGTGAATAGTTCACAGTACGTATAAGAGTTGCGAACCCAGACGGAACTGGCCGTCATATCGGTGATTCCGGGGACTGCCGACCGACGTATCTCCTGAAAACCCGCCTCGTGGGCGACGATCCGCCGAAACGTGTCGGGTTTCTCATCGGCTCGCGGTCCGGCGCGGCGCGACCGATCCGGGGTCGCGCGTGGATGTCCGTGACACGCCATCGCTCTCCGCACACCTTCGCAGTATACAAGAGGTGTCACGCTGAAAGACGGGCATGAACGTCGCAGACGCCATGACGCCGCGCTCGGAGCTCGTCGTCGTCGAGATTCCCGGGAGCCGGAACGACGTGTTGGAGTACATCCAAGAGTACGGGTTCTCCTCGGTGCCGGTCGTGAAAGACGTCGACGGCGACGAGGTGTACCGCGGGTTGGTCACGCGCGACGACCTGATCGACCAGCCGGACGAAGACCAGCTCGCGCTGCTGATGCGCGAGGTGCCGACTGTCGGGACCGACGACGACATCGTCGACGCCGCACGGACGATGGCCGCCGAGGAGTCGCGGCGGCTCCCCGTGGTCGACGGCGACGAGCTCGTCGGGATCCTCACGGTCACGGACGTGGTTCGGGCCATCGCCCGCGGCGAGGTCGACGGCGAGACGCCCGTGGGCGAGTTGGCGACCAGCGCGGTCAACGCGACCCACACGGGGACGCCGCTGCCGGTCGCCGAGCGGGAGATCGGTCTCTCGGGGGTCCCGTACGCGGTCGTCCTCGACGACGACGCCGCGGTCGCGGGGATGCTCACCGAGGTCGACATCCTCGAGGTCGCCCGGGTCGTCGAGGGCGAGGCGAGCACCGGCGACTCGATCGCCGAGGAGGACTCGGAGTGGTCCTGGGAGGGGATCAAGGCGACCGGCGCGCGCTATCTCCCCACCCGGAACGTCGAGCTTCCCGCGGAGGCGGTCCGCCACTTCATGACCGAGGACCTGGTCACTGTCAACGCCACGCGGACGGCCAAGGAGGTCGCCCAGGAGCTGATCAGCAACGACATCGAGCAGGTCCCGCTCGTCTCGGGCACGGACCTGGACGGGATCGTCCGGGACGTCGACCTGCTGGAGGGGCTGTAGATGGCCGCGGACGCGCTCGCCGAGCTCGCGAAGCGCCGCGGGTTCTTCTTCGGGTCGAACGGCGCGTACGGCGGCACCGCCGGCTTCTACACCTTCGGCCCGCAGGGGGCCGCCCTCAAGCGGAACGTCGAGGACGCGTGGCGCGACCGGTTCACCATCCGCGAGGGGAACCGCGAGATCGAGGCGCCGACGGTGATGCCGGAGCCGGTGTTCGAGGCCTCCGGCCACCTGGAGGGGTTCGACGACATGCTCGTCGAGTGCCCCGAGTGCGGCGAGTCCCACCGCGCCGACCACCTCGTCGAGGACGCCACCGAGATCGAGGACGCCGAGGCGCTCCCCGGCGAGGAGGTCGAGGACCTCATCGCCGAGGCGGAGATCGCCTGCCCCGCCTGCGGCACGCCGCTGGCGGGCGAGCCGGTCGAGGCGTTCAACCTCATGTTCGCGACCGACATCGGTCCCGGCGACGCCCAGCCCGGCTACCTCCGCCCGGAGACGGCGCAGGGGATCTTCGTCGAGTTCCCGCGCCTGAAGGAGTACGCCCGCGGGAACCTCCCGTTCGGGATCACCCAGATCGGCCCGGCCTACCGCAACGAGATCTCGCCGCGCGGCGGCCTGCTCCGCCTCCGCGAGTTCACGCAGGCCGAGCTCGAGCAGTTCATCGACCCCGAGGAAGACGAGCCGCCGCTCGACCGCGTGCGCGACGTCGAGGTCCGGCTGTACCCCGCGACCGAGCAGGAGGCCGACGACGGCGACTACCTCGACACGACGGTCGGTGAAGCCGTTGACGAGGGGGTCATCGGCTCCCCGTGGGTCGGCTACTACCTCGGCGTCGCGCAGGAGTGGTACGAGCGCGTCGGCGTCGACCTCGACCGGTTCCGGTTCCGCCAGCACCTCGCGGGCGAGCGCGCCCACTACGCGGCCGACTGCTGGGACGCCGAGAGCGAGGTCGACGGCGACTGGATCGAGATCGCCGGCTTCGCCTACCGCGGCGACTACGACCTCTCGAAGCACGACGAGCACGGCGACGACGCGTTCACCGTGTTCAAGCGCTACGACGAGCCGAAGACGGTCGAGCGCGCGACCGTCGACCCCGACATGTCCGTGCTGGGGCCGGAGTTCGGTGGCGACGCCGCCGCGGTCGCGGACGCGCTCGAAACGCTCGC
Source organism: Halorubrum trapanicum (assembly GCF_017873555.1). Taxonomy (GTDB): domain Archaea; phylum Halobacteriota; class Halobacteria; order Halobacteriales; family Haloferacaceae; genus Halorubrum; species Halorubrum trapanicum. Next base: position 5,049 of record NZ_JAGGKE010000004.1, on the reverse strand, counting down.
CGAGCGCGACCCGGACGCCTTCGACGGCGAGACCGTCGCGGTGACGGTCGGCGAGGGCGACGGCGCGGAGACCCACGAAGTCGACGCCGGCGTCGCGAACTTCTCGGTCGAGGAGGTGACGGAGAGCGGCGAACACATCACCCCGCACGTCGTCGAACCCTCCTTCGGCGTCGGCCGCACCGTCCAGACGCTGCTCGCGCACGCCTACAGCGAGGACGAGGTCGACGGCGAGGAGCGCACCTACCTCTCCTTAGAGCCCGAGGTCGCGCCGCAGGACGCCGCCGTCTTCCCCCTCGTCACGAACGACGACCGCCTCACCGCGCTGGCCGACGAGGCCGCGGCCGACCTGCGGGCGGCGGGGCTGGCGGTCGCGTACGACGACTCCGGTTCGATCGGCCGCCGGTACCGCCGGCAGGACGAGGTCGGCACGCCGTTCTGCGTCACGGTCGACCGCGACGGCGTCGAGGCCGACGGGCCGGACACCGTCACGCTCCGCGAGCGCGACTCCGCGGCGCAGGTCCGGATCCCGGTCGCGGAGCTCGCCGACGAGCTGACCGCGCTGCGAGGGGGCGAGCCGTTCGCGTCCGTCGCCGACCGGTACGACGCGGTCGACACGGACGTCGACACCGCGGGGAACTGAGGGCGTGACGCTCCCGGCCGCGGCGTGGCGCGAGCGCGTGGAGTTCGAGCGCCGGCTGGTCCACGCCAGCGGCACGCTGTACCCGGTCCCGTTCCTGTTGGGGTGGATCTCGTGGGAGACGACCGGGCGGCTGCTGATCGCCAGCGTCGCGGTCGCGGCCGTGCTCGAAGCGCTGCGCCTCTCCGGCTCCGCGGGACCGCTCGACCCGCTGTACGACGCCCTCGTCCGCGAGTACGAGGCGGACGGGATCGCGGGCTACGCGCTGTATCAGGTGAGCATGGCCGCCACCGCGCTGGTCTTCGCGCCGGTGTTCGCCGTGCCCGCGATGTGGATGCTCTCCGTCGGCGACCCGATAAGCGGTGGTCTCGGCGAGAACGCGGCGACGGAGCCGAAGCGGCTCTCCGTGGTAGCGGCGATGGTGTTCGTCTGCTTCGGGATCGCCGTCCCGTACGCGATCCCCGAGTTCGGTCCCGACCCGGGCGTGATCGTCGCGCTCGCGGGCGCGATTCCCGCCGCGGTCGCCGACGGGCTACCGCCGCTCATCCGCGGCGTCGCCGTCGACGACAACCTCACCATTCCGCCCGCGGCCGCGAGCGGGATGTTCCTCGCGGCGTCGCTGGTCGGGTAGCGGGCGTCGGAGAACGCGACGGCGGCGAAGGCGAACGCGACGGCGGCGAAGGCGAACGCGACGGCGGCGAAGGCGAACGCGACGGCGGCGCCGCTCGCCGAACGAGACTGAGAGAAGCGCCGAGGCGGAGATTTGAACTCCGGTGTCCGAATGGACAGTAGATTTCGAATCTACCGCCTTGGCCAGGCTAGGCTACCTCGGCTCGCTTCGACGTTGGCCGGTTCCGCTGTTATGCGTTTCGATCGCTTTCGGACGACCCGCGGTCCGGGGCCTCTTGGCCGGCGACATCGCCGCCGCCGACAACGCTTTTCGGCCCGGCTCCCGTGCGGGCGGTATGGACGTCCCCGAAGCGGCCGACGCCTGCGCCCGCGTCGTCGACGAGGTCGGCGGCGCGGTCGTCGCCGACCGCGAGTTCCTCGACCGCGTCACCCTCGGCATCCTCGCCCGCGGCCACGTCCTCTTGGAGGACGTGCCCGGCACCGGAAAGACCCTCTCCGCGCGCTCGTTCGCGACCGCTCTCGGCCTGGAGTTCTCGCGGATCCAGTTCACGCCCGACCTCCTGCCCGCCGACGTCACCGGGACCAACGTGTTCGACGAGCGCGACGGCTCCTTCTCGTTTTCGCCCGGCCCGATCTTCGCGAACGTCGTGCTGGCCGACGAGATCAACCGCGCGCCGCCGAAGACGCAGGCGGCGCTGCTGGAGGCGATGGAGGAGGGACAGGTGACCGTCGACGGCGAGACCCACGACCTCCCCAGCCCCTTCTACGTGATCGCGACGCAGAACCCCGTCGAGAGCGAGGGAGCGTTCCCGCTGCCGGAGGCCCAGCTCGACCGGTTCACGATCAAGACCTCGATCGGCTACCCCGACGAGGAGGGCGAGCTGGAGCTGCTCCGGCGCCGCGCCGGGCGTGTCGAGCAGTCGCCGACCGTCGACCGCGTCCTCGACCCCGACGCCGTGGCGACGCTGCGGGAGGTGCCCGAGTCGGTCCGGGTCGACGACGACCTGCTTCGTTACGCCGCGGCGCTCGCGCGGGCGACCCGCGAGGACCGCCGCGTCGAGGCCGGCGTCTCCCCGCGCGGCACCCAGCGCCTCTTCGAGACCGCGCGGGCGGCGGCGGTGATCGCCGGGCGGGAGTTCGTCACGCCGGACGACGTGAAGCGCGTCGCGGAGCCGACGCTCGCGCACCGACTCGTGTTGACGCCGGACGCGGCCGTCAACGACGTGGACGAGCGCGACGTGATCGCCGACGTGCTCGACCGGATCGCGGTGCCGACGGTGGACGCGCCGGAGGCCTGAGTCGTCGTGGCCGCGACCGACAGAATTCCCTTACTCCCCGTCCCGCTCCGCCAGCAGCTCCGTCGCCGTGAGCAGCGACGCAAGCTCCACGTCGTGGTCGGCGAGCAGTTCCGCGGCGCCCTCCTCGCGGTCGACGACGACCAGCACGCGGTTCACGGTCGCGCCCGCCTCGCGGAGCGCCTCGACCGCGTCGACCGCGGACTGCCCCGTCGTGGCGATGTCCTCGATGACGACGACCTCCTCGCCCTCGTCGAGCCGCCCCTCGATCCGGTTGCCCGTGCCGTACTCCTTCGCCTGCTTGCGCGCGATGACGTACGGGCGGCCCAGCTCCGCGGCCGTGACGGCCACCAGCGGCACCGCGCCCAGCGCGACCCCCGCCAGCTTCGCGTCTGTGTCGGCGAGCCGGGCGGCGAACGCCTCGCTCACGAGCGTCAGCGCCGCCGGGTCGGTCTCGAAGAGGTACTTGTCGACGTAGTAGTCGCTCGTGCCGCCGTGAGACAGCTCGAACTCGCCGAACCGGACGGCGTCGGCCGCGGTGAGCGCCGCGATCAGCTCGCGTCGTCGGTCGTCGTCGGTCATACGCCGAGAAGGGCCGCCGCCGACAATAAACGGGTCGGAACGCGGCAGCGGACCGGCGGCGCCCCCGCGGACCGCGGGGGTGCTTCCCCGGATCCGTCGCGCCGGTCGTCCCGACACGATTTAGGCGGCCCGCTCACAACGAGCCGGTAATGAGCACGCAGGCCGCGACGGCGGACCGGACAGTCGTGATCGGGCTGGAGGTCCACGTCCAGCTCGAGACCGACACGAAGATCTTCTGCGGCTGCTCGACGGAGCCGGCCGAGGGCGAGGAGCCGAACACGCGCACCTGCCCGACCTGCCTCGGGCTGCCGGGCGCGCTCCCCGTCCTCAACGAGGGCGCCGTCGAGGCCGCCGTGAAGATCGGGAAGGCGATCGACGCCGACATCCCCGAGACGACCACCTTCCACCGGAAGAACTACTACTACCCCGACCTCCCGAAGAACTTCCAGCTCACCCAGTACGACGCGCCGATCTGCCAGTCGGGCGAGCTGGAGGTCCGCGTCGACGGCGACCCGCGGACCATCGGGATCACCCGCGCGCACCTCGAAGAGGACCCCGGGAGCCTCCAGCACGCTGGCGGCTCCATCGACTCGGCGACCCACACGCTGGTGAACTACAACCGCGCGGGCACGCCCCTCATGGAGATCGTCACGGAGCCGGACTTCCGCTCGCCGGCCGAGACGCGCGCGTTCCTCGCGAAGCTCGAGGAGGTGCTGGAGTACCTCGGCGTGTTCGACCCCGGCCGCGACGGGAGCCTGCGCGTCGACGCCAACGTCTCGCTCGTCCCCGCCGAGCACGTCGCCGACGACGGGACGATCGACGACGCGGCCCTCGACGAGGTGAGCCGCGCGGAGGTGAAGAACATCTCCAGTCACAAGGGCGCCGAGCAGGCGCTCGCCTACGAGGTCACCAGACAGGAGAACGTCCTCCGGCGCGGCCGCGAGATCGAACAGGAGACCCGCCACTGGGACGAGTCGCGCGGCGTCACCGTCGGGATGCGCTCGAAGGAGGCCGAGAAGGACTACCGGTACTTCCGCGAGGGCGACCTCCCCGCCCTGGAGGTGGCCGACTGGAAGGAACAGATCGCGATCCCGGAGCTGCCCGACGCCCGCCGCGAGCGCTTCCGCGAGGAGTACGGACTCGACCGCGAGGCCGCCTCGAAGCTCACCTCCACGAAGGCGGTCGCGGACTTCTTCGAGGACGTGGCGAGCGAGTTCGACCCCGACCTGGCGGCGACGTGGGTCGCAGACAACCTGCTCGGCGAGCTCAACTACCGCGAGATGCAGATTACGGACGTCGAAGGCCGGCTCGACGAGTTCACGCGCCTGATCGAGCTGGTCGCCGCAGACGAGCTGACCGTGAAGAACGCCGAGGAGGTCGTCCTCCGCGAGATGCTCGACGAGGGCGACGACCCCGAGACGGTGATCGAGCGCGAGGGGCTCGGCAAGGCCCAGAGCGGCGAGGTCGAGGCCGCGGTCGCGGCCGCCATCGACGAGAACCCCGACGCCGTGAGCGACTACCACGACGGCGACGAGGGCGCGATCAACTTCCTCGTCGGGCAGGTGATGCAGGAAACCGGCGGCAGCGCCGACCCCGGACAGGTGAACGGCCTGCTCCGCGAGGAGCTGGACGGCTGAGGCGGTCGATGTCGAACGGTTTCGGGAGCGGACGAATCGGATCGACGGCGGCGATGTGGCATTTAAACAGACGCGAGCAGCGGCGACGACAGCTTAGAAAGAACGACGTGGTCGGCGCGTGCCGACGAGCGCCCGAAGGGCGCGAGTCGCACGCGCGAGGGAGTCGCGGGGGCCCCCGGCCCCCCCCCCCCCGGGGGGGGGGGGGGGGGGGGGGGTGGGGGGGGGGGGGGGGGGGGGGTCGCATGGGGGGGCGCGGGGGGGGCGGGGC